>DDKK01000003.1 GCA_002339325.1 Nitrospiraceae bacterium UBA2600 | reverse complement strand
GGAAGCGCTCTCCCCCTGAGCTAATCGCCCATTTGATGAATTATAAAGTTATTTGAGTTTGTTTTGTCAATCTTACCAAAGAGCAGGAGCATGAATTACGTAAGATTTTAGTGGAATTTCGCCAGTGGATTTTAATCCGTGAAGTTCATTGGCTCCTACCACTATAATGTCTCCCGCTTTTATTCTTATCCATTCATTATTTAAAAACATCTCGCCCTCGCCCTGCAATATGAAAATGCTGTCAATTTCTCTTTCATGGGTATGAAGAGGAATTTGAATTCCTGGCACTACTTCAAGAATAATTATGCTTAACTCTGGATGCCTCTCTTTTGTTGAAACATATCCAACCTTTACGCCTTCAAATTTAGGATGAGGCTGCATGTTTACCTCTTGCAAATTGATTTTTAAAGCCATACTCTCCTCCTATTTATTCAAGTTTCATTAAAGCCACATTTTCAATGTGATAAGTCTGAGGAAACATGTCCACTGGTTGAACCTCTATGAGTTTGTAACCTCTTTCTCTTAGATATTTTAAATCTCTGGCAAGGGTTGAGGGCTCACAGGATACGTATATAACTTTTTTTATGCCTTTTTCTGCTATTGCCTGAAGAACTTCTTTCATTACACCAACTCTCGGAGGGTCAATCACTATCGCATCTGCGCTAATATCATCCCTCGCAAGCGTTTCCTCTGTCTTTTCACATAGATAGGTTATGTTGTCAAAATCCTTAATATTTGCTTGCGCATCTTTATAAGCTGACCGACTTTCTTCAATGGCTATTACTCTCTCTGCTTTTCTGGCTATGAAAACAGTAAATGTTCCTACTCCTGCATAGGCATCTATAACCGTTTTGTCCTCTTCGGTAATGTAGTTCAATACTGTTTTAATTAAGTTTTCTGCCTGATAGGTGTTTACTTGAAAGAATGATGGCACCGATATTCTAAACTCCTTGTCAAGGAGTTTTTCCGTGTAGAATAGTTGTCCCGTTTTCAGTTCTTCTATGTCTATTTCAGGCTGAACAAGATAGTTTGAGGTGTTTATGCCATATCTTATTGTAATGTTATGAGTCTTTCTTTTAGGACTTTTTCCTTGAATAAGAGATAGAATTTTGTTAATATTATCATGCATTATGTGGCAGTAAGAGACATGAATAAATCGATGGGTGCCTCTTATTTTAAAGCCTAAAAGTTTCTCTCTGTTTATTGAGAAATCTCCTCTATTTCTGTAATTGTAAGGATTTTCAGCATAAATTGTGAGATTTGTAAAGTCCTCGGGATTTTCAAAACCACCAATCCTTTTAAGCTGTTCCATGACTACTATTTCCTTGAGTTTTGTTTGGTAACTGTAGGCAACATGCTGAAAGCTACATCCTCCGCATCTACCGAAGAGTTCACAGGGAGGAGTTTCTCTGAAAAGGGATGGTTCTAAAACCTCAATGATTTCTCCTCTACAATAATCTCCCTCATCTTTAATTATCCTAACCTTAACCGTCTCTCCAGGAATACCATAAGGAACGAATACTACCTTTCCGTTGTATTTTCCAATAGCCTCTCCAAGATGGGCAATCCCTGTAAGGCTAATTTCTATTTCTTGCATAGAATAGCCTCAAAACAGGGTATGCATAAAGTTCTTCCGTTCAAAAGCCTTGCCTTTATCTCGGCAACCTTTTCTCCACATTGTTCACATCGGAGGCTTTTAAATATTCTTGCCTCTTTAGGTGGGTTGAAAGAAGGGTAGGATATTTTAAGTAGTTTTTCTTTATCAGCATTGAGTATCTGTTTTGTTTTTTCAGCTTTTCTTCTATTGATGAAATCTAAAACTTCTTTAGTTCGTTCTCCTTCGGTAAATCTTCTCCATATGGCCTTCTCTTCATCTGTTTCTGTTAATTCGAAATCTATCGAAATTCTCACAGCCTTTTCTTTTTTTCTGTCAAAAAACGTATATACCTGTTTTCCGTAATCTCTGTAAAGAAGATTACCCTTTCCAAAGGTGCAACCTGTAATTACCTGAATAGCATCTACTGCACAGGAGTCGTTTTCTACAATGCAGACAATTTCCTCATCTTCAGCTCTCTTTATACCAAGCTCTTCTATGGCTGCAAGGGCAACTCTGTAACCTAATGCAAGACCGGGGCAGCTGTGTCCGTGAAATTTTACTACCTCATCAAATCTTTCAAATTTCATCTCTAAGACCTCCTTCAAAATTTGTTATAAGAACCCTGTAGCCTTCCTGTCCCATAGCTTTTGCAACACCGTATGCCTCATCATAACTTCTGTATTTTCCAACCCTTACTCTGTAGAAGACTTCTCCTTTGACAGAGGCTTTGATTATGTAAACATTTTTGTAATTGAGGCTCAGGGCTTCTTTCAGCCTCTGGGCATTTTCAATTTCTCTGAAAGCTCCCACCTGAATTGTTAACTGGCCATTAATAGGTGAGTATTTTACATATCTTACGTAGGCTAAATCTCTTCCTATCGGCTCCATTAATACCTCTGTAATTCCTAAACCTATGAGGTCTATCTTTCTTGCAGAGGCATAGGATAGGTCAAGGTCTCTACCTGGAACAAAAGGTCCTCTGTCATTGACAGTGCATACTACGTCTTTACCATTCTTGAGATTTGTCACCTTTAGCCTTGTTCCAAATGGATATTCTCTATGAGCACAGGTGTAGTCATACATGTTATATATCTCTCCGGAAGCAGTTGGTCTTCCGTGAAACTCCGCACCATACCAAGAGGCAACTCCTCGTTTTGCTTCTGCAGAGGGCTGATAATCTACCGAAGATGGTCTCTTTGCTGGTGCACAGGATATTGCAAGCAAAGAGACCAAAAAAGCTATCTTCAGCCTTAAGCCATATTTTTTAAGACTAAAGAATGTATCTACTGAGGTCTTCACTTTTGACTATTTCACTTAGTTTTTCTCTTACAAATTTTGCGTCAATCTTAATTGTCTGTCCTGTAAGTTCGGAAGCATTAAATGATATGTCTTCAAGTAGTTTTTCCATTACTGTATGAAGTCTTCTTGCTCCTATGTTTTCTGTTTTTTCATTTACGTGTTGTGAGATTTCTGCAATTTCAGCTATTCCGTCTTTAGTAAACTCAAGCTTAACTCCTTCTGTGCTAAGCAGTGCTATATACTGTTTTATCAGAGCATTGTCGGGTTCTGTAAGAATTTTTATAAACTCCTCTTTCCCAAGAGAGCTAAGCTCTACCCTTATTGGAAATCTACCCTGAAGCTCGGGAATTAAATCAGAAGGTTTTGCCACATGAAAAGCCCCCGCTGCTATAAAAAGTATATGGTCCGTTTTAACAGGACCGTATTTAGTCGTTACTGTTGAACCCTCTACTATAGGCAGTAAGTCTCTCTGGACTCCTTCTCGGGATACATCGGGTCCATAAGAGCTTCCACGAGAGGCGATTTTATCAATCTCATCGATAAATACTATTCCTGTCTGCTCAACTCTCTCGATAGCCTCTTTTGTTACTTTTTCCATATCAATCAATTTATTTGCCTCTTCCTGCGTGAGTATCCTTATGGCTTCAGCGATTTTCACTTTTTTTCTCTTTACTTTTTCTGGAAGAAAGCTTCCAAGCATTTCCTTGAGATTTATTTCAATCTCTTCCATTGCCACGTTTGAGATAACTCCGAAGGGTATCACTTTTTCTTTCAAGTCAATCTCTACATACCGTTCATCAAGAGCTCCCTCACGAAGTTGTTTCCTGAGTTTTTCTCTTGTCTCTTGATATCGAGTTCTCTCCTCTGCCTCATTAATATCTCTTGTGTATCTTGGCTGAGGCAGAAGAATGTCAAGAATTCTCTCTTCTGCCATCTGCTTAGCCTTTTCTTGAACTCGCTGGGAGTGTTCCTGTTTAACCATGTTCATTGATACTTCTGTGAGGTCTCTTATTATTGATTCTACGTCTCTTCCAACATAACCTACTTCAGTAAATTTTGATGCCTCTACTTTAACAAAAGGAGCATTTACAAGCTTTGCAAGCCTTCTTGCAATTTCCGTTTTACCAACTCCCGTAGGCCCAATCATGAGAATATTTTTCGGAAGCACTTCATCTCTTAATTCCTTCGGTAGTAACTGTCTTCTAAATCTGTTTCTAAGAGCTATGGCTACAGCCTTTTTAGCACCTTCCTGGCCAATTATGAATTTATCAAGCTCTTCAACTATCCTCTTCGGTGTAAGATTTTCCATTACTCCAACTCCTCCATTACAGTCGTATTGTTTGTGTAAATGCATATCTTTGAAGCTATCTCCATTGCTTTATTTGCAATTTCTCTTGCAGAAAGTTCAGTATTTTCATAAAGTGCCTTTGCAGCAGCATAAGCAAAAGGTCCTCCAGAGCCAATTGCTGCAATTCCCTCCTCAGGCTCTATTACATCACCATTACCAGAGAGAACAAGGATATGCTCTTTGTCTGCCACAAGAAGCAATGCTTCAAGTCTTCTGAGAATTTTGTCAGTTCGCCAGTCTTTCGCGAGCTCTACTGCTGCTCTGAGAATGTTTCCTTTGTATGTCTCAAGTTTGCCTTCAAATCTTTCAAAAAGTGTAAAAGCATCTGCTGTAGAGCCTGCAAAGCCTGTGAGAACCTTACCATTGTAGAGTTTCCTTATTTTCTTTGCATTATGTTTAAGCACCGTATTTCCAAAAGTTACCTGCCCATCAGATATCATAACAACTGAACTGTCTCTTTTTACGCATAAAACCGTCGTTCCGTGAAACTCCATTTAGTTTTCCTCCTTATTAAGTGGATGGGATTTGTCATAAATCTCCATTAGATGCTTTAAATCAATATGCGTGTAAATCTGAGTTGTTGATAGAGACGAATGCCCTAACAATTCTTGTATCACTCTTAAATCAGCACCTTCCATGAGAAGATGACTTGCAAAGGTGTGTCGTAGGGTGTGAGGTCCTATTTTTTCTTGAATTCCAATTGCTTTAGCATATTTAATTACCACTCTTCTTACCTGTCTGTCGGAGATTCTATTGCCCCTGTTGTTTATGAAAAGAGGAGCTTCCTGAGTGGCAAATTTCTTTTTTATTCTCAAGATATGTCTCATAGCAAGATATTTTTTTATTGCTTCCTTTGCCTTCTGTCCTAACGGAACAATTCTTTCCTTTTGCCCTTTTCCTTTTACCTTTATTAGTCCATCTTTAAGATTTAAATCCTCCAGATTTAGACTGCATAACTCACTAACTCGTATTCCACAACCATAAAGAAGCTCTAACATAGCCCTGTCTCTCTGGACAATGAACTTATCTTCTGAGGAGGCTTCGATAAGCTTGAAAGTATCATCTATTGTTAAGAATTTAGGCAGATTTCTTCTTACTTTAAGAGAAGATACTGCCCTTGCAGGATTAATCTTGATTATTCCCTCGCTGTAAAGATAAGAAAAAAAAGACCTAATTGATGAGAGTTTTCTCGTCACCGTTGTTTTAGAATTGCCCTTTAAAATTTGTTCTGAAATAAAACCTCTAATAGCAACGGAATCTACTTCTTCTGGCATAGTTTTTACAAACTGAAAAAATTCGAACAAGTCTTTTTTATACGCTCTAATAGTGTTTGGTGACTCACCTCTTTGAAGCTTGAGATAATTCAGAAAATTGTTTATGTAATTTGTGGTAGTATCCACGCTTAAAAGATATTGTAAAATCCAATGCTCAATTAAATCAACACTTTAAGGCTTGACATAAAGATATTTATTAGTTTATAAAATTTTGTTTTAGCATTTTTTCATCCAAAAGGACAAGGAGATAAGAATGGGAAAAATAAAGCTTGCTATTGTTGGACTTGGAAACTGCGCAAGTGCTCTTATTCAGGGAATTGAGTATTACAAAAATTATAAAAGCGAGGAAAAAATTCCGGGATTGATGCATTTTAATCTCGGAGGTTATCTTCCAGGAGACATAGAGGTAGTTGCAGCTTTTGATATAGACAAAAGAAAGGTAAACAAACCTCTTAAAGAAGCTATCTTTGCCAAGCCTAATTGCACCAAAATTTTCTATTCTAACCTGCCAGATTATCCTGTAAAAGTCTCAATGGGACCAATCCTTGACGGTGTTGCTGAACACATGAAGGATTACCCAGATGATAAGAGATTTATTCCTGCCGATGAAAAGCCTGTAGATGTGGTAAAAGTTTTAAAAGAAACGGGGGCAGAAATAATAGTAAGCTATCTTCCCGTAGGTTCAGAGGAAGCAACCAGATACTACGCCCAGTGTGCGCTTGAGGCTGGTGTTGCTTTCATCAACTGCATACCTGTCTTTATTGCTTCCGATGATGAATGGATAAAAAAATTCGAAGAAAAGAAAATTCCTATAATAGGCGATGATATAAAAAGCCAGATTGGAGCAACAATAGTGCACAGAGTTTTAAGTAAACTCTGCATGGACAGAGGGGTTCGTATAACAAATACCTATCAATTAAATGTTGGTGGAAACACTGACTTTCTCAATATGCTAAATCGTAGTAGACTGACCTCAAAAAAGATTTCTAAAACAGAGGCAGTAACGAGTCAGATAACTCATGAACTTGAAGCAGAGCATGTTCATATTGGCCCTTCTGATTACATACCGTGGATGAACGACAATAAAGTATGCTTTTTAAGAATAGAGGGAGAAATTTTTGGAAATGTGCCGATAAATTTAGAGCTCAGATTGAGTGTGGAAGACTCACCTAACAGTGCAGGTGTTGTCATAGATGCCATAAGATGTTGTAAATTGGCTCTTGACAGGGGAACTGGCGGACTTCTCATTTCGCCATCTGCCTATTTCATGAAACACCCAAGAGTTCAGTATCCTGACGAAGTGGCAAAAAATATGGTGGAGGAGTTTATAGAAGGAAAGAGGGAAAGATAGCTTGTTAAGTGAGAAATTCAGCCATCTTCTTGATAAACCCCTTACACCTTTAGCAAAAGCCTTTCCTGTAAATCCCAATATTATAACCTTTATGGGCATGATTATAACTTCAAGTTCTTGCTTTGTAATCCCTTTTAATCTATTTCTTGGTGGCGTTTTTATTCTTGCCGGTGGAGCTTTTGATATGCTCGATGGAATTATGGCAAGAGTGAATGGAAGGACAACCAAATTTGGTGCTTTACTTGACTCAACTCTTGACAGAATAGCTGATGGATTTATCTTCACTGGTATAGCATGGTATTTTCTGAAACTCAATCATGCAGAAGGACTAATCTTAACTCTTTTCTGCATGATTGCCTCTTTTTTAATCTCCTACATAAGAGCAAGAGCTGAAGGTCTTGGAGTTTCCTGTAAAATCGGCATTATTGAAAGACCTGAAAGACTTATATTAATTGCATTGGGATGTCTAACGGGATTTCTATATACAACCCTTATATTCCTCACCATCCTTAGCTGGATAACTGTAGCTCAGAGAATTTTATACGTCCGAGCAAAGCTAAAAAATTTGCCACAATAAAATCTAAAATGTTATCCTTTCTTAAAGGAGGAAACAATGAGTGAGACGTGGATTATTATTTTAAGCATAGGATATTTTCTTGCTACCTTAAGCCTGATAGGAGCCCTAATTTTTCTTATAGTTGTTGCTGTAGAGTTAAGGAGAGGAATTAATGCTTTCAAGGAATTTCTTAATACAACAAAAACAAGACTCGAACCTGCAATTCACGAGACAGAGAGAGTAATTGAAGGAGTTAAATCTTCCGTTGAGGATATTAATAAGGTTACTGAAAAGGTAAAAGAATTAGGTGGAACCATTGAAAAACTAACCTTCATCGTTTCTGAACTTATCGCAACTGTTGAAAGGATGAAGAATTCCGTAAACATAAAGGGTAATGCCTTAAAAACAGCAATAACCGTCGCAGCATCCGTATTCTTTGAAAATTTAAAGAAAGGAGGGAAATAAAATGGAAGAGGAAAGAGGATTTAGCGCTAAATCTGTTTTTTTATCTTTTTTGTTGGGGGGAATTGTAGGAGCTGGTTTGGCACTTCTTTTAGCGCCTCAAGCAGGAAGTGAGACAAGAGCAAAAATAAAAGAAACAGCAGAGGATGTAAAGGAAAAAGCAGAAGCTTACATCAAGGAGGCCAGAGAAAAAATTACGTCTACCTTTGACAAAGCAAAGGAAACTCTTGATGAAAAAAAGTCTGCCCTTACAAAAGCCTTTGAAGCTGGTAAAGAGGCCTATGAAAAAGAGGTTTCCCGGGAGAAGGAGCAAGAGGGCTGATGCATGAAGCATCTATAGCCACAGAGCTTATAAATATTGCTGTTCAGGAATGTGCAAAAAATGGATACAGTAAAATAGAATCCATTAAGGTATCAATAGGCAGGGCAACAGGAATAATGACTGATGCCCTGCTTTTTGCTTTCAATGTTTTAAAGGAAGGCACAGTTGCAGAAAAAGCAAATTTAATAATCGAAGAAATACCTGTTAAAATTGTTTGCAAGGATTGCGGAAAAAACTTTGAAAGCAATGAGAACTATCTTCTTTTTGAATGTCCCCACTGCGGGAGTTTTTCAATTAATCTCATATCTGGGAAAGAGCTCAATATTACAGAAATGGAGGTAAGCAATGAAAATTAAGGTTACCACAAAGATTCTCGATGCCAACGAGAGAATTGCCGAAGAAAACAAAAAAATGTTTAAAGAAGCAGGGGTTTATGTAATAAACCTCATGAGTTCTCCTGGTGCTGGGAAAACATCACTTCTTGAGAGAACTATCGCAGCCCTGAAGGATAAGGTAAAGATTGGCGTCATTGAAGGAGATATAACTGGAACAAATGATGCTGAAAGAATTGACAAACTCGGAGTACCAGTAGTGCAAATTAACACAGAAGGAGCATGTCACTTAGATGCCAATATGATAGCCGATGCAGCAAGGGATTTGCCTCTGAAAGATTTAGACATGCTTTTTATTGAAAATGTTGGTAATCTCGTATGTCCTGCTGAGTTTAAAGTTGGTGAAGACATTAAAGTAATGATTCTGAGTTTAACAGAGGGTGACGATAAACCCCTTAAGTATCCTCTTATGTTTCAGGAGTCTTCGGTTTTGATTATAAACAAGGTAGACCTAAAGGATCTGCTTGACGTTAGCTTAGAAAAAATAAGGAAAGACGCTCTATTTCTTAATCCAAACATAAAAATTTTTGAAGTATCCTGTAAAACAGGACAGGGAATTGATGAGTGGACAAACTGGCTTCTGACGAATATTTCCTAAAAGAAGCCCTAAAAGAAGCAGAGAAAGCATACAAAAAAGGCGAAATTCCCGTTGGTGCTGTGATTGTTGTGGATGGTAACATTATTGCCAGAGCACATAATCAAAAAGAGACCACCTTTGACCCAACAGCACACGCTGAAGTTTTAGCCATACGAGAAGCCTCAAAGATTCTCGGTGCTTGGCGACTTACAGAAGCAACTTTATACGTTACTAAAGAACCCTGCATAATGTGCTCAGGTGCAATTGTGCATGCAAGAATAAAAAAAGTTGTCTACGGCTGTGACGACCCTAAGGCTGGTGGTGCTGTAAGTTTATACAGAATTCTTCAAGACTGTAGACTTAATCATAGGGTTGAGTTAAAAACGGGAGTTCTTGAAGAAGAATGTCGTAAGATTTTACAAGATTTCTTTAAAGAATTAAGGAAAGCTCAAGATTAAGACTTAATTTAAGGAGGACACTTACTACAAATTGAGGCAAAAAGGGAGGTAGACAGATACCTATCTCCCCTATCTGGCAGTATAACAACGATTACACCACTTCTTATCTCGCTTGCCTTCTTAAGAGCCACGCTCATTGCAGCACCTGAAGACATGCCGACAAAAACTCCTTCAAACATTGCAAGCTTTCTTGTTATATCAAAAGCTTCCTCGTCATTAACATTTATCTTTTCATCCAATCTTGAAGGATTAAATATTTTCGGAACAATACTCTCTGATAGATTTTTTAGTCCTTGAATCCTGTGGCCAGGAACTGGCTCAACTCCGACTATCTGAATACTGCTATTGTACTCTTTGAGTCGCTTACTTACGCCCATAAGTGTTCCCGTTGTTCCCATTCCAGCCACAAAATGAGTAATCTCACCTTTTGTCTGCTCTATTATCTCAGGAGCTGTGGTTTCATAATGAGCCCTTATATTGGCTTCATTGTCAAATTGATTTGGCATAAAGTATTTATCAGGCGAGTCTTCATAAATCTGATGGGCAAGCCTAATAGCACCGTCTGTGCTTTCCTCTGCAGGCGTTAAAATAAGCTCTGCGCTTAATGCCTCGAGAACTCTTCTTCTCTCAACGCTTACACATTTTGGCATAACAAGCTTAATTCTATATCCCTTAGCAGCTGCAATCATTGCAAGGCCTATACCTGTATTGCCTGAGGTTGGTTCCAGTATTATTTTTTCCTTTGTAAGCAGTCCTTTTTCTTCAGCTTCTTTTATTAGATAGAGCGCTGTCCTGTCTTTAATTGAGCCTCCTGGATTAGCTCCTTCGAATTTACCGTAGAGAATTACCTTAGGATTAGGGTTTATTCTATCTAATCTAATAAGAGGGGTGTTTCCTATAATATCTATTACGCTCATTTGTCAATTATATCACAGAGTTTTGAATTTTTTCCTTATTTGTCCAGCCTTGCCACAGGAAAATCTTCCCTCAGGACATTTACCGACAACACATGAAGGACCTGCATCCTTGAATAATAAAGGAGCTACTTTTTTAACAAGCCTAAGCATTTCTGTTGCAAGTGCTCTTATTTCCCACTGGGCACGGCTACAACATCTTACACGGAAGAAATGAAGTAGCTCTCTTGCATTCATTGTTATTACAATCTTTGTCTCTGCCGCATTAGGCAAAACAAACCTTGCATCCTGTCTTGCAGTTTCACCTTTAATTCCTCTTTTTTCAAGCTCTTTTAGCAATTTACAGTAATACTTATGAGATTGTTCCATAGCCTCCTTGAAAAGAGTATTCAGGAGATTATCTTCTTTAAAAATTGGAGGCACTACAAAATCAAAACCACTTTCTTCGCTTACATATCTCTGAGACTGTTGACTGTATGATGCGATTCTGTGCCTCACTAACTGATGAGAACAAGCCCTTGATATTCCCTCTACGGCAAAAGTAAAAGAGGCATGTTCAAAAGGGCTCAAATGACCGCTCTCTCTTAGAAGATTTATGAGCTTTTCTTTCTCCTCCTCTGACATTTTTTCCCTGAGTTCATCAACTCCAACAGGACTGTAACAAAGTCTTGCAGAGAGAGCAACTAAATTTTCAGGCATTGGAGTGTGCTCGATAAGAGAAACCTTAAGCAAAGCTTCTTTCATATTAAGCCTTTTGTAGAAGGTAGAGTATCTCCTGTTAGTATTACAGCTTCTTTAATTGCTATTGCAAAGGCTTTAAATATTGCCTCAACTACGTGATGTAAATCTTTACCGTAAGCTACATTGACATGAAGGATAATTTTCGCATTGTTTACAAGAGCTCTAAAAAATTCTTCAAACAGAGCAATATCAATATCCCTTATTAATCCTGTAAAAGGCACATTATAGACAAGATATGCTCTACCACCAAGGTCTAAAGATACTTGGGCAATGGCTTCATCCATCGGGATTGATGCAAAGCCGTATCTCTTTATTCCTTTTCTCTCTCCAAGAGCATCATCAATGGCTTTCCCAAGAACTATTCCAATATCCTCGATTATATGATGATAATCTACGTGAATATCTCCTTCTGCTTTAACTTTTAGATTAATTCTGCTGTGAAAGGAGAAAAGTTCGAGCATGTGATTTAAAAAGCCCAGCGGAGTTTCTATATTATTTTGTCCAATACCGTCCAGGTCTATCTCTATCTTAACTTCTGTCTCTTTGGTTTTTCTGCTTATAGAGGCTTTTCTCATATCCTTTTCCTCAATATGCTTTTTATTGTTTCTATGAACTGAGAATTTTCTTCCTTTGTCCCTATCGTAACTCTTAAAGCATTTTTTATTAATGGTGACATGTTTCTTATTAAAATGCCTTCTTTAAGAAGTTTTTCATAAATCTGATTAGTCCGTCTTGATTTAAAAAGTATGAAATTAGCCTCCGAGGGATATACGGTAAGCTCCTTAAAAGTGGAAAGTTCTCTTAACATTCTATCCCTCTCTTTTGTAATTTCAGCTATGAATTTTTTTATTTTAGAGTAGAAATCCTTAAGAGCGTAGGTGGCAATGTATTGGGTTAGAGAATCAACGTTGTATGGAAGCCTGACTTTAGACACCTCATTGAGAATTTTCTCATCTCCAATAAGATAACCCAACCTTAATCCAGCAAGCCCGATTTTACTTAAAGTTCTGAGTATGAGCAAATTTTCAAAATCTTTTAGAAATGGTAAAAAGCCTTTATGGCTGCAAAAAGGGACATATGCTTCATCTATTATAACCAGAGAGTTGCTTTTTCTTGCCACATCAATAATTTTAAGTATCTTTTCCGCTGAAAAGGTATTGCCTGTTGGATTATTGGGAGTGCTCAGAAAAATGAGAGAAGGTTTTTTTAACCTAATTAGATTTAAAAAATCTTCCTCCTGAATGTCAAATTCTCTGTCAAGTTTAGACTCTACTGTTTCAACTCCTACAGATTGGGCAATAATTCCATACATGGAAAAGGTTGGAACAGGGTATAAAACAGGTCCTCCAAAGGTTAAAATTAGATAATATATAAGCTCGTCAGAGCCGTTTCCGACCATTATACTTTCTGGTCTAACTTGAAATCTCTTAGAAATCGCCCTCTTGAGTTCCTTTGCCTCTGGGTCTGGATATCTATTAAGCGGAATATCTACACCACTTACAATTTCAGAAAGTTTAACGGGAAAAGGTGATTCATTAGCATCTAACTTTATAAGACTTGGAATTTCTTTAGCCTGATAGGGTTTTAACTTCTTGATATTTTCTCTTGTTATTGACTTTATATTGAATTTGCTCATAGACTTTTATCATAAATGGTATTTTAAAGATTGTCAACTACCGTATTTTCAGGATATAATAAGGGCTTATGAATATAGATTTTTTAAGACAGATAGGACGCAGGCTCTTGAAAGAGATTTCCTCAAAAAAACCTCAATTCAATAGCGCTGCCCTTGGTAAAGGGGCTTCAGGAGATATAACATTTCCTGTGGACAAATTGGCCGAAGATGTTATCATTGAAAGTTTTGATAGAGAGGGATTTAAAATAAACGTTATAGCAGAAGAGAGGGGAATCAGGCTTATTGAAAACAGTGACATAACCCTCATCATAGACCCCATTGATGGAAGCAAAAATGCTGTTTCTGGAATACCCTTTTTCTCTACATCTGTTGCAATAGCTGATGGTAAAAAAATTAAAAATCTAAAAACTGGCTACATTATCAATCTAATTAACGGAGATGAGTTTTATGCTGAAAGAGGGAGGGGTGCATTTTTTAATGGCCACCAGATAAGAACACAGCTCGAAGAAAAACCTGTTATAATAGCCTTTGAAGCCTCTAATCCATATTCATCTCTTCAAGGAATTTTTCCGCTTTTTAAATTAGCAAGTAGAGTAAGATGTTATGGAAGCACAGCCTTAGACCTCGCCTATCTTTCAATGGGAGCTTTAAGCATCTTTGTAACTCCTACAGCATCAAGAATATTTGATTTTTCAGCAGGTGTTTTAATAGCTAAAGAGGCTGGAGCGTTAATTACAGACCTTGAGGGTCAAAGTATTGACGAGCTTGAAGTTGATTTTGGAACAAAGACAACCCTTCTTGTTTGTGGAAACGAGAGACTTCAAGAAAAGGCTATAAAAACATTTAAAATAAAATGAAAAACTCCTCCGCTAAGAGACTTTTCATTACTCTTATTATAACGCTCATAATCTTTTCAGCCGAAATTATTGGTGGAATTATAAGCAATTCACTTGCTCTTTTGAGTGACGCTGGTCATGTTTTTACAGACTCTTTTGCCATAATACTGAGTTTGATTGCTGCAATTATAGCAAAAAAGCCTTCTAACAGAAAGGCAACCTATGGGTATCAGAAAATAGGCATTCTTGCTGCATTTATAAATGGTGTAAGCCTTATCATTATTGCTATTTTGATAATATTTGAGGGATACAGAAGATTGATTTCACCTCCTGAGATTAATTCTAACTTGATGTTATCGGTGGCATTTTTTGGATTTTTAGGAAATCTCTTGATGGCTTTGATTTTAGGACACAAACACGAAGATTTAAACATCAAAAGTGCCTGGCTACACGTAATAGGAGACACCGTATCATCGATTGGCGTAATATTTGCAGGACTAATAATAAAATTTACAGGCTGGATTTTAATTGACCCATTGATAAGCTTACTCGTTGGCTTAATAATCATTTACGGAGGTAGCAGGGTTATAAAAGAATCCCTTTTCATTTTTTTAGATTTTACACCTCGAGGCTTTGATGTAAACGAAATAACTGAAAAAATTGGCAAAATCAAAGGGATTTGTGACATTCATGACCTTCATATCTGGTCAATAGGCTACGGCATACCTGCCTTTTCTGCACATGTTGTAGTTGACGTTAAACTTTTAAGTGAGGCAGATAAAATACGCTCAGAAATTGAGGCAGAACTTATAAAAATAGGGATAAAACACAGCGTAATCCAAATAGAGAGTTGTAAGTGTAGTAAAAACAGTTTTTACTGTAATTTAGGTCATCCCCCCTCAGACATTCACAATTGATTTTGCTTTCGAGAATATTTATAATAAATCTAAAATATCAACCAAAGGAGGCAATAATGAAAAAGTACAAATGTAGTGTCTGTGGATATGTATATGACCCTGCTCAGGGAGACCCCGACAATGGTATAGCACCGGGAACTCCTTTTGAAAATCTGCCTGACAGTTGGGTTTGTCCAGTTTGTGGAGCAACTAAAGATATGTTTGAAGCAGAAGGCTAAGTGAGGGGGTTCTATGAAATCTATTGAACTTGCCTTAAAAATGGAGACAGATGCCGTAAAATTTTATAAGGAAGCAGCTGATAAAGTCTCCCATCCTGTTGGAAAAAAGATGTTTCTGACTATCGTAGAAGATGAAAAAAATCATATCAAAATGATTGATGAAGTTCTAAAGGGACTCGAACTAACCATAAGAGAGGCCAACCCTATCAAGACAGTCAAAACAGTTTTTGAAGAGCTTAAAGATAAGATGATGGAACGCATTCAGGCTCAAACTGATGACCTTGAATCATTCAGAATTGCCATGGAGATGGAAAAAGAAGGCATTGAATTTTATAAAAAAATCCTTAATGAAGTTAATACGGAAAAAGAAAAAAAGCTCTTTGAAAGGTTGATTTTTGAAGAAGAACAGCACCACAAAATATTTGCTGAAACTTATAATTTTCTCAAAGACACCGGAAACTGGTTTATGTGGAAAGAATTTTCCATTGTAGAGGGAGGATAAGAGGGAGGACTAAATCCTCCCTTTTTTATTTTATTCCAAGCACGTCCCCCATATCATAAAGCCCAGCAGATTTTCCATACAGCCATAAGGCTGCCTTTAATGCTCCTCTTGCAAAGGTATCTCTGCTTGATGCTTTGTGTGTTATTTCAATTCTCTCGCCAAGCCCACCGAATAAAACCGTATGTTCACCAACAATATCTCCTGCTCTGACTGTTTGAATACCTATTTCCTTTTTGGTTCTCTCGCCAATTATTCCTTTTCTTGCATAAACAGCCACTTCGTCAAAATTTCTTCCCAGGGCTTCTGCAATAACTTTAGCCATCTTTACAGCTGTTCCACTTGGTGCATCCTTTTTCATTCGGTGATGTGCCTCAAATATCTCTATATCGTAATCATCGCCAAGAACTCTGGCAACATCTCTAAGTATCTTAAATAAAAGATTTACGCCGATGCTCATATTTGGAGATAGAACAATTGGAATGTCACGTGATGCATTCTGAATAATTGAAATCTGCTCATTGCTAAAACCTGTTGTGCCAATGACCATTGACTTTTTATTTTTCCTTACAATCTCAAGATGCTCAAGTGTTGCCTCTGGAGAAGTGAAGTTCACAACAACATCTGTCTCTCCTATGACTTTTGAAATATCTTCTGAGATTTTTACTCCCATTTCGCCAATGCCTGCAACTGCTCCTGCATCAAGTTCAACTTTTGGATTTGCCTTTGACTCTATTGCACCTACTACCTTTAGTTCTGCATATTCTTTTGAGAGGGCAATAATTCTACTGCCCATTCTTCCTGCTGCGCCACATACTGTTAGCTTTATCATCTTTTTCCTCCTCAGTGTTTATTTTTTCATCTACTTCTTCAACTTTTATTGAATACTTTTCATAAAACCAGTTCCAAAGGTCAAGAACTTTACAGCTTTTTGAGCAGAAAGGTCTCCAAGGATTGTTTTCGTAATCTACAACTTTTCCACAATGGGGACATTTAATTGGCATGCTTTAATTTTAATTTTTCCTTTCCTAAAGATGCAAGGGAATGTGATAGACTATATTTTAAGAAAAATGATTACAATTATTGGTATTTCAAAAACCTACGGAAAAGTCAAAGCACTTGACTCCCTTACTCTCGAAATAAAACAGGGCGAAATATTCGGACTTCTGGGACCAAATGGAGCGGGAAAAACAACAACAGTAAAAATTCTTACAACCCTTACAAAACCCGATTCGGGCAAATGCTTTATTGATGGCAAAGATGTGATAGGACAACCTCAAGATATTAAAAAAATCATCGGAGTTGTTCCTCAGGAAAATAATCTTGAAAGAGAACTTACTGTTTATGAGAACCTTCTAATTTACGGAATGCTTCATAATGTATCAGAAATTAAGAGAAAAATTGACCTTATTTTGAAGACAATGGAGCTTACGGAAAAGAGAGAAACAGTGGTAAACAAGCTCTCTGGTGGGCTTCAGAGAAGAGTTCTTCTTGCAAGGGCTCTTTTGTCTGAGCCTAAGGTTTTATTTCTCGATGAACCTTCCATAGGACTTGATCCACACATCCGCAGAGAGCTTTGGCAATTAATAAGAAAGATAAAAATAGAGGGCAGAACAGTGCTACTTACGACCCACTACATTGAAGAGGCAGAAGCTTTATGTGACAGAGTAGGAATTCTCTCGCATGGAAGTTTAATAGCCCTTGGAAGTCCTTCAGAACTGAAAAAACAAATAGGCGAATATGTCGTCGAATTTATAGATAAGGATGGAAGTCTCATAAGCGAAATATGTCATAGCAGAGAAGAGGCTTACGAGATTGCCAAAAGAAGAAATGATGGCGTTACAATAAGAAGGTCTAATCTTGAAGATGTTTTCGTTAAGTTAACAGGTGAGAGAATAATACAGACAAGGATAAATCAATGACAAGCTGGTATCCCATATTTCTCAAGGAGATGTTACATTTCAGAAGAAAGCTTTTACGAATGGGCTATATTTTTTCTGCCATGATTGCACCAATTATATATCTCGTCACGTTCGGACTTGGTTTAGGCAAGACAGTAAGGCTTGCAGAAGGCGGCGATTATCTTACTTTTTTACTTCCTGGGCTTGTTGCCATGAGTTCAATGAATAACTCTTACTCCTGGGTTGCAAGTGCTTTAAATCTAAGTAGACTTTACTTTAAAACATTTCAGGTATACATACAGTCTCCTATAAAACCTTCTTCAATAATGATAGGAGAAGTCCTTGCAGGTATGGTTAAAGGACTTTTTGCCTCTTCCCTCATAATAGCTGTTGGCTTTACTGTGCCCTCTGGTTTCTCAATAAATCTTATTTTTCTTATAACTCTTCTTCTAAACTGTTTCATGTTTGCATCCCTTGGTGTGATAACAGGGATGATTACAAAGTCCCATGAAGATACTGCCACCTACTCTAACTTTTTCATCATGCCCATGGCATTCTTCAGTGGAACATTTTTCTCCCTTGATAGAATCCCACTTATTTTTAAGCCGCTCATATACATTATGCCCCTTACCCATACAAATATTGTCATTAGAAAAACTCACTTTGACCTTGAAGCAGTTATCTCATTGGGCGTAATAATTTTTTACTGTCTCTTATTCTTTATTTTGGGCTCAAGGTTAATAAAAGGATATAACGAGTAAGCTTTTAAATCTACTTCAAGAAAAATAAAAAATATGACGAAAATCATAGTTATTTTTCCTACCTTCATTTAAACTCAAAGTATAAATAATTTCCAAAGGAGGTTTAGCTATGTTTTGTAGACAATGTGAACAAACAGCTAATCAGACTGCATGCACAAAATTAGGAGTATGCGGAAAACAGCCCGAGACTGCTTATCTTCAAGACTTGCTTACTTATGCACTACAAGGGCTGTCAGCTTATGCCAAGGAGGCATTGAAGGAAGGGAAAATTGATAAAGAAGTTAACAAATTCACGGCAGAAGCTCTTTTTTCAACCCTTACAAATGTTAACTTTGACGCCGAAGCAATTAAAAATTTTATTTTCAAGGCAGTTGAATTAAGAGAGGAATTGAAGAAAAGGGGAATAAAAGCACAGCAGACTTATGCAAGCGAATTTAAACCTGCCGAAGATTTTCAGGAACTTGTAAAGCAGGGAGAAGAGGCGAATAAGAAAATTTTTCAAAACTCACCAAATGAAGACATACAGTCACTTAAAGAGATAACACTATATGCTCTCAGGGGTATAGCTGCCTACACAGACCATGCGCAGATTTTAGGAAACGAGGACGAGCAAATTTATGCTTTCATATATGAAGCACTTGATGCAATGCAAAAAAATGGTGATTTAAACTACTGGCTCAACATGGTGCTTAAAGCAGGCCAGATAAATCTACGAGCCATGGAAATACTTGACGCAGCAAACACTGAAAAATACGGCCATCCTGTTCCAACTCCAGTGCCCCTGGGATATAAAAAGGGCAAAGCTATTGTTGTATCAGGCCATGACTTAAGAGACCTCGAATTACTCCTACAACAGACGGATGGGAAGGGGATATATGTGTATACTCATGGAGAGATGCTTCCGTGTCATGGCTACCCTGAATTAAAAAAGTATAAGCATTTCTACGGCCATTATGGCACTGCATGGCAAAATCAACAGAAAGAATTTGCCCAATTTCCTGGAGCAATACTTATGACTACAAACTGTTTGATGAAACCGCAGGAATCCTACAAGGATAGAATTTTTACTACAGGGGTAGTAGGTTGGCCAGGTATCAAGCATATAAAAGATAAAGATTTCACTCCTGTAATTGAGAAAGCCCTTGAAATGTCAGGCTTTCCAGAAGACAGGGAAGGTAAAAAAGTCATGGTTGGCTTTGCAAGAAATACGGTGCTCAGTCTTGCTGATAAGGTTATTGAACTTGTAAAAGCAGGCAAAATAAAACACTTCTTCCTCGTTGGTGGCTGTGACGGAGCAAAACCTGGAAGAAGCTATTACTCCGAATTCGTTGAAAAGACTCCCAAAAATACTCTAATACTCACTCTTGCCTGTGGCAAATTCAGATTTTTTGATAAAGAACTCGGCGATATTGATGGAATTCCCAGATTACTTGATGTTGGTCAGTGCAACGATGCCTATTCGGCAATACAAATAGCAATAGCACTTTCAAAGGCCTTCAATACAAGTGTAAATGAGCTACCCCTTTCATTAATCTTATCATGGTATGAGCAGAAGGCCGTTGCTATTCTTACCACCCTACTCTACCTGGGCATAAAGAATATAAGATTAGGTCCAACCCTACCTGCCTTTGTAAGTCCTAATATTCTGAAAGTTCTCGTGGAAAACTTTGCTATAAAGCCAATAACCACAGCCGAACAGGATATGAAGGAGATTTTAGGATAACCCAAATAAGCTCCGTCATTACCACAATGACGGAGCTTAAAATTTTCTTTATATTCCTCTAAAAATGACAAAAAGGCTTGCCCAATGGTATCCTAAGATATGGAAGAAATATATCTTGTTGACGGAAGTTGCTTCATATACAGGGCTTATCATGCCATCAAACCGCTAAGCAGTTCAAAGGGAATCCTTACAAACGCAATATACGGATTTACCCGTATGTTGCTCAAGTTAATTAAAGACAGAAACATAAAATACATGCTCATTGCCCTTGACAGCCCTCATCCTACAAAAAGACATAGGGTATATGAAGAATACAAAATAACAAGACCTGAAACACCAAAGGACTTACCACTACAGATTGAATACATAAAATCCATTATAGAAGCTCTGGGAATTATGAGAGCAGAAATTCCCGGATATGAAGCTGACGATATAATTGCTACAGTGGCAAGTCAACTATCCTCAAAAAATACTTCAGAGCCTTCAATATGTTATATTGTGACTCTTGACAAAGATATGCTTCAGATTGTCTCTGAAAATACGAAGATATATGACCCCTTTAACAACTTAATAATTGACAGAGACTTTATACTTAAAAAATACGGCATCGAGCCTGAAAAACTGACTGATTTCATGGCCATGGTCGGTGACAACATCGACAATATTCCAGGCATAAAGGGAATAGGAGAAAAAACAGCAGCAGAACTTCTTAAAAGATACGGCTCTGTGGAAAATATTCTCAAAAATCTTGATATAATTAAACCCTCAAAAATAGGAGAACTAATAAGAAAAAACAAGGAAATGCTGCTTTTAAGTCAGGAACTTGTAAGCCTTAAAAAAGACGTTCCCATTGAAATATCTCGAGAGCAATTAGAAATAAAAGCATTTCACAGGGAAAATCTAAAGAACATTTTTAAAGAACTTGAATTTCACTCTCTCCTTAAGGAAATTCAATTAGAAGAATTGGAAAATTCCGAAAGAGACATCTTCGTTAATTTTGAAGAAACCCAAAAAATATTAGAGAAAGCCAATAAGAAAGGAATTTTTTCATTAAAACCAGAGGAAAAAGTTGTCCTTATAGGTGTTGAAAGGGACATCTCAGAATTTAGCTTAAAAGATAAATCCCTCAGCAATCTTTTAAATACAAAGCTTCTGAAAATAATATTTGATGCCAAGGAGGTAATAAGAAAATTTAAAAAAGCAGGTCTTGAATTATCTCCGCCCTTCTTTGATTTGTTGATTTCAGCCTATCTTTTAAATCCAAACAGAGCAAAATATGATTTTATCGAGCTCTGTATAGAGTATCTCGGAACAGTAGAGTCCTCAAGAGAGAAAATCGAGCCCTTGCTGATGCTACAACTTTATGAAAAACTGTCAGAGGAAATTAAAGAAAAAGACCTTGAGAGGCTCTACTACGAGATTGAAATGCCCCTTGTGGAGGTTCTTTTAGAAATGGAAGAAGTGGGTATTATGGTAAACCTTTCTAAACTTAATCAACTTACTGAATTAGTATCAAAAGAAATTGATAAAGTAAAGGATAATATCTACTCCCTTGCAGGCATACAGTTCAATATCAACTCGCCCAAACAACTTGCAGAAATTTTATACGACAAATTAGGGCTTAAGACAAGAAAGAGAGGGAAAAAAGCTCGCTCTACAGAAATGGAGGTTTTAGAGGAACTTAGTTTCCAGCATGACTTACCAAGAGAGATAATTAGCTACAGAATCTTAAATAAACTTTTAACGAGCTATCTGACCCCCCTTAAAAGTTACATAAATCCACAGACAGGAAGAATTCACGCAAAATGGTCACAAACAACGGCTGGAACAGGAAGAATAGTAAGCAGTGAGCCAAATTTACAGAACATACCTGTTAAAGGCCAATGGGCTGAACATATAAGGGAAATCTTTGTTCCCCAGAAGGGATTTTTATTTCTAAGTGCTGACTATTCGCAGATTGAGCTAAGGCTTCTATCCCATCTAAGCGGTGATAAAGCTTTAATTGAAGCCTTCAGAAAGGGTAAAGATATTCACAGGACAACGGCTTCAGAGATTTTCTCAGTACCAGAGGAAAGTGTGACCGATGAACAGAGAAGGGTTGCAAAAACAGTTAATTTCGGAATTACCTATGGAATAAGCCCCTTTGGCCTTTCCGAGTCGGTTAAAATACCCTATGAGAAAGCTGAAGAACTGATTGAACTTTATTTCTCGAGATATCCGAACGTAAGGGATTTCATAGCTAAAACCATTGAACAGGCAAGAAAGCAAGGATATGTGAGAACTCTCTTTGGCAGAATACGGCCATTACCAGACATAGGAAGTGCCAATCAGTTTTTAAGAACTCAGGCCGAAAGAATGGCAGTGAATGCAACAGTCCAGGGAACAGCAGCAGATATCATAAAAATTGCCATGATTAGAATATACCGAAAAATCAAAGAACAGAAGATTAACGCAAAATTAGTCTTACAGATACATGACGAAATTGTCCTTGAGGTTGAAGATAGAGATGTTGAAAAATTAAGAGAAGTTGTAATTAATGAGATGAAAAATTTTTCCCTCCAAGTTCCTCTTGAGGTAAATGTTTATGTAGGAGAAAGCCTAAATCTTTAACCATGCAAATTAAATCATATAAACAGTTGAAACAAAATAAGCTTTCCTGCTATTATTATAATTAGCCGAAGTGGTGGAACTGGTAGACACGCACGTTTGAGGGGCGTGTGGGGAAACCCGTGCGGGTTCGAGTCCCGCCTTCGGCATTAAATTCTTTTTAAAAATCAATAAGTTTTGAGTCTATAAAACTGATTTAGGGGAAGTCTGGGGGAAATTTAGTCAGATAGTCTATCCAAATCCTGAATGTGGTTTAGGATAGACTCTTTAGCTTTTTTAAAGGTATCATACCATACTTTTGTATCTGGTATTTTGTTAGAGTCAAAAAATTTCATAATAGTATTTTCTGAATATTTCAGGATTATCTCAGGATTAACTGCATCAAGTTCATAACAGTTATTTAGGTCATGTTCTTTTTTGAATTTAGGTGATCTTGAATCTTTAGGTTTAACAGGCATGGGTATAAGGTTTTGATAGATTTCTTTCTGATCTGGATTCAGTAGAATTCTAATAACCTTTGCATAATCCTTAAGTCTTTCTTTTATGTTTCTGTAGATGTCCCATCCTGAGGGGTCAAGGTCTCCGAAGTAAAGAACTACACATTTTTTTCCTTTAGAAGATAGTTCTTTGAATCTATCAATAGCCTCTTGAATTTTAGTTCTTGAAGTGTATCCTCTACTTGGGAAGAGAAGTAATTGATATTTGGTTGCAATATCTCTAAATAATCTGACAAGGGCGTCTTTTTCAATCCACAGTTCAAGGTAGTAATCCTGAAACTCCCATATATTGATTTCTGGTTTTTCTAAGGCACTGAGGAGAGAATCTTTTAGGTAAGCAACAGGGTCGTAGTTAATAGAGATGGTATTTGGGTGGATCTCATATCTTGAACGATCCTCAAAAACAAAGTAATCTATGATACCGATTTCTCTGGCATCTGTTAAGGAATTATCAAGATTTGTATAACTGGAATAGAAATTGGCAATGTAACCAACACTGACAAGCTGATAATAAAGCTGCCTGATGGTAATAATTTTGTATTTCTGGATCATGGAATCTATAATGTCTTTGCATTTCAAGAAAAAGACATATCTCCAAGGTTGAATGGATATGCCATATTGGTCTTTGATGAAGGCTTTGGTTATCTTTTGCCTTTTTGCCTCTTCAACACATTCATCTTTGATTAGTAACCAATTACCATCACCTGTAAGTTTTTTCGGTATTCTTTTGAAAGCACTTTTAATTGTATTGGTAAGATCAAAATTGATAAAAATCTCCTTTTTATTTGGGTCTCTGTAAGAAATATTAGGAGAGTGATACCAGATGATACACTGTATTTTTTTCTTACCTCTTACTTCTTCAAGAAAAAAATCAATATTGCTTACAAAATTTTCAGTTATAGCATACAATGATTTTACAATTGTTCCATTCACAACATAAAAATCCTCTTCAATTGAGTCTGTTGTAACAATTTCAACTGATTGATTTTGATGAGTAAGATATTTGTATTTGAAGATTTTAATTCTTTCTGTTATAGATTTCTTTCCAAGAAGAAATGGTTTAAGAGGTTTTGCATAATTTCTTAAAAAATTGAAAAAATTGTCTTGACTAATTTTGCATATTTTTGATCTTTTAAGCAAGGTTGGACTGATACCGAAAAGAAGTCCAATGTCATAATGGGTATAGCCTTGTTCAAGGAATTCATTGATTAAGTCAATAAGTTCTGACTCTGAGTAAGATTTAATATCACAGAGAGAGGGTTTTTTAATTTTAACCCGAGGATAGACTCGAGAATTAAAAATAAATTCAATATGGGGGTTAACAGTGATGAATTTTTTAATATATGAGTGAATTTTTTCTGATATGTAAGCATCCTCTTTTGGGAGAGGCACTATAAAACAGGTTTCATTTTTATAATCTTGAATTTCTTTAATTTCAACTTTAAGCACTTCCTTAGGAGATTTTGCTTTTCTATTGAGAAGTGTAATATCATATTGTTTTTGGTGAGAATAAACAGTAACAGGGTAGTTGTCAATATCGGATAACATTAAAGCAATTTTTAAGCCATGCCCGATAGCCCCCCTCTGGTAAGATTTTTTGAAGTTTTTAGTTGATACAAGCTTTGAGAAATCAATTATAGAGAGAATATCTTTATCAGTTATAACTCCTCGGTTTTTAATTTTTAAAAAATTATCTTTAAATTCTATTTCTAATTTGTAATCGTGCTTTTCTGCCTCATCTGCAGCATTGTCTAAAAATTCTTTTACAACAACAAGAGATCTAAAGGATAAAGAAGGTATAAATCTTTGAACTTCATCTAACACAGTATATTGATGGAATATAGGTCTTTCAATCATATATTAGATATAATACCAATATTAGATTTAATACCAAAAGTAGCAATATTGATTGGAATAAGTCTCCATTCGGATTATTATTTAGGATAAGTATATTTAATTTTTAATTTGCTTTAATTTTTCTCTTTCCTTGGGATAAAGTGAAATAAGGTTTAAGACTATCTTCTGTCTCTGGAGGTCAATATGAGCATATCTTGTTGTTGTAGTTATATTGGTATGACCAAGAATTTTAGATATGTCTGATAAGTTAGCTCCTTGATTGAGTAGATTTGAGGCTAATGAGTGTCTGGTGGCATCATAAAGTCTAAGATTTTCTGGGAGGTTCAGTTTTTTCCTTATTGATTGCCATAGTCTAATCAATGAATCTTGGCTATAAGGGTTTCTTGTTCTCGGGTTTATAAAGACAAAAGCCTCAGGCATTTTCCCTCTGATTTGGGATTCAAGCATTGGTTTGAGTTCAGGATGGATAGGAATGACTAATAAGGGAGAGTTTTTACCTTTTCTTTTTGGTCTGAGTGTATTTTTTGAAAAGCTGGAATCAATGTAGATAATTCCTTGTTTCAAATCAACATTTTTCACCTTCAAAGCTCTTGCCTCAGCAGGTCTTGTGCCTGTTAGCATTAGAAACAGTAAAATAGGTTTATCTTCGTCTGGGGTGTTTTCTAAAATCCATGTTTGAGTTTGTGGGTCAATCCACTGGATTTTAGGTTGAGGTTTATCAATCACAGGAAAAGAAGGAATGGTTGCGATAATTTCGAGGGTGGATTTGCAGTAATTCAAAAAGGCTTTGAAGGTATCAAGATAGTTTTTAACTGTTTTAGAGCTTCTCTTTTGTGATTCCAGAAAGATTTTGTAGTTTTCAAGATCTATTTTTCTGATTTCTCTGACATCTTTGATATTGAAAAACTCTTTGGCTGTGTTTAGGTGTTTCTTGAAAGTAGGCAAATAAGAGGGTGCTATCGCAGACTTTTTAGTTTCAAAGTATCTATCAATCAAATTGGATACAAAGAACTTTTGCAATTCTGACTTCACGTATTTAGAGGGGTCAAAGGTATGATTTCTTATTTCTTCGTTGATGAGAGATAGGACTGTCAAGGCTGTTTGATAGCTATCAAGCGGAATTCCATTTTTTGTGGAATAAATTCTGTATCTCTTCCCCTGATGACTTAGATAAATGAAAAATCTTCTGGGAGTAGTTTTACATTCTGGGCAAATATAACCTATCTTTTTGATATGTTTGAATTTGCCCTTGCAGTTGGGACACTTTTCCTTTGTCTCAACTGAGCCTTTCATTTTAACCTCCTGCGGATGTTCTTGCAAGAGATAATAAGCAAGTTCGCTCAATTCTGTCAAACAAATCTCTCCCGTGTCCATATAGATAATATTACTCCCGCTATTTAAGGAGAGATTTTTTATAAATGAATTATTAAAAGCTTTAAATAAAAAAAAGATTTTCCTACAATGGCAAAACTGCTAAAAAGTCAGAATCTATTACCTCTGTTCAGAGAAATTCAAATCCTATAGCTGTAAATTTTAGATTCAAGGCTTTGCCATTGATTCATAGAAAGACAAACTCAAAAGGAAAGAACAAACAGTCTGAGAAAAAATTTTTAACTAATGTAAAATTAGCAGATTCAATGATAAATAAACAAACTTAACTAAATGTCCGAATTTTAGAGAGTATTTCACTACTTGTAGAATTTAAATATATGAAGTGTTAATTAACAAGTTGTAAATATAATTTTCCTCTGTAATTTCTATCAAGTTTCCTTTCATTTTTCTGATTGATGCTACAAGTGGATGAATACCTTAATTGGAATTGTAGCTGTTACACTGTAGGCATCACTGAAGACAATCGTTATTACTAAATCAACGAATTTTTCAGAAAAGAGCTCCATTTTGCCTATCTCATCTATTATTACGATTTTGTCTTTTTGATTAGCAGTATTTTCAAGTATGGGAATGACAATCTATTCAAAATCCTTAATGTTTACTCCATATGAGCCTACTTTAAAGGGTGAATTTAAACTTCTACTTGCTAAAATGGCGGTTTCCCCTTCTGTTGTTATAACTTTAAAACCCAGTCTCTTATTAGTCTCTGGGTCTCTAAATTCCTCTGTCCAGAATCCTATTGCTTTGTCTTTAAGTAAACTTAAAAGCTTTTTTACTACAGTTGTTTTGTCAATACTGGGTTTTCTTGTGAGAAATATTTTCATTGAAGTATTTTATCAATTTTCAAAATTTTTGATTAATTTGATTAGATATTCTCAATGCAAAACATGAAGTCGAAGATCCTCTAAAAAACCACCTTAAGAAATAAAATCAATTACCACTAACTTTAGGTTTTTTGGATTGAAAGGTTCAACTTCTTCGGAATGAATAAATGTCTTATCTTCAAGAAAATTAGATATTTCAATGATTAGTTTTTTCCAATTTATTTGAGAGTTTTTAAAATTTCTCCAGAGGTTTCTTAATTCTTGGAGTCTCTTTTTTGTAAGGCTTATTTTAAGTAGCTTATCTTTCGTCTCTTCCCATTTTTTCTCAATTTCTGTATCCTCTGGAAAGTCAAGTAAATAACTGTCTATTTGTAAATCAATCTCTCTAATAATGCTTGATATAAATTTTTTGCTTCGGTCAGATGTAATCTCAACTAAAGAAGTGTCAACAAGCTTTCTTTGCTCAACTTCTCTGTAAGATTCTTCAATATCTCTTAGGATTATTTCATTAACTCTATATACTTCATCAAAAAAATCTAGGATTATTCTTTGTTCATCAGGTGGACAACTGATGTAGTTTAGTATCTTTGTTTTATTCTTTATGATTTCTCCATTTTGAATGTCATAGAGATACCACAGATGAAAATCCTCTCCATACTTGTAATAAAAGAAGATTGCTTTAATTCCTCGTTTTAAACCGCTATGAATTCCCAGTGGTATTGCCTCAAGTTCTCTTACAGTCTTTGTCCTGAGATAATCCATCAAAGGCTGATAAAATCTCTCTCCTCCACCGAAGATATCTTCCTCCAGTTCATCAAAGATTCTTTCATCCTTTTCCCTTATTTTCCTTATGACTCCGAATACCTTTGGATTTACCTCTTCTCCTAAGACAGTCTGGTCAAGTCCAACGGCATTATCAATCTCTCTGATTTTGTTTTGTAAAATTTCCACAAGTCTAAGCAGGTCTTCAAGCTCGTCTTCTGGAAAAAAGTTATAAACATAGATTTCACTGTAAGGTGAACCGATTCTGTCAATTCTTCCTGCTCTCTGAATCATTCTTGTAGGATTCCAGTGAAGGTCATAGTTTATGAGAAACTTTGCTTTCTGAAGATTCATACCCTCAGATAAAACATCTGTGCTCATGAGAATATTTATCTGACCATCCATGAACTTTTTTACAATATCAGAACGCATCTGTGCTGAGGTTATCCTTCCAGAAATTTTCTCTATTTTAAGATTGGAGAATTTCTCATCCTTAGTTATCTCCTCAAAGATGTAATCAAGGGTATCAGCATAGTAGGTAAACAAAACAATCTGCCCCTGATCGCTTAATTCAAGAAGCCTTCTTTTAAGTTCTTTTAGTTTTGCATCATGCTCTCCATCAATTGGAGCAACTTTATCATACATTTCTTTGAATAACTCTATATCCCTCTCAATGTCACTCAGAAGCTCATCTACTTTATAGTCATCAATTTTTATCTCTCCAAGTTCAATTTGAAATTCTTCTTCACTTTCTTCATCGAGATTTGATATGTATTTATAAAAGCTTTTCTTTGTTAAGAGTTTACCGTCTTTTAAGAATTCTTTGAATTTTTCAAGGAAAATTAAATGACTTTGCAGACTCTTTCTAAATGCTTCAACGCTTGACTCAAGCCTTTTAAGCAGAATTGTTCTGAATATTCCTTCTAAGGCAATCATTCTTCCTAATGCCATGTCTTCTTCTTGAGAGAGCTTTTCAGTCTTTTTGTATTTGAGTATCCTGTAATAAGCCATTGTTAATTTTTCACTGATTATCTCTGAGATTTCTCTGTAAAGTCCCTGATAGGCTTCATCAAGGTGATAGTTTATGTTTTCAAGAACTCTCTTTGGAAAGACAATTTTCTTTCCGTTAATTTCAGCATCTGGATAATTCTTTTTTATATAATCCCTTGTTCTTCTTATGGAGATTTCGTTCATTATATCGTTCAATAAGGTAGAGTCTTGAATTTTATCAATATTCTTGAAAAATTTAAATATGTCTGAGATACCTTCCTTAAGAAAAGCCTTTTGGTCATTCAGAGTCATAAGCATTATTTGCCAATATAGGTCCCAGATCGTGTTATTAATTGGTGTTGCTGTAAGAAATACGATGTAGGGTCTTTGATTGGAGTTTCTTACTATATGGTCAGCTACAAGTGTAAAAAAATTCTCCCATCTGTTTGAAAGGGGATTTCTAAAGTTGTGGCTTTCATCAACAACAATTAATGAGACCTCATCAAGTTTCCCACCAACCGCATCTTTGGCTTTTTCAAGAAATTCAGAAGAGGCAAGCTCCTCCTGTGAGATTATGCTTTCAGTAAGAATTAAATCTTTAATCTCGGACTTCCACATTTCTCTCAGCTGAGCAGGACAGATTACAAGAAATCTTTTTCTTCTGTAAAAACCAAATTCCTCTATTATTCTCTTGGCAATCCATGTTTTTCCCAAACCAACTGAGTCAGCTATCATGCATGCCCTGTATTTTCTTAGTCTACTAAAAGCTCTCTTTACAGCATCCTCTTGAAATTCAGCAAGATTGACTTTTGAACTTGGTAATTCAGAGGGTTTATCCTCCATATCTGATCTGAGTTCATCTTTTTGTAGTTCAAATAATGCCTTTATGAAAACCTGATAGGGAGAATACTCTTTTGTACCAAATCTTGAATTCTCAAGCAGGGCGATTAATTCCTCTTTAAAATCAATAGCTTCATTCCAGAATTTATCAAACCAGTTTTTTCTGACATATTCAGCTTCAGAAGCTAAAGAGACAGAATTAAGTTCAGTATTATGAGTGAGTCCTGAAGGAGTAAAGTTTGAAGAGCCAATAACTACAAGTTCATCAAATATATAGGCTTTACCATGAAGGAAATCTTTATCATAAAGTCTGACTTCCACATTGTCTTTTTTGAGAAACTCTATGAATTCCTTCGTGAGCCTATCTTTATCCCTTGAAAGTTCAAAACTTTCAATCTCCTCTTTCAATATAGTAAATAAAACTTCACCAAGGGTTGTCTCATTTTTTATCTCTGGTGCTCTTCCAAGTAGAAGGCGGAATCTATTTAATCCCTGAAGATTTTCATTAACATAGGAATAAGCTTGGATATTAAAAAACGCTGTGGCAATATCAAGCTGGGTAGTGGTAGGTTCTTTTAGAACTTCATTAAGGAATTCATAAAGCTTAATGTCTGTGTTGTCTATGATTTTTTTAGGTATCATGATCTAAGAAAAATTTTAGCCTAAATAATAAGCCAAAATTTGAGCATTTTTTTCTTTTTGCATGATTTTTCTTATTAGTGTGGACTAAGTGCAATGTCCTCAAGTATTACTTTTTTAAAAACTTCCTTGCTACCAAATCTTTTCATAGCATCCAAAATTTCAATCCCAGCAATTTTACCTTCTGAATCATAATCTATTGCAATTCCCTCATCAATATGCTTTGTGGTTACAGTTGTCTCTATGAAACGTATATATAAAGCGTCTACCTCTGAATCATAGGTAATCCTCATTTTTTAGCCCTCCTTTTTTAAAAGAAATATGTATATACTGTAACAACTACTATCTCTGTTTCTTCTTCTACAAAAATTGGTCTTACTTGTTTTATTTTATAATAACGTTTATTCCATTCACTTTCAAATAGAAAATTTTTTCTACATTCAAGTCTTCCTAATTCTGCGTTTTGCCAAGGTGATGACCTTATTGCTTCTATGATTTCTTCCTCAGTAGTACCCCTAAATTGAAGCTGTTCTTTAGCATGTTTTGATAATCTAATTGGCTTCATTCGTTAGTTGTTCCCAATCCTTTTCTTTGCCTTCTATGTTATCCTTTCTTGCTCTCTTCATCTTTTTTATGAATTTAGGATCTTGAGATAAAAGCCAATCCTCAAGATCATCTTTTGTTTCAGCACTACCAAAAACACTTACAGGGAGAGAAATTACTCTATCTTTTTTCTTTGTTAACATTAACCTCCCCTAAATGTTGTTTAAAACCATTTAATTATAACACAAGGAATTAAATGACTTTTATATTAATTCAAAAAATCTTTTACCTCTTCATTAGCAAGAATAGATGCTTAGGAAAGACGAACTTTTATATCCTCATCATTAATATTTTGGATACTCACAATAAATCCAGCAATTTATTATCGTCAATTTCTCTTTGTTCTTCTTGAAGTTTTACTGTTCTCTGATTTTCTTGAATTGTCAGAAAGCCTTGCTGGGCAAGGGTATTAAGCTTGTAAAGCTGTGGTAATCCATTTTTTTTATTTGATAATAGAGCTACCCATTTTTCAGCTCTTGTTATTCCAACAAAGAGAAGACGAGTTATTTCCTGTTCATTAAATCTTTGGAATGATTTATTAACAAGTCTTGGAATTATTATGGTATCAAATGTAAGACCTTTTGCACCGTGAAAAGTAAGAATTTTCGGCTGATGACTGTTGAAGTTATAACTTCCCTCTCCTGGTTTAGAAGACCATTCTACATTAAATCCAGCAGACAGAAGACCCTTTGCAAATCCGAATACTTGTCTATTTTGAGGGACTAGAATGCCTATCTTCTCATTTTTAGCCAGTCTAATCCTAAGAAGTTCGATCAACTTCTGTTTTTCATCATCAAAATTGGCAGCATAGTAGAGAAGAGGTGTTTCTCGTTCTCCCTGTTCAGTTCGTGATTGTCTAATATACGCATTTCTTTCATCCTCGTTTTCAATAAAATAAGAACCTAACTTCACAATATAAGGGCAACATCTGAAAGCGTCAAGAAGCGTTATATTTCGCTTATTAATCCCTAATGTTTTTAATATTTCATGTTCATCCAATCCCTTCTCATAAATTCTTTGTTTATGGTCTATGCATACTGTTATATGTTTTGAGATAATAGAGAGCATTTTGAATGAGATGCTATCCAAATCTTGTCCTTCATCAACTAAGATGAAGTCATAAAGTGACATACTCGTTTTGCTATTGCAGATCTTATCAAAAACAGCTTTGCGAATGGAGACAAAATCAGGACAATTTGCTTCAGTATCCCATGGCACTTTGTTACTGATCTTTGTTCTATAAAAATTTAAACACCATGCATCCAATGTTGAAACACATGATTCTGGCAAATTCAAAAGGTCAAGTGCTGACCTAATATAGCTTTTTAAAACATTAGTATAAACAAAGATGTGAAATCTATCAGGAGAAATGTTGTATTTATCAATTAAATATCGAGCTCGATGAAGAAGGATTTGTGTTTTACCAGATCCAGGTGCACCAAAAATTACCTTATGTTCAGAAGTACTTAACTCTATTGCTCTAATCTGTTCGGCTGTTAATTCATTTCTTGGTATTAACCAGCTCATACTAAATCGGTTTTATTCCTTGAGTCTTAATTGGTAAAACACCTTCTGGTAATATTTTGATGTTTTTATTTTCAGCTCTTCGCCTTAGTTCATCTCTTACCTCTTCAATCTTTTTCTTATTGCCTGATAAAGTTACAGCAGTAAAATACCAACCGAGCTCCCAGTCAGACTGTTGCGACAAAGGACCGAATAATTTCAAGGCTTTTTCTAAGTATTTTTCTTTATCTTTCTGGTTATTTACGTCTTCAGCAAGTAATGCTCTAAGTACATAATATGGTGCTTCTGGATTATTTCTGAGAGCTTTTTCAATATTTTCAATAGCTTCATCATATTTCCCTCTTTTTCTCTGAGATAGGGCTAAGTTAAACAGAGGTCCTGTCCATGAAGAGGCAGTAGCAGCTTCCTTATAGAATTTCTCCTCTCTTTCAAAATCTCCAATTTCACCATAGAGTATAGCTATTTTGTTTAGTATTATTGCATCTGGTTTATTTTTTGCTTTGAGAGCTCTCTTAAGAAACTCAATTGATTTCTCTTTCATTCCAACCTCTGAGTAATTCTCAGCAAGCTCTACTATTTTTTCTGGGACTTTATGTTCAGGAACTTTACCTGTTCTTAATTCCTCCTCCAATTCAGCTATTCTTATCTTCTTTGCTTGAGGGTTTACAACATTTGTCAAGGGATTTTCTATCTTTGCAGAGAACACTTCTTTTCTATTCATAACTCTTATTTTCATATCAAAGACCTGATTTTGATCATATCTATACTCAAGACATAGAGCATCACCTTTGTTCAATGGACCGGGTATTTCCCATATAGCGCTATAAAGAAGGCTTTGTTCATCACCTCTAACCAATTCTAATCTGAGTTTTAAAGTTCCAAGAAGTGTAGTCTCAGGAATTGCAAGATCATATATCTTTTTGAATGAATTATCAGATGGATAGGGTAGTTCTGTGCCTTTAGATATTAGTTCAACTAATCCTGAGGCTGTCCTAATAGAGATATTGTCATGACATATCGGTTGAATAAGTCCTTTGTTGAAGAGGGCAAGGGAAAGAGCATGATAGGCTGCTCCCCTTGCTATAGCCAACTGTAAGGCTTCTCTATCATCATAGGTAAGCATCTTCGCATTTGGAAAATAATCTCTGACTGCCCAAACTACCTGTGGAATAAGGCTGCTTCCTCCAACCATAAGACAATAATCAATATCTTCTGGGGAGAGATTACTACGATCTAACGCATCCTGCAGTGGTGCAAAGATTGAACAAGTCAGGCGATATTCAGTTTCCCGAGCATATAACAAATCTCTGTCAAGAAATTGCTCTAATATATCTTCAAATTGCTTTGCTGTAAGCTGAGGTGATTTTAAAGTCAAGGTTCTCTCACGGAGATGACAATTATAAACTCCAGGCTGAACTTTGACAATATTGTTCTTATCTGTTGTTTCATATTTATTAAAACTATGCAATCTTGATATTTCACTACAGATTCCAATTTTAAGGGCTTCAGCTATACTAAGAAGTTGGGGCTCAATATAATTCTTTTTATCATCATAGCTCAAATCAAAATTAGATAGATTATTCTGTGTCAAAAGTTGTGGGATAAGAATATCATAAACTATTGCTCTGTCTATATCGCCACCACCGAGCCTATGATATCTTGATACAGAGAGGGGTGCTATCCTTAGAGGACTACCTTTTTGTGGAATCGCAAGTTCAAAAACAGCTACATCACATGTTCCACCACCAAAATCAAAGATTAGAACATTCTTTGGAGTGGTTATATTCTCAAAAAAGACTTCTTTAGTGGATAAAAGATAATCAAGAAAGGCAGCAACAGGCTCATCAAGTAGGTCACCGTCTGAAAGCTTCAATCCTGCCAGTTCTGCTGCTTTTATAGTATCACTTCGCTGTGCACCTTGGAATGATGCAGGAACTGTAATAACTACTCTATCGATTGGTGTATCGTTATCTGATAAAGAAGCTTTATAGAGAAATTCAAGGACCTTACCTCCTATTTCCGCAGCCGATTTAAATCCCTTAGGTGCCATGTGATAGGTTTTTTGAATTCCCATATCATTTTTACATTCATAGAAAATATTTTTATTTTGGACCAAACCAAATTCCGGAGATAGAGCACGAAGCCTTTTTGCACCCTCTCCAACATAGACCTTATCTTTATAGATCGCAACTACCGATGGAACTAGAAAATGAGTATATTGTCCTTCCAGTGTGTCCTGTTCTACTTCTAAACAGCGAACAATTATTGGTGAATGCTTCGTAGGACTCCATTTAATCTCAGCTATAGTTGAATTTGTAGTTCCAAGATCAATACCAAGCACTCTTATCGGCTTATTCTTTTTACCAATTTCTTTAGAATCGGGGAAAATTACTGTAAGTTCATTCATCTACTCACCTCTATATGAACCTTAATGAAACCTGGCAAAGAGTTAAAAAACTTTATGTAGCCAACTTTTTCCAGTGACTTTGATACAACTTTAACTTTAAAATATTTCTTTACCATATAGCCTTCTGTTTCCTAATTATATCAAAAAGGTAGTCCGGGCTCACACACTCCTTGCTTTTTCAAGGCGTTTTTTGACGAGTTCGGCGACGGACCAGTAGACTTCTTTGCGTTCTTCTTCAGTTAAAACGAGGGCGTCAAAGACAATATCATCAAGGGCTTTTCTGTCAGGCAGAGGATTCGGCTCTTGTTCACGAATTGGCTTGTTTGGGTCAAAACCAAGTTCAGTGAAGATGGATTGAATAGGACGAGTTATTAAACCATAATGCTCTTTGAAGAAAATGTATGGATTATATAAACAGGGCAGTTTTAATAAATCTATTTTTACTAATCTTATAGCACCCCCTCCTAGCCCCTTTCTTCCAATTATTTCAATTAAGAACCAAGTTAATGTAGAATTAAGCAATAAACACAAAGATTCATTATTTATTTTTTCCCCGTATATTCCATAGAAATTGTGCTCAAAAGGTATATTATCGTGATTGTAGTGACAAATATGTTTATTACCTCTCAAATCAACCCATAGTAATGGAGCTCTTCTTATCTCATATGGTACATTGTGAATTTTGATAACGGAAATTGCATCGCTTACTGTTAGAAATATTTTATTTACTTCACGTGGGCTTTTAAAAACAGGTGAAAACTGTTTTGAATCGTAATTTTCTGTTTTTCTTTTATAATATTTTGCATTATTTCCTGTAATCATTCCAGCTTTAACCTCTGCAATGTCTCCCAGCCTTACAAGTTTTCCTTTTCCTTTCTCCAGAATCTTAAAATAAATCTCTGGAGCTCTTAGATACTTTCCACCCCATTTGTTGCCAGTGTATTTTCCTATGCTGAATTTTTCTTTTAATACCGTGTCTTCATCCTCTTCTATCTCCCAGCCTTCCTCAAGAAGTTTTTCCTGTTTGATTGGGTATACTCTGTAATCCTGAGTTTGAAGGAATTCTTCAGCCTTTTCTATGGCAATTAGATTTTTTGAATTAATAACCTCTTCAAAGGGCTTTTTAAACATTACAAATCTTGCAGTGCTATTGAGTGCTGTCCATTCATTTCTTTTAATCACTGGTGCTCCAAAGAGGGCTATCACTGTGTTGACATCCGCATGCTCAAAGCTTCGCTTTGCCTCATTGTCATATATTGCCTTTATTGGACAGTATTTAAGCAAAAACTCCTGCAAATCTCTGCCATATCCCACATCAAGCCATGAATTTGATGTGATAAAGCAGAATGTTCCTTTTTCATTAAGAAGGGAAAGTCCGTGAAAGTAAAAATAAATGTAGTAATCGCTCTTTTTATCAATCTTTTGTATAAAAGGATAGTGCACTTGAATTGATTTCAGAAGTTTTACTTTGTATTCCCTTTTGTCTTCATTTGTGATTTCAGAACGAAGCATATTCGGTGGAGCAATCTTTTCTTGTCTGACATATGGTGGGTTTCCTATGACTATGTCAAATCCTCCCTTTTCTCCAAATATTTCAGCAAAGTCAATATCCCAGACAAAGGGTTTTTTCTCTGGTAATTGGATTTGAGTTCTGGCAATTCTTAATTCTTCAATCTGTTTTTTCTTTTCCTTAATATGCTCCTCAAAGAGAGAACGCTGTTCCTTTTTCTCTTTTCCAAAAAGTTCTCCCTGTAGTCTTCTCATAGAGACTTCAAGAGATTGAATCTCTTTTTGAAGAGTAATTATTCGCTCATCAATAATCTCTACGAATATTCTTAATTCCTCTTGCATCAGAGACTCGGGAGTTTTAAATTTTGCAGTTGGGTCGTTGTTGTAGTATTTTTCCTTTTCTATTTTGAGACTGCTTAGTTTTCTCTTTAATGAAGAAGATATATTACTGTCCCTAAGATGCAAACTTATTCCACCAATTTCTTGAACGAGGGAATCACCAACCCTTAGTTTGAGATTTAAATTTGGTAATAGGGGATAGAGTTTACGTTTTTCAAAGGGGATGTCTTCTTCAATGATAAGCTGAAGCCATAGCCTTAACTCTGCAGAATGCACAGCCCATGGCATTACATCAACACCATAGAGGGAGTTTCCAATTATCTTTTTCTTAAGCTCAAACTGGCTCATTTCACGCTTTATTTTGCTGTATGTGAGGTTGTAAAGTTCTGTAAGCACATTAAGCATTCCCACAAGGAATGCACCACTTCCACAGGCTGGGTCAACTACTGCAAGGTTGTCAAGCAGTTCTTCAATTTGATACCAAAGCCCCTTTTTAGAGATAAAATCTGCCGATTCCCTTTTGTCCTCATCAAAGACAAGACGATAGAGCCACTCTTTCGGTATTTCTGTAAGATGATTGCTTAGATACTCAACAAGGGCTCTTCTACACATAAAATCTACTTCAACAACTGGTGTGTAAAATATGCCTAAATCCTGTCTTTCATATATCTCTTCTGCTACATTTGAGAGAGATTCATAGACATAACCAATCATCTTTGGGTCAACAGCTACTTCAACATCAAGAGGCAGGTCTTCTTTTATTGTGAAGTTATATTTTTCAAAGAAGTTAAACACTTTCTCAAAGAGGCTGTCGCTTATGTGGAAATTCAATTCGTCAAGTTCATTTCTTCTAAAAAGTCCACCATTCAGGAAAGGAGCTTCTGAAAGCACCTCTTTCACATCTTGAGGAAGGTGGCTATAACTTTTAAAACCATATTGATTGTTGAATACTTCAAGGTAAAGCACCTTTAGCCAGCCATCATAGAAAGTGTCTGGTTTTACTGTGCCTTTCTTTAACTTTAATTCTTCCCTGTATCTCTGCCAGAACGATTTTATGAATTTGGGGTCATTATTAAGCCATCTTTTCTTTGATATGAAGTAAAGAAACATGAGTCTATTAAGAAATTGCTGAGAAAGCTCATGAGATTGTTTTATGGGAATTTTCTGACTTTCAAAGGTTCTACGAAGTTCAAAAAAGACGATTTTATAGTCATTGAAGAACTGGTCTGTAACCTTTTCTACACTGAATGCCTCTTTCCACCTAAACCATATGTCACGCCAAGTTTGCTCCCCTCCTGTAAGGGATAGATTATGAATGGTAAGAAGGTCTGTATAGTATGGATTTGTTCTGTCAAAATTTAGTTTTGTAATTTTGAGCCTGTGTTTGCCTTCTTCAATTCTCTCAAATTCGGGGAAAGCAAAGGTATAGTTCTGAAAATCTTGGGTAAATATGAGAAGTAGTCTTAAATAGATATCTGAAAATTTTTTTGTGATGTAACGAATCAGATAATTTGATAGAGCTTTGGTTTCAATCAGGAATATCTGAAGTTTTCCGTCAAAATTAAATACTGTATAAATGTTTTTCAGCTTATCCCTTTCCTCTTTACTAAAATCAAATTCATCTATCTTTCTTTTATAGGAGGCATTTAGGAGTCTGTCTTTTGGATATCCTAAGTAATGAAAAAGGGAATAAACTTTTTCAGCTGAATCAGTCGCTTTGATTATTTCCTGTATTTTATCATTTGATGGCATTATATCCTCCAAAAAAGTGTGTCATTCTCTAAAATTTAACATTTGAATTTAATTTTTTCAATGTTTTATGTTTCTGACTTCAAATACGATTTTTATGTTTACTTTATGAGAGTTTAGAGCACTGCTTGAAAGTCTCTTAACATCAGTCACATAACAATCATTGAGAGTATAGTTCCCTAAATATTTCCAAATCTCTTTATTCATACTTCTTGGTATGAATCCTATATGCTTGTTGTCCTTCTTGCGAATTACCTTTATTGCATAACTATCATGAGGATTTTGTGGGTCTTTTTCAAGAATCATTTTTTCCTTTAGATTTATTCCGCTAAGATACACACTGTCACAGCGATATCTTAACCCTGCAATGCTGCATTCAAAAGTTTCATAAATTTTCTCTGGTAAAAATTTAAGAAGCTTGTATTGAACCTTTGTTTGAAAATCTATGATGTTTTTAAGAAACCATAGTTTCTGATGATCCTGAATTTTGTCCTGTCTTGATTTAACTTCACAGAAGAAAAATTCACTGTTTTTTCTATCAATTACAAAAAAATCAGGCATTCCAAGTATGAATTTGCTGAATTGAAGCAAATCTCTTTTATTTAAATTATCTTTGAGAATTAGCAATTCAGATTTGATTTTAGGATTTAAACTATGTCTGTCAAGATTTAATGCTAAATAGAAAATATTGTAAATTCTATTGTCAATCCTTAGAGTTGTTCTGATTGGAATTAGATTTAAATTTTTGAAATAATCTTCAGCTTTACTCTCAAGATTTATATAAGCATCATTTGCTGGAACGTAAATGTTGCTTTCTCCTATATTTTTTGATTCACTTTTTTCATAATAATAAGGAACTCTTATAATTATCTCCTTTATTTTATTCCTGTGTTTTTCGAATCTTTCTAATTCTTCTTTGTTTATCACCTCTATTTTGTTTGGCAATTTATTAATTTCAATAAATGATTGTTCTGGTAGCTCTTTTATTACCAATGAGCCTGTTATTTTTGATAAATAAGAGTAGTCTGAAAAACTTTTTCTCTTTCTTCTACTTCCCGAGGAACTCGTTGATGTTGTTTTTTCATATTGAGATTTATATTCATAAACATTTCTTGTTTCTGACCCTTTTGATTTTTCATTTTCTATTTTTTGGAGTTTATTTTCTGATTGATTTGAGAGATTTTGCTCTCTATGTGTTTGGATAGAGGAAGAATTAAATGATGAGGGCTTGCTACTTGAACCTGAAAATATAAGATAAAAAATTACAGCAACAATGATTAGAATAAATAAAGTTTCCACATTTTTCAGTTTTTACTGGATTCAAAATTCTTTAAAAATAAAACCAAATCCATGAAAGCATAGACAATGGACTGGACGGTATATTTGGTTGTGTTTTGCTCTGTTACGTGAATGGCTTCTGAACAAATTTTATAAATGTAGTTAAGCAGAAAATCATATTTGCTGTTGTGTTCAATATAAGACTTAGTGGTGTTTGTTCTTGTAGTAGGGTCAAAATTTCCTTTTAGATGGGCTATAATTTTTTTGTTATCAACTTCGGGATAGATGAGATTATCAGGCACTATTTTAGAGTCTATCTTATTTAAAGCAATATAAAAATACTCCTGCAATTTGCGGAGATTTGCAAGGATTCCAGTAATTGTATGATGAGCAGGATTCTCCATATTTCTGATACATTGCAGAAGCATGTCAAATGCTTCGTCATTGAAATATTTTCTTACTAAATCAAAAACTTCTCTGTGTTTATTTATTATTTTTGTTGATTCAAGCTTTTTTGCATGAGAAATCAGATATTCAAACATTTTTTCTTCATCACTATTCTTAGAGAAGACTTCAATAGTTCCTGCCCACCACTTTCTTACATTTTCAACCATACCTGGATGACCAGTGAGAGCAACAATGGGTAAGTGATCAGCATATTTTCTAAAATATTCCTTAGCAAGAGCAAAACTACTCTCGTCTGGAATTGCTTGTTTGTCAGATGCATATCCTATTACGTCAAGAATAATTCCTTGAATCATTGATTTTTTCTTTTCATATATTTCCCTTGCTTCATCTAAATTAATCGCACGAATAAATTCAATAGGCTGCTTTCTTGCTTTCATCTCTAAAGCTTCAAAGTATTCTGAATCATCCTCTAATATCAAAAAGGTGAATTTATAATTTTTGTTCAAAACACCACCCCCTCATTTCTATTTTTTGGAATTTTTATCTGTAAATGAAATGGATAATCATCGTGAATTAATTTAATTTCTCCACGGTGAACTTCTCTAATCATTCTCTTTATTATTGCACCTCCAAGACCGTAACCTTTACTGTCTGATGTTTTCTTACCTGGAGTTAAAAAAGATTCCGTGTCAATTTCCTTTGGTAAGGGAACTCCATTGTTCATATAATCTATGATTATATGATTGTCAATCTCTTTTATCTCAAAAATTAGCAGAGGATTTTTTGCATATTCTGTTCCTGGTGGGAATGCATGAGTTTCGGCGTTCTTTATTAAATTAGCAATTACAAGTTCTATAGCTCTTTTGTGAATATTTGCAAATATTGGATGTTTACATCTGAAATCAATCCTTATGTTTTCCATTTGACAGTGAGAAGGTGCAATCTTTTTTATGAAGTCGCAAATATTAGTCTTCTCAAAATCCTCTTCTTTAAAGTCCTCAGACAACAAATCTCTGACAGTTCTTACAATGTCATTTACATGGGTTAAGAATTTTTTTGATTTATCAATGTAGTATTCAAACGAGTTATCTTTAAATGCCTTTTCACTGATTAAATTTTTCTCAATTAAGAAATCTCTTATTATATCTATAGATTCATTTACAAAGGGTAGTTTATTTTTCAATTCGTGTGCAACATATCCTATTAGTTTGTATTCGTCTGCACGCTCAGAGCTATCCTCTTTTTTTGAGAGTTTTTCTGGAAGTTTCATTATAGAGTCAATCAACTCATCTATGTATTTTACATAGATTAACTGTTCTTCTAAGGAAGGAAGAGGAATTATGACATTTTTTAAAATTTCAAAATCAACAGGGTCATCTGGATTTTTATCAGGATAAAAACCATTTAATTGTTCCAATACACAGGGGCTTTGAAGGATGTAGTAGAGGTATTTTGTGTTTACTTTTGTTTTGTCTGGAATTATAATAACAATATTTTTACCTGGTTTTATTTTAATGGGTTCATTTTCTGGCTTTAAAATTGCGTGGTTTAAAGTTTTCAAAGATAATACTATGCATTCATCTTCAATCAAAACGCCTTTTTTTGTTTTCTGGAGATTTTTTACATCTAAATATGCTGATTTTAAATACTTTGATAAATCTGCTTCTCTAACAAGATAGCCAGTTTTAGCTAATTCATTTCTATTATTAGCATAAGTATTAGTAATAAACCTACAAATATCTTTCATTCTTATTGCTTCTTTTTTTTCTATGAATTCAGGTAGTTTTTTATAATAAAATCCTAATAGATGAAATCCTGATTTGAGTGCCTCATCTAAAGAGATTTCAAAACTACCCTTTTTAATTTTAAATCTTTCAAGAAAATCAATTTTTATATTATTCCTTTCTTCATTAATGACCTTTTTTATTGATTCTTCTAATTCATGTAATTGATCATTGTCTGAAAAGTCAATCCAGGGTTCTTTGTTCGAGCGAACTCTTTTCTTAATTTTTTTTCTTCTTACCAGATTTTTAATATCATCAAAGATGAATTTGAATGAATTTTTTCTATGCTTGTAATCAGTATCAGTTATGAAGAACCAGGGTAAAAAATAAACTTGCAATGACATTGATTTGTAAGTATTGAATTTTAATTTTTTTTCTGTATTTGAATTTAAAATCAAAAATGATAAACCATAGGAATTATATAAAGTTAATCCCTGAATTCTTTTTTTGCGAATAAGAGAATACAGCCAAATTTTAAAATTTTTTGTTTGTAGGAAAATGTTATCTATCAGTAAAAACGGATAAGGTAGTATTATTTCAGATGTATCATTAGGGTTTTTAAAGGAATTTTTAAAAGGTGTCAATCTTTGTAAATCATCCATTTTTTCAATTACATCGATATCTGTTATTCTGATATCAAAATTCTTTATTTCATGAACTGCTAAGGATTTTATAGCTTTTTCTCTATTTTTTATGTTTTCAGAGTTCAGGAGATTAACTGCTTCGCTTTCAGATAAGAGGTCTGTTTCATTTGAAAGACTAAAATGCCACATTGACTCAATTTTAACTGGTAACATTAATGCAAAAATGTATGCTTCGTCTAAAATATTATCCCCTCCAACTGTCATAATATAATTACTGGTTGATTCTATTTCATTTCTGTTCAATAAAATTAAGCATAGATTTAACAACAAAGCAGAGGTTTTATATAATTCAAGGAGCATTGACTCACCAGTAACAAAAATTCTATGTAAAGAAGGAATGTCTTTTCTTTTCCTGAAAATTTTAAGATTTTCTAATTCTTCATATTTACAACTTAAATCGTGAAAATATATTTTTAAATTTTTATCTGAAAATTCTAATAATTCTAATATTTTTGATATTTCGATTTTCCACACTCTACTTAAATTATAAGAATAAAAACTTTCATCAGCATTTATTCCAAATTCATCTTCATAATAAAAAAAATTATAAAAACTTTTTTTATTTTCGTAGAACAACTTCTCGTTTATTATTCCCGTTGAAGTATTAAACTTTTCCAAAATGTATATTAATTCAATATCTGATATATTTTGCGGAGATAAATTAATATTGTTCAAAATGTTGTAAATTTTAATTTGGGCTTCAGTATTGATTATGTTTAAATCATCTAATAAATCAAATGCTTTAACTATAGGTTTTTTGTATTGAAAAGTAAATAAATTGTTTAATTCATATATTTTCTTTAAATTTTTCGAAACTTTATTTAACAAACTATAAGAATCTGAGGATTTCATGTCTGACCATAAACAGCCATCCGGAATTTTAATTCTGTAATTTCCTTTGTAATAAACATAAGAATCTGAAATTCTTTTATACATCAATAAGGATAAAGTTGCAAGAATTGGTCTGTCATCGTCTTGTCCTGCATCAAAATCTGGTTCACCGGTTGAAATATTAAAAAAAGGATTTTTCAAATAGTTTGTCCATTCATCAATTTGAAATTCTACCTTAATTTCATAAAGAGAATTTAAAATGTGATTAAGTTTATCTCTGTCTATAACTCTTTTAATTTTTTTCATATTAATTTTTTTAAACAAATTCTATGCCATTATTCAATAAAACCATATTTCCTCAACCAATTACTCACTGTTTGATAGTTTGGAAAACCTAACAATTTAGCAATTTTTGTCTTATTTCCCTTGCTCTCCTTGACTGCTCTATCCAAATAATGTTTTGCTACTTCTGATATTACTTCTTTTAAGCTGAATCCGTCACCTATTGGACGATTAAGAATCGTTTCCTCTTCTCTCTGTTCTAAGCTCAATAAAGATGCCTTAATGTGTTCTATTTCTATTGTTTCCTCTGATAATAATATTGATGCTCTCAATAGAGTATTGTAAAGTTCTCTTACATTGCCATACCATTTTTGCTGATTTATAAAATTTCTTGCACTTATAGAAATTTTTTTATTCTTCCAGTTAGGTAGATTTTTGAACTTGTTATTAATGTCTTGAATGAAATGGTCAATAAGTAAATTTATATCTCCAGGTCTATGTCTTAACGGAGGCAAATATAAATAGCCAACGGCTATTCTGTGAAACAGGTCTTCTCTGAATCTTCCTTGCGATATTTCATTTAATAAATTACGATTTGTTGCAGCGATTATTCTTACATTTATGGATTGTGCTTTTGTATCTCCAATTTTAGTAACTTTTTGTTCTTGTATTACTCTTAATAGCTTTACTTGAGCAGATAAAGGTAATTCGCCAATTTCATCAAGAAAGAGCGTTCCTTCATTAGCGGCTGCGAAATACCCTTCTTTATCTTGAATGGCTCCAGTAAAAGCTCCTTTTTTGTAACCAAATAGTTCAGATTCTATTAGTTCTTGTGGTATGGCACCACAGTTTACTGCTATAAATGGTTTGTCTTTTCTTTGACTTGATGAATGAATGGCTCTTGCAAAAAGTTCCTTTCCTGTACCTGATTCGCCTTGAATGAGAATGGGAACATCAAACATTGCAAGTCTGCGTGCTTGAGCAATTACTAATTTCATCTCTTTGCATTTATGAATTATGTTGTCAAATTCAGGGGATTGAGGAGGTAGTCCAAGGGTAAGTCGCATAAAAATTTCATCATGATTTAGTTGTTTTTTAGGTATGTATTCCAAAGATATATCAAATGGAATATCAACTCTTCTAACTCCTATTTCCTTGGATGATTCAATTAATTCAGCTTGGTGTATAGTTTTACCAATTAAAACCCATACAGCAGCCATAGCGGGAGTACCAGGACTCAAATGGTATGTAAAGTTTAAATCTTTATTAGAAAGCTTCTTTTTTATGTCATCAATAGCAAAAATCACAGATTCGTATATTTCAGCAAAATTTGTGGGACTTGATAAGTCAAAATGATATTTATAAATCTTAGCATTTGTTTTTGTCTTTAACCATTTTATATAATTTTCTTCCTCAGTTTCTGGATAATTTGATAAGATGACAATGTGTTGAAAGGGTAGGGACTCTACAGCACTTAAAACAGGTCCGACTCCTACATCTAAGATTCCCTTTGATGCATTTAAATCAGTTGTTCCAATCCAAGTAAAAAGAATTCTTTCCATTGTATGATTAATAATACATAAAAATATTTATGATATGCAATGAAAATTATACTTTTGAATTTTTAAGAGTTATGGAAAATTATAATTTCTTAAATTTTAGAACAATAACATAAATTTTAGGAAATGAAAATCACTTTTTTCTAATTCAAATAAGGAAAAATATATTATTTTTATTCTTTTAGTATGAATTGTTTAACAAAAAGGGGATTAAAGATTCAAAAGTAATAAGATAAAGACAGTTGAGGAATAATTTATAGATACTATGAAGTTCATCTCTTGATATTTTTTGAGCCACTAAGAAGCATCAGGTATCCTGTCATTATCAAAATATTCGCTAATAGCATTCTCAGCTAAAAAGAAAATCAGCTCTGGTTCAATAGCATCAAGTTAGTAAACTCTGTAAGCTTAAGCTTTTACAGAATTGGCGCGGCACAAGCAATAAAGCTCGGAAATAATTTTTCTAATAGTTCATATGCGTTTCTCATAGTTTCCAATGATAGGCGTACAGTAGTACCACTTGATACAGCTGAAAATTCTCACGAAAACTGAACTGATTTTCATGAGAATTTTCAATTGTCAGTGATGATAAAAAGGGCTGTGCCTGGTAGCCCTGTGGAGCATATGCAGCAGACTTCCACCCCTCGCTGACTAAACTTTTTGAGAGCCAGGCACTCTCTCAGCAAATCTGCCGGGAGATTTTGCCATATGCCCTTACTTCATTATAACAATTATATAACAATTAATTAATGTCTTTTTTATAATTTATATTTACACATTATTAATTTTCATTCTTTTAGTTTCCTTCTCATCCTCACTCTTGCCTTTACTTTTCTTGCATAGGCTATCATAAAGGGCTTCATCTTACGATTAATTCTGAAATAATTTAAGCCCATCATAGCTACTTTATAAGGTGTGTAATCATAGTGCTTGGTAAAAATGGATTCCATCCAGGCATCAATACGAGATAAACGCTCATTTTTCAAATACTGTTTAGTTATGACTTCGTATGCCTCCTTCTTTTCAGTCTCAGAGAGTTCCCTGAAGACACCAGAAATTATTTTTAGCCTGTCTGACTTAGATAGGCTTAATATGAACTCAATAAATTGCTGAATTGTAAGTTTCATATTTAAATATTACTTCTGGGTAAAGGTTAAAGGTTTTATACTTTAGACATATAAAGAATTTATATGTTATGCCTGAAAAAACTGCGAAATACCTTTAAAAGGACGCAAATATCCCTTACCCTTTTAACTTGAAAGGTTTAAAGTTTTTTCGGCATTCCTACTGAATTAAAATAATGTGAAATACGATAAAAACCTCTAATGAGGTAAATTTGATAATTCTGTTCGGTCAATCCCTACTAAGTTCAACTATTATTATATTACCTTCAGAATAAAAAAATTTGCAATCCAATCATTGTTGCGTGTAATATGAAAATTATGAAAAAGAAAAAAACTGTTCGCAAAAGAGCTATCCTATTACATATAAGTGTAACTGAGCAAATTGCCAAAGATTTAAAAAAGATTGCAGAAAAACAAGGAAGAACAGTTACAGAGCTTGCCAGAGAAGCATTCGCCAAAATTATTCATGAATATGAATGCATAGGAAAGCAAGAAGATTTAGGGGAATAGGATTTTAGAAAAATTCTCTTAATGATTTATTAACTTCCCATATCAGTAAAAATTTATCTCTATGTTTAAAATTTTTTCTATTAGCAAAGGATTGACAAAATATATACATTGCATATATTATAATAATATATGTTTGCTCTTTGACAAGAAGAAAAATATAGGGGGTTATTTATGGGAGAGTCTAAGTTTAAGTATAAGCCCAATGAAATAGAAAGAGCACTGATTGAAACCATGATAAAGGATAAATTCTACTTCCGAATAATCAATCTTGGTGATGAGAATACTACCAGAGAAGAACAGGAAATGGAGTTTTTAAAAGCCTATCTTCAGGATGGATATCCTTTAGAGGAAGCTGAGAAAAAGGCAAAAGAGAATTTAGAAAAATTTCTCAAGTTTATAGAAGAAATGGAAAGACAAAATGGAGGGCAATCATGCATCCATTAAATATTCCTGAGCTTGCTTTTTTAATTAAACTTCTTAAAAATCATGAAGGAGAAGCCTACGATGCAATGGGAAAACTTGAAGGAGAAGAAAGAGTAAAAAGCGATGAACTTTTGTTCAAATTGCTTATGAATTCAAGTTTTGAACCTGTTGCAAGAATTTATAACTTTAACAACTATAGAAATAGAAAAGAGAAAAAAGGAGTCTAAATGTCAGCAGAAAGAGCAGACAATTATAAGGTTTTACAAAATATGAAAAGGAAAGACCCAAAAACTGCAATAACTATAAAGGAGATAGTAAGTAAAATACTTGAATTTGCCAGAGAAGATGGAACTCCTATAAAAAGTGCGATAGTGATAATTGATGAAGATATGACAGAGGAAGAAAAGGAGATGGCACTCTTTGAAGGATTCCTCAAAGAAGGCTACTCACCAGAGGAAGCTGATAAAAAAGTAAGGGAATGGATGAAAATAGAAAAAGAACTATTTAAGGAAGAATCCTTAAATGAGAGGCTCAAAAATGCAAATATTGAACATAATAGGGATGTCTGAGATAATTAAATACCACCCAAAAGAATATATAAGTTAGTGAGATACAGAAAAAGAAAAGCTAAAAATAAAATCATAAGTAAAAAACCTCCTTCAGGAGTAATATTCTAATAAGAAAAAAATCTTGAAGGAGGTTTAAATATGAGAAAAATTTATCGTTTTAGTTTTGACACAAAGGTTCATAAGGAGGTAATCGAATGTCTTGATTCAATTCCAAAAAGCATGAGAAGCCTTTTCTTAGCAGATGCAATTCTTTTTGCACGCAAAAAGCTCTTGAATTCCATAGGAGAAAATATTAATGGGAACACAGGAAAATCAGTCAGTGCAGATATTAAAAGTCAGAAATCGCAACATACTACATATGCTGGAATAGATATTGGCTCAAGATACACCAAAGTAGTTTATGAGGACAATAAAAGTTTTATTTTTAGAAGTATAGCCCATCAGTATGTTTATAGTAAAAAGAAAGATAATACTTCAATTATTTCTGTAAATGGAGAGGATTACCTTGTAGGTCCTGATGCATTCTTAAACCGCCCTTTTAGAAGAGAGTTCATTGGAAGTGATTTATATTGTGCTATTATTGGTTATTGCTTAGGTCAAATAATTAAGGAAGGGAAAAGGCTATCAGGAATAGCAATCGGACTGCCAATATCAATATTCAAAGAAAAAATCATTTCAAAATTAAAACAGGGAATAAAAAATGCTCAAATTGAGCTAAATGGAAACGTTATTCCTATTCCTGAAAATATAGTATTTGTTCCAACCGGCTCAGGAGTGTACTATGATTTCATCCTTAGCAATCCCTATTATGAAGGAAAAGATATGATTGTAATTGATATTGGTTATTTTTATGTGAACTTTCTTTTTATAAAAGATGGAAAAATTATTCATGAAGTATCAAGAACTGAACATTCAGATTTTGAATTTATGCTTAATAAAATAGAAATAGAAATTCTTAATAAACATGAAGTATCAGTAGATTTTTCAATGATTGAAACAGTTTTAAGAAAGAAACGATTTGTATATGATGGTAAGGAATATGAATTTAATGCAGAAGAGATTTTAGCTCAGTATTACATCCCTGAAATTAAATCTAAGATTCAGGAATATGTTGCATACTTAAAAGGTAAATTTGATTTAAGCACAATCAAAGACATTTTAGTTGCCGGTGGAGTAGCAGAACATTTAAGAGAGCTTGTTAAAGAAGCATTAATATTGCCAGAACCAATACTTGCAAATGCGAGAAGATATAAAAAATATAGTGAAACTAAAGATTTTCAAGGCTAACTAATTTTAAAAAAGGAGATTTTTATATGAACAAAACCTCAATAGAATGGTGTGATTATACATGGAATCCAATAACTGGTTGTTTTCATTCTTGTAGAAACATTTACTGTTATAACACAATGAAGGCAACCTCTCCCTTGAACAGATTCGGAGTAAGATATAAGGATGAAAATGGGAACTTCAAATATGAAAAGAACTGGAGAAAAAGGCAAAAAGAACAGTGCCATATAGCTCAAAAAGGAGAGATTTATCCCTATGGCTATGATCCTACCTTTTATCCTCACAGACTTGAAGAACCCTTGAGAGTGAAAAAGCCTTCAAAAATATTTGTAGTTGACACTGGAGACATGTTTGGTAACTGGATACCTGAGGAATGGATAGAGCAGATTCTTGAAGTTGTCAGAAAATGTGATTGGCACACATTTCAGTTTCTTACGAAGAACCCGGAGAGATTAAGTAAGTATAAATTTCCTGATAATTCCTGGGTAGGAACATCTGTTAACTCCGACAGGGATAAAGAAAAAGCAGATACAATAAAAAAGGCAAAAGCAAGGATTAAATTTCTTAGCATAGAACCCTTACTCGGACCTATAACTTTTGACCTTAGAGGAATAGACTGGATAATAATAGGAGCTCAGACAGGAAGAAATCCAGTTATTCCTGATAGAAGATGGTTAGAAAATATTATGATAAAAGCAAATAAAAACAGTATTCCAATATTTGTAAAGAACAATATAAAAATTTTTTCAAAATACGCTATTCAGGAGTTTCCGATATTTATCTGAAATTGGGATTAAAGAGAAGTTCATTCTGGGGGAAGTTTGGGGGAAGTATTTTTAGGATATTTAGAAAAGTAAACTTATTGAAAATTAAGGGATTTCGTGGTAAGTGCCTGCGGGTTCGAGTCCCGCCTTCGGCATTAAATTTTATTAAATTGTCACACTGATGCAAAGTCGAGAGATTTTCTCTTTTTTTGAAAATAATGTTATCTCAGAAAGTCAAAAAGATTACTTCTAAAGAAATCCGTAAGAGTTGTTCTCATTGCCTGAAGCACAGTCATTCTTCTGTTAAGTTCAGATATTACTGCTAAGGCATCAGCATCTTGTTCGTTGGATAGATTTTGATTAGTGTTCGTCTTAAGCTCCAGATTATAATCGGTAATACTCTCAATTTTATTAAGTCTCGCACCTATGAGAGACTGCTGTTTATAAAGGTTATCGGCAATTTTATCGAGATATGAAACAGCTTTCTGAATCCTTAGTTGGTCATTGTTTTCAAGGGCTTCTTTTAGGAAATGGAGAGCTCTTATATAATAGTTTTCGTTGACATAGTTATTATTAAAGTCGTTGAAGTTAGAGCTTGTTGGATCTGTGAAGTAATTGTAGTTGAGAATGTTTTCCTCAAGCTTCATAAATACCTTACGATCTTCAAGTTTTTCTGCATCAGGATAGTAGTTTAGTAATTTAAGATTATCTTCAGTTGTTTGATTTACGGAGATTCTTATTTTGTCTGATTGTCCTATTGGAATACTATTAATAACTATTCTATAATCCTTGTCGGTGGAAGTTCCAACATTTACAACTCTTGCTTTAACATACTGTCCTGCAGGACTATTATTTATTTCATTCACTATATCACTTAATGAGGCATTTGCATTGATAGTTATCTCCACAGGGGCTTTATCACCAATCCAAATATTGATGGTTCCTCCATTATCAGTAAATGAAGCTGTTTCACTGGTTATAGCTGTTAAAGGCTTAGGCATGAGAAGAGCAGACATAATGTCTATATCATCGTTTTTGCTATACTCAACAAAAACAGAAGAATTACCGGAAAAGGTAAAAAACTCTGTTGCTGGTAGATTTACTGCCACATCAAGGAATGGATTTATATCGAGATACTGCATATTCCTGTCTACTCCGTAAATACCTGTTGATTCGTCTACAGGCGCAACGTCGCCCTTGAAGCCTCCAAAAATATACCTGCCGGAAACCTTCGTGTTTATAGTATCCAAGCTTCTCTGAATGAGAGTATCAATCTCTCTTGCTATTGCAAGTCTGTCAGTGGCTGAAAGTGTATCGGTTGAACCCTGAACAGCATAGGTTTTTGCCTTTGTGACCATGCCTTTGAGGTCATTTATGGCACTCTCAATTGAGGAATTATAAATCTTGGCAGTGTCAATCAGCCTTGCATACTCATCAAGGGCAGAAATATCAGCTCTGTATTTTATTATTCTCTGCATAGCAACAGGGTCATCACTTGGAGAGAGGACTCTCTTGCCAGTGGTTAGCTGTTTTTGAGATTTGAACATAGCCTCAATATGTGCGTTGAGGTCTTTAAGAAAAGTTTGATACATGAAAGATGATGTTACTTTCATAGCTGCATCTCCTTTTTATCTTACCATCTCAAATAAACTTGCAAGTATCTCATCAGCCACCCTTATAACTCTTGCTGATGCCTCATACATTTTCTGATACTTTAGGAGATTTACCGCTTCCTCGTCCAAGCTAATTCCTGACATATCCTGCCTGCGCTTCTGAATCTCCTGCACAAGAGCTTCTTGAAAGCTCTTTTGCGTTTTTGCACTCGATGTAAAAACACCCACATTAGAGACTATACTTCTGTAATAATCAATTGTTTTAGAGCTACCTATTATCTCTTTATCGAGTAAAGCATAAATTGCTCGGGCATTTCTGTTGTCCATTACACCACTGGTTGTGCCTGTAGGGTCTTCTGCAGCGGCTGCAATCTTTTGTGTGTCAGTGATTGCAACACTAAATAGAAAAGCTGCCTGGGGAGATATCTGGAAATTGAAGTCAAGATTGTTTGAAGGATTATTGATGGTAACATCTATTCCATTGAAGCTGAGAATATAGCCGTTAGTTATAGGGGTTGTAGTTAAAGCTGAATTTATATTTATATATGTCGGAGGTGATGTGCTATTGTCGATTTCGTATAATGTCCAGCTGCTTCCAGTACGTTGTATTCTGTAATTTTTATAAGTATTCTCGTTAACACTGTTTATCTTAAATGAAATATCAGAAGAGGGTATTTGAAGATTGAAGTTCAAGTTGTTGCTTGGATTTTCAATGACTAATTCCATTCCACTGAAACTGAGTTTGTAGTATGTATTTCCTCCCTCACTCCAAGAGCTTACATTAGAGTTTGAGAGAGGATTGCCGTTTACTGTCCAAGAAGTTCCATTAAATTGTATAGAGAATGTTGAATTAATCGCTTGAGATGGGTTATTTACTCTATATTTAATATCAGTAAAACTACCAGTGGTAACTTGTGAGACAGGAGGAGAGGTTATATTTAAGCTGTTAAGAGGAGTAAAGAAATTATATCCTGTGCTTCCGTTTAATCCATACCCCTGTCTATGCTGGGCATTTATTGCCTCGGTGAGGTCAAAAACGAGCATATTAAGCTTGTTCATGTATTCAGGTATTGTTTCATCTCTCAAGTCTATCTCTGCCTTGAGTTTTCCACCTTGTATAAGGCTTGTAACATCAATAAAGCCCGATTCTGTCTCAAGATTAAACTGCATTTTCTGGTTACTATCAAGTCCCACCCTCAGATGATAAACCCTTCCGCCGTCAACCATTGGCATACCACCAAGAAGAATTGAGTATCTTCCTGCAAAGTCAGTAAAATAGTTTATCTGCACTATATCATTAAGCTGTTTTACAAGATTATCACGCTGGTCTAAGGCATCAAGAGAGCCCGGACTTGCAGCAATCTTTTCATTTAGTTCATTTATCTGGTCAAGATACTTGTTAATCTGGTCAACAAGATTCTGCGTGTCTTTGTAAATCTCGCTTCTCTCATCAATCAGAGATTTGTAAGAAAGATTTACCCTTTTGGTAAGATACTGAGCCCTGTCAAGAAGAAGCGTTCTTTCAGCAGCACCTGGCGGATTCTGGCTCACCTCTTGCCAAGCATTGAAAAAGTCATTTACAACATTGCTGAACGCAGTCTCGGAAGCATCGTTAAATATGTTTTCAAGCCTTAACATGCCATTGTAAACAACATCCCAGTAAGCGAGGTTAGAATTTTCCGTTTTAAGCTGGAGGTCTATGAAAGAGTCATAAAGCCTTCTTATGTCTTTAAGCCTTACTCCCCTACCTGTGACGCCAGATATGCTTAAAATTCCAGAAGACATGTTCTCAAAGACCACATCTTGTCTTGTGTAACCCTCTGTGGCAGCATTTGATATGTTGTGAGATATTACCTCAAGAGCTTTCTGGTAGGTAAGCACACCTGTTTTGCCGATGTCAAAAAGTGCTGTTAACATTTTATGCCTCCCTTGAGAGGTTCTGTTTTGCCTTTATGCCAAAAGTTTCAAGAAACTTTAATGCCGTGCCTATATGAATCATTGAACGGTCAACAAGTTGTTCGTTTATTTTCTGTATTTCAGCAATTGCCTCAAGAAGACTTTTCATTTTTATGTAAAGCTCTTTAAGAGCCGATAAATCTATACTTGGATTTTCTGCTTCAAGCCTATTTATCAAATCCCGCAAATTCATTCCTTTCATGCCTTGTGAGTTAAGGAGCTTTTCTCTCTCATTCTCCCAGAGAGACAGTTTAGTAAAAACCTCTTGTTTTTTAGTTAAAACCCTCTCGAGTTCATCGGAGTTAAGACTCACAATAGCATCTCTCTCCGCAGAGACTATCTCATAGAGCGAACTCAGTAGAGATTTTTCTTCTTCCAGGATTTTAATAAGCTCCTCATGCAAGCTTGTCAATTAAAGCCTCCTTGAGCATTTTCCCTGCCACCTCACTTCCCTTAACTTCATAAGTGCCAGAGTTTATAGCGTTTTTGAGTTCTTCAACTTTGTCTGCCCTTATGTCTGGTATGTTACTAACCTCTACCATTAGCCTTGCAATGTTTTTAGCAGCCTCTGAAACGGTAATCTGGTCTTTTGTTAGAACTTCCTCGCCTCTTTCAGGAGCTTTGCTTTGAGATTTTTCAGGCATCATGCCTGAATTTGGTGCTACGCCGTCTATTCTTATTGGTCCGCCTATCATGTAAAACACCTCCCTCTCCTTTAAAGGTTTTTAATTATACAATCGTCGGTTTCTCAGAAAGATTTAATGCCACAAAAGGATTTACAGGTTTTCCCTCTCTTCTTACTTCAAAATGAAGGTGCGGACCTGTTGTTCTGCCCGTTGAACCTGAAAGAGCGATTACGGTATCTGAATTTACAGTATCTCCTGCCTTTACAAGATTTTTTGAGTTGTGGGCGTAAACAGTTTGTATGCCATCTTCATGTTCAATAATAACGCAGTTGCCATAACCCTTTGAATATCCTGAATATACTACCTTCCCTGCTAAAACAGGCTTTACCTTTGTTCCTTCTGGCACAGCAATATCAATTCCGTTGTGATGACGCCTTTTTCCATCAATCGGGTCTATGCGGAAACCAAATTTTGAAGAAATATAGCCATCAACAGGCAAAGAAAGTTTTTTGGGCATGGATATCTTTCCGTCTTTAATCTCAAAGGACTCTTCCTTTTTATCTTGTGGCGTAGGTTTAAGTTCTATCTTGCCATTTTTGCTTATGCTATTAAGAAAATTCTGATTTTCTGTTAAAAACCTTCCTATGCCTATCTCTCTCTGAGCCATTATTTCTGCAATCTCAGGGATTAAAACACTCATATAGGTAGACATTGTTCTGTCCTTAGTGAAGGAAGTGTCTTTAAGCATTACCTTTAGCATTTCTGTTAGAAACACAGTCTCAATTTTTTTAGAAAGCTCCCTTGCCTGCTTAAGCGTTGCCTCATCGGTCTGATTTATGCCTGATACTCTTGATACCATATCAACCTCACATAAGCACTAAATCTGCCTTCAAAGCTCCTGCTGTTTTGAGAGCCTGAAGTATAGAAATTAAATCTTTAGGAGTAACTCCAAGAGTATTAAGAGCTTTAACAAGTTCTCCCACTGTAGAGCCCTGAACTTCCACCAAAGATGCCTGTTTTTCCTCAGCTTTTAGCTCTGTTCTTGGAACGACCTCTGTCTGAGCTCCGCGAGGAGCAAGGGGAGGAGGTTGAACCACTTCTGGTGTCTCTTTTATTGTAATTGTAAGCCCTCCATGAGCAAGAGCTGTAGGGGCTATTCTGACATTAGCGCCTATTACAACTGTGCCTGTTCTTTCATTAACAACTACCCTGGCGGGCACATCAATGGCAACATCAATTCTCTCAACCTCTGCCATGAAATCAAGCACATTACCTCGATATGCTGATGGAACTAATATGGCCACTGTAGATGGGTCTATGGCCTTGGCAATTTCTCCTTTGTATCTGTCGTTTATTCTCTCAGCTATATTTCTTGCTGTTGTAATGTCAGGAAATTGAAGCAACAGTTGAAGTTCATTTTTTGCCATCAGATTAACGG
>DDKK01000021.1 GCA_002339325.1 Nitrospiraceae bacterium UBA2600 | reverse complement strand
CTATGAGGAATTGAAACCAGTTTTAATGCTTCAATCTCTTTAATTCTTTTTACGTTGCGAGCCTACCTATGAGGAATTGAAACTGTATTCGATAAAAAAAGTGGAGGGGATTTAGAAGAGATGGGTTACTTAGACTTATATAGAGCATTTGAAGAAGAGGGGGTTGAAAAGGCAATAGAGGGGTGGAAACTCTTTGCTGATATGCCAGAGGTTTGGATTGCCTGTCATTATGATTCTGAGGTCATTCTGCCCATTCGGGAATTTATTGCTCGTAAGGGAGTGGATGATAGGGTCAAGCAAGAGGATATAGCTGTCTTCAAAAAAGCCCTTGAGGTAAAGGCTGATCCTTATTATTTTGAAGAGGGGGAGGAATATCCTCTAAGTCATTGGTGGTTCTACCTTGACAGGATTTCAGAGAGAACTTATCCAGCTGAGCTACTGCCTGAGTATCTGAGTGAGATTTATTTAAAAGTCCTGCATGAAAGTTAAAAGTTAGCCTAATATATGGAGTCTCTTTTAAGGGAATAAGGAGATTACTCGCAGACCCTTCGCCTACGGCTCAGGGCTCGCTTCGCTCGCCTCAGAATGACATTTCGCTATTTATGAGGAACTTTGTCTTGGTGGCAAGGCTCAGTTAGCTCTTTTTTAATGAAAGATAGAGGTAATTAAAAAAATAAAATAAATAATTTCACTCGTGATGAATATATTTATTTTTTATGCTGCTTAACCTATAAGTAACTCTTTGTAGATTTTTCTCGCAAGATTAAATAGTTTTATATTTTCCAAGTCGCCATAGTCTCTGTAGGTATTAATTGAAGGGCAGAAGGTGTTTTTCTTGAATATTAATGTCACCTCTCCATATATTCCATCTCTTAAGTAAATACGGTGAGAGTAATCTTTTGTTGTTGCCAGAACAAGCTTGGCTGTAGATATGTAGCCAGGGTCAAGATTTATCTTTCTTTTACCATTTTCTGAGTATTCTGTCTCAATTTGATTGGTCTTGATTTTTATATCTGCAATATGGGCTTCGGAAATTAGATTTTTAAAAAAAACAAACCTTTTAAACAATGGACTTCCAATTTCAGGTTTATAGTAATCTGAGTAGTTCCATTCCTTTGGAGAAGACTCTATTAATATTTCTCCAAATATTTTCTCAAGGGAATCAAGAGAATTGTAATATACTTCTTTGTCTCTGTATAAAGCTGATACAAAAAGAAGGACTTTTTTAGGAACAGCTGGCTTGCCCATTCATGAAAGGACTTGCTTTAAATGGGGCACTATGTGAGGATTGTTCCAGTCAACAGGACCTATTATTTTATGCCTCAGAATACCTTTTTTGTCTATGAGAAAAGTTTCTGGAACGCCTTTTATTCCATAATTTGCAGAGACAACTCCATTATCAATCAACACAGGAAAGGTGAAGCCTGAAGCTTTTATAAACTCTGCCACTGCTGTCGGATTGTCTTTATAGAGAACAGTAAGAAATACCAGTTCTTTATCATTGCCGTTTTTATTTAGATAGGCCTGGATGGCCTTTTTTTCATCTTTACACTCTTTACACCAAGAAGCCCAAAAGTTTAATATTACTATCTTTCCTTTGAGTTCCTCCAGAGTCCATTTTTTCCCGCTCATATCCATTAGTTCAAAAGTTGGCGCTGGTTGACCGATTCTTACCATTGCTGTCTGGGCTGGTGATTTTATTTTTTTTAAGATTATACTGCCTGTTACAATTAAAGCAAGCAAGATAAAAATTATAATAAAAACGTTCTTTTTCATATTTTCCCTCAGTTTACTGTTGTTGCTATTTCTTCTTGCACTTCTTCAAATTCTATGTTGTTTTCTTTTAACTCAACTTTTATTAGGCTTGTTCCCCTAAATCTTCCTTTAAGTATCTCCTCAGAAAGGGGGTCTTCTATCTCTCTTGCTATGGCTCTTCTCATCGGTCTTGCTCCGTAAGCTGGCTGATAGTATTTGTTCAAAATCCACTGCTTTACTTCTTCAGATACTGCTATAACCAAACCGTATTCGGCAAGTTTCTTATTTGTTTCCGCAATGAGTAGGTCGAGAATGGATATAAGATGGTTTTCTTCAAGGGGATGGAATACTACGATGTCATCTACTCTGTTTATGAATTCAGGATTAAATGTTTTCTTTAGTTCGGCAAAGACATTGTCTTTTATTTTCATGTAAACATTTGCCTGTTGTTTTTTGTGGAAACCAAGAGGAGTAGATTTTTCGATAAGTCTTGCTCCTATATTGGAGGTCATTATTATGATTGTATTTCTGAAGTCAACTTTTCTTCCAAAGCTATCAGTGAGAACACCTTCATCAAGTATTTGCAGCAGTAGATTGAAAACATCTGGATGGGCCTTTTCAATTTCATCGAAGAGAACTACTGAATATGGCCTTTTCCTTATTTTTTCAGTCAGTTGACCACCTTCTTCATATCCTACATAACCGGGTGGAGCGCCGATAAGTTTCGAGACATTAAATTTTTCCATGTATTCGGACATGTCAAATTTTATGAGAGCACTTTCGTCGTTAAACATGAACTCTGCTAAGGCCTTTGCAAGCTCTGTCTTGCCCACGCCTGTAGGTCCCAGGAAGAAAAATGAACCAATAGGCCTGTTTTTTGTTTTAAGGCCTGCACGGGAACGTCTTATGGCTTTACATACACTTTTAATTGCCTCGTCTTGTCCTACAATTCTCTTGTGAAGTGCCTCTTCCATCTGAAGGAGTTTTTCTGTCTCTGTTTGTTCAAGTTTATAAAGGGGAATTCCTGTCATTTTTGAAACAGTGTAAGAAATGTCTTCAGCTGTTACGAGCGGAACTTCTTTATACTGAGATTCTTTCCATTTTTTATAGCTTGCTTCATATATTCTTTTGAGTTTGTCCTCTTCGTATTTAAGCTTTTGCGCAGAGGGAAGGTCATGAAGCTTAATGTAAAGGGATTTTTCTTTTGCCAGTCTTGCAATTTCAAACTCTAAATCTTTCAGTTCCTGTGGTATGAGAGATTTTTTTAGTTTAATTCTTGATGCTGTTTCATCAATCACGTCTATGGCTTTGTCCGGTAGAAATCTATCGGTAATGTATCTATCCGACAGCTTTGCTGCTGCCTCAACAGCCTCATCAGTAATTTTTACTTTGTGATGGTTTTCATATTTTTCTCTGATTCCCTTCAAAATCTCAACAGTTGTCTCTACTGAAGTTGGCTGAATATAGACTGGTTGAAACCTTCTTTCTAATGCCCCGTCTTTTTCAATATACTTTCTGTACTCCTGAGGAGTTGTAGCTCCAATACACTGCATCTCTCCTCTGGCAAGGGCAGGTTTCAGCATATTTGAGGCATCTACAGAGCCCTCGGCTGCTCCTGCTCCGATTATTGTGTGAAGTTCATCTATGAAAAGTATGACATTGTCAGACTGTGTTGCCTCTTTAATTACTGCTTTAAGTCTTTCTTCAAACTGTCCTCTGTATTTTGTTCCAGCTATCAGTGCTCCCATATCGAGGGCTATTATTCTCTTTCCTACGAGAATATCGGGGACATCACCTTCTATGATTTTCTGGGCAAGTCCTTCTACTATTGCTGTTTTGCCAACGCCAGGCTCTCCGATTATTACAGGATTGTTCTTTATTCTTCTGCCAAGAATCTGAATAACTCTCTCAATTTCGTCTTCTCTTCCTATGACAGGGTCTAACTTGCCTTCAAGAGCAAGCATTGTCAGGTCTCTACCAAATTCATCAAGAGCAGGAGTGGTTGTCTTTTTTCTCTCCTTCTGTGGCGCACTTTGAAAATGAGGCCGTATGGAGAAGTTTATTGTCAACTGTCTTACTCCTAAGAGATTTACGCCAAATCCTCTCAAGACTTTTCCGGCAATGCCCTCTTCTTCTTTTACTAATCCGAGAAATAGGTGCTCACTTCCTATGTAGGGATGCCCCAAGAGGCGTGCTTCTTCAACGGCGTATTCAAGTACTTTTTTAGCTCTCGGTGAAAAAGGAATTTCACCGTATGTTAGGAGATTTCCCTCGTGAGAGATTTTTTTCTCAAGCTCGTATCTTACATTCTCCGGATTAACGCCTATTTTTCTCAGAATAGCTACAGGAATAGACTCTTCCTCTCTTAAAATTGCTAAAAGTAGATGCTCTGTATCAAGAAATTCGCTATTTCTCTTTTCTGCTTCTTCTCTGGCGAAGAGAATTATTTTACGACCTTTTTCTGTGAACTTTTCAAACATACAAAGCTCCTTTTTTGATTTTGTTCCTAAATCAATATTAATTTGTTTATATCTATCCTGTCAATGTTTAGAGTTTATTATGAAAGGAATTAAGACCATTGACAAAAGCTTCTTATCTTTTTACAATAATAAAACTCGGCCTGAAGGCTGAAATTTAATTATTTTTACTAACATAAGCAATATTTAGCAGTGGTCATGAAGGCCACAGTTTAGGGGAGAACCTCTGAGCTGTGGCTTTTTTATTTGGCTATGATAAACAATGAAATAAAGCAAGTTTCTTACTGGAATGAGTATGCTCGCTGGTATAAACTCTGGCGGGAACACAACAGTTATCATGAGCCAATAAAAAATTTTCTTTTTAGCGTAATTCATAAAGATATTAGAGTCTTGGATATAGGAGCTGGTGATGGTGTTCTTAGCTTTCCTCTGATAGAGAGAGGTTGCAACGTTACAGCTCTTGAACCCTCATCAACCATGCGCGATTATATGCTCAGTGAAGCTTTTTATAAGAGATTTGTCTTAGATATTGACAGTAGAAGATTTGAGGAATTAGATATCTTTGAACTAAAGCGATATGACCTTGCATTGGCCTGTAATAGTCTGCATCTTACTGAAGAAGGTATTGAAGCTGCAATGGATAAAATATTTAGTTCCGAAATAGATAGCGTCTTTCTTGTTACGGAGAAAAGTTTTTCTTTGAACAACATTTTTTCAAAATTCCCCGCCTACAAGCTTATATTTAATTATTCCTACTATTGTGAAAGTTCCTTTGCTTATCACAATAGAGAGGAAATTTTCCAACACTGGCAATTTAAGACAAACAGAAAGATTTCTGAATGGAATAGCGAAAAAATCCTGAGAAGTCTAATTTACGAAAAAGGCCACTTTTGGTTAAAAGATTACGCGAATGTAAAAATATTTTATTGGAGGAGGGAGAAATCAGATTTCAAGGCTTTCAATTCTAAAAAAATTAATCATTTCGATAAAATCCTTATTTAACAAAGGATTTTTTTTGAAGTAAAACAGGTGACTTTTACAATGGCAGTCGGAAGAACCAAATTGAGGGATTGAATTGTCGCTTATTTTCCTAAGCTTTTCTGCAAGGGAGCACTCAATGTTTTGTTCCGTTATGATTGGTAAATCTCTTATAATTTTTGCTCTGTTTAAGAGATAGTCAATATGCCAGTGCATTTTCTTTATTTTTCTTCTGTGCCTTGCGATTCTTTTAAATAGTCCTGTCTTTGCCCTACCAATATATGCATAGAAACCTGATGAAAAATGGAGGTTTCCCAGTTCTCCTATGGAAATATCTTCATCTTTAGCAAGGTGTATTATTAAAATATAAGCTCCCCTTTCACGTAGGGTTGTCTCAATAAAGGAAAAGGGTATTTTTAATTCTTTAACTGTCTTTACCTCTGTAAATTCAATGTCCCATTCTATAGCAATTGCTCTTAAATCAACAGAATCTTTCACGGCCATGAAAGCCTTTGCAAACTCAAAGTCTATGTGATAGGCTGGAATAAAAAACTTAACTTCCGAACTCATAACTACAAACAACACAGAGGTTTTTATGCTTTTTTCTGTCATGGTTTTAAGTTCCAAAAGATGCCTTTTCCCTCTCTCTGTTATGGCATCTGGAAACATGCCGATTTTTCTGCCAAAGAGCGTGCAGGTTTTTACTTCAAGATAAAGTTTTTCCGAATCTCTCGATAAGAGTAAATCAAATCTACTGTGGTCAATTTTAACCTCTGAGGCTAAAACTCGGAAGTCTCTGTAAGCAGAGATTTTTCCTTCATTGATGAGTCTCTTCGCTATTTTATTTGTAAGATGGGTGTGTAGTAATACCCATCTGTTCTCTTTTTTACAAGCTAATACAGTATAGGGGATTTTGGGATTGGCATGGTTGTTTATTAAAATCAATTCGGTTTCCTCAGGAATCAATAATTCCCAAAGCCTTCCCGGGTTTGGTAGATGGCAATTGAAGATTTTTCCATTTACAAGTGCTTTTAAGAGGAAGCGATTTTCCCTGCTGAGAAATATTCCTTTAGTTTTTTCAAAATTAAAAGGATAATCTATCATGCTTCCTCTATCTTATTTTTTGAATTCGTAGAAGGCCTTTACTTTTAGATAAAGTTCCTTTATTTCTTTTTCTACCAAAGAGTCCCAAACTATACCACAGCCTGCATAGTAGGATAGCTTTTTTTCCATTCCTATGGCTGTTCTGATTAAAACGGACAGAGCAAAGTCTCCAGATTCTCTCACAAGGCCAGCAGCTCCGCAGTAGTAGCCACGAAAGTGAGGTTCTAACAAGTCAATGAGTTCAACAGCCTTTCTTTTAGGTGCCCCCGTAACTGAGGCAGGCGGAAAAGTTCCTTTTATGACATCAACAATTGAGCTATCTGTAAGGCCTTCAACAGTTGAGTGCATCTGATAGAGAGTTTTGTATTTTGTTATTTTAAAGAGTTCTGTTGTTCTTACACTGCCAAAATGGCAAATTCTTCCAAGGTCATTCCGCATCATATCGGTAATCATCAGATTTTCTGCTTTATCCTTTAAGCTTTCTCTGAGTTCTTCTATACACTTAGAGGTTCCCTTAATGGGTTTGCTAATTATTTTGTTGCACCTTTTTTCCAGAAAAAGCTCCATTGAGCCAGATAAAATGAAGAAGTCAGATGTTGAAAGAAAAAAGCCAAAAGGCACAGGTTGTTTTCTGTAAAAATCAAAGAAAAGGCCTAAAGGGCTACCATTTAATTCAAAATCAAATCGATTTGTTAGATTTATCTGATAAACTGTTCCGTTTTCAATAAGCCTCCGGATTTCCGAAACCCTATCCATAAATTCTTCATCTCTCAATGAGTTTGTAATAGGAGATAGAGAATAATTTTCATTAAATGAGCTGAGCTTATTGAATTTTGTTGTTTTCACAATGACCACTGTAGGAAAAGGACTTTTTTTTATATGAACACCTAAGGTTTCTTTTGCCAAATCGTAGGAAAATATGACGAAACTGTTAGGCTCAATTTTGTCTATTTCAGCGAGACTCCTGTAAAAAAGGATACTGTCAATTTGAGCTTCATAAAAACCGTCTCTACCAAGCCATTTGCCTGAAAGTATAAGCATTAGAGTTTGTTCTCCTCATATATTAAACGGTTTAATTCGTTTAATATCTCGTTATCAATGTAATAAATCTTATCCATAAACTGTGAAACTGGCAGTGCGCCAATCAGGCTATTTGTTATGAATACTGAGCTTGCATTGTAAAGTTCCCTTAAAGTTAGCTTTTCTTCTTTGAGATTAAATTTTTCAATTAAAATCTCAAGAGTTGTGCCTAAAAGTAAGCCGGACTGCTGGCTGGGAGTAAAGAATTTGTCTTTTTTCAATATGACAATATTTGAAGCCGAACATTCAGTTATTTCGTCTCTCTCATTTAGCATCACTGCATCATCAAAGCCTGTCTCTATTGCTTCTCTTTTTGCGAGTATGTTTGTGAGATAATTCATTGTTTTATGATAGATAACGGGATTTTTGCTATGCCTTTTTATTGTTGAAAGCATGAGTTTTTTAGGAGTTCTATCCGATAGGTATTCTTTTTTCAGGATTGCTATCTCAAATGATTGAGGAGAGGAGTAGTATAGAGTATCACCTTTTGTAAGTAGACAAAATTTCACATAAAGGTCTTTCTTTCCCTCTGTTTTTTTCTCTATTTCCTGACAGAAAGTTTCATAATCTACAAAAGGTATTTTGAAGAATGTGGCAGAGTTTTTTAATCGTCTGTAATGTCTCTCTAATTTTTTTGTCCGTCCCCTCCATAGAATTGTCTCAAAAAGTCCTTCACCATAAAGGAGGGTTCTAAAATCCACAGTATTGTTTATTTCCCCTCGGAGAAAAGGTTTGATAGCTGAATACAGGATTTCCCTTCAAACTTCCCGCCTTCTTCAATGGAAATTTTAACAGTGAATATCTCGCCGGTCACACTACCTTTCTGGGTTATCGTTATTATCTCGGATGCGTTTATTGTGCCATTTACATTTCCACCTACTATAATACCTCTACAGATTATATTTCCCGTTATTTTCCCAGAGTCTCCGATAGTTATCCAGTCTGCTTTTATTGTTCCTTCAATTGTGCCATCTACTCTTAGAGAGTTGTTGGAGTTTATCTCTCCGTTTATATAAGTTTCCGCTCCTATAACTGTGTCCATTTTCTGCTGTTTTTTGAAAAGCATTACTTTTCCTCCTTAATAAAGGCAAGAGGGTTGATAGGTCTGTTGTCCTTCCATATTTCATAATGCAGATGAGGTCCTGTTGTGGTTCCAGTGCTTCCTGAAAGTGCTATTATGTCCCCTCTTTTTACTCTCTGTCCGATAGTTACGAGATTTTTTTGATTGTGAGCGTATACTGTTGTAAATCCATAGCCATGTCTTATCATTACTACATTTCCATTTCTACCCTGATAACCCGAGAAAACAACGATACCATCTGCGGTAGCTCTGATTTCTGTGCCTGTTGATGCCGATATGTCAATGCCTGTGTGAAACTCTTCTCTGCCAAACTTTGGATGTTCTCGGTTGCCAAAATAGGAAGTTATATTTCCCTCTAATGGAAATCCCTTTGGCGTTGACCGATAGAGGTCTTGTTGTTCGGAGAGAAATTTTTTAATCTCTGCTACTGAGTTAATAGCTTTATCTGCCTGCATTTTTAGCTCTTCAATGTTTATATCTCCCGACGGAGAAAAATCAAGAGATTCAAGAATTTCATTTTTAGACTTGAGAGAGAAAAGCCTTTTGAACTCCATTTCCGAATTTCTTAATGCTATAATTGTGTCTTTCAGTTCTCTGAATTGACTCATCACATATGAAAACTCCCTCTGCATTCTGTAATATTCAAAGGTGTCTACAGCGACGGAAAAAACATAGATACTAAAGGCTGACCAAAGACATAAAAAAAGCAGAATTAATGAAAAGGGAACTTTTAACCCCAATACCTTAGCCTTACCATGAGGAATTAGCATGATAGTTATTGGAGAGAAAAGTTTTCTGAGGAATTTTTTTAACTTATACAGAACAATCACCTCCTTTTTGAGCCACGAGGCCTTTTGATAATTTTCAAGATAAGACTGGATAAGATATTATTTCAGATTTTCAATCAATATTCAAGTGGTATTCTAAAAGGCTATAAATCTTTGAATTATCGTTACTACGAGAATATGACAGGTTGATGCTAAAATAAAAAATGTTCAAGTGGCTCGTCAGATTAATAATTTTATCAGTAGCTTTTTATGTTGGTTATGTTGTTATTTATCCTTTTACTGTTGATGTCTCATCTCTTAAAAGAAAAAACCCTCAAATTACGGCAATGATGAAATTTCGCATGAAACAATGGCAAGAGGAGGGTAAGAAAATTCAGATTAAAAAACATTGGGTTTCAATTGACAGAATCTCACCTTATCTTGTTAAGGCCGTATTAATTGGAGAGGATGATAAATTTTACAAACACTCTGGCTTTGACTTAGAAGGAATAAAAAAGGCAATTGAGAAAGACATAAGGGAAAAAAAACTAAAATACGGAGGTAGCACAATTACGCAACAACTGGCAAAAAACCTTTATTTAAGCCCTTCTAAGAATCCTGTAAGAAAAATTCAGGAGGCGATAATTACGTGGAGAATAGAGAAGACACTAACCAAAAAAAGAATTCTTGAGCTATATTTAAACATAGCCGAATGGGGAGAGGGAATTTTTGGTGCCGAGGCTGCAGCAAGACATTATTTTGGGAAATCCGCTTCTGAACTTGCTCCGATGGAAGCAGCAAGACTGGCTGCGGCTCTTCCAAATCCTATAAGGTATAGTCCTGTAGGAAATTCGAAATTTATTGAAAAGAGAGCATCACTTATATATTTCATAATGCAGAAAAGAGGAATAATAAAGGAAGAATACACAGATACTGAAAAAGGCGAGACCGAAGCTACTGTCAGAGAAGGGGTGAGTGATGGAGACAAACCAGTTAATGATACTCAGAAACCCGACCAGTCTCCTTCAAAATAGACTCGATTTTTCTTAAAATTGGTAAGTTTATAATTTGATTTACTGTAAGAGGTAGTTTTCTCTGCCAGTTAGGATATTCATTAGTTGTTCCGGGAAGATTAGTCTGTTCTTCAATAAGGAGAATGTCTTCAGGATAAAGAAGAAAGTATGTTGAATTTGTCCTCGAAAGAAAACTGATTAAAGCCAAAAGGATTTTCTCAAGCTCCTCTTCATTATTAACCTGTATTAGCTCTATTATTTTCTGTATATCTCTAATTCTGTCTTCATGGGCTTTTTCATAGATGAAATCTTCGAGTAAGTTGAATTTTTTTCTGAGTTCTAAATCCTTGCCTGTTATGAAACCTTTTAAAGTTGGAAGGTCATGAGTTGTTATGCTACAGAGGGCTTCCTCAGGATATTGATTTAATTTTTTGAAGTTAGAGTTTTCTTTCTCAAAATAGAAAACTCTCCACGAGGCAATTTTTCTTTTAAGAAGTTCCTCTCTCATCCACTCTTCTGCTGTTCCCAAATCCTCCCCTATAATGGCTGTTCTGTTTAAGTGACTTTCGAGGCAGATTATTCCAAGAAGTTCGCTCCAAGGATATCCTACATATGCTCCTTCTGCTGGAGATTTA
>DDKK01000053.1:4611-4864 GCA_002339325.1 Nitrospiraceae bacterium UBA2600 | reverse complement strand
TCAGGGAAGCAGTCAACTTTCTAAGTCAATTTATTCCCTCTGTGGAAGGCACAAAAGACAGAGAGATTGGAATAGCTCCAACATTTCTATGCATTGAAACCGTTGGAAAGGCCTTAAAAAATACCAACATAAAACTCTGCGCACAAAATGTTTTTTATGAAAACAAAGGGGCATATACAGGAGAGGTATCTCCATCGATGCTTAAAGATGCAGAAGTTGAATACGTCATAATTGGCCATTCGGAGAGAAGAAA
>DDKK01000053.1:2847-4292 GCA_002339325.1 Nitrospiraceae bacterium UBA2600 | reverse complement strand
ATTGGCCATTCGGAGAGAAGAAAATACTTTCATGAAACAGATGAGATAATCAACAAGAAAGTTCAAGCTTCCCTTAAAGAAAAGCTAAAAATAATTCTCTGCATTGGAGAAACCCTTGAGGAAAGAAAGCTCGAAAAGACGAAGGAGATTTTAGAGACTCAAATAAAAGGTGGATTGAAAAATATAGAACATGTCGAGGCTTTAACAATAGCCTATGAGCCTGTATGGGCAATCGGAACAGGTGTTGTAGCTACCGAAGAACAGATAAAAGAATCCCATCTTTTTATTAGAGAAAAACTAAGAGATATTTATGGTGAAATAGCCAATGAGATAAGAATTCTTTATGGAGGAAGCGTAAGCCCTGAAAACATTAAAAGTATCATAACATTAGACAATGTTGATGGCGTTTTAGTTGGTGGAGCAAGCTTAGACCCTTTAAGTTTTGCAAAAATTGTAAAGTATGACCAAAAATGAGATAGACAGGAGGAAAAAATGAAAACTTTGCTTTTAGTATTTCACATAATTCTATGTTTTGTAATGATTGCGGTTGTGCTTCTTCACAGAGGAAAAGGAGCAGAGTTAGGTGCTGCTTTTGGAGGAGGCTCTTCTCAGACACTTTTCGGACCAAGAGGCGCAGCAACATTTTTAAACAAACTTGCTACCGTAGTAGCAGTTCTATTTATGCTTTCTTCATTTTTTCTTACTTACATGACAACGAGAACAAAATCTGTCATAAGCGATATAAATGTTCCTGCCCAAACGCAGCCACTAAAACCAGCGCAACAACCATCAGGTGAGCAACCGCAACAAAAATAGATGTCTATAAAATATGTTAGATTACTTGTCTTTGCCGTCCTTCTATTAATATCCTGCCAACGACAGCCAGACATAAAGGAACCTTTTTCGCTCACTGGCGCTTCTTCAGCAGATGCAAAGAGACTTCTGCCTCTTTTTGCCTCCGACAGTGCAAGTGCTGACATAAGTGGAAGAATTTTCAACGGTCTTACTAAGTATGATAAAGACTTAAACATAGTCGGTGACCTCGCAGAAAGCTGGAGTATTTCAAAGGATGGAAAAGAGATAGTCTTTCATCTGAGAAAGGGAATAAAGTGGCACGATGGAGAGGAGTTCACCGCTGAGGATGTGGTATTTACATTTAAGGCAATCACTAATCCCAAAAATCCCACACCCTACAGCAGTAATTACGGACCTGTAAAAGAAGTTAAGGCTCTTGACAAATACACGGTGAAAGTATCCTATGAAAAACCCTTTGCTCCTGCTTTAGAATCATGGGGGATGGGAATTTTACCAAGACACTTACTTGAAGGCAAAGAACTTTTTAGCTCCTCTTTGAACAGACATCCTGTAGGCACAGGACCGTACAAGTTTAAAGAATGGGTTACAGGACAGAGGATTATTCTTGAGAGGAATGTTAATTACTTTGA
>DDKK01000053.1:2211-2499 GCA_002339325.1 Nitrospiraceae bacterium UBA2600 | reverse complement strand
TTTTTGAAAAATTCATATCCCGAATAATACCTGACCCGGCGACGATGTTTCTTGAGTTGAGATTTGGAGGTATTGATTTTATGGGACTTGCTCCAGCTCAGTATAAACACTATGGAGAAAAGTCTGATTTTAAAAAATATTTCAATGTCTATAGATATCCTTCTTTTGGATACACATACATAGGCTATAATCTGAAAAATCCTCTATTTACCGATAAAAAAGTAAGGCAGGCCATTGCCCATGCTGTAAATAAAAAAGAAATTATCGAAGGAGTACTACTTGGCTATG
>DDKK01000053.1:709-1874 GCA_002339325.1 Nitrospiraceae bacterium UBA2600 | reverse complement strand
GCACACCCTGCACCGGTCCTTTTCCTCCGGCATCGTGGGCTTATAATCCTAATGTGAAAGATTTTGAATACTCTCCTACGCTGGCTAAAAGGATACTTGAAGATTTGGGGTGGAAAGCTGGTGATGATGGAATACTGGTAAAAAATGGCCTGAAGTTTTCTTTCGTGCTCCTTGTAAATCAGGGAAATGAAGCAAGATTAAAAACTGCTCAAATCATAAAAGAACAACTAAGGCAAGTAGGAATAGAGCTGAAAATAAGAGTTCTCGAATGGCAAAGTTTTCTTGAACTTGTCACTAAAAGACAGTTTCAGGCTGTCCTTCTTGGCTGGTCACTCTCCCGTGACCCCGACCTCTATGATATCTTCCATTCGTCAAAAACACGACCAGGAGAGTTTAATTTTGTAGGTTACACTAATCCAGAAGTGGACAGATTGATTGAAAAAGCCAGGGAAACATTAAATAAAGAGGAAAGAAAAAAGCTCTACTGGAAAGTTCACAGCCTCATTACTGAAGACCAACCTTACACATTTCTGTATGTTCCCGACGCAATAATAGCGGTCAACAAGCGAATAAAAGGAATAGAGCCCGCACCAGCAGGAATCTGGTATAACTATATCCACTGGTACGTGCCAAAAAATAGGCTGGACTGGTATAATTAAATTTATGGTTCGTAATTTTTATGCTAAGCTAATAATGGGGATAGTGCTATTAACTGCTTTTCTATTCACAGGGCTTCTCTATGCCCAAGAAGATACATTGGCCAGACTTGAGTCTGCCTATAAAAACATTAAAGATGCCAATGGTAGTTTCATTCAGACAAGTTACATAAAAGAGTTGGACAAAGTGCAAAAATTCAGAGGAAGATTTTTCATTAAAGAAGACAAAGTTAGGTGGCAGTACACAGGAGATTTCAGCCAGACAGTGTATCTCGATAAAGACACCCTTGTCATTTACGATAGAGCCAGACACCAAGCCATTAAAACAAGCTTTAATAGCCAGAAATACGGACAACTGCCGATTGCTCTTTTAACAAGAATGGCAGTGATTGATAGAGATTTTGAAATTAAGCAGAAATCTGAAGACAATCTTCTGCTTATTCCAAAGACAAAAATGGGAAATATAAAAACAATTGAGATACTCATTCAAGAAGAACCGTTTCCAATAA
>DDKK01000053.1:0-374 GCA_002339325.1 Nitrospiraceae bacterium UBA2600 | reverse complement strand
ATCAATGAAAGTTACTGACAGCAGTGACAATTCATTAAAAATTGAATTTAATTCAGTAAAAATTAACACAAATTTGAAGGACTCAATATTTAAATTTATTCCCAAAAAAGATGACACTATTCTAACACATTAAAAACCTTCAATCATTCGCACAAAGGGAGGACAACATGGCCAAGAAAAGAATTGCCATAACAATGGGTGACCCCGCAGGAGTAGGACCGGAGATAATTGTTAAAGCTTTTGCTCAGGAAGACATATATAAAATCTGTGCTCCTCTGGTTATAGGAGATAAGGCTATAATTAAAGAAGTTATAAACTCTATAGGAATAGACTTTGACCCTGACAACATAGAAATTCTAAATCTAAACGCCATA
>DDKK01000010.1 GCA_002339325.1 Nitrospiraceae bacterium UBA2600 | reverse complement strand
GGATATACTACTTCTCTTCCTCTGAAAGAAGATTTGCCAATCTCACAGAATCCTGGACATCCATCAAGACAGACCGAACAAATTCCTGAATAGGGTGCTGGGTCAGAGACCCTGTTACGAGTTTGTGTTGCCGAACTTGCATTTGGTTGACCTGGAAATACGTTCATATAAATCCTCCTCCTTTTAAAGTATTAATTAAATTTTTATTGAGTTAGTTTAGTATTACTAACTCTTTTGGGCAAAAAAATATCTAAGATAAATTCTTGCCCAAATTCTGCTTATAGATTGCTAAGATTAAATGCTGACTGTTAATAGTTCTACTTTATCACCTCCTTTATTTTGAAGTTTTTGAGGTATAGAGTTTTTTGTATACAGAAAATCTCCTTCAGTGAGGCTAAAATTATTGCCATCTATATTTGCTATCAGTTGACCTTTTTGAATCTGTATGATTTCAGGTTTCTTTTTCATTAAAAACTGGCCATCTAATGAAGAGTTTGGTGGGATAATTACTATTGATACATTGATATTTTCATTGGATATTATCTGATAAATCTCAATATCTGAATGAATCAATGGAGGCTTTGAAAATATGCTTTCTTTTTTGATTACGGGATGCTCTTTAGATTTTTCTTCCTTTAGTATATCGCTTACCTTTACTCCTAAGGCTTCGCATATTTGGAGAAAAGAGGTTAGAGAAGGAACTATCTGATTGTTTTCCATCTGAGAAATAAAGCCTGCCGTAAGATTTACTTTATCTGCCAGCTCTTTTTGGCTTATCTTTTTAGAAATTCTTATTTCTCTTAATTTGCCACCAATGTCTAAGAAGGGCATTGACTCTGCATTTGTTTTTATTAATATTTCATCATTTTCTGTAATTTCATAAGTGTGAGGTTTTAGGGCATCACGATTTTTTCTTCTTGAAAGTTTCAATGCTTTGATAAAGAAGTTATCTTTTCTTCTGTAAAGTTCAAGGACAACCTGCGTTATATGTCTTATATTAGCTTTGAATTTCTGACTGTGGGCATCCCTTTCCAATATCCAATAGGCTATGCTCTCGAGGTCAAAAAGCCTGGGGCACATGTATGTAAAGAAATTATGGGTTTGACCCTCGTCTTTTACTAAATTTTGAATTCCTGTAAGACTGTCAAAAACATATACTGTCGGAGAGTTTATTTTGCTTTCTATTTCATTTATAGCTTCTGTAAGTTCATCGAGATTGCAAGGATGAATAAGCTTGATAATATTAACCCTATTGCTAATTTCATCATAGTTTCTTAGGAAAGTAGAGTCATTTTTGCCCTTTCCAGCGGTAAATCCGTCTATTATATGAAATTTTTCGTTAACATAGCTGCCGAATTCTTTTATAAGGGTAGGAACAGATTTATTGAAGCTTACATAGATAATCTCTTTTGCTTCCTTTGCCGATGTCTCTATGAATTTTCTTATGAATATCTCATAGGAAGTGCCTGAATCTACCTCCCAGACTACATTATCGCCGAGATAGATATAGTCAATAAGACAGTCTAAGCCATTTATGCCTGTAGATACTTTTTGCACGGTAAACGGTTGCCTCTTAGAGATAGATTTTAGTAATACTAAAAATTTTTTGTCAAGTTTATTTCCCTTCATATAAAAAACAGAAAAATTCAAAAATGTATTTAATGACAAAAATAGAAAGTCTAATATACAAAAATGTAGTAAATTTTTGAGTTACATTTTTAAAAATCCAAATTTTTCAATCTGTTAAAGAATGGCATATGATTTGAAAACAGAAAATAAAAACTTTTTCAGGAGGTTTGTTATGAGACAGATAGCTATTTATGGAAAAGGAGGAATTGGTAAGTCAACGACAACTCAAAATACTGTTTCTGCCCTTGCAGAGGCGGGATACAGGTGCATGATTGTGGGCTGTGACCCTAAGGCTGACTCAACAAGACTTATACTGCATCGAAAAAATCAGGCAACCGTTATGGACCTTGCAAGAGAAAAGGGTGCTGTTGAGGATTTGGAGCTTGAAGAGGTTTTACTTGAAGGGTTCAAAGGTGTTAAATGCGTTGAATCAGGTGGACCTGAGCCAGGAGTTGGCTGTGCTGGTAGAGGAGTAATAACGGCAATTAATTTCCTTGAGGAAAACGGAGCATATACCTCAGACCTGGACTTTGTTTTCTATGATGTGCTCGGTGACGTTGTCTGCGGTGGTTTTGCCATGCCAATCAGAGAAGGTAAGGCTAAGGAGATATACATTGTTACCTCTGGAGAGATGATGGCAATCTATGCGGCAAACAATATCTCAAGGGGAATTCTCAAGTATGCCCAAAGCGGTGGTGTAAGGCTTGGTGGATTAATTTGTAACTCAAGAAAGGTAGATAGGGAATACGAGCTTGTATCTGAGTTTGCTGAAAGACTGGGCACACAGCTTCTTCATTTCATCCCAAGGGACAACATGGTTCAGAAGGCTGAACTTAACCGAATGACCGTTGTTGAGTATGCACCAGAGCATCCTCAGGCAGATGAATACAGAGCATTGGCAAAAAAGATGGCAGAAAATAAAAATCTCTATATTCCTACTCCTTTGACAATGGATGAACTTGAAGATTTGCTTGCAAAATACGGATTTTTAGATTAAAAGGAGGAATAAAATGACAAGGATTATTGAACAGGATACACAAAGAATAGTTGATGAGGTCTTAGAAGTATATCCTGAGAAGACAAAAAAGGAGAGGAAAAAGCATCTCCTTGCCAATGACCCTGAATGTAGTTCCTCCACATGTGGTCTTAAATCAAATGTAAAGAGCCGTCCTGGTGTTATGACCTCCCGTGGGTGTGCCTATGCAGGCTCAAAGGGTGTTGTATGGGGTCCCATAAAGGACATGATTCACATAAGTCACGGTCCTGTTGGTTGCGGTCAGTATAGTTGGTGGTCAAGAAGAAATTATTACACTGGTAAAACAGGCATAAATGCCTTTGGTGCCATGCATATTACCTCTGATTTTCAGGAAAATGACATAGTTTTTGGAGGAGATAAAAAGCTTGAGCAACTTTGCAGAGAGATTAGGGAGATTTTTCCATTGGCTAAAGGTATTAGTATCCAATGCGAATGTCCTGTAGGTCTAATCGGCGATGACATTGAAAGTGTTGCCCGTAAAATGACAAAGGAACTTGGAATACCTGTGATTCCTGTAAGATGCGAGGGTTTCCGTGGTATAAGTCAGTCCCTTGGACATCACATTGCCAATGACAGCATTAGAGATTGGGTTTTGGGTAAGGTTAAGGGAATTCTTGAAAAGGAAACTCCATATGATGTGCTCATTCTTGGTGATTACAACATTGGTGGCGAGGCATGGTCTTCAAGAAAGATTCTTGAGGAGATGGGTTTGAGAGTTATTGCCCAGATTCCCGGAGACTGCACACTCAATGAGCTTACAAACATGCCAAGACCAAAGCTTATACTGGTTCACTGCTACAGGTCAACAAATTATATAGCCCGTTACATGGAGGAAAACTTTGGAATTCCTTGGATGGAGTATAACTTTTTTGGTCCCACAAAGATATACGAAAGCATGAGAAAGATTGCCAAAAGATTTGACGAAAAAATAATTGAGCAGACTGAAAAGGTCATAGAAAAATACAAACCCCTAATGGATTCAGTTATTGAACAGTATAGACCACGACTCGAAGGCAAAAGAGTCATGCTCTATGTGGGAGGACTTCGTCCGAGACATATTGTCGGTGCCTATGAGGACTTAGGAATGGTTGTTGTTGCCACAGGTTATGAGTTTGCCCACAGAGATGACTATGAAAGAACCTATCCTGAGCTTCCTAAGAACTCTCTTATTTATGACGACCCTCCTCATTACGAACTTGAGAACTTTGCCGATGCTCTGAAGCCTGACTTGGTAGGCTCGGGAATAAAGGAAAAATATGTCTACCATAAGATGGGAATTCCTTTCAGACAGATGCATTCCTGGGATTACTCGGGACCTTATCATGGATTTGATGGCTTTCCTGTTTTTGCCCGAGACATGGACATGGCAGTTAACAACCCTTCGTGGAAGCTTATAAGGAGGAAAGGAAGATGAAAGTTCAAGACCACGTAAAACTTTACAGACGAGAAGACTACGAAAAACTCTTCAGAGACAAGAGGGAGTTTGAATGTCCCTACCCTGAAGAGGAGGTAAAGAAGGTAGAGGAGTATACAAAAACAGAGGAATACAGAGAGAAAAACTTTAACCGTAAGGCACTTACAATCAATCCAGCTAAGGCATGCCAACCCCTTGGTGCAGTGCTGTGTGCCTTAGGATTTAAGGACACTATGCCCTTTGTTCATGGCTCACAGGGATGTGTTGCCTACTTTAGAAGTCACCTAAGCAGACATTTTAAAGAGCCTGTGCCTGCAGTTTCTACGTCAATGACCGAGGATGCTGCCGTCTTTGGTGGCTTAAGTAACATGATTGAAGGGCTTGAGAATGCCTATGCCCTGTATAAACCAAAGATGTTTGCAATTTCAACAACCTGTATGGCTGAGGTAATAGGGGATGACCTTAATGCTTTCATAAAAAAGGCAAAGCAGCAGGGTATTATTCCCGAAGACTTACCAACTCCCTATGCAAATACTCCAAGTTTTACGGGCTCTCACATAAACGGCTATGATGCCATGCTTAAAGGTATATTGAGTTACGCCACGCAGGGATTGAGGGCTATAAAGGGAGAAAAGATTAACCTAATTCTTGGTTTTGATACCTATTCGGGAAACTACAGAGAAATAAAGAGAATTCTAAACATGATGGGGGTGCCCCATATAATTCTTGCTGACATAAGCGATAGCCTTGATTCTCCCAATTTTGGTGATTACGAAATGTATCCAGGTGGAACTTCTCTCGAAGAATTAAGGGATTCTATAAACTCAAAGGCAACTCTGTCACTACAGAAATACTCTAGCCTAAAGACAGGTGAATTCATAAAGGAATCCTGGGGACAGCCCTTTGTAAATGTTCCCTATCCTATAGGAATTAGAAACACAGACCTGTTTATCGATACAGTGAAAGACCTCACTGGAAAGGAGATTCCTCAAGAACTAATTGAGGAAAGAGGCAGAGTAGTAGATGCAATTATTGACTCCTATGCCTACATTCATGGGAAACGATTTGCCCTCATAGGTGACCCTGACCTACTACTTGGACTATTAAGCTTTATTCTTGAACTTGGTGGAATTCCTGTTCATATTGTTTGCACTAATGGAGACGAAGACTTTGAGAGAGAAGCCTATGCTCTACTTCAAAGGGAGCCTCTTTTTGGTTCAGAAGGAAAGGTTTACATAAAAAAGGACATGTGGCATCTTAGGTCTCTTCTTTTTACTGAGCCTGTTGACCTTCTGATTGGTAACTCCTACTGTAAAGCCCTTTGGAAAGATACTGGAATACCATTAATCAGAGTAGGCTTTCCGATTTTTGACAGACATCATATGCATAGATATCCAATCCTCGGTTATCAGGGAGCATTGAATCTCCTTACATTAATCGTAAACACTGTTCTTGATGAGCTCGACAGGGAAACAAAGGATTCACCAAGCTTTGATGTAATTAGATAGGAGGATACTGTGTATCTTGAAACAATAGAAAGAAAAAGCGAAGAAAAACAGCGGCAACACAAGGTATGCCGCTCAAGGGGTGGTGAGTCCTGTGCCTTTGATGGAGCAATGATTGTGCTACAGCCGATTGCCGATGCAGTCCATTTAGTGCACGGTCCCATATCCTGCTCAGCTAACTCCTTTGAAGGAAGGGGAACTCTATCAGACAGGGGTTCTTTCCATAAAAGGGGATTTACCACAGACCTGAGGGAGCTTGACCTGATAGTGGGAAGTGAGCAGAGGCTTCTTAAAGTAATAGAGCATATTGTAGAGGAGACTAATCCTCAGGCAATATTTGTTTACTCAACCTGTGTTACAGGCTTACTCGGTGAGGACTTAGAGAGAATTTGTAGAGATGCCGAGAAAAAATTTGGAGTAGACATAATCCCTGTAAATGCACCTGGTTTCATCGGACCTAAGAACTTGGGAAACCGTATTGCCGGAGAGGTTTTGCTCGATTACGTAATAGGCAGAGAAGAGCCACCCTTTACAACTGATAGAGACATTAACATAATTGGCGAGTATAACATTGCCGGAGACCAGTATCTTATTGAACCTTTGCTTGAGGAAGCTGGATTTAGGATTCTTTCAAGAATAACTGGTAATTCAACTTACAGAGAGATAAAATGGGCACATAGAGCAAAGCTAAATCTGATTGTCTGTAGCCGAGCCCTTGTAAACATTGGAATTGAGATGGAGAAAAAGTATGGAATTCCATATGTAGAGGTTTCTTTTTTCGGAAAAACTGAGACTGCAAAGGCGCTAAGAGATATTGCAAGGGTTCTCGATAAGGATGGAACTTTAACTGAAAAAGTAGAGAGACTGATTCAGAGGGAGGAGGTAAAGCTTGGAGATGGATTAAAAAGATTTGGAAACCTAATTGGTAAAAGGGCAGTCCTCTACACAGGTGGAGTTAAGTCCTGGTCTATGGTTTCAGCTTTAAAGGACATAGGCATAGAGGTTGTAGGAGTAGGCACAAAAAAGAGCACCTATGACGATGAAGAAAAGATTAGGGAACTTGTAAGTGAAGACTGCCTCCTCTTTGAGGATACTTCGCCAGCTAATATTTTGAAAATTATGAAAGATAAGAAGGCAGAGATTCTTGTTGCCGGCGGAAGAAACCTATACCTCGGCGTTAAAGAGGGAATTCCCTTTGTTGATGTAAATCAGGAACGTCATAGGGCATACGCAGGTTACAAAGGACTCCTTAATCTTGCCGAAGATATAAGTAGAGCCATTGAATTTTACTCAAAAGATAAAATTAATAGGAGACCACTATCAATTAAGTTAAAGAAGGGCTTTATAGACCCCCTTAAGAACTCTCCCTTTGTTGGTGCTGCCATGGCTTTGCAGGGAATAGACAGAACAGTGCCTCTTCTACATACTGCACAGGGATGTAACTTCCTTGGAAAGGTATTGCTTATAAAGCATTTTCGGGAACCGATTGTGATGAACACGACAAAGCTTTTTACCGAGGAAGTAGTAATGGGAGGAGAGGAAAAGCTAAAGAGTAACATTTTAAGTTTCAAGAAAAAGGGAGCCCAGTTAGTTGCTGTAATTACCGGAGCGCTCTCTCACATGAAAGGAGAGGACATTGAGGCTGTAATAACTCCACTAAGGGATGATACCTTTAAAGTCCTACACATACCAATTCCTGATTATGAGGGTTCTCTTGAGTATGGTTATACAAAGGCAGTTGAAGGAGTTTTGAGTCTTATTCCTGAAAGTGATTACAAGAAGAAAAAGGGACAGATTAACGTTATTACAGGAGGACATCTTACACCAGCTGACTTTTCTGATTTGAGAGAGACCTTTGAAATTTTTGGTTTGAGACCGATAATCCTGCCAGACCTTTCTCAGCTTGATGGAAGTAGAGGCTTTTCAGGAATTACTAAGGGAGGATTAACTCTCTCAGAGATAGAGGAGATGGCTTCCTCAGAGTTCACAGTAGTAATTGGAAGAAGCTTAAAGGGTGCAGGGGAGATGCTTAGAGAAAAATTCGGAATTGAATACAGAGTATTCGATAGCCTTATGGGAGTAAACTCTAACGATGAGTTTTTTGAGTTTCTCTCCCTTTTAAGCGGTAACGTAATACCTGAGAAGATTAAAAGGCAGAGAAGGATACTAATTGACGGTATGAGAGATGCCCAGTTTTATGTGGCAGGAAGGAAGGCTGCAGTAGCTACAGAGCCTGATTTGGCATTAGGGCTTTCTGAAATTCTAAATGAAGCAGGATTAGATTTAGAGCTTGTTGTGCTTCCAATTGGCGGTGAGCTCTTAGAGAAAATTCAGTCTAAGGAAGTACTAATTGGAAGTCTCTCTGACCTGGAAGGTGATTTTGAACTCCTTCTTTCAAACAGTCATGCCGAGGAGAGAGCAAGGAAGTTAGGCGCAGTTCTTCTTGAGATAGGTTTTCCAGTATATAAAAGCCTTGGCTATCCTCAGAAAGTTACAATTGGCTACAGGGGAAGCCTAAATCTTATAAACGAAATGGCTAATTTGTTGCTAAGAAGGGAGGTGCACTGATGAAAGTAGCCTTTGCATCTACAGACGGAGTAAGGGTGAATGAGCATTTTGGAAGGTCTGGTCAGTTTGTGGTCTATGAAGTAGAGGAAGATGGCTACAAATTCATAGAGATAAGAAAGTTTTCAGAAGGCAGGGACAGGGCAATTGAGGAGAGCAAGGATACTCCAGAAGTTCACAATGACCTTGTATGGGATAAAGTGAAGGCTCTATCGGACTGTAAGATTATCTACATGACCGAGATAGGACCGCCTTCTGCTGCAAGGCTCTCTCAGAAGGGAATTATGCCCCTTAAAGTAAAGGAGGGAAGCTCAATTGAGGAATGTCTTGAAAAACTTTACGAAACAATAAAAACATCGCCACCACCATGGCTAAAAAAATTACTTAATAAAAAGGAGGAATAACTATGAAAATGATTAGAGCATTCATAAGACCAGAGAAAGAGCAGGAAGTAGTCCTTGCCCTTGAAGGTGCAGGATATCCATCTCTAACAAAGATGCCTGTTTTTGGAAGGGGAAAACAGAAAGGACTTCAAGTAGGACCAGTTCACTACGATGAACTTCCAAAAACGCTTCTCATGATGGTTGTAGACGATGAGGATGTCGATAAAGTAGTAAAAATTATTGAAGATAAGGCTCGGACAGGATTCATTGGTGATGGAAAGATTTTTATAAGCCCTGTTGAAAGAGCCTTTACGATAAGAACAGGAAAGGAGGGACTATGAAAGAGATTGTGGCAATAATAAGAAGAGATAAAACACCTGTAACAAAGAAGGCACTGGAGGAACTTGGCTTTCCATCTCTCACTCTTCAGGGTGTTGAAGGTAGAGGAAAACAGAAAGGTGATGCCTGCATAGAAGAGCTTGACTCAGACTTGCCTGAAAGCTACTGCACTGCCGTGAAACTAAAACCTACTCCTTCAACCTATGCCCTTGAACACAGTCTTCCTAAGGTAGCCCTTTTTGTGCCTAAGAGAATGCTTACAATAATTGCTCCAGACCATATGGTTGAGCCAATTGTAGAAAAAATAATGGAAGTAAACAGAACAGGAAAACATGGTGATGGAAAAATATTTGTTTGCCCTGTAGAGAAGGCAATAAGATTAAGGACAGGTGAGGAGGATGAAAGGGCAATTTCATAAAAATGAAGCATTGAGGAGACATCCCTGCTTTTCCGAGGAAGCCCATGGAAGATGGGGAAGACTCCATCTTCCTGTGGCTCCCAAGTGTAACATTAGTTGTAATTACTGTGACAGAAAATTTGACTGTGTTAATGAGTCAAGACCAGGAGTTTCAAGCAGGGTGTTAACTCCCTCTGAAGCTTTGGAGAGAGTTTTAGTTGCAATGGAAAGACAGAGAATCTCTGTTGTAGGTGTGGCAGGTCCTGGAGACCCTCTTGCAAATAGGGCAACAATTGAGTTTTTTAGTTTAGTAAAGAAAGAAATTCCCCATACTCTTCTCTGTCTTTCAACAAATGGACTTGAACTCCCTAATAAAGTTGAAATTCTTAGGGAACTCGGAGTCTTCTCAGTGACAGTAACTGTTAATGCATTAAAAGTCTCCTCAGCAGAGAAAATCTATTCATGGGCATTTTATGATGGGAAGTTAATGAAGGGAAGGGAGGCTGCGGAAGCTATCATTGAAAATCAATGGAAGGGTTTGGAGAAGATAAGAAAAGCAGGATTTCATGTAAAGGTTAACTCTGTCCTTATTCCAAGCATTAATGAGGGAGAATTAGAATTGATTGCAACGAAGGCTCAAAAGCTCGGGGTTGATGCGATGAACATAATTCCTCTAATTCCAAATGGAAGGTTCAGAGAGATGCAAAGACCCTCTTGTGAACAGTTGGAAAGGATAAGAAAGAGTTGTGGAAAGTATCTCCCTCAGATAAGACACTGTAAGCAATGTCGAGCTGATGCCTTTGGAAGCCTTGATGAAGACAGAGACATGGAACTTGAAATGATAAACAATGCTCTGTCCTTTGACTATTGCGAAGCTGTCTAAAGCAATAACCAGGCATCGTAGGATTTAAAACAACCCCCTCCTCTTTCAAATCCTGCATGCCTGGATTTTTAAAGATTCTTTTTTGGAAAGTATGGAACAATTGAAGTCAATATTATTTCAAACTATACTTAAAAGACTGAAATCTGGCACAGAAGAAATATAGTTGAAAGAATTGCCTCATTTATTGAGATAAAATCAATGCCTCATTTATTGAGATAAAATCAATGCATCATTTTACTATGGAACTTTATCTAAAAGAATTGGTGCAACGTTAAGATATTTTTGAGTTTTTTTATGTTACCAATGAAGAGGCATTCTCTATTAATATTTGACTTTTTAAGAAATTTCGTGCTAATTTTAAGTGTTAGCACTTTAATATGGGGAGTGCTAAAAGGTGAAATATGATGCTTGACGAAAGAGCTAAAAAAGTTCTCTGTGCAGTGGTAGAGTCATATATTGAAAAGCCTGAACCAGTAGGCTCGAGATATATAATGAAGAGATATGGGTTCGATGTTTGCTCTGCCACTATACGGAATATTATGTCAGACTTAGAAGACGAGGGCTTTCTTTTTCAGCCTCATACCTCGGCAGGAAGATTACCTACAGACAGGGCATACAGGTTTTATGTAAACTACATTTTTCAGGAATATCTTCGCAAGAAAACAGAGGAAATAAAGAAAAATATTGAAAATCTGACAAAGAAATTAAGGAAATTAAGAAATGATATGAATTCTCTCTTTATGGAAACAACACAAAGTCTCTCGCAGGCTACTAAATATTTAGGACTTGCCCTTCTGCCTGAGACTGACAAAACTGCTTTGCACAGAGTTGATTTTATAAAGTTCAAAGACGATCTTGTCATTGCCATAGTTGTCAATGACAAGGGAATTGTGAAGAACAAAATAATAAAAGCAAATCATGAAATATCTCAGCAAGAACTGAACAGTTTGGCTGATTTTGTAAATAGCAACTATAAAGGGAAATCCTTAGATGAAATAAGAGAGGATTTGTTTAGCCGATTAAAAAGAGAAAAAATCTTTTGGGATAATCTAATTTCAAAGATTTTAAAAATGTGTCAGGAGGCATTGTATTTCTCGAGAGAAGATGTATTTGTATCGGGACTTTACAACATAATGCATCTACCTGACTTTTCAGACATTGAGAAATTAAGGGAGGTTGCAAAGACAATTCAAGACAGACATCTGCTTATTAAATTATTTGAGAACATACCGGAAGATGAAGAAGAAATAAAGATTATAATAGGAGATGAAAATCCAATTGAGGAATTCAGAAATTTCAGCATAATAGCTTCACCGTATAAAGAAAAAGATAAATCTCTGGGAATTATCGCTCTTGTAGGTCCTAAGAGAATGGATTATCAGAAAGCTATAATGCTTGTGAACATATTTGCCAAATCTGTTACAAATGCTTTATCAGAATAGGAGGAGACCATGGAAAATATAAGAGAAGACTCTTTGAGTGAAAATAAACAATCGGAAGAGTTAAAATATGAAGGCGCTGCCATTGAGGACAAACCGCGAGATGCTGCAGAGAGTCTTCAGGCAGAACTGGCTGAGCAAAAAGATAAGTATTTGAGGCTCTATGCAGAGTTTGAAAACTATAAAAGAATGGCTCATAGAGAGAGGGAGGAATTAATAAATTTTGCCAATGAAAAGCTAATTAAAGATTTGCTTCCTGTTCTTGATAACTTGGAGCTTGCTTTAAAGCATGCCTCTGGGGAGGATAGCTCTAAGTGGATTGAGAGTATGAAGAAGGGTGTTGAGAACACTCTTAAAGAGTTTTTCAGGATTCTTGAGAAATACGGTGTAAAACCAATTGAATCTCTTGGACAGCCCTTTAATCCTGAGGTTCATCATGCTGTAACTACCGTTGAGACCGAAGAGAAAGAGGAAAACATTGTTGTAGAAGAATTAAGAAAAGGATACTTTTATAAAGACAAACTTCTCAGAGAGCCCCTTGTGGCAGTATCAAAAAAACCGAAACCCTCTGAGGAGACAAGCTCACACCCATCGGGTGTTGAAAATCAATAATTAAAATAGAGGAGGATTGCGCTATGGGAAAGGCAATAGGAATAGACCTGGGCACAACAAACTCTGTTGTGGCAGTAGTAGTAGGCGGTGAGCCTGTAGTAATTCCCAATCAGGAAGGACAGAGGACAACACCCTCTGTTGTAGCCTTCACTGATAAGGGAGAAAGACTTGTTGGTCAGGTTGCAAAAAGACAGGCAATTACAAACCCTGAAAATACTATTTTCTCCATAAAGAGACTTATGGGAAGGAAATACAACTCTCAGGAAGTTCAGGAGGCAAAGAAGAGACTTCCCTACAAGATTGTGGAAGCACCAAATGGAGATGCCCATGTGGAGATTCAGGGTAAGAGATACTCTCCACCAGAGATATCGGCAATGATTCTTCAGAAGCTAAAACAGGCAGCAGAGGACTATCTTGGCGAGCCTGTTACAGAGGCAGTTATCACTGTGCCTGCCTACTTCGATGACAGTCAGCGTCAGGCAACAAAGGACGCAGGAAGAATTGCTGGTTTGAATGTTCTAAGAATCATCAACGAGCCTACAGCTGCAGCCCTTGCCTATGGACTTGATAAGAAAAAGGAAGAAAAAATTGCCGTTTACGACCTCGGTGGCGGAACCTTTGATATTTCTATTCTTGAGATTGGTGAAGGCGTAATAGAGGTTAAGGCAACAAACGGAGATACTTATCTCGGTGGCGATGACTTTGACATTAGAGTAATGGACTGGTTGATTGATGAGTTCAAAAAGCAGGAAGGCATTGACCTTCGTAAAGACAGAATGGCTCTTCAGAGATTAAAGGAAGCTGCAGAAAGGGCAAAGATTGAGTTGAGCTCTGCCATGGAGACAGAGATAAACCTTCCCTTTATTACAGCCGATGCTTCAGGTCCAAAACATCTACTAATGAAACTTAGCCGTGCAAAGCTTGAGCAGCTTGTTGACGACCTTATTGAGAAAAGTCTTGAACCCTGTAAAAAGGCTCTCTCCGATGCAGGACTTTCTACTTCTCAGATAGATGAAGTTATACTTGTGGGAGGACAGACAAGAACTCCAAAAGTACAGAAGGTTGTACAGGATTTCTTTGGCAAAGAGCCTCACAAGGGAGTTAATCCAGACGAAGTCGTAGCAGTTGGTGCAGCAATTCAGGCAGCAATTCTTAAAGGAGAGGTTAAAGAAGTTCTCCTTCTTGATGTAACTCCTCTTTCCCTTGGAATAGAAACCCTCGGTGGTGTCTTTACAAAGATTATTGAGAGAAATACAACAATTCCAACAAAGAAGTCTCAGATATTCACAACTGCTGCAGACAACCAGACCGCAGTTACGATTAAGGTCTACCAGGGTGAAAGAGAGATGGCTGCAGACAACAAGCTTCTTGGTGTCTTCGAACTCGTAGGTATTCCGCCTGCACCAAGGGGAGTTCCTCAGATTGAGGTCACCTTTGATATCGATGCCAACGGCATTCTCCATGTCTCTGCAAAGGACCTTGCAACAGGTAAAGAACAATCAATAAAGATTACTGCATCAAGCGGTCTTACTGAGGAAGAGATTAAGAAGATGATAAGAGAGGCAGAGGCACATGCTGAAGAGGACAGACGGAAAAAACAGCTTGCCGAAGCAAGAAATGATGCCGACAACATGATTTATACTGTTGAGAAGACCCTAAGAGACATGGGTGATAAAATAACAGAAGATGAAAAGAAGAGAATTGAAGAGGCTATTGAAAAGTGTCGTAGAATTAAGGATACAAGCAATGACGTAAATGAAATAAAGGCAGCTGTTGAAGAGCTTGCCAGAACTTCTCACAAATTAGCAGAGGAGCTTTATAAAAAGGCTGGAGCAGGTGCTGGAGGCTCAGGTGCACAGAGTCAGTCTAAAAAAGATGACGATGTAATAGAGGCTGAGGTAGAGGATAAAGATAATAAATGAAAGACTACTACAGCATCTTAGGTGTTAGCCGGGACGCCTCTCAGGAGGACATCAAAAAGGCGTTCCGGCGCCTTGCCCGTCAGTATCATCCTGACCTAAACCCAGGAAACAAAGAGGCTGAGGAGAAGTTTAAAGAGATTAATGAGGCATACTCCTGCCTTAGTGACCCTGTCCGTCGGGCAAACTACGATAGATACGGCACTGCTGAAGGTCCTATGGGCAATGGCTTTGGTTTTGAAACCCATACGACCTTTACAGACCTCTTTGAGGATATCTTTGAGGGATTTTTCGGAAGCTTTGGATTTAAAAAACAGAGACCTACAAGGGGTGCTGACTTAAGATATGACCTTACAATTACTCTTGAAGAAGCAGCCTTTGGAGTGGACAAGGAGATTAACTATCAGAGATGGCAGGAGTGTGGTAGTTGTAACGGAAGTGGAGTAAAGCCAGGAAGTGCGCCCATTGTTTGTCCTTCCTGCGGAGGAACAGGATATGTTAGATACAATCAGGGATTCTTTTCCGTATCAAAAACCTGTACCAAATGTGGAGGAAAAGGCAAAATTATAAAAGACCCCTGCCCTGATTGTTCTGGACTTGGAAAAGTAAAAATAGAACACTCTCTTAATATTAAAATTCCTCCGGGCGTTGATACGGGAACGAGATTGAAGGTAACTGGAGAGGGAGAGCTCGGAGAAAACGGTGGTCCAAGAGGTGACCTTTACATTTACATTAACGTTAAGGAGCATGAATATTTCAGGAGAGAAGGCACTAATATTCACTGTTCTGTGCCAATATCATTTGTTAAGGCCGTTTTCGGAGGAGAGATTGAAGTTCCAACTCTTGATGGGAAAGAAAAAATCTATATACCACCGCAAACACCTTCTGGAAGAGTTTTTAAGATAAAAGGTAAGGGGTTACCAAGAGTTGGGAGTAATCACAGAGGAGAACAGATTGTAACTGTATACATTGATGTTCCCAAAAAATTAACTCAAAGGCAACGGGAACTTCTTGAAGAGTTTGCAAAAGCTTCGGGCGAAGAGATAAAAAAAGGAGCTAAAGGCTTCAAAGAAAAGCTGAAAGACATCTTCTCCACTTGAGAAAAAATTTATAAAAATATAGACACTTAGAAGTAACAATTAATGATTTTTCGAATATTGTCTTTTAAAGGGAGGTTATACTATGTATCTCTCTAAGCCCCCAAAAGTTATATTTTATGGAGTAGTCCTATTTGTAATCATAGGATTAATCTCTCTTCAGGGATGTGCTAAAAAAGAGGAGAAATCAGAGATAAAAACTTCTGTTATTAAAGCATACACGAGCATTTTTGCCCTTGAGCAGTTTATTAAAAGTTTGCTTCCCGACGCTTTTGTTGAGACAATCCTTCCCTCTGGTGTTGACCCCCATCATTATGAACCATCCTTAAAAGACGTTCGGAAACTTTACAGTGCCGATGTAATCTTATATATTGGCGATACAGATGTTGACCGTTGGATTGACAATCTGAGGAAAGAACTTTCTTCTAAGGGTGTAAGACTCATAAGACTTAAAGATATTATTCCCATGAAGAACTACAGTGGTTCAAGGGAGTTAGACCCTCATATATGGTTAGACCCCCATCTTGTTCTTGAAATAGCAGATAGAGTAAAAAACGAACTTATTAAGCTCTTCTCTGATAGAAAATCTCTTATCGAGAAAAATTTTCTCAGCTATGAACAGAGACTAAGAGAGCTTGATAGGACATATAGAGAAACTCTTTCAGGATGTTTACTTAGGGATGTGATTACAACTCATGAATTTTTGAATTATCCCGCAGATCGATATGGATTTATCTCACATTTTATAGTTCATGAACCAGAAGATGAGCCTTCTCCGAAAAGAATAAAGCATTTGAAGGAGATTATTAAAAAGAATTCCATAGAATATATCGTCACTGAACAGGAAGGAGATAGAATTGCCAGAACACTCTCTCAAGAAACAGGGACAAAGATATTGTATTTCAATACCTATCACGCAAAAACAGAAAGAGATTATATTTCCGTAATGCAGGATAATCTAAAAGTTCTTTCAAAGGCTCTAAAATGCAAAAAAGATGACCGATGAAAAATTAAAAATCTTAAATTCGAAAAAAGTTTCACTTATAGACATTTCTCATGTCACCTATGCTACTAACGGAGTTACCATACTCGAAGATATAAACTTTCAGGTAGAAGAGGGATGCTATCTTGGAATAGTCGGTCCTAACGGTGCAGGGAAAACAACTCTTTTAAGATTAATTCTTGGTTTAATAAAGCCTAAAACAGGTAAAATTTTAATAAAAGGATTTGAACCGGAGGCTTACATAAAAAACGAGCCAATAGGATATTTGCCTCAAAGAATTTCCCAAAACATTTATGAAATGCCTCTCACTGTTGAAGAACTTGTAAGAAGCGGAACTGAGAAGTCTGACAGAGACACTGTTGAGTGGGCAATGAGTTTGTTTAAAATAGAACATCTTCACAAAAAGCCATTAAGAGAGCTTTCAGGAGGAGAAAGACAAAAAGCTTTTTTAGCAAGAGCTGTAGTTGTTAAACCGAGAATACTGCTATTAGACGAGCCAACAACAGGTATAGACCCTCACTCTCGTGACGACCTTCTTGATATCCTTGAAAGACTAAACAGAGATTTTGGTGTATCAATCTTGGTTGTCACTCATGACATAGCAACCTTTACCCACGAGTCTAAATGTCTGCTATGTCTTAACAAGAGGATGGTATGTCTTGGTGAGCCTCAGAAATTACTAAAAGAGGAATATATGAAAATGCTCTATCCCTCATATGTCTCTTTTCCACACAAGAGATGATGGAAATTTTTGAATTAGACATATTAAAGAGAGCCTTTTGGGTGGTAACGCTAATTGCTCCAATTGCTCCTCTTATTGGAGTTTTTTTGATTTTTAGAAGATATGCCTTTTTTGCTGATACTCTTGCCCATGTTGGTTTTCTTGCAATTGCTCTAAGCGTTTTTCTCAATCTAAACTCATTGCTTATACTTGTGGCTTTGAGTATAACAGTAGCAGTCTCGGTTGAACATTTAAGAACAAAAGGCAAGCTTCCTGCAGAAGGTTCTCTTTCTCTTTTCCTTTATGCAGGTGTTGCCCTTTCGGTGCTTTTGATAACTCTCTCTGGGAAGTCAGCTTCGGTTATGAGCATTCTTTTTGGTAGCCTATCTACAACATCTCAAGAGGATTTATATTTAATTCTCTGTGGTTCTATTTTATGTATTTTTTTTCTGATAAAATTTCACAAAAAAATGTTGAATTTATGCATTGACGAAGAGATTGCACAGGCAAGTGGCATAAATATCTCTTTTCTAAAGATGATTTTTGCTATTACTGTAGCAGTTTGCATTTCCATATCAATAAAAACTATGGGTGCATTATTGATAGGCTCTCTTATGTTAATCCCAGTATTAAGTGCCATGCAAATAGCTAAAAGTCTACGCTTTACTGCTATTATGTCTGTTATATACTCTGTTTTTTCTTCCTATGCCGGCATCTTTCTTTCTTACTACTCAGACATTCCACTTGGTGCATCAATATCTGTTATATTAATTTCTCTTTTCATCTTTTCCTTTATATTTAAAAGAAGCCGATAGCCATTAGAAGAAATTTTTAATCTTTTCGGTTTATAATATTTTTTAATCTTTACGATGGACAGGGTTATAAAAAAAGCTAAGCAACTAAGAGGGCAAATAGTCACGCCTCCTGACAAATCCATATCCCACAGGGCAGTAATTTTTGCCTCTTTGGCAAACGGTAGTTCAGTAATAAAGAATTTTCTGTGGGCAAAAGACCCCCTCAGCTCTCTTAATTCAATGAGACTTCTGGGAGTAGATATTGAAATAACCGAAACAAAAGAGATTGTTGTTCACGGAAAAGGATTAAAGTCGCTAATAGAGCCTGATAATGTTATTGATTGTGGTAATTCAGGCACAACTATGAGACTTTTAAGCGGAATTCTTGCGGGACAATCCTTTTTTAGCGTTCTTACAGGCGATGACTCTTTAAGACAGAGGCCGATGAAAAGAATAGTTACTCCTCTATCTCTCATGGGAGCAACTATTATGGGCAGGGATGAAAATCGACTGCCTCCTCTTGCTATAAAAGGAGGTTCTATAAAGGGTATAGATTACGATATGCCAATTGCAAGTGCACAGGTAAAAAGTGCTATTCTTCTTGCAGGCCTTTTTGCTCAAGGTAAGACCTCGGTCTCTGAACCTTATAAAAGCAGAGACCATACAGAGAAGATGCTAAAAAGCATGGGAGCAGAGTTAGAAATAGACGGCAATAGGATTGAAATATCTCCCTTAAGAGAAGAATTAAAACCATTAGATATAAGTATTCCAGGAGATTTTTCGTCAGCTGCCTTTTTTATAGCCGCTGCCTCATTGGTTAAAGATTCAGAAGTATTAATTAAAGATGTATGTCTGAACAATACAAGAACGGGTTTAATGGATGTCTTAATTAATATGGGAGCAAACATATCAGTAATAAACAAAAGGGAGCAAGCAGGAGAACTTCTTGGTGACCTTTTAATCAGAAGTAGCGAGAAGTTAAAGGGAACTTTAATTGAAGGGAATATCATTCCGCGACTAATAGATGAATTTCCAATTCTCTGCGTTATTGCCTCGCAGGCAGAAGGAGTAACTATAATAAAAGACGCAAAGGACTTAAGGGCTAAGGAGTCTGACCGAATCAAAGCAATGACAACTGAGTTAAATAAAATGGGAGTTGATATACACGAGTTAGATGACGGCGTAGAGATTAAGGGCCCTTGTAAAATAAAGGCTGCCGAAGTTTACTCTTATAAAGACCACCGAATTGCTATGGCTTTAAGTATAGCGGGGCTTATAGCTGATGGTGAAACTAAAATAAAAGATGCCGAATGTGTTGATATATCCTTCCCTGAATTTTACAATCTTCTGGAGATGCTTCAGCATTGAAAAAGGTAATAGCTATTGATGGTCCTTCTGGAGCAGGTAAAAGCACTGTTTCAAAAACAGTGGCAAAGGCATTGAATTTTTTTTATCTTGACACTGGTTCACTTTACAGAGCGGTGGCATATTATTTTTTTAAGAAATTTGGTGATGCAGTGGAATTTTCCTCTATAAGTGAAGACGTAATAAAAACCGAGCTTTCTTACATTGAAATTAATTATGAAAATGGAAGAGTTTGCCTTTCAGGTGAGGATATATCATTGGCAATTAGAGAACCACGAGTTGGAATTATTACCTCCCAACTTTCAGCTATGCGACTTATAAGAGATTTTCTTCTCCCCATTCAGCGACAATTTGCTGAACGCTATGACACTGTTGCAGAAGGTCGAGACATGACAACAGTAGTCTTTCCCGATGCTTGGAAAAAGTTCTATCTCGATGCCTCACCAGAGATAAGAGCAAAAAGAAGATACGAACAACTTTTAATTCTTGGCAAATCAATAACCTTTGAAGAAGCTTTAAGAGACGTTATAGACCGAGATAAAAGAGACTCTACCCGAAAGGATGCGCCTTTAATAAGGGCAAAGGATGCCTTTTATATTGACACTTCCCTTTATTCCATCGATGAGGTTGTGTCAATAATTTTAAAAAAAGTTGCAGAGGATAACTGATATCTTGTATTATCAAAAACAGTATGAATGTAGAAATTGTTCTTGTTGAGGGTGCGGGGTTCTGTTTTGGAGTAAAGAGAGCAATTGATATAGCTTTCAAAGTAGCAAAAAAACATAAGGATGGCGTATTTACTTTAGGTCCTATTATTCATAATCCTCAGGTAGTTGAAAAATTAAAAGAACTTGGTGTCAATCCCATAGAGGATACAAGCGGACAAACTAACATAAAAACTCTCATAATAAGAGCTCACGGAATCTCAAAAGATAAGCTTGAAGAGTTAAAAAAGGGTGGCTATGAAATAATAGATGCTACCTGTCCATTTGTAAGAAAAGCCCAAAAAATAGCTGCAAAGCTGTCATCAGAAGGTTATCAGGTAGTGATAATTGGAGACAAAGAACATCCAGAGGTAAAGGGAATTTACAGTTATGCAGGAGATAATGCTGTAGTAATAAGTTCTGATGAAATACCCATATTAAATAAAAAAATAGGCATTATTCAGCAGACCACCCAGCCTTTCTCAAAGGTTAAAGATATTTTAAAAGGAATAATAAAGTCTCTAAATGAGTTTGAAGAAATAAGAACTTTCAATACTCTCTGTAATTTTACTGCAAAGCGTCTTGAATCTACTGAAAAAGTAGCAAAAGATGTTGATTTGATGCTTGTTATAGGCGGAAAAAACAGTGCCAATACAACACAGCTTGCAAATCTCTGTAGAAATATAGGAGTTAAAACCTATCACATAGAGGATACAAAAGAAATAGAAAGGGAATGGTTTAAAAATGTTAAAAAGATAGGCATTACAGCAGGGGCATCAACTCCTCAGTGGATAATTAATCAAATTATTGATAAAATAAAATGTTTATAAATAAAGGAGGAAGTGGAAGATGCAGAATCAGCTTAATGAAAGTCAAGAACTTGAAAGTCTCTATGAGAGTTCTCTATCACATGTAGAAAGGGGGGAAATAGTAAAGGGAAAAGTTATAGGTATAAGAAATGATGGAATAATTGTGGATGTAGGATATAAGTTTGAGGGAATTATCCCAATAAATGATTTTTCTCCAGAAGAACAAAAATCTATCAAAGAAGGAGATGAAATCGATGTTTTTATTGAAAAAATAGACGATGCTCAGGGTGCTATTTATCTTTCAAGAGACAGAGCTGTAAAAATAAAAGCTTGGGAAGATTTAATCGAATCTTCTCAAAAAGGATTACCCGTTGAAGTTACTGTCTTAGCAAAAACTAAAGGAGGTCTTCTGGCATCATTTAAGGGAATAAGAGGATTTATTCCAGCTTCACTTTTAGACTTAAAAAAACCTAAGGCTCTTGATGAATACACAGGCAAAACTTTTAAAGTAAAGATAGAAAAAATAGAGCCCCCTAAAAATCTGTATGGCAATTGGAAAAATCTTAAAACCTCGTTGGTTTTTTCAAGAAAAGCCTATCTTGAGCAGGAAAGAGAAAAGCTCAAAAAAGACCTAACAGACAAAGTTAAGGAAGGAGCAAGAATAAAGGGCGTAGTAAAAAATATAACCAATTACGGTGTTTTTGTTGACCTCGGTGGAATAGATGGTTTTCTGCATATTTCAGATATATCATGGGGAAAAGTTAAACATCCATCACAATTTTTTGAAATTGGCAAAGAATATGAGTTTGTGATTCTAAAGTCTGACCTGGAAAATGAGAGAATTACTTTAGGATACAAACAGAAAAAGACAGACCCGTGGGAAAACATAGATAAAAAGTATCAAGCTGGCATGAAGGTAAGAGGGAAAGTTACGAGAATTGAAGAGTTTGGAATTTTTGTTGAGCTTGAGGAGGGAGTTGAAGGGCTTATTCATCTAAGCGAACTTGACTGGGTTTCACCTAAAAATCCTTCATACTATGCAGATATTGATGATTGGTTAAATCTTAAGATTATAGAAATTGACAAGGCTAACAGAAAAATTTCTCTAAGTCTGAAACAATTAAAACCTAAACCCTGGGAGGTGGTTGCAAAGAGATATAAAGTTGGAGACATAGTAACTGGTAAAGTAAAGACTATAACAGATTTTGGAGTTTTTATAAGATTACCTGAAGGCGTTGATGGACTTGTTCACATCTCAGACATATCATGGACAAAACATGTTCAGCATCCTTCAAGTCTTTTTAAGAAAGGCCAGAAAGTAGAGGCAGTGATATTGAATTTCGAACCTGAAAAGGAGAAACTTTCCCTTGGTATTAAGCAACTTTCAGAAGACCCCTGGTTAAAGGAGATTCCTGAGAAATTCAAAGTTGGCGAGATATACAATGCTAAGGTAATAAAGAAAACTGAACATGGCTTATTTGTTGACTTAGAGGGAGTGGTTGAAGGCCTTGTCTATAATTCGGAGATAAGCAAAGACAGAAATGTTAAAGAAGGCGATGAGATAAAGGTGCTTGTAATAAAGGTTGACCCAGAGAAGAGAAAAATTGGTTTAAGTATGAAGAAGGCTGAGGAATAATGAAGAGTAGAAAGTTAAAAATTTTTTTGATAATCTTAGGAAGCATTTTTTTCATTAGTTTCCTTGCTACAATAATGGAAAGCGGTCTTTCAACTGGCAAAATTGCCATTGTAAATGTCAAAGGAGTTATTGTCGATTCAACGGCAATTGTTGAGGAGATTAAACAATACAAAAAAAATCCTTCTGTAAGAGCTATTATAATCAGAGTAGACAGCCCTGGTGGAGCTGTAGTTCCTTCTCAGGAGATATACGAAGAGATTAAGAGAACTACCAAAGTTAAACCGGTTGTTGTTTCAATGGGTTCAGTAGCAGCCTCGGGAGGTTACTATATCTCCTGTCCTGCTACTAAAATAATTGCTAATCCAGGAACTCTTACGGGTTCAATAGGCGTTTTAATGGAACTGCCTAATATAAAAGGATTGCTTGATAAAGTAGGCATTAAAGCAGAGGTTATTAAAAGTGGAAGATACAAAGACATGACCTCTCCTCTTAAGCCTCTTCAGAGTGATGAAAGGGAAGTGCTACAAAATCTTCTTGACGATGTTCATACTCAGTTTATAAATGCAGTAGCAGAAGGCAGAAAAATTTCCCTTGAAAGAGTTAAAAAAATAGCTGACGGAAGAGTTTTTACGGGAATAAAAGCAAAGGAAATAGGCCTTGTTGATGAAATAGGAGACTTAGACCATGCTATAAAAGTTGCTGCTCAGCTTGGTAAAATAAGAGGAGAACCTGATATAATCATGAAAAAGTCTACATTATTAAAAGATTTTTTAAAGGGAGATACAGAATCGATTATTAAAAAGATTTTGCCCCATTTGCAGCTTTACTATATCTATCGTCCACAAATAGAAAATTAAAAGGAGGTTACTTATGAAAAGGTCAGAATTGATTGAAAAGGTGGCTCAGAAAGTAGATATTTTGACAAAAAAGCAGATAGAAACAGTCATAGATATGATTTTTGACTGTATGAAAGAGGCTCTTTCAAAAGGAGAAAAGATAGAGATACGAGGATTTGCGAATTTTAAAATAAAAGAGAGACAAGGAAGAATTGCAAGAAATCCAAAAACAGGCGAGAAAATCACTGTTCCTCCCCAGAGAGCCATAAGTTTTAAGATGAGCAAGGCTCTCAGAGAAGCATTGAACAAGTGAAGTGATTTTAAGTGTTAAAAACCTCAGTATCTTATTTAAAGATGCTGTTTTCGTTGAAGACTTAAATTTTCAGATAAATAACAGTGAAATTTTCTCCATTGCAGGAGAGAGTGGCAGCGGAAAGACTCTCACAGCCCTATCATTAATAAATCTTTTACCTGATTTTTTCAGAGCAAAGGGAGAAATTATTTTTAATAATCAGAATTTGTTAGGGCTTAGTTTAGAAGAAATAAGAAAGATAAGGGGAAGACATATTTCCTTTATTTTTCAAGACCCTATGGTTTCTCTAAATCCTGTAATGAGGGTTGGACTGCAAGTTGCCGAAATGTTTATATATCATTACGGCATGAAAAAAGGTGAAGCCCTTGTAAAGGCAAGGGAGATATTTGATAAATTGCGGATTGCCCATGTTTTAGAGAGCTATCCCCATCAGCTTTCTGGTGGGATGCGGCAGAGAGTCATGATTGCAATGGCTATTGCCTGCAATGCAGAATTAATCATAGCCGATGAACCAACTACAGCCCTTGATGTTACTGTGCAGGAGGAGATTTTAGACCTTCTTTATTTGTTGGTTAAAGAGGAGAAAAAAGCATTAATTTTAATAACTCACGATATTAACTTAATCGGTGAATATGCCGATAGAGTTATGATAATGTATGCAGGCAAGGTTATGGAAATGGGTGCTGTAGAAGAGATATATAAAAATCCACTCCATCCCTATACAAAGGCTTTATTAGATTGTTTTCCTGAGGAAGGCAAGAAGATAAGAGCTATACCCGGTAACATTCCTCATCTAAAAAAATTACCAAAGGGATGCCCCTTCCATCCAAGATGTGTCGATAAAAGAGAAGATTGCAGCATTGTCGAACCTTCACTTGTTGAATTGAAACCAGGTCATTGGGTTAGATGTTTGCGAAGTTGACTTAAACAGGGGGGAACAGCCCCCCTGTTTTATTTAGAGGGATTCCTTTGATGTCATCTGTATGACTTCTTTAATATGTTTGTCTATTATTTCAGGCAGAAAGGGTATGTCAAGATTGAGAAATCCGCTTGTAATCAGGCTTGTTGCTTCATCTTTTGTCATACCTCTTGACATAAGATACTCAACCTGTTCTTCTGATATGGGTCCTATAGATGCTTCATGAGAAAGGTCTGCTCTGTCTGCACCGTGTGAGATAAGTTGAGGAATTGCATAAATTGATGCATCCTTTGAAAAGATTATACCTCTACAGTCAAGTCTTCCAATACAGTATTCATTTGTCTTTGCGATTAAGTCTCCTCGTGAATAGATAACACTCTTATGGTCTGCAATAGTTCTTGCCAGAGATTCACCCTTTGTATCTTTGCCTTCAAAAATGATTTTTGAACCGAGGTCTATGTATGAGTCTTTAAGACCATAGATAACTGTATTAAATCTCGCCGATGCTCTGTCTCCCTTGAGATATACGACAGGCGAAGATTGTATTGATTTTACAGGTTTAAGAAGGGCATAGTTGTTTACATAAACTCCGTCTTCTTCAACTACCACCGCTGTTCTTGGTCTTACATAAAAATTTTCTGCCCAGTTGTGAATCATTGTAAAAAATAGCTTCCCACCTTTCTTTACATAAAACTCGGAAATGCCAAGATGAATGCCCACTGCATCAGATTTAGACAGTGTGCATCCTGTTATGATATGAAGTTCTGCTCCTTCCTCTACGATTACTATGTTGTGAACATTCTGACTGATATAACCTTCTGCTATCATGAGGCAGGTCTGAAGAGGGTATTCGAGCTTTTGTCCAGGTAATATTCTTATAAAATAGCCATGGGTAGGATTTAATGCCACCTGAGCTGTGTATTTATCTGTGTCTGGTTGAACAATTCTCCAGAAATAATCTTCAAGCCAATCATAAGTCTGCACAGCTTCATTAGTGCTCATCAGCTCAACTTTTCCCTCATACAGTTTACTTAACTTCTTATAAACTACTGAGTGGTCCATCTGTATATATGAACCAGAACGCTCTTTTTCCTCTACATCGACACCAGCCATAAGGGCTGCCTCTTTTGCAAGTTCCGGTAATAGGTCAAGGCTTTCTATTTTTCCTCTTTCTATTAGTTTTTGAAACTGACTGAGGTCTATGTCCTCACCGTAAATGGCAGGCTTGTTTATTGCTGTTTTTGCTCGTTCTTCAATTTGTTTAATGTATTTTTTGCTTACTGGCATGTGAAGCACCTCCTGTATCCGTTTTTCTTTATCTCAGAGAGAATATCCCTTGGATTGCCTCTACACTGAAGCCTGCCGTTTAGAAGTATGTATCCTTTGTCTGGATTTATGTAGTCAAGGATATAACCTGTGTGAGTAATTATTATGGCACTTTTTTTAGGGTCTTTAATTCTTTGGCCTCTTCCAAGAAGCAGATTGGTCATCTCGCCAATCAAAACTATATTTTCTAAGTCAACGCCCGATTCGGGTTCATCTATGAAAACAAGTTCTGGCTTTTGCATGAGAAGTTGGAGAAGTTCTGCCCTTTTTACCTCTCCGCCAGAGAAACCATCATTCACATCTCGGTCTAAATGATTTGTTAAATTGAGCTTTTCTGCATATTGAAGTAATTCTTCCTCTTTGCTTCCATTTTTAATTATGTTAAGAAGCTTTCTGAGGCTTACTCCTCTTACAACAGGGGGTCTTTGAAAAGATATTCCCATTCCAAGCTTGGCTCTTTCAGATACATCCATGTGGGTTATGTCAACGCCTTTGAAGATTATCTTACCTTTTTCTATTTTGTATTTAGGAAAGCCCATGAGCGTCATGATAAAAGTGGTTTTACCAGCTCCGTTAGGTCCGAAAAGCACTGCAATCTCTCCATAATCCATAGAGAAATTAATGTCTTCAAGCACTTTTCTCCCTTCTACAGATACGTGGAGATTTTTGACCTTTAACATTTCTGCCATCTTCACTCCTCCTTGTATTTTTAAAGAATTAATCATTTTTCCTCCTTTCTACATCTCGGGTCTGATTTGTTATTTCTACCATAGTGAATAATGCTATGGGCAATACACCCACCCTTGCATTCATTATAAAAATGGCATATCTTATTATTGCATATATTACCTTCAAAATTTCTAAAAATATTGAGAAGTTCTGAAGATAAGAGTTGCTTTAAAGAGCTTTCAAAGATATTACCAAGTTTGTACTCTTTTAATCCTGCCAGAAGATAACAGGGATATACTGAACCATCTGGCATGAGGGTGATTTTTTCTAAACCTGCGGGACATCTGTAATCATTACCACCAATAAAGCCTTTACAGAATACTGCTTCTACATCTGTATAAAGAACTTTTATTTCTCTAATTTTTTCCATGAATTCATAAAAAGGCATGCTTTCAGGCATATCTCTTTCAGTTAGTGCATCCATGTAGATAAGATAATATTTAATTCCGTGATTTTTTGCAAATTCTAATAAACTTCTTTCTGGAAATTTATTTTTAGTCACAACAGTTTTAATCCATACTTTATGCTTCTCTATTAGTTCGAGCAGAGCTTTATTAGGAGTGTCATTGATGGATATGCCAATTTTAACTTTTCTATCTTTAAACCTGTTAAGAAAACTGTCTATCTCTTCGATTAAAGTTCCATTACTGCTGATTGTTACCTCCATGTCATTTTTTGTGGCTTTATCAATAAGCCTGCAGAGATGCAGATAAAGAAAAGGCTCTCCTCCAAGAATGTCAAGTTTGTAAATGTTGTTTTGAAGCATAGTTTTTATCAAGTGTTCAATTTTCTCTTCAGGAAAGTCCTTAGAATAATTTAGGTGTCTGCTAAAGCAAAATTCACAGGAATTGTTGCATCTCAGAGTTGGAAAAAACTGAAAATATTCAATCATCTTTTAGGAGTTCTTCTGTTTCAGCGGTTACTTCCTTTAAAATGGAAGGAGTTTTTAATATCTCTCCTGCATTATCATAGCCTAAATAGGATAGGGTTTTGTGTGTTTTTATGTCTATTGTTCGTAAAAAGGCTTTAATCGTTGCTTCCGCACAGGTTGCTCCAATTTCACCTTTTTTCATGCCTCCTACAAGTATTACTAAAGCTTTTCTACTTTCATTTGAGTTAAACCTTTTGAGAACATACTTTTCATACCATAGACACTGACATCGGTCTATCAAAAGCTTTAGTTGAGCGGGAATACTGAAAAAGAATATGGGCGAGGCGATGATTATTCGTTGACTGTCTTTAAGTAAAGGATAGATTTTATCCATATCATCTCTGATTACGCAAACTCCTGTGGTGCTACAACCATTACAGGCATTGCATCCTGAAATATTTAATTCACAAGGGTTTATTTGTTTTATTTCATGTTTTTTGAGATTACAGATTCTTACTGCTTCGTCCAGCAGAATTTTTGAATTGCCAATTCTCGGTGAGCCATGTATAGCAAGAATTTTCACGACAGTAAATAAGCTCCCTCCGCATAGGAGGGAGCTTGAGTTTTATTCAATCTTCTTATACATTTTCTTAGGAGAACCGCAGACAGGGCATTTTTCAGGTGGTTCACCTTCAACTGTATGACCGCATACCTGACATACGTAGTAGTCGGTATCAAGTTTTTTGTCTATATTTTCAAGGGCTTTTTTGAAAAGCTCCGCATGGATTTTTTCAACTTCATTGGCAAAATAGAAACTTCTCTGAGCCTGTGCCTGACCTTCTGCCTCCGCATCCTTTAGCATTGGTGGATACATACTTTCAAACTCATAGGTCTCTCCCTTTATGGCAGTTTCAAGATTTTCCTTTGTGCTTTTAATTCCACCTGCAGCCCGTAAGTGATTTATTGCATGAACTGTCTCGGCATCGGCAGCAGCTTTGAATAACTTTGCTATGCCTGGGTAACCTTCCTCTTCAGCTTTTTTGGCAAAAGCGAGATATTTTCTATTTGCCTGTGACTCTCCAGCAAAGGCTTCCATTAAATTTTTGAGTGTTTTTTCCATTTCTACACCTCCTTTTAGATTTTTGCATGATAGTCTTTTAAAGCCTTGCCAAAGGCTATTCCAAATTCATAGCATTTGTTTAACTCCTCCTCAGAAGGTTTATATAAAACCCTGATGCCCGGCTCAAAAAGTTCAAGCTTCATAGCTCTTGCATATTCAAACATGTCTTTAACTGCCTCTCCTGACCATCCATAACTTCCAAAGGCTGAGAAAAGTCTGTTTTTAGGTCTAAGACCTTTGAGATAGGTGAGAAAATCAGCTACCGAGGGGAAGATATTGTTGTTTAATGTAGGAGAGCCGACAATAAGTCCTCTGTATTTCCAAATCTCTTTAATAGCCACACTTTTAGGCGTTGCCCGGAGTTTTATTATTTTTACGGGAATACCCTCAGATTCAATTCCTTTTGCAATTGGATATACCATCTGCTCAGTACTATGCCACATGGTATCATACACTATAACAGCACCAAGTTTTGCTTTTGCATCTACCATATCAGAATATAGTTTTAGCACTTTATCTATATGGGAACGCCAGATAACTCCGTGGTCAGGTGCTATCATTTCAACTTCAATACCGGACTTTTTAATTTCTTCAATCTTTGATTTGATAACATTACTATAAAGCATAAGAATGTTGGCGTAGTAGTCAATAACAGCATCTTCAAGCAAATCCATGGAGTGATTTTTTATAAATTCATCGTCAAATCTCTCCACTGAGGCGAGATGTTGGCCAAAGGCATCCTGGCTTATTAGAACCTTATCTTCCTTTATATAGGTAAACATTGAATCAGGCCAGTGCATCATTGGAGTCTCAATGAATATGAGGGTTCTTTTTCCGATGCTTATTGAGTCTCCTGTTTTTACTGTGTGCACTTTATATTTTGAAAGGTCAATAAACTTACTAAGCCCTTTTTTACCTTTCTCGGTCATGTAAATATTTGCTTGAGGAGCGTAGTAAAGAATTTGTTCAAGGCCTGTGGCATGGTCATTTTCAATATGGTTTATTATTATATTTTGAATTTTTTTAGGGTCTATTAATTTTGAGATGTTTTCTAATGATGTATGGGCAAAATCAAAGTGGACTGCATCAATAAGCGTAGGCTCATCATCCAGTATCAGATAATTATTGTAAGTTGTTCCTCTCGGAGTTTCATATCCGTGGAAATCTCTTATTGCCCAGTCAACAGCACCTACCCAGTAAATTCCGTTTTTAAGCTCAACAGGATTCATTTTTACTCCTCAAGAAGAGAGCTGAATTTGTCAAGATGTATCTCTTCTTCTTCAAGAATCTGCTCAAAGAGCTTTCTTGTTACATAGTCTTCCTCTTTCTCAGCGAGCTTTATGATTTCTTTGTATAGAGCAACTGCTTCTTCCTCAGCTTTTTTATCAATCTGAAGCATTTCTGTGAGATTTTTGCCAATTGTTATAGGGTCTGGTTGGGTTGTGGGTGTGCCTCCATAAAAGGCGATTCTTTCTGCAATTTTTTCGGCATGTAACATCTCATTAATTGCAAACTGTTTGAAAAGTGCACTTACAGGTTCGGCTTTAATTCCCTTTGCTAAGACATGCTGCCACATATACTGAATGCTTACTTGAAGCTCTCTTGCTACGGCTTTTTGTAATTTACCCATTAATTCATTGCTTATCATCTAAATACCTCCTTTAGGATTGATTTATTAAGGAAGTTTAATTTCTTCTAACTGCCCTCTACTTCCACAGGCAGGACATTTTTGAGGTTTATGTTTTGCTGTTCGGATGGTTCCACATTTTTTACATCGATATTCTTTTAAACCTGATGTTAAGTCTTCCCTGTTTTTACATCTTGGACACACAACATTTATCTTTAGGTGAGCATCAAGAATCTGAAAATCGGGCATAGAATTTTTCAGCTCAGGAATTTTAATCTCTGTAAAGATATCAAAAACTTTTTTACACTTTACGCATATGGCATGATGGTGTATATTAATGTCAGGGTCAAATCTTCTCTTTTCAGGGTCAACATATATCTCTTTTACCCTACCTGTTCTTTTTAGAAATTCGAGAACATTGTAAACTGTTGCTACAGACATTGTAGGATAGTCCTTCGATAGGGCATCATAAATATCTTCTGCTGAAGGATGTTCCTTATTTCCTTCGAGATACTTCAAAATAGCAATTCTTTGAGGAGTCCATTTAATTCTTGGCTTCATTAAAATAATTATAAATAATATCCCCTTATTTGTCAAATTTACCATGAAAGGCTATTCAATAATTAAGAAACAGCAAGAAAATAGGATAAGTTTCTTTAATGTTACCATGAGCCGCCACCACCTCCGCCACCGCCTCCACCTGAAAATCCACCTCCGCCACTGCTACTTCCTGAAGAACGAGGTGCAGAGGATATTATATCGGCTGCCTCTGTGGTGAAGGCATCAAGAGAGGAGGCAAAGGCTGATGGAGAAAAACTACCCCTGCTATGATACCATTCAGGAGGATTTACAAAGAGCCCTTCAAATGCTGTAGCCCATTTTTCAGCCTCCCCAAAGGCAATTGCAAAAGGAAGAGTTATTTGAAAAATCTCGGGAATTTTTTCTGGTGGAAAAAGCTTCTCAATGACGTTTTTTTCGACTTTGCTTATAAACTCCTCATATCCTTGAAGGTATTCTTTTAACAATGTTCCTCTATTTGTTTTTCGGGGCATAAACCTTCCAAGAATAAAAATAGATAAGGCAGTAAATAGACCTCCAATTAATATGGGAAAGGAAGGTTGTCCCTCATATTTTCCAAAGGCAGCGCTTATAAAAAATGTTGCAATAAAGGTTATGAAGGCAATTAAGGAATATTTGTTTTTCACACTCAAGGGATTTTCGGTAAAATAACCTTTTTGAGTTAGATTTTTGAATACTGACTTTGTAATTTTAGGTAAAGATTTATAAAATCTTTTCTTAAGCTCAGATAATTTTCGTCTTTTAGAGCCTTCAAAAATTGCATTTAAAATTATCACGTCAAAGTCTTTTTGTTGAAGGTCAGAATCAAAATCTTTTGTCCGTTCAAAGAGATAATCTCTCTTTTTGCCAAACAGGAATCTCTCTTCCTCTATTTCCGTAATTTTTATATATCCCCTTCTTGCTAAGTCTATTATCTCTGCGACGATATCTCTGGTGTCTGTTCTCTCATCAATTAAAGTGCCTGCTTCAAGGGGAGTTACATTATCAGGTGGGTAATACTGAACCTGTATTATCTCTCTACCTCCCGTATCTCTTCCATGTGTTCTCCACCAAAGATACATTAATACCAAGAGTAGTGGCATATAAAGTGCCAGATAAAGCCAAGGATTTTTCCAAAAAGGCAGACCAGATTGAATGTTTATAATCCCCGCTGGCCATCCCACTGCTACTGTCATGCCCTCATGGGGTGCAAGAGATTTTGTGAGTGCAAATACTACGGTATTGCCCTCTTTTTTTGCTTTACAATCTTTGCCTCGGCTTCCATATGCTCCTGTATAACAGGCAAACTGGATAGAGGGAGAATCAAAGGGAAGATAAACTTTAGTCACACCTTCTTTAATAGGCACTGCCCAGCCCGTTCCTATGGAGTTCCAGTATAGTTCGTCAATGTTGCCAAGGTTGTAGAGTGCGTATTTTACTCTGTAGCGTATTATATAAGTTTTTGCTCCTGTTACATAAGTGTTCGGATCACCTATCCGAATTCTTATGTTATTACCCCATTTAGACAATTTGATAGTGTAAGGCTGAATATTCTCATCTGTTACGAAAATGTCTGTTATCTCAAGTTTGTGTTTTTTACCATCAGGAGCATTGAAATCAAGAGGTATATCCCTATATATACCGTGTTTGCTTTCATGGCCAAAATCAACATTAAGTTTTTCAACAATGTTTAAATCTCCGTTTTTCTCAACCGATATCTCAATTGTATATTTGTCTATTAGCCAACATTCAGCATTTGATGCAATAAAAATTGAAAGGAGAGAAAAGATGATAATTAATGCCATCAAAGCTCCTCCCTAAAATTTCACCTGAGGAACTGCCCTTTGGTCTTCCTCTGTTTCAAAAAATATTTTCGGTGAAAACCCCAAAGCTCCTGCTATTAAATTATTGGGGAAAATGGCAATTGCTGTGTTGTAATCTCTTATTACAGCGTTGAAATACCTCCGTGCCTGACTTATTGTTTCTTCTATTCTTGAAAGTTCCTCTTGAAGAGATTGAAAATTAGCACTTGCTTTGAGGTCTGGATAATTTTCAGCCAGAGCAAAAAGCTGCCTTAAAGCTTTTGTGAGCATGTTTTCTGCTTGAAACTTTTCTTCTTGAGAGGCTGCTCCTATTGCACTGTTTCTTAACTTAACAATTTCCTCGAGAGTGTTTCTTTCGTGGGAGGCATATCCTTTTACTGTCTCAACTAAATTTGGTATTAAGTCGTGTCTTCTTTTCAGCTGAACATCTACATCAGACCAGGCTTGTTCTGATAAAATCCGCAATTTAATCAATTTGTTATAAGTGAATATTAACCAAAGAATGATGAGGGCTATGAGGAATATTATTAGATAAATCATAGGCTTCCTCCTGTTTTTTCAAATTTTATCAATAAAGACGAATAAAGTCAATTGCTAAAGTATCGTTTTTATATTTGATATAGGAAATAATCTATAAAGCCTGGTAAAATACTATATACCTTATGGAGAGGGGAATTATTAACAAGGAAGAAATAGAGAGAATAATAGCTAAAACTATTGATATTCCTTCTCAAAGCACTATAGTTTTTAAGGTGCTGAACATATTTAAAAATGAGTTCACTTCCATCGAGGAAATTGAGGCGCTAATATCAAAAGACAAAGGTTTTACTGCAAGATTTATAAGGCTTGCAAACTCTCCGTTTTACGGTTTCAGTAGGAAAATAAAATCCGTAAGGGAAGCTCTTCTGCTTTTAGGCTTAGACACGGCTAAATCTTTAATTTTAGCAACTTCCTTAAGATATCTTTACAGACAGTTTGATACTTTTGAACAGGGTTTATGGGAACATAGTCTTGCCGTTGGAATTTGTTCGAGCTATTTATCGGAAAAAATCGGAGAAATAAAGCCTCAAGAAGCATTGGCATGTGGAGTTTTGCATGATATAGGAGTTGTTTTTTTAAAGAATGCTTTTCCTGATAAATATCAAGGCATTTATGAGAAAATATATGAAAGCGAAAGAAACTTAGAAGAAGTAGAGATAGAGTTGCTTGGATATGCTCATACAGATGTTGGGGCATATGTGGCGGAAAAATGGAACTTTCCAGAGGAAATAAAAGTCGCCATTCAGTATCATCACATAGACAATTCTTTTGAAGAAACTAAAGAAACCTTTGCACACATACATAATCTCGTTAGAATGTCTGACTTAATATGTATGAAACTTGGTATGGGCTTTAAAAAACCAATCAATTTGGAACTGGAAAATCAAAATTTGTTACTCCATGATTCTGTTAATTCAGAAGAATTTATGAAAAGCTTATTCTCCTTTTTCAGAGAGGAAAGAGCCTTATTGTTAAATTAATATGTTACGAAGAATCTCCTTCCAAGGAGGAGGGGCTTTACTGTAGAAGGAGACTCTTCGCTATTTTTTAGTTTGAATACCTATTTTTTCTAATGTAGGATGAGACTTTTTTGAAGAGTTGAAAAATATCTCCCTTTGAAATATAGTCTGCGACTCCCTTTGAAATCTTGAGTTTTCTCAGTTCAGATTCATCAAGAGAGGAATAAAAAAGAACAGGAATATTTCTCTCCTTAAGATGTTTATTTATAATGTCATAAAGTTGGTCGCCTGTTATTGCAGGCATTTTAACATCAAGAAGCACCATATCGGGCTCAGAAAATTTTATGCTATTTGTTGTCCCAAGCCAACCATAATTTTGAATTACCGTATATCCAACCTTTTCGAGAAGTTCTTTTGTAACCTGAAGGTCCTTTTCGTTATCGTCTATTAGCAGTATTTTTCCTCTTTTCATATCATCTCCCCATTCTATACAGTTTTGTAAAAAATTATGATATATGGAGTTTAAGGTGATTTTCCCATTCAGTCTCTGTTATTGCTTTAGCATAGGTCATCGCATCCTGTCTGTTCATTTTAGGATTTGAATATCTGATACCAAGATAGTTACACATTAAACTGTAAAGTTCTGTGTTATCTATGAGATTTTTAAGAGGAGGTATATTAAATTTTTTACTGTATACTAAAACAAGTTGGTCTTCGGCGGTGTGATTTGTTGATGTAAAGCCAATGTTGCCTCTTCTCTCCTTTGCAGGTTTCATTAGTTTTTCATTGTCATAATCGTAGATGCTTTTAGCAAGAATTTTTCCCATTGTTGCCTCAGGCTCATACCATATGTCGTTTATTACTATTTTTCTCTTCGAATGGAGTTTATTGTAGATTTCCTCTGCTTCTTCGGCAGAGATTTTGTGTTGAGTGTAAGTTTCAAACAAATCTCTTACAGTTTTTAAGTCTTGATTTTTCATCTTTTTAATTATGTATTCAAAGGATGCCCTGTTTTTATAATTCATCAATGCTTCTGTAGCATCGTTGTATTCAGGTCCTGTTCCATTAATTCCGTATCCTGAGTTTCCGTGGTCTGAAGTGACTATTAGAAGCACATGAGGATTTTTATTTACAAAATCCATTACAACGCCGATTGTTTTGTCAAGTTCGTAGCAGTCCATCATAGCTGCGTAAGCATCATTTGCGTGGCAAGCATGGTCTATCCTTCCTGCCTCAATCTGTAAAATGAAGCCCTTTCTGTTTTTAGCCAACTTCTGCAGAGCAACGGCTGTCATTTCGGGCAAAGTAGGTTCTTTCTTACCAAGTTTTTCATCATTGATTCTGTCTACGAAATAACTTATATGGGATGAGCTGAAAACTCCGAGAATTGGGCTTTCATCGGACATGCTTGACGTTAGTTCCTCTTTTGATTTTAGAACCCTGTAGCCTTTCTCTTTAAACAATGAATAAAGCTCTTTTTTATCCTTTCTTTTCTCTCCGCTCAGAAATCTATCCCCTCCACCCATTGCTACTGTTAGTCCTGAGTTTAGAAGGTCCATAGCTATACTTTCCTCGTCATCTCTGTTGGGATTATGGCTGTACCATGCAGCAGGAGTTGCATGGGTTACTCTTGTGGTAGTCACAAAGCCACAAGAAAGTCCATTGTCTTGTGCCAGTTGAAAGACAGTCTTTAGCTTTTTTCCATCAGGAAGACAGGCAAGGCTTCTGTTTATGGTCTTTGTGCCTGTAGCCCATGCTACAGAAGCTGGAGCAGAGTCGGTGACTACAGAAGATAGGGATGATGTGTTCTGAAGAAACATTCTTGTATTTGACTGTTGAAGAAGTATAGAGAGATTACTTTTTTCTTTGAATTTAAGTTCCATAAACTCACTCATTGCTTTCATTACACCAAGAGGCCATCCATCGCCCACAATGAATATAATTCCTTTGGCTTTTCCGCTTTCGTAATGTTTAACTTTTGCAAATATCTCTTCCGATGAGGCAACCAAGGTTATGAAGCTTGCCAGAGATGCTTTCAAAAAATCTCTTCTTTTCATCTAAACTCCCCCTTAACTTGCAAAAGCAGCTTTAAGCTTATTAAAAATAAGCCTTATTGATTTTCCCTTTTCATATGGCATTATTATGGTATTCCTTCCGATTGTGTATAAATTGTCTCTCCAGTTAATCTTGCAGTTAAAGAGAGGTATAAACCACATAAAGGCAGTTAGAAGGTCTTTAAAAGGGATTAAAATACTGGAAAGTCCTATTTCAGACTTAATAATTCTGCTTACATATAAATCAAACATTACTTTTAAGGACATTACGGTTAAAACGCCGATTATGGAAATTCTGGAGAATCCATCGAGTAAAGGTAGAAAAGAGCTTATAAAGACCGGATTACCAAGGGGTTCTGTAAAATATTTAAGACCGGCAATTTTCCATCTAATCTTTGCCCATCTGGTGTGTCTGTTGAAAAACCTTTTAATTGACCAGTATTCATTTACATTTTTTATAACATGACTACAAAGCACGACTTTTTTACCCTTTTCGTGCATTAATTTTCCTATTATGTAGTCCTCTGCAAGGACATCTTTAACAGAATTAAAGCCCCCTATTTCTTCGAAGTCTTTTTTCCTCATTAACATTGATTTACCAATACTGCAGGGCATTCGTAGAAATTTATCAAGAAAACAAACGCTCAGGATAATAAAGGAGTTTAACTGAAGATTTTCGAGTTTTGCTCCGAGACTTTTACCACCTACTCCCATTATTAAATTTGTTACTAAACCTGTATCCTTTGACATTGCTGCTACAGTTTTTCTTAAATAGTCTGGTTCAACAAAGACATTACTGTCACTTATGAGGAAATAATCGTAACTGGAAATTTCGTAGGCTTGAATCATGTTCTTTACCTTTGGATTAAGGGCTTTATGAGAGTTATCAACTACTATTTTTACAATATTAGGATATTTGTTTCTGATTTTTTCAGCTACTCTGTAAGCAGGGTCGTCTTTGTGCTGGAGCGACAGTATAAGTTCGTATTTAGGATAATCCTGTCGACAGAAACTTTCAAGATTATCGAATAAGTTGTCATCAATTCCTTTGAGAGGCTTAATTATAGATACAGGAGGAAGCTCAATTGCTGTGTAGTTTTCTCTTATCTTTTTTCTTAATGCCATAATCTGCAAGGCATAAACCATAAGGCTCATAGAAATTAAACCAATTAATAACCATAAAATCATTTTTACCCCCTAAAAAGTGTTATTGCCACACCTTTGTTAAGTTTTATGCATTTTTTTACTGACTCAATGTTTTTGTCACAATTAAGTAATGTCTTCCATGAATAAAGATGGCTTGGTTTATGGAAATCACTGTTAGCTATGTATGGATACTTCATCAGACTGATTACACTGAAGACATCATCTCTGTTTGCAATTTCCCATGCATCTATGTATTTGCCGTATTTATCTCTGTTGTTCCATAGGTATAGAGTGTTGCGAATTTCGCCTTTCATCTGGTGGGGATGACAGGCAATTACAAGGGCATTCTGCTTTTTAGCTTCAAGAAAGATGAATTCATAGGATTCACAGGGAGGAATAAATTCTTTAATGTCGAGTATCAGTATATGGGCTGATTTTTCTGATGAAACATAATTTTTGCTTATCTCAACACCGGGAATAACGAGCATTTCATATTTATTCCATGCTCTTTCAGCTTCATACTTCACATGTTCAATATATTCATTGAAGTTTTTTTCTGTGATGGTAAGACCAAACTGATAGGCAAATTTGCCTATCATGCTGTCTCCGTTTACCACATGGTCTGTTATGGCTATTACATCAAATCCTGCCTGTCCGAAGATATCGATTACCTTTCTGAGTTCTACTGAACCGTCGGAGTATTTTGTATGGATATGAAAGTCACATAAAAGCATATTTTTAACTTAATAATAGCGCCAAGAAGTTACATAGAAGTTAAAGGCAGATTAATTTTCTGTTAAATTTAAGGACAAGATTTAACATTTTCTTAACATGGCTTTAAAATTGCCGTAACAGAACTATGCAATAATGTCTCTATAAATTTTGTTTGGAGGATACTGAAGGTGTTGCATACAGAAAAATCTCTGAAATACCACAAATCAGACCTTTCATACTCTGAATTGACTGTTCACTTTCAACCTATTTTTTCGGCCAAGGATGGCAAGATTTTTGGGTATGAGTCACTGACAAGACATCCGAAGGGAAATCTTAATATAAAAAATCTTTTCATTGAGGCAAAAAGAAATGGTTCCATATTCATTCTCGATATGATATGCAGGAGAAATGCCATAAAAGAAGCATCAAAACAAAGACTTGACGGATATTTATTTATCAACATATGCCCTGAAAGTTTGCTTTATCCAAGTCATGAGATTGGCATAACCGACAGATTTGTTGAAGAGTTTGGCTTTCCAAAGGAGCGGATAGTGCTTGAAATAACAGAGCAGTCAGCTATTGAAAACTACGAAGTGTTTATTGAATCTATATCTTACTACAAGAAGAGGGGTTACAAGATAGCAATAGATGATTTTGGTGCAGGCTTTGGAGGACCTAAAATGCTAAGTATATTAAAACCTGACATAGTAAAAATAGACAGACATTTTATTCATACGTTAGAGGAGAATTTCTTTTCAAAATCCTTTGTAGAATTTACTGTTTCTGCCTGTCACATGCTTAACATAATGGTAGTTGCAGAAGGTATAGAAACGCCAAGACAGCTCTCAGAGGTCGTAAGTATTGGTGCAGATTTGCTTCAGGGATTTTATCTTGGTAAACCAGAAGAAAAGATAAGAAGTTTTTTATATCACTATGCTAACCAATGATACAAAAGAATCTAAGTGTTATTTAGAAAATTCAGTTCTTGACTTGTCAATTGGAGACATTGCAGTAAGAATTGAACCTCTGAAAAAACAATCCACCATTATGGAGGCTTTTCTTAGATTTATGAAAGATGAAAAAATAAGCCTTATTCCTGTGGTTGAGAACAATGTTGTGATAGGGCAGGTGCAGAGGAACAGATTTTTAGAGCATACAGTCTTAGGAAGATTTGGCTATGGCATCCATCTGAATGCGAAGAAAAGTATTTTTGAAGTTATGGAGCAACCCACGTTTATTATTGATTACAATCTGACCTTAGAGGATGCCTCTATGATAATTCAGAAAAGGGAATTCCGAAATATTTATGACGATATAATTATAAACAGATTTAATGAGTATTACGGCGTTGTACCAATAAATGTCTTACTTGAGGCCATAACTCACAGGTCAATAATTATAGCAAGGGATGCTAATCCCCTAACTGGCTTGCCCGGTAACTGGGCTATTCAGCGGGAAATAGACAGACAGATAAAATCTAAATTTAGTTTTGATATTTGTTACATAGATATAAACCATTTCAAGCCTTATAATGATTTTTATGGTTTTGAAAAGGGAGACAGGGTGATTTCCTGCTTAGGGAATATTTTAAGAGAACAGGAAAGAGTTTTCTCTGATATTTTCATAGGTCATATTGGAGGAGATGACTTTATTGTAATATGTAAAGTAAGGCAAGCAGATGAAATATGTGAAAGAATAGTAAAGGCTTTCGATGAATTTTTACCATCCTTCCATGGAGATGATTTTGTGCGTGGTTATTATATATCAAAGAACAGGAAGGAAGAGGAAGAGACTTTTAGCCTTCTTTCCCTTACCTGTGCGATTGTAAGTACAGAAAATCGAAACATAACATCCTTTGCCCATCTTGCCTCGATTGCTTCTGAGGTAAAATCAGAGACAAAGAGACTTTCAAGAATTAACAAAGGCTCGGTAATATTTAGGGACAGAAGGAATGAATATTAGCAGGGATTTAGGTTTATCCATGTTCTTTCATGAATTAAAGTCTCCTTTAAATACTATAATGAACACTGCAAAATTAATTGAATTAGACCTTAAGCACGTTGATGAGGAAAAGATAAGAAAATATCTTTCTCTAATAATATCACAGACGGTCTATTTAAAAAACTACATTTCAAATGCTATTGAATTAGGAAAATTACAGTCAGGAAAAGAGGATATTTTTAAAGAAGAGTTTGATTTTGTAGATATTCTTCGGGAAGTTGTTGATATTACAAAAATTCTAATAGAGGAAAAGCCAATTATCATTAAAACTTTTTTTCCTCATGACAGACTAAAAATCGTCTCCGACCCTCTTAAAGTAAAGCAGATTATTCTTAATATCGCTTCAAACGCTGCTAAATTCACAAAAGCCGGTTATATTTCCTTTGTCTATGAGACATTAGAAAATAGGCTTTCGATGGTCATAGAGGATACGGGAATCGGAATTTCTCAGGATGATATGACAAGGATATTTAATCCCTACTGCTTAATTGAGATTGGTCATGAGAGAGTATTTGAAAGTTCTGGACTTGGTTTATATATAACCCGTTGTCTTCTTGATTTACTTGGAGGGCAGATAAAGATAGAAAGCGAGAAAGGAAAGGGGACTAAGGTAAATATCTTGCTCCCAATTGGAAGATGAAAGATAACCTTTTCCTCTGGGGAGTTGCAACCTCTGCTTTTCAACTGGAAGGTTCACCCTATGCAGATTGGTCTACATGGGACAGTATATTTAGTTTAAACCCTAAAGTGACCAATCACTATGAACTTTACAAAGAAGACATAAAAATAATAAAAAATCTTGGAGTAAATGCTTATAGATTTTCTATTGAATGGAGCAGAATACAGCCCCATGAAGGTTATTGGAATAAAGAAGTAGTTAAACATTATCAAAAGATTATTGACCTCCTTAATGAAAACAATATAATTCCCATGGTAACCATACATCACTTTACACATCCCGTATGGTTTATAACTAAATATCCTTGGCATAAGAGAAGTTCCATTGAAAAATTCACAGAGTATGTGGAAAGACTTCTTGAGAACATTAGAGGTGTTGATTTTTGGATAACTTTTAATGAACCCTATCTTTTGGTTTTAGGCGGTTATATTGAGGGTTGTATTCCTCCTGGATACAAAGACCTTAACTTAGCAATGAAGGCATTGAGAAATATTTTTATCTGTCATGGGCAAATTTATGACTTAATTCATATTCACAATAAAAAGAGTATGGTAAGCATTGCGCACAACATGGCAGTGTTTGCTCCTTGGTTTAAATGGAATCCCTTTGACCGATTGCTGGCAAAAGTTGCCAAACGATTCTATAATCAGTCCGTTATAGAAGGATTCATGGAGGGTAAAATTAGGCTTCCCGTGCCTTTTAGAAAGACCATACAGATAGAAGTTCCTATAAAGGGAAAGCTCGATTTTTTTGGAATTAACTATTATACTCGAGTTCACATGAGATTTAATCCTTTAAGAAAGCTTTTTATTGAATTCAGACATAGGGATATAGATGGGCATGGCCTAACAGACATGGGATGGGAAATTTATCCAAGAGGTCTAAAGAAAGTTCTCCGTTATGCTTCTAACATAAATGTACCTCTCATAATAACAGAAAACGGTATTGCCACAAAGGATGACAGTAAAAAGATAAAGTTTATAAAGGCGCATATTGATACTATTGAAAATGCTTTGCAAGAGGGGATAGATGTGAGAGGATATTTCTATTGGTCGCTGATTGACAACTACGAATGGCTTCATGGCCTTGATGCCAGATTTGGACTTTACAGAGTGGACTTTAGAACATACAGAAGAATTCCAACAAAAGCAGCTGCTTTTTATTCTTATGTTATAAAGTCAAGAAATTTTCAGAGGTTTTTTAATTCAACAAAGAAAGAGTTATAAAAATCATATCAAATTAAACTTTCCTATATAATAAACTCCTCGAGAGCCTCATTTAACAATATCATACACATAGGGTATAATAAGAGGTAATGAAAAAACAGAAGGGGAAAATTACAGATATAATTTTTCTGGCCATAACAGCTATTACAGCATTTAGTATAATTGCACTATCACTGGGTATTTTTCTGGTTCTTTTTAAAGAATCACTGCCTGCTGTTGAAAAATTCGGTTTCGTAAGTTTTATTTTATCTAAAGAATGGGATCCAGTAAGGGAGATTTTTGGAGCTGCTCCTGCTTTGATTGGCACTCTTATAACTTCTTTCTTTGCTTTACTTTTTGCCGTTCCGATTGCTGTAGGAATAGCGATTTTTATTACAGAGATAGCTCCTTCTTTTCTCAAGGGTGTAATCGGAACTGCAATAGAGCTTCTTGCTGCTATTCCAAGTATTATCTATGGTATGTGGGGACTTTTCACGCTTGCTCCCATAATGAGCGAAAACATTGAGCCACTTTTACAGTCAACATTTGGGAAACTACCTCTTTTAGGAAAACTCTTTGAAGGCACGCCTCTTGGGGTAGACCTTTTCACTGCAAGCATCATACTGAGTATTATGATAATTCCATTTACAGCCTCTATTGCCAGAGATTCATTCAACTTAACTCCTTCGGTGCTTAAAGAATCTGCCTATGCAATAGGAGCAACTAAATGGGAAGTTGTAAAAGATGTAGTTTTGCCCTATTCGAAACTGGGAGTGCTTGGAGGTGTAGGGCTTTCTCTCGGAAGAGCCTTAGGAGAGACTATGGCAGTAGCATTTGTTCTTGGAAACTTAAATCAGATTCCCCATTCTCTGTTCGATGCAGCTGCAACGGTTACAGTGAAACTTGCTAATGAGTTTACAGAAGCTGACAAAGACATATATTTAAGTTCACTTTATTATCTTGCTTTATTGCTTTTCATATTAAGCTTTACTATTCTTGCCATGGCAAAACTTTTCTTACTAAAGGCTGAAAGGAAATGATACCTAAAAAGAGAAAAATAGTAAGCACCTTAGCCCTTTTCGCTTGTTTTTTAACTGCCCTATGGGGAATATTCTGGCTTTCCTTTATCATTATAGATGTTGTAAGGCATGGAATAACAGCAATAAATCCATCTCTTTTTCTTAAAGACCCTGCTCCTCCAGGAGAGGAAGGCGGAGGCCTAAGAAATGCTTTTATTGGGCATTTACTACTTACTGTATTCGCTACTTTAATTGGAGTTCCCATCGGAGTCCTTGGTGGGACTTTTCTCGCTGAGTACGGAAGAAAATACAAAATTTCAAGAGTTATAAGCACACTTGCTGATATAATGGTCAGTGTGCCTGCAATAATAATTGGAGCTTTTATTTATGCGATAATTGTTAAACCTATGGGACACTTCAGCGGTTGGGCAGGAGCTTGTGCTTTAGGAATAATTATGATTCCAACGGTGCTAAGAACCACTGAAAATATGCTCTCTCTCATACCTTGGCCTTTGAGAGAGGCTGCTTTTGCATTAGGTGCTCCATACTACAAGGTTATTATTCAGGTTGTATATAAAGGTGCTGCTACAGGAATTCTAACGGGAATTATACTTTCCATTGCAAGAGTCACGGGAGAGGCGGCTCCACTTCTGTTTACAGCTTTTAACAATAACTACTTCTCTTTAGATATGTCTCAACCGATAGCTTCATTAACAGTAACTATTTTTCAATACGCCATGGGACCCTATGAAGACTGGCATGCTCAGGCGTGGGGTGCTGCTTTAATGATAACATTGTTTATACTTATTGCAACAATCAGTGGCAGAATACTTATAAAAAGGAGGTACAGGGATTGATACCTGAAATTGAGGTAAGAAATCTTAACTTTTATTACACCGGAGGAATTCATATTCTTAAAAATATAAATATGACTGTTTACAAAAATCAGGTCACTGCTTTAATAGGTCCGAGTGGTTGCGGAAAAACTACGCTTCTTAGATGTTTCAATCGAATGCATGACCTTTATGCGGGAAATAAATATGACGGTGAAATTATATTTCAGGGAATGAATATTCTCTCAAAAGAAACAGACCTCATAGAGCTAAGAAGTAAAATAGGCATGGTTTTTCAGAAACCAACACCCTTTCCAATGTCAATCTATGAAAATATTGCCTACGGATTAAAATTAAGAGGAATAAAAAGCCGGGGAGAATTAAAAACAAGGGTTGAAAAGGCATTGAAAGACGCCGCTCTTTGGGATGAGGTTAAAGATAAACTCAACGCTAATGCCTTTGGATTAAGTGGCGGACAACAACAAAGACTTTGCATTGCCCGAGCTCTTGCTGTTGAGCCTGAAATAATACTTTTTGACGAACCTACAAGTGCTCTTGATCCTATTTCTACAGCTAAAATAGAGGAGTTGATAATCTCTCTTAAAGGTATTGTTACGATAATAATCGTTACGCATAATATGCAACAGGCCGCAAGAATATCTGATTGGACAGGTTTTATGATGCTTGGCGAGTTGGTAGAGTACGATAGAACAGATAAAATATTTACTGTGCCTTCAAATAAACTTACCGAGGACTATATTACTGGAAGATTTGGTTAATCGGGATATCGAAAAGGATTGCCTCTGATGATTTTTTCTACTTTTAGAGGTTTCCCTTTTAGATAAAAACTCGCAAGCCCTCTCTCTTCGGTTTCTTTGCCGAGATAACTCCATTTGCCGTTCCATGACACATAAAGCCTCATACCGTCTCCTTCCATCTCAACGAGAACAGGCAAGAATTCCAGCTCAGCCTTGTCAAAAGGTTTTATTGAAGCTATTATCTCTCTGTATGCTGCTTCAGAGGAGTTCTTTCTTATGCCCGAATTATCCTTATTCTGATAGGCAACTCTTATTTCATCTACTACTTTAAAAGCTTCCGTTGTGGCAAGATACTCTGTTGAGGGTTGCTTGACCTGTTTTTTCCCGCCACAGGCAACTAAAGTTAGGATTATAAGTAAAATTAGTATTTTTTTCATCTTATCCTCCTTTTTTATATCCTGTATTTTAGTATTTCCTCTTTATCGATTGCTTTATAATTTTTTTCTGTCCGTTTTTCTCTGTCCTGTATGACCATTAAGTTTTCCTTTTTTTTCGAATAGTATACACCTATTGCACAGGCCTTATCCATATCTTCTTGACTGCAGTCGTTAAGAATTAGTATGACAGGCCCTTTGAAATCAAAGGGATATATCAGTTTCCCCCTTTTTGAATTAAGGAGTATCTCATTCTCTCTTTCATCTCTTCCTACAATGGCTTTACATTTTTGAGACAATCTAAAATGTCTACCAATTTTAAGAAGCTCTGCGTTTTCAACGGTTAATTCTTCATGTTCTATCAAATCTCTCACTTTTTTACAAAACAAGGAGTCAGTGAGAAGACATCCACCGGAAGGTTGAGGCAATTTCTTTAGCCCGAATTCGTAGGCAAGATTAATCTGAGCTTTTCTTCCTCTCCCCCAGATATCGTATAATCTTTCTCTGTCTAATATTCCCTCAATTTCTGGTTTGCTTGGAGGCAGAAGTTTTGCTGAAAGAGGTCTTACAATAAGACCAGCAAGAGAGGCTTCCTTTTCAATGTGTAGTAGTATGTCTCTCTTCTGTGACATAGGCCTCTGAGAGACTACTTCTCCTGTGATAACAAATGAGGCTTTGTAAGCATTCATTAGTTCTTTAGCTTCTTTTAACATGATAATTTTACAATCAATGCATGGATTGAGATTTTTACCGTAGCCATGTTTTGGATTTTTCAGGACATTAATGAATTTTTCCCTGACGTCCATCTCTTTTAGCTCAAATCCAAATCTATCTGCAAGAAGTAGGTCTTCTTCCTGTAAAGGACTAACAAATCCAGTTAAGAATTTGAAAGCTGAAATTTCTATCTGCTGTTGTTTTACAACCAGTATTGACAAAATACTGTCAAGTCCACCGGAGTAAAGGGCAACAGCTTTAGGCATAAGGATGGGTTTTCCATATTTCTATGATTTCTTCCTGTGAAGATGTTGATGTGCCTACCTTACCTACAACTATTCCAGCTGCTACATTTGCAATTTTAGCTGAGTCTATGAGAGAAGCTCCAGAAATATGAGAAAGTGTAATCGTTGCAATTACCGTGTCGCCTGCACCGGTTACGTCAAAAACTTTTTTTGCTACAGTAGGAAGATGGGTAACTATGACATCTGCATTTTTTCTCTCAAAAAGGCTCATTCCTTCTTCTCCTCTCGTAATGAGAACCGAATCGCAAGATAGTTTATTTATGAGATTATTTCCTGCCTTTAGAAGAGTTTTTAAATCTTTTATCTCTAACTCTGCTCCGTGAGAAGCCTCTGCAATGTTGGGCGTGATAATAGATACCTGTTTGTAAAGTCTGAAATGTCCTATTTTAGGGTCAACAGCTACAAAAATGCCGTTTTTTTGCTTATTTGAAACAAGTATTTTGAATAGTTCTTCAGAAACAACGCCTTTTTTATAGTCAGAGACTATTACGGCATCAAAATTTTTTACGGCCTCACTCAGCATTGATAGGAATTTTTCCTTTGCCTTCCCTTCTAATCTTTTTCTGTCTTCTATATCAAATCTTACAATTTGTTGATTTCCACCGATTATTCGAGTTTTAACGGTTGTTCTTCGGGAGTCTTCAAAAATATACTCCTGCACAATTCCTTTCTCTTCTAACAAGTCTCTCACAATTCTTCCTGCCGAACCCCGCCCGATTATGCCAGATATATAAGCTTTTCCTCCAAGAGCTACAATATTGTTAGCTACATTAGCAGCTCCACCGAGTCTATAGGATTCTTCGTATACATCTACCACAGGAACAGGTGCTTCTGGCGATATACGGGAAACCTTACCGAATATATATCGGTCTAAAATGATGTCTCCTATGATGAGTATTTTTTTTGTATGGAAGTTTTTGAAGAGTTTCTGTAAATCTTCTACCTTCATTCTTGCTCCTTCATAATTGATATAATCTCATCAAGGGTGGCCTCACCCTGAGTTCCGTCTGACATTTTTTTCCATTTATAGAGAGATTTTTTTATCTCTTCTTCTCCTACAATTATTACCCACTTAGCTTTAAGCCTATCAGCTCTTTTTAGTTGTGCTTTCAAAGATAAATTTTCGTATGCTCTTTCAACAATAAAGGAATTATCTCTCAGCCTCGAGCTTAAATTTAAGACTTCTCTTTCAAGAGCTTCTCCTGCATGGGCTACAAAAATTAAAGGTTTTTGCAGTTGTAAAAACAATTTTTTGTCAAGAAGTTCTACAAGTCTCTCTATGCCTATAGCAAATCCTGCTGCGGGAGTTGATGGCCCTCCGAAGAGTTCCACAAGTTCATCATATCGTCCTCCTGCTGCTACAGCGTTTTGAGCCCCCAAAGCATTAGTTGTTACTTCAAAAACTGTTCCTGTATAGTAGTCAAGTCCCCTAACTATCTTAGGATTAACCTTGTAAGGTATTTCATAGAGTTCAAGTTTTTTTTGAAAATCTGAAAAATGCTCTCGACAGTTTTCACATAGGAAGTTTATCATTAACGGAATATCACTTAAGGTTTCTCTGCAGGAAGGGACTTTACAGTCAATAACTCTTAGGGGATTTGTTTCAAACCTTCTCTGACAGTCAAAGCAAAGATTTGAAACTCTCTCGCCTAAGAATTTATAAAGGCCTTCTTTATAAAGGGGTCTACAGATTTTGCATCCTATAGAATTTATCTCATAGGATAGCTCTACAATCTTTAAACTTTCAAAGAATTTTTTTAGCAAGAATAATAATTCAGCCTCTACCTCAGGTGAGGACACCCCGAAGGACTCTACGCCAATCTGATGGAACTGTCTAAATCGACCTTTTTGAGGCCTTTCATATCTGAACATGGGGCCAATGTAATAAAATTTTTGAGGAGATGGAGCATTAAAGAGTGAATTCTGAATGTATGCCCTAACTACTGAAGCTGTTCCCTCAGGTCTTAACGCTACTTTCCGTCCTTTTTTATCGTGAAATACATACATTTCTTTTTCAACGATGTCTGTGTCTTCTCCGATACTTCTCAAAAAAAGTTCTGCCTGCTCTAAAATGGGAGTTCTTATTTCTCTGAAGTTGAAGATTTCAAAAATCTCTCTTGCCTTCTCTTCGATATGCTGCCATATATTTATTTCATCAGGTAGAATATCCTTCATGCCCCTTAGGGCGCTATACTTCACCTTCTTCTCCCTCTCTTTCTTTATCAAATTCAAGCATTCTTAAATGGCTTTCTATAAGCCTTTTGATTTCTTCTTTAAAATGTCTTCTAATTCCTTTCAGGTCTACTATATCTTCATGGATTTTGACTACCTTCTCTTGAGCTTCTTTAATTATGTTTTCTGCCTTTATCTCTGCTTCTTTAATTATCAGCTCTGCTTCTTTTCTTGCATTAGATTGATATTCATCGACAAGCCTTTGAGCAGTCATTAAAGTATCTCTTATGGATTGCTCAATTTTTCTGTATTCTTCCATCTGACTTTCAAGAAGTGCAACCTTTTCTTTTAGCATAGAATTTTCTTTTAAGATATCCTCCAGCTCTTCCCTTATTATTTCAAGGAAAGAGTAAACTTCCTCCATATCAAAGCCTCTGAACTTTACTTTAAACTGCTTCTGCTGAATATCAAGGGGTGTGATTCTCATATATTTCCTCCTTTAATTCGGTATCCCAGCTCTTTAAGGCTAAGGATTAATACATTCTGTGTAAGATAGATTAAAACTAAGAGTATAAGCGGCGATATATCTATGGGTAGTCTAAGAGGTAACAGTCTCCTTATAGGTTTTAAAGCAGGCTCTGTTACTCTGTATATAAACCTGACAGCAGGATGATAGAGGGGAGGACTTATCCAACTTAGAACAGCCGCTGCAATTACTAAAAAAGAATATAAGGTTAAAGCGAAGTCAACGATGTTTGAAAGGGCTATTATAAAATTACCCAATATGTTCATTAATTTTAATCTCCCTGCGATGATAGCTCTTTAGCTCTTTCAGTAGCCTTGCTGACGGTTCTATGCAGAAGTTCCTTAAATGTATCATCCGAGAGAATTTTAAGCCCCGCTTCTGTTGTTCCTCCAGGTGATGTTACTTTTTGTCTTATTTTTTCAGGTGGAAGTCCGCTATCAAGTAGTTTTGCTGTTCCGATGAATGTTTGTATTAGAAGTTCCGATGCAATGTCTTCGGTAAAGCCCATCTGTGTGGCTACTTCAATGAATTTTTCCAGTATAAAACAGAAGAATCCTGGCCCACTGCCTGAAAAGGCAGTAACAAGGTTCATATAGCTTTCAGGAAGGGTAATTACCTTTCCTACGCTCATAAAAATATCTCTGACAGGTGCTACGATTTTCATCTCGAGACAATCACAAAGAGCAAGGACAGTCATTGATTCTCCTACAATGGCAGCCAAGTTTGGCATGGCTCTAATAATTTTATCTGTCTTGAGGTAGTTTTTTATCAAATTAATAGTTATTCCTGCTGCAATAGAGACTACCGTATGCTTATCAGTTACAGTATCTTTTATCTCTTCGAGAACATCTTTAATATTTTGAGGTTTGACAGCCAAGATAATTATCTCTGTTTGACTAACTAACTCCTTGTTAGAAGAAGTTGTTCTTATGCCATAACATTTTTCAAGATACCTTCTTCTTTCATCGAGAACTTCAGAAACGAGTATATTTTTCTTGCCCTCTTTTATAAGCCCTCTTATAAGGGCTTCTGCCATGTTACCTCCACCTATGAAGCCTATCATTTTATTTAACCTCCCCATTTATTCTTTGCCCGAAAAGGGCGCTTCCTATTCTCACCATTGTTGCTCCTTCTTCAATTGCTACCTCAAAATCGTGGGACATTCCCATTGATAGCTCTTTGAGAAAATCGTATTTATCTATCAGCCCATCTCTTATCTGTCTAAGTTTTCTAAAATAGAACCTTGCATCTTCAGGATTTTCAAAATAAGGAGGAATAGTCATAAGTCCTTCAACTTTCAGATTTTTAAGTTTTATACAACTTTGAATTAATTTTTCAACTTCTGTTTCTTTCACACCAAACTTTGTTTCTTCATCAGACAATTTAACCTGTATAAGTATTCGCTGAAGCTTGCCAAATTTTGAGGCTTCTCTGTCTAAGGCAATGGCGAGTTTTTCAGAGTCAACAGAATGAATCAGAGAAAATAGTCTTACCGCTTCTTTTGCTTTATTTGTCTGAAGGTGTCCAATCATATGCCATTCAATTTTGAATTCTGTAATTTTTTCAATTTTTTCTTTTGCCTCTTGAACTCTACTCTCCCCGAAAATTCTTAATCCTAAGTCTGCTGCTTCTATTATTTTATCAACAGGCTGCGATTTTGTTACAGCGATTAATCGGACTTCCTCGGGATTTCTATCTACTTTTAAAGCGGCATAGCTTATTTTTTTAAAGATGGATGATATTCTCTCTGAAAGCATAATATAATACATTATACATGATTGTAAAAATGTTTGATAGGCTAACGCTGAGATGGAAGCTCATTTTACTTCTTCTTTTCTTAAATATGACCCTCATGTCTTCTCTATATATTTTCTATGCCCAAACTGAAAAGAGGCTTCTTAAGGAAATAGAAAAACAAACAGCAGACCTCACAAAGGCAATACAAATAGGTGTAGAAGAGGTCACCAGAGGAGGTTCTAATAAGCTTTCAGAATACTTAAACAGGCTAAATTCAAGGGGAATAAAGGAAGTCTCCATAATAAGTAATGCTCAGCAGATTATTGCAAGCACTAATCCTCAAAACATAGGAAAACCTATCACTCATAGAAAAAAGGAGTTGATTATTAAAGCTGAGCTTGGCGAGCCTGTTTTTGAAGAGGAAAGCGTATATAATGTGATAGTGCCCGTTATTGCAGGTAACGTTCAGTATGGATACATACATCTTAGAGTAAATAAAGACGATTTTTCAGAGATACTTAAGGCAAATGCCTTTAAAAGAATTTTGACGAATCTTCTAATATTTTCCATCGGCATTGTTCTTACTTATCTGATTTCTAAGAGATATACTAAACCAATTGATGATTTAAAAGAAGCAGCAATGAAAGTTGCCCAAGGAGATTTTACCTATCGCTTAGATATTAACAGAAAAGACGAGATTGGTAAAATTGCAGAGAGTTTCAACTTTATGATTCAAAAGCTCGAGGAAAATCAATCTCTGCAGCAAAGATTGAGGGAGGCAGAACATCTATCTGCCATTGGTCAGTTAAGTAGAACCATTGCTCATGAGATAAGAAATCCTCTGAATTTTATCAACTTAAGTATTGACCATTTAATAGAAAAGTTAAAAAAAGAGAATAATAGCTCCAATGACTACCAGAAACTTCTTAAGAGCATGAAACAGGAGATTTACAGGGTTAATAATCTTATTACCGAGTATCTCGAATACACGAGGCCTCTCAGGTTGAATAAAAAAATTTCAAGTGTTGTTGAAATTATTGAAGAGGTCTTATCTGTTATTGAACCAACGGTAGAAAGAGATGGAATTAGTATCTATAAAGATTACAAAGTTGATTTCAGTATAAGTTTAGATGTTGATTTGATGAAAAGTTCTCTTATAAACATAATAACTAATTCAATCCATGCAATGAGAGATTCGGAGAAAAAAGTTCTTTTCATTAAGACAGAAATTGTAGATGACGAGCTTTTACTGAGCATAGCTGACACAGGTTCTGGCGTTCCTGAAGAGTTTATTGATAAAATTTTTGAACCTTTCTTCTCAACAAAGAAGGGAGGTCTTGGGCTCGGACTGCCGCTTACAAAAAGAGTTGTAGAGGAACACGGTGGCAGGATAGAGTTTTTTAGTAAGCCTAATGAAGGAACAGAAATACGAATTTATTTGCCCATTTAGATATGACGTCAGTTCTCATAATAGATGATGAACCCTTGCAAAGAGAGATTTTAGCCACTATACTCTCTGAAGAAGGCTACAATGTTCTCTCTGCCTCATGTTTACAAGAAGCCAGAGATTTAATCGCCGAATCCTTTCCTGAAATCATCCTCACTGACCTTAAACTCGGGAATGAAAACGGAATAGACATCCTCACTGACCTGCCTCACGAACCTTTCCTGCCTTCTGTCATAGTAATTACTGCCTTTGGCACTATATCCTCAGCAGTAGATGCTATAAAAAAAGGAGCTTTTGACTATCTTACCAAACCTGTTGACAAAGAAATACTGTTACTGACGGTGAAAAAGGCTCAAGAAAGAGCTACTCTTCTTAAGGAAAATCTGAGACTAAGAGAAGAGCTATATGGACATTTTAAAATTGAAGGGATTGTAGGCAAATCAAAGAAGATGTTGCAGATTCTTGATATTGTTAGAAAAGTAACACCAACTTCGGCAACAGTTCTTATTTCAGGAGAAAGCGGTACAGGAAAGGAACTGATTGCAAAAGCTATACACTACAATTCACCAAGAAAAGATAAACCTTTTATAGCAATAAACTGCGCTGCCATACCTGAAACTCTTATTGAGAGTGAACTTTTCGGTTACGAGCCTGGAGCTTTCACAGGAGCTAATACCCGCAAAATAGGACTTTTAGAGTCTGCACAGGGAGGAACAATTTTTCTCGATGAGATTGCCGAATTGCCACTTACTCTTCAAAGTAAACTCTTGAGGGTTTTACAGGAAAAGGAAGTAAGAAGAATTGGAGGAAAGGATACTACTAAAGTTGATGTGCGAATAATTGCAGCCACTAATAAAAATCTTGCCGATGAGGTGCAGAAGAGTAAATTTAGAGAAGATTTGTATTACAGACTTAAGGTTGTGACAGTAGAAATCCCTCCTTTGAGAGAAAGAAAGGAGGATATTCCTGAGCTGGCAAGATTTTTTATTGATAAGTATTCCCGAGAGTTTGGAAAAAGAATTAGCTCTATTGATGAGAAGGCTTTGAATGCATTGATTGAATATAACTGGCCTGGTAATATAAGACAGCTTGAGACAGTGATAGAAAGGGCAATAATAATTTGTGAGGGTGATAAGATTACGCTGAAAGATATACAGGATGAATTAAAGTTAAAGATGCCTAAAAGTGTTCTTCACATTGATATTCCAGATGAGGGAATAAATTATGAAGAATTTGAGAGGGAGCTGCTAAAAAAGGCTCTTCAAAAGTCAAATTATGTTATAGCAAAGGCAGCGAGACTGCTTGGTATGAGCTATAAAACCTTCTGGTATAGATTAGAGAAGTTTGGCTTATCCGATGATTTCCCGAAAAGGGAAAATTTCCCCAAATGAGGAAGTCTTAAAAATTATAAAAGTCTATTTTTTGCGATAAAGATATTGGCATTAAATTTGTATGATAAAGATATCAGCCATAAACTGAAATCCCTAAATTAAACTGAAAAAGAAAGGAGGTGAAAAGAGAGGATGAAGAGAGTTATAGCAGTCGTAATGGCATTGATATTTGCTCTCACCGTATCAGTTGCTTTTGCACAGCAGCCTGCAGCAAAGCCAGCTGAGCCTGCAAAGAAGGCTGAGCCAGCAAAACCAGCCGAGCCTGCAAAGAAAGATGAGAAACCTGCTAAGAAAGAAAAAGTAAAACAGATTACTGGTGAACTTACAGCTATTGACACAGTTGGTAAGTCTATCACAGTAAAAAGCAAAAAGCAGGAGCTCACAATCGGCGTAACAGATGAGCAGATTAAGGACGTAAAGGCTGGTGACAAGGTTGTAGTAAAATACACCGAGAAAGATGGCAAGCTCACAGCAAAGAGCGTAAAGAAAGTTGCTGCTAAGGCTGAGAAAAAAGGTGAAGTAAAGAAAGAAGAAAAGAAAGCTGAGAAAAAGGAAGCAAAGCCAGCAGAAAAACCAGCTGAAAAGAAACAGTAATTCTGTTTTTTCTTATAAGGTGGAGGGAAAACCTCCACCTTTTTTATATCTCCACTCCTCTTTTCCTTAATTCTTCCAATTTTTTCTCTCTGCAATCTTTACATCTAAATTCTGGCTCTGGGTCATGAAGTCGGTCATAGTTTTTAGTTTTAACAACTCTGTAACCCTCGCAGATAGCTCCACAATCAGCGCATCTTACATTTTCTTTTATTTGCCAGAGAGGGAAAAAGGCCGGTATTTTGAAATGCGATTTAAAGATAGCTTTGTCCACAAACCAGAAAACATTGGCAAGCAAAAACTGATTGAGTAAAAAGGCAGGTATGGTGTGAATTTTAAAATAGTCGCTTAACAAAAACTGAAGCAGTGCACCGGCAATTCCAGAAAGAACAATCCAACGTCCAAAAACATAAACAAACCATGTTTTCATAATTTTTCCTCCGTAGATATTTATTCTTTTGAAGATTCTTTGTATACCCTCTTTGAAAACTCTTCAAAGAGTTTTGTGCATTTTTTTATTTTTTCAATAGCTTCTTTACGTAGAGGAGCATTTACAAAATCTCTTTTTTCTATCTTTTTTAACCAGGCTTTAAGTTTTTCAAGTTCCTCTTCATTTTCTTCTACCTCTGCAAATATGAAATTTTGACGTTCTATCTCAAAGGATATCTCTTGAAAAAAGTCCTCACATTTCTCAATTACTTCCTTGTATTCTTTGTTTCTTGCCTCAACAAAGGAATTAATAATTCTCTCTTCGTCTTCCTTATTTACCACTTTTCCTTCTATCAAAAGAACTTGACCACCATAGTTTTCTATAGTTTTTTCAAGAGGTTGCATCTTCTCCATAGTTTCCTTTGAATATGGTAAAACCCAAACGGTCTGATAGTTTATAGCGCCAAGCTTTTTCAGTTCCCTCCATATAAAAACTCTTGCTCTTGAGGGATTAGACGGAACTGTATAGGATATGAATAGCCATTTCATTTAATTTTTAGTGTAACATTTTTCTTACTTTCACTAAAAAAGGTATTGCCGCAAGCTGTAAAACAACTGAGAATGCTATTAGAGCATTTATTGAAAAATCATATAGAAAACCTAAAATTACACTACCTAAGAACCAGAACAAACCGTATCCTGTGTTGAATACTCCATATCCAATTCCTCTCTTTTCTTTTGGAACTAATAGGGCAACAGCTGCTCTCATTATGGACTCCTGAGCACCCATGCCTATTCCCCAGAGAATCATTCCAATGAGGGCAGGGTAAAATCCTCCGAGAAAACAGAGAGGTGCAAAACCCGCTGAAAGAGCTACTGAAATAATAAGAACAGATAGCCCCTTTTTGTCAAAAAGATAGCCAAAAAGCAGAGCTGCCAATGCATCAATTCCCATTGCCACTGCATAGAAAACTGGTATCCATTGCTCAGAGACCGTTGCTACTTTTTTAAAATGATAGGCAATAAGAGGAAAATCAGCATATCCAGCGCCATTTAAGGCAACAGCAACCAAATAAATCCAATAAACCTTACTTAGCCCCTTTGTTTCAATCTGAAGCTTACTTATCTCTAAATCTCTTGGAGATGGATAAAGAATTCGAGCAAAAATGAGGATGGAAACAGCAATCACAGCAGGAATTAGAAGCACTCCGAAAGCCTCTCTGTATCCTCCATGAAAATAAAAAACTCCTGCAACTATCAATGGTCCAATCATAGCACCAATCTGGTCCATTGCCTCATGAAGTCCAAAGCCCCATCCACGACCTATCTCTACTGTTGCGTGGCTTAGCATAGCATCTCTTGAGGGATTTCGGATTGCCTTACCAATTCTTTCAGCCATAATTAGAAGAGCAGCCAACTGCCACTGCCCTACTAAGGCAAGGGCAGGAACGCTTAGAAGATTTATCAAGTAGCCGATGATTGTTATTGTCCAGTATTTCCCAGTCTTGTCAGCAAGCCAGCCTGAAACGAGTCTTAAAGCATATCCTAAAAACTCTCCAAGTCCAGCGATTAAACCTACTAAGGCAGCAGAGGCTCCTAAAACTTCAAGATAAGGACCTGTGATACTCCTTGCAGCCTCATAGGTCATATCAGAAAAAAGACTTACAAAACCAAGTAAAACAATAAATATGGTAGCTGGTTTCAATGCTATCCTCCCTTATCAATTATAGAGTCTGTCAAAAAAATTGTAATTTATTGAGAATAAATAAACTACAAATTCTGATATTTTCCAATTACCTCCATCTGTCATTCCTCTTGTTGTCATTCCGAGGAGCTTTAGCGACGAGGAATCTCATTCCTATTTTACAATGAGCACAGAACGATCACTGTATTCGAGAACCCTCTGGGAAACACTCCCAAGCAGAACTCCCTTTATAAATCCCTTGCCATGAGAACCCATCAAGATAAGAGAGATATCCTCTTCAGCGGCAACATTAATAATCTCTTTGTATGGTTTTCCATGAATTAGATAAGTTTTAGCCTTAAAGCCTATTTGTTCAAACTCTTGTTTCAAGTTTTTTAATCGCTCATCCTCTCCTTCTTTGCCCACATTTTCAATTACATGAACTATTACAATTTCCCTTGCTCCTACATTATACAAAAGGGGTATGTATTTTTTAGCCCTTTCTGAATGCTCTGACCAGTCAGTAGCATAGAGAATTTTTCTGAAAATATGGGGGCAGAATTGCTCAGTGACTTTACCTTCAATAAGCCTGATTGTGTGATATTTTACTACCAATACAGGTAATGGTGACTTCTTTACAACCCCATCTGTAGTAGAACCAATAAATAGCTCATCTATCATTTGCCTTTTATGTCTTCCGGTTACAATTAGGGAGACATTTTCAAGGGCTGCTTCTTTGACAATCTCATTTACCACCTTACCTGAAGTTATTTTTGTCTTTACTGACAATTCATTTGATTTAAGATAATCTAAATATTCCTTCATTTTTTCATTTGCAGACCCTTTAATCTGCTCAATATCAACTGGTAGACCAGATTCCTTGGCAAGATAAATAGCCTCTTCATCTATCACATAAAGCAATACGACCTCTTTCAATCCTGCTGATTTTAAACATATGAGACTTTTCAAAATTTGCAAAGCAAACTCATCAAACTTTGTAGGATAAAGAATCTTTGAAAACATTTTGCTCCCTCCTAATTTATTTGGCTCCTAATAGCCATGAAAAAATTTTGTATAGAAAATAGGCTGTGAATCCTGAAACAATCAGAGAGACGAACCAGTTTATTACAATCTCCTTTATAACTTTAAGCTGAATGTACTTTACTCCTCTTGCAAGCCCTGCGCCACCAATTGCTCCTACAATCGCCTGATTCATTGATGTAGGATAACCAAGTAGGGCTGCAATATAAGCTGTTGTTGCCTGTCCAAACTGTGCTCCTATGGCACTGTTTATCTCGAGCTGAACAATATGAAGTCCTACTTTTTCAAGTAGAGGTCTACCCCAAGTTAAAGCACCTATTGCAACAACAACTCCGCCTATAAATCCAGCAAATAAAAGAGATTTAACAGTTCCACTTCCGTAGAGAACACTAACAGCCAATCCACTATTGTTAGCTCCCAATGTAAAGGATGCATAGCAGCAAGCAAGTATAAGAACAGCCCTTTTTAACTTTTCTGCTTTCTCTATTGCTCCTACTGTTTTAGTAAAGATAAAACCAAAGAGGCATCCAACCAATGGCGTTCCAACCCATGTAATAGCAAGGGGTAGCATGGTTTTTTCCCAAGCAATCGGAGCATCAATAGCAAGACCAACTCCAACAATGGAAAAACAGGCTAACTGAGCTGTTGATATGGGCAGCTTTAGCCAGGTGTTAACAGCAGTAACTAAGGCTGCATTAAGCATCATAATCATTGCTCTGAAAGGTGTAAGATACTCAATAGGAATAATTCCTGCACCAACTGTTTTAATAACCTCATGGCTTTGTAGAGTTGCACCTAACAGAGCACATACTGCCATTATTAATGTAGCAGTTCTGATATCAAATATTTTTGCTCCATAAGCTGTACCCATCACTGCACCGGTATAATGAGAACCTATTGTCCATCCAAAAAACAACCCCGCAATAATCATCCCTACAATGTAAAAAGTTTCCATATTTTCACCTCCAATATTATATGTAACTATTGTTACAAATTATAAATAAAATGTCAAGTAAAATTTTAGTGACTACTGTTACATAAAAATATATTTGAAAATTTACATTTTTCTTTTATGCTATAATTTGATATGAAGGTGCTAAAAAGAAATAATAAACTTAGACATTTACACTATTTTGAAGAAAGGTTTTTAAATGAACTTATTGAAAAAATAAGGGTATCATATCCCCTAATAAAAAAAATTATTCTTTACGGTTCAAAGGCAAGAGGTGATTTTACCGAAGAATCAGACATTGACCTTCTTTTCATCACAGAAAAACCCCTTGATAAAAAAGAAAAATATGAAATTTTTGATTTACTCTCTGGGATTGAACTTAAATATAATGTTTTAGGTTCTGCTTTATTTATAAATGAAAAAGAGCTTATAGAAAAAGAGAGAAGTTTATTCAGAGAAATAAAAAAAGACGGGATTACGCTATGGTTGAGAGAATAAGTAAGAAAGAGGCTTTAATAAGAGCTAAAGATGAACTCAAAAGAGCTGAAAAGGAATTAGAAGCAGCTATTGTTTTACAAGAAGGGGAGTTTTATTATAAAAGCATAGTATCAGCTTATTACACTGTTTATCATGCTGCAAAGGCACTTCTCCTTATTAAATCTGTTGACCCAAAGACTCATGAAGGAGTTGAAAGAATGTTTGGGCTTTACTATATAAAAACTGGTGAATTTGATACAAAGATAGGCAAGGTAATTGGGAGACTTAGAAAGATGAGAGAAGAGGCTGATTACTATCCAGAAATTCCCTTTGACTACGAAGACTCAAAAGAAGCGATATTTTTAGCCCGAGAATTCTTAGAAAGAACTAAGAATATCTTAAAAATTTAATCATCATTGACAGATTAATTCAAATTTTTTTAATCTTAAAAAAGGCGATGGAGTTCGCCTTTAAGTGCCTCTGAGTTTCAGTGGCTGATAACTCCTACTTTTAAAGGTAGAGTTACTCACTGAATAAGGAGGCATGTATGTTTGAGATTCTTATTCAAGCATCATTTTGGTTTTTTCTCGCCTTACTTTCAACAGTAATAGCAACGAAGCTCCGTTTAGCAACAGCTTTAACGGAAATAGCAGTTGGAGCAATTGCAAGTCTTGCTATTGCTGGAACAGGAATTTCCATTGGTGAAAATGACCTCTGGATTAAATTTATTGCCGGAGTTGGAGCCATAATGCTTACTTTTCTGGCTGGAGCTGAACTTGAGCCTGAGGTAATGAAGACTCGTTGGAAAGAGACGATAGGAATAGGCTTAGTTGCATTTATTGCTCCTTTTCTTGGATGCACAGCAGTTGCATACTGGCTTCTTGGCTGGAGTGCGAAAGCAAGCTGGCTTGCAGGTGTTGCCCTTTCTACTACCTCTGTGGCAGTGGTATATGCTGTAATGCTTGAGCTTGGACTTAATAAGACTGAGTTTGGTAAAGTCATTCTTGCAGCTTGTTTTGTCAATGACCTCGGAACAGTGTTAGCATTGGGGTTAATCTTTTCGCCTTTTACTACCAATTCTCTTATTTTTATGATTGTGATGATAGTAATTGCTGTATTACTTCCTTTTATTACTCCAAAGATATTCAAAAAATTTGGTAATAAACCCTCTGAGTTTGAAACAAAGTATCTACTGTTCATTCTTTTTGGTATTGGTGCTCTTGCACTATGGTCTGGAAGCGAGGCAGTTCTTCCAGCCTACATTATAGGCATGGTTTTAGCTGGCACTGTTGGCAAGGACAATCAGCTTATAAGAAGGCTTAGAACATTGACTATAGGATTTTTAACTCCAATTTATTTCTTAAGGGCAGGCTATTTTGTTTCGATTCCTTCAATTTTTGCAGCTCCTTTGGCACTTTTGATATTATTAGGTGGAAAAATGATAACAAAAATTTTGGGTGTCTATCCTGTGACAAAGCTATTTAAGTTCAGACATCAAGAAGGCATGTATACGACCCTTCTTATGTCAACAGGTCTTACCTTTGGCTCAATCTCAGCACTCTTTGGATTAACTCATGGAATAATCGACCAAAATCAGTATTCTTTGTTAATTGTAGCGGTAATTGGTAGCGCTGTTGTTCCTACCATAATTGCCAATGCCTTTTATATGCCAAAATATCTTTTACCTAAAACAAAAAAGGAGGTTTAAGTTATGTTAAAAAAAATTTTAGTTGCCTTTGACGGCTCTGAGGAATCAATAAAAGCTTTTAATTTTGCTTTAAGTCTTGTTGACGAGTTTGCCTCAAAGGATAAAGAAATCATTCTTCTTTCTGTAGCCCAACCGCCAGAGCATGGCGAAATCGTTGAGACAAAGGCGGTTATTGATAGCGCCACAGAATACTACAAAAAGGAGTTTGAAAAGATATTGCCTCTTGCCAGAACCCGCGCTTTAGAAATTAAAACCGATATTGCCGTTGGGCATCCAGCAGACCAGATTGTAAGGTATGCCGCAGAAAATGGTATTGATATGATTATAATGGGACAACGGGGCATGTCAAAAATTGAAAGGTGGCTTCTTGGTTCAGTCTCCCGTAGAGTTGCCACATATGCTTCATGCCCTGTGGTAATTGTTAAGTAGTTCGGGCTTAAATTGAAAGCTTAAATAACTGTGCTGTATATTGTTAATTAGATTTAAATCTAAGGGGGTTAAATATGCTTAGTTATCAGGATGTATTTCTTTTTTCAATAATTATAATTGTTCTTTTCGGTTCATCAAAGTTGCCTGAAATTGGTAGGGGACTTGGAGAAGCCATAAGAGGATTCAAAAAAGCAGTATCAGAGCCAGAGACAAATTCAAATAAAGATGAAAGTTTAAAAATTGATCATAAGAAACAAATTTAGGCATTATCCTGCTTTTTAGCAGGACAAAATTTAAGCAATACCAGCTTCCCTATAATTGTTCCTAAAACAGCTCCTGCTATTACATCAGAGGGAAAGTGAGCAAAGTCTTCAATTCTCTCAAAGCCAACCCAACCTGCAAGAATATAGAAAATAATACGGAATCTTGGATAATAATTTGATAGGACCGTTGCAACCATGAATGCAAAAGTTGTATGCCCTGAAGGAAAAGAAGAGTAGGCATAGCCAAAGTAAGGTCCATTAAAGAAGCCATCAATTGAAGTTGAAGGTCTTGCCCTCCCTAAAACATGCTTAATCTGGACTAATATGCCTGTAAGAACTATACCAAATGCAAGAGGCTTTCCAAAATCTTTTTTTGCAATCAAACCATAAATGGCAAAAATTACAGTAGTCACAAATATTCCATAATAGAAAAATTTCATCCCTATATCCAAGACCTCAAGAAAAGAATGAAAGGCTGGATAATCCGACTGAAAATCTTTTATAAGGAGTAAGATTTTTTTATCAAAACAAAGAATAAGGATTAAAATTAAACAACTCAGGAGAAAAATCTTTTTATGACTTTTCCAAAACTGCATATTCTCCTTCCTCCAACAAAATCTCTAACCCCGAGTTTTTTAAAAAAACTAAATCTTTTACATGGGCAATAATGATTATTTTTTTATTTTGTCTAAGAATGTCAAGTATCTTTTTTTCGCTATTAACCTTAAGAATTTTTTTATCTGAATAGAATACAATACTCGGTTTGTTCAATTTATATGTAATGACCTCGCTGTCTTTGAAATTCTCCTTTACATAAAGGCTAATTCTGTAAAGTCCATCCTGTAGTGTTTTATTGACATAGGGGATTATTTTTAAAGAGATTATCATAAGAAATACAAATGTTAAACAAGCCATAGATAGAAATATTTTTTTTCTTTTTAACATCCCATAAAAGCTAACCAATGCAAATAAAAGAATTACAATAGAAATTACATAAACCCAGATAATATCAAAATCGGGTAGATATAGTCTTATCTTATTGACTCCAATTAAAAATGCAGCAGCAAACAAAATAGATAAAAATCCGATGATAATCAACGGAACAGAGGAGGGTTTTTCTCTAAATTCAGCCATTCCAAAAGAGATTAAAATTGAGGCTGCCGGGATAGCAGGTAAAATATAGTTTGGAAGCTTTGTTGTTGAGAGAGAAAAAAATATGAAGATAAATGAAAACCAGATTAATGAAAAAAACCTCAAATTATCCTTTCTAATATTTCTCAATCCCTGAGGTAAAAAGGATATCCAAGGGAAAAGTCCTATTATCAAGACAGGTATAAAATAATAAAATGGTCCTTTATGCCCTGAAATAACTCCTGTATATCTCATAAAATGATGTTTTATAAAAAACTGCTGAATAAAATCCTGTCCATTTATTGCTATTTGGGTAACATACCAAGGAAGTGATATTAAAAGGAAAACTATAAAAGCTTTAAAATCAAGAATTCGCCTTATACCCTTTCGCCCTTCCATAAGTATCATGTACATTCCAGCTATTGAAAAGGGAAAGACTATTCCGATTAATCCCTTGGTCAGGAAGGCAAGGGCAGAAAAAATATAAAAGCCGTAGATATATTTCTGAGCTTTATATATTGCAAGATAAAAGGAAAAGAGAGACAGGCTGATAAACAGTGTAAGAGTCATATCTGTAACTGCTGCATGCGTGTAGACTAAGTAATAAAGGGAAAAGGTAAAGCATAAAACTGCATATAGGGCTTCGCGCTTTCGGTTTAGGGTATTTAAAAATATAAATATGCTTAAACAAAGAATAAATCCAGCCAAAGCAGAGGGAAATCTGGCTGAAAATTCGTTTATTCCAAAGATTTTATAAGAGATAGCCATTAACCAGTAAAAAAGTATTGGTTTGTCATATCGTGGTTCATCATTATAAGTTGGAGTTATCCAATTACCACTTTGTAACATCTCCTTAGTTGCTTCTGCAAATACTGCCTCATCCACATCAAAAAGTGTTACGGAGCTAAGTCTGAAGAGGGCTAAAAAGAGAGCTATGAAAATGATAAGATATTTAACCATTTTTTAATTATAAAACTTACCCTTGCCTTACTTCAATTTTGCTTGTCTTACATTTCAACTCTTGTCATAACTCCGTGAAGCTTTCGTGAGGGAAGCCTAAAAAAGCTTATGAATGTAGGAGTTACTCTCTTTAAAAAGGCAAAAAACTGCCAGTGCCTTTTTGCAATAATCTCCTCAAGTCCATAAAATATGGCTCTTTCCTCTATTCCGTTTTCTCTGAGTATCTCTTCAATATTCACAACTTCCATGTATCCCATCTGAATCTCAAACACTCTAATACCGGGACAGAGATCTTCTTTAAAGTATCCAGTCACTCCGTAGGGGTCAGGTCTTATGAGAACTGACAGAAATATATTGTCCTCATAAATTATGCCATTATAAAACATTGTCTCAACAATGTAAGGAGAAATTTTTGCCGTGTCTTTTATGAAAAATATGGCACTTCCTGGTATCTTCGGATTAGTCTTATAAACTCTTTCAAATTTTAAAATAAAATCATCTACTGTCATAAACTTCATAGCTCTGTAAAGTCTTTTCTGCCCTTCAGTATAGATAAGCATAGTTAAAAATGGAAACATTGCAAGAAAAATTGACCAGTATCCACCATGGGGGATTTTATATAAACAGGAACTGAAATAAGCAAAATCAACAAAAAATATGAGAGTACTTGCAAGCATGGCATAATAATTTCTTTTCAGAAAAAATATAGATACAAGAAGCAGTCCTGTTATGCACATATTTCCTGTAACTGCAAGGCCATAAGCTGCTGCAAGATTTGATGAGCTACCAAAATCAACGATAATTAGAATAACTGCTAAAAGCAAAAACCAGTTAACACTTCCAATGTATATCTGGGACTTAAGCTCTTTTGAAGTGTAGTCAATTTTCAGCATGGGCATTATTCTTGTTGTTATAGCCTGATAGACAACTGAAAACATTCCGCTTATCATCGCTTGAGATGCTATTACTGTGGCTGACAGGCTCAAAATTAAAAAGGGGACATAAAGAAAAGATGAAAAATTAAAAGCCATTTCAAAAAGTATATTTTTCACATGAGGATTTTTAAGAAGAAAGGCACCCTGTCCAAAATAGTTTATAAAAAGGGCAAAAAATACCATTGCCCATGCTTTTCTTATAGGATTTGCACCGAGATGTCCCATGTCAGCATACATTGCCTCAGCACCTGTTGCACAGAGAATAACCTCTCCAAGCACAAGATAGCCCTTCCATCCGTTGTGCATAAGAAACTCTAATGCATAATAGGGATTTACTGCCTTTAAAACCTGAGGACTTAGAAAAATGGAGTAAATTCCCAATGAAGTGAGTGATAAAAACCAAACACACATAATGGGACCAAAAGCAGATGATACCTTTTCAGTGCCTTTTTTTTGAAAAAGAAATAGGGTTAAGGCAATCAAAATGGCAATGAAAATCATTGAAGCCTGCGAAATTCCTTCAAGTCCTGGAATAAAAGCAGTTCCTTCAACAGCACTTAAAATGCTTATTGCAGGAGTAATAACACCATCACCTATTAAGAAAGAAACTCCAATGAAAGTTAAAAAAGTTACAAAAGCTTGTGCTCTCCTTGATTTTGAAAGAGATTTAAATATCTCAGAGAGAACTATTGTGCCACCTTCACCTCTTATGCTGAGATTCATTGCAAGGAAGTTATATTGAATTGTGGGAATAATGACAATTGTCCAAAATATTAGAGATAAAACACCTAAAACATTTTCATAAGTGGGTTCAAGAATTAAAAAAGCCACTGTTAGAGTATAAATCGGACTTGTGCCGATATCTCCGAAAACAAGCCCAAGTGCTTTAATCACTCCACTCATGAGGGATTATTATATTTCCAAGAGGGGCATTTTGTAAATTTATTTGCTTTGCCTTAAATAGAGAAAGGCTTTTTAATAATTTTTTTAATTTGTATTCACATTTACCTTGATTTTTTGTAATAATTAGAATGTGAACCAAACAAGAACAAAAACTAAGATAAGGGAAATTATCTCAGAAGACGACCTTCTGAAGATAGATATAAATAGATTACAGCTAAATAAGCCCCTACCTTTTGATATTTTTATAAAGGAAGGAGGGATAACTAAAAAAATCTTTCACAGGGGGAATTTTTACTCTACTGTTTTCCAATCTATCCTTAAAGAAAAAGGCATATCTCATGTATATATAGCTCCAGAAAATGAAACATTGTTAAGGAGCTATCTTTCGAATGCTGATATAATTACCTCTGAATTAGAGTCACCTGTAAAATTTAAGAATTATTCCTATCAAAAGGAGCATTATTATCAAATTGACAGAAATCTCATTGTTCCTGGCATAGAAGTAGAATTTCCCATATATTTGCTTAAGAAACTAAGCTTCAATAAGATTGTTGATGCATCTCTTGGTAAACCTGTAATGATTTACAGTGACACTATTCCTGAAGAAGGGGACATTCTAATAGAAAAAAAAGACCTCTCTCTTTTTAGAGAATACATCGAATTTATTGAAAAAAGAGCAGATAAGATCGCTGAACAAAAAGACAGCTCGCTGAAGCATCTAATAGTGAAAGAAACAGCAAAGGTCATAGTTATTGATATTTTAAATGACCCGAGAAGTGGCGAAAAAATAAAAAAAGTGGAAAGTTCTCTGAAAACAATAATAGAAACGATAGTAAATGACCCTGAATCAATTTATGAACTGCTCACTCTAAAAGGTTATGATTACTACACCTATACTCATTCGGTTAATGTGGGAGTATTATCGATAGGTTTGGGAATTCAGATAGGATTAACAAAGGAGGAGCTATACAGGCTTGGTATAGGTGCTATATTGCATGATATTGGTAAAACACAAATACCTCACGAGATTCTAAATAAACAGGGTAAACTCACTGACACTGAATACAATATCATAAAACAGCATGTAATGCATGGTTATAATCTACTTAAAGAACACAGAGATATACCCCCTGATGCTTTCATAGCAGTATTACAACATCATGAGAAGCTATCAGGCAAAGGTTATCCTTATGGATTGAAAGGTGAAGAGGTTAAACTTTTTGGAAGAATAACTGCAATTGCAGATTGTTATGATGCTTTAACAACAAGAAGACCCTACAAGCCTCCATTAACTCCCTACTTTGCTCTCTCGATAGTAGTAAGAGAGAGAGGTGACTACGATGCCGAACTTCTCAGGTCTTTTATAAAGATGCTTGGAAAGGTAAAATGAGTCTATTTGAGGAAAAATCCTCAGAACTTAAAAATAAACCACTTGCCTTTAGAATGTCTCCAAGAAATCTTGAGGAATATGTTGGACAGCGCCATCTCATAGGTGAAGGCAAGTTATTAAGAAGAGCTATTG
>DDKK01000007.1:14874-15194 GCA_002339325.1 Nitrospiraceae bacterium UBA2600 | reverse complement strand
CACCGCTACACCGGGAATTCCGCCTCCCTCTACCTGACTCAAGCCTTGCAGTTTCCAAGGCAGTTCCACAGTTAAGCTGTGGAATTCCACCTCGGACTTACAAAGCCGCCTACGCGCCCTTTAAGCCCAGTGAATCCGAGCAACGCTTGCCACCTCTGTCTTACCGCGGCTGCTGGCACAGAGTTAGCCGTGGCTTATTCGCAGGGTACCGTCCTGTGTCGTCCCCTGCAAAAGGGGTTTACAACCCGAAGGCCTTCTTCCCCCACGCGGCGTCGCTGGGTCAGGCTTTCGCCCATTGCCCAATATTCCCCACTGCTGCC
>DDKK01000007.1:0-14515 GCA_002339325.1 Nitrospiraceae bacterium UBA2600 | reverse complement strand
TGGGCCGTGTCTCAGTCCCAATGTGGCCGGCCAGCCTCTCAGCTCGGCTACCCGTCATAGGCTTGGTAGGCCATTACCCTACCAACTACCTGATAGGCCGCGGGCCCATCCTTAGGTGGATTGCTCCTTTTACCACGAGCATTTCAGCCTGTGGTCTTATGAGGTATTAGCCCAAGTTTCCTCGGGTTATCCCTCTCCTAAGGGTAGGTTACCCACGTGTTACTCACCCGTGCGCCGCTAACTGCAAAGAGAGTTACCCCTCTTTACAGTCCGCTCGACTTGCATGTGTTAGGCACGCCGCCAGCGTTCGCTCTGAGCCAGGATCAAACTCTCATAAGAAACTTTGATACTGGCTAAACCGCTGAAACTTTTAAGTCAATTAACAGGGCTTGCCGAAATTTTCAAAGAACAATTGAATTGAACAACAAAATATCTGTTTTAATTTTAATAAATTATTTTTAACTTTGTCAAGAGCAAATTTGAACTTTATAATTTAAATTGTCTTGTTTAGAATTTTAACTCTTCAAAGAACTTATTAAATAATCATAGAGCATATTTCATATTTTTGTCAATACCTAATTTTTCTAATAGATGTTAGATTGGTAATCTATGGTGTTATTACGTATTTTTTCCCATTGTAATCAATAATTTCTATGTCAATGTCATAAATTTGTTTTATGAGTGATTTTTCTATTATATTAAAAGTCCCAGATTTATATATCTTTCCATTTTTCATGAAGATAAAATAGTCGGCAAATTGTAAGGCAAGATTGAGGTCATGAAGGACTATTATTGTTATTATATTGAACTTTTGAGTTAACTCCCTGAGAATTCTAAGGATCTCTATTTGATTCTTTGGGTCCAAATGATTTACTGGCTCATCAAGCAATAAAACCTCAGGTTGCTGGGCTAATGCCCTTGCAATCAGCACCTTTTGTGCTTCTCCACCACTTAACTCTCCAACTTTTCTAAAGGCAAAATCATAAAGCCCAAGATATTCAATGAGTCCCTCTACTATATCCAAATCTCTCTCCGTTGGCTCAAAAGAGATATGGGGTTTTCTTCCGAGAAGCACAGTATCAAAGACATTACTAAAAGGCGTGGAGTTTGAACGCTGGGGAAGATAGGCAATTTTCCTTGCTGTATCTCTTATTGAGAGATTATCAAGAGTTTCACCGTCTATAAATATTTTTCCGCGATGTGGTCTTATAACTCTGTCAATCGTTCTAAGAAGCGTTGATTTTCCAGAGCCATTGGGACCCAGTATGGCATATACTATACCTCTCTGGAATTCTGCTTCTATTCCCTTTATTATCTCTTTTTTTCCGTATCCCGCATAAAGTTCTTTTAAAACGAGCATATTATAATTTTCTACCTCTTATTAAAAGATAAAAAAACACTGGTGCACCAGCAAAAGAGGTTATAATTCCAACAGGCAATATGTTGGGAGAAAGAATCGTCCTCGCAAGCAAATCAGATATGCAAAGAAGGAGCGCTCCAAAGAGTGCTGAATAGGGAATAAGAAATCTATGGTCATTTCCTATGATAAGTCTAATTACATGAGGAGAGATTAAACCTACGAATCCTATTATACCCAAAAAAGCAGTACATACGGAGACAACAAAGGCACTTGCGAACATACTGGATATACGTAAAAATTTGATTTTCACTCCAAGACTTTTTGCAACTTCATCGCCCCATAGCATTGCGTTAAAATTCCACCTCTGAAAGAAAAAGTAGATGAAACATATAGAAAAAGATAAAAACATCAATTCATTTTCCCTCCACCCTGCCTTTCCAATATCTCCAAAAGTCCAGAAAACTGTAGCTGCTACCTGAAAATCACTGGCAAAATACTGAAGAAACATTGTTGCAGAGCCAAAGAGACTGCTTAATGCAACACCCGCAAGAATTATAGCCTCAGGCGTAATATTCCTTAGAAAAGACAGAGATAGAATAAGTATCACTGTTAAAAGTGCTCCTATGAAAGCTGAAATCACAACAGTATAAAGCTTAAATACAGTAACTGCCTCTGTTCCAAAGCTGTGCGTCTGACCTGCTCCAAGAACAATAATCGCAAAAGCCGCACCAAAGGCAGCTCCTTGAGATACTCCCAAAGTAAAAGGAGATGCAAGGGGATTTCTCAATACATTCTGCATTACTGCTCCAGCTACTCCCAAGGAAGCACCGGCAAGAACTGCTCCTAAGGCTCTCGTAAGCCTAATGTTCCATACAACATAGGAGTTTTCTGTTTCTCTAATAATCGAATCAAATACTTCGCCTACGGATAGTTGAAGAGACCCGACAGAAATAGATATGACTACTGATACTAAAATCAATAAAACAAGAAAAAGACCAAAAATCAATCTTTTGGTTATGGACTTTATGTATTGTCTCTTTAAAGATTTCTCAATTGACTGCAAGCCCTGTTTCTTTAAATTCAACCTTTCTATACCCCTTGAAATTTCTACTCAGGTCATCATAAATATTAATACCTAAAAATTTTCTAAATATCTCTTCTGATTTGGATTTTATGTTTAAATCTCTAAATTTTTCAGGATGAACTGTTTTGCCTATGTAATAGGCATTAGCGAATAGTATTTCAATATTTGTTCGATAAAAATTGTGAGGGAAAACAGTAAATGTTCGTCCTTCTTTAACAGCTTTGAGTTTCTTGTAGAAATCTTTGTTTTTTAAGTAGTCTTCATTAACAAGATTTAAACCTCCTGTGTCAATAAAAATGAAATCAGGATTCCACAAGATAAGGCTTTCTTTATCAATGAAAACATGACCTTTTTTGCCAACTTCATCTGCCACATTGACTACGTTAATCCATTTTAATGGTGGATAGTCCACTTCCGTACTCGTTATGCCATGTGCACCTCTTGCATTTATTGCGCCTATGTAAATCTTCGGTTTAGAAGTATTTTCTGTTCTTCTTCTTAAATCTTCAATGCACTTCTGCATATAACTGTTAAGTTCCTCTGCTCTCTTCTCTCGGTTTAAAATTCTTCCGAGAAAGAAAAATGTGTTCTTAATATCATCTATCTTAAATCCCTCTGTTCCAGCATACTGAATAACTATTACAGGAATGCCAGTTTTATTCTGTATCAATTTAGCACCATCCACCTCAAAAGTAATCACCACATCTGGCTTTACTGCTATAAGTTTTTCAAAATCAGGAAGCTTACCTGGCCCGCCCTCTCCTATTGTTGGTATTTTTTCTACTTTATCTTTAATTGCAAGCCAATATGCCTTTCCCGTTGACGGATTTCCCCGCATAACCCTCTGTTTTTCAACTCCTTCTATGCCAACTACTTTGTCAAAGACTTGAAGATAGACGACATAACGAAGAGAACCAGAGAGAGCTACGATTCTTTCAACCTTTTTAGGTATTAACACCTCTCTTCCAGCCATGTCAGTAATTCTTATCATATCTTTAGCATAGACCTGACTGCTAAGGGTGAGAATTAGAATCAATGAAAAGATAAATCTCTTCACTCTATCCTCCTTTGCTCTTATACTCAATATAAGGCTTTATATCAAGCACGGGTGTTCCATCAAACATATCAAGCCCTCTGACTTTAATCATATTTTCTCTTACTTCTAAGACTTCTAAAACAGAAAGCCCTATTGGATTTGGTCTGTGGGGTGAGCAAGTGCTAAATACTCCTTTTGTCTCATTTAGATGTGGCGGTTTCTGAATAAGTTTTTCAGTAGTAAAAGAAGGAGACTTGTGAAAAACAAAGAGCACTAAAATTTTATCTCCTGCCTTGATATCTCTAAGTCCAAGCTTATATTCGGGCTCAATTACAATCTCCCCCTCTAATTCAGAGACACTCCAATGCCTTGGAACTGTATCGGCCTGTGTTTTTATGTAGCCGATTGGTTTAAATTCATAGGTATGCATTGAGCCTCTCGGTAAATTTTTCAATTTCTATGAAGGCAGCAGAATTATCTGGAATTCTACCTTCAATTGATAGACTGTATACCTCTGGTGAAAATGGTATCAGAGTCGAAATCTCAAGTCCTCTCTTCATAACTGTATCTCTTACTTTATCTTCGAACTCCTTGGGAACTTTGTTTATGATAAGGTAAACTCTCTTTCCCATCTTATTTGCAAGAGAGATTGCTTTCTCAGCTACTTCAATAGAGTCGAGATATGGTTCAGCCACTGCAATGACTGTATCTATTCCCTTTTCAATCCCTCTCCCAAAATGCTCCACACCAGCCTCCGTATCAACAATTATAATTTCATTCCTCTCAAGTGCAATCTTTTCAAGAAACTCTCTACTTATTATTCCCATCGGACATGCACATCCTTCAAGGGGTTCCTTAATCTTGCCAATACTAAGAAGTGAAATATTGCCATCTTTTTTAATGAAATCATGAGGAATATCAGAAATACTAAAAGAACTCTCTTCTATAACACTCATAATTGGTTCTTTTTCGCTTGACTGAAATCTCTTCTTTATGCTTTGCTGGATAGCTTTTTTCCCACCGAGAAAATCCATAAAGGACTCTGGAGGGGCGGAAAAGCCAAAAAGTCTGTAAAGCGTCTGATTACTCTCATCTGTATCCACTACAAGCACATTTTTTCCCTTCTTTGCCATACTTTTTGAAATTCCATATACGATAAAACTCTTACCTACTCCGCCCTTACCGCATACGACTGCTTTTTTCATGCGTAAACCTCCTTAAAAGGCAAATGATATAGAACCTCTCATCGTAAATGGTGCTCCTACTCCATATGTTGTCCCTGAGACCGCATCATCCATTGCATTTATTACAGAGACATATTTTTTGTTAAATATGTTGTCAAACTCTAAAGAAAGCTTTAATGCTTTGAGCATCCCTATTTTCTCTTTGACATAGTTTAATTTTAAATCAAAGACTGCGTAAGACGGAATTTCTTCCTTGTGTTCGCAATCTCCATATCTTTTCCCAATATAACGCATTTGAGGAACAATCTCAAAATCTTTGTATTTAACTAAAAGCCCTGAAACAACCGTCCATTTCGGTACATCAACAACCTGCTTACCATCTGTTGAAAGGGTTGCACCTGAATAGGTTATGTTGCCGTCATAGGTGAGATGATTAAATGTGGGATTAAAGTAAAAGGTAAGCCAGTCAGAGATAAAAACATTTGTGCCAATCTCAAATCCGTATCCCTTTGCTTTACCAATGTTTTGTTGATAATTTACAGGTTTTCCAGAATCAAAAACTCTTGAGTCTGAGACAACTGTAAGAAGATTTTTATGTTTTGATAGAAATAATGTAGGATTTATCTCTATGAAATCTTTGCGAAATCTTAGTCCTATGTCAATATTGTCAGATTGTTCTATGTTGTATCCTTCAAATAAATCATTTAATTTGATACCTTTAGCTTGAAATTTATCTTTTAAACGATTGTAAGTAGTTACAAGGGGCAGATAAGCATAAGGCCTTATGAAGTTTCTTCCATAGCTGATATAAGTATCTATGGTTTCATTAAACGAGTAAGAGACTCCTACGGTATGCAACCATATATCATAAGTTCTTGCTTTTCTGTCAAGGTCAGGTTCTCTTTTCAATGTTGGCACTCCACCTGGATAATCAGTTGTATATCCATCGCTCTGGGAATCTTCAAATCTGAAATATTTGATTCCTGCCTGCCAGTTAAATTTATCAATTGTTCCAGCAAGCTTGAAATATGGGCTGTTTACGTAAGTTGTCCCTGTAGTTGCAAAAACTCCATAACCTAAATATCTTAAACTTCCATCATTTCTTATCCAGTAATTCTCAGTAAATATGTTCATATCTGATGCCTCGTAATGATAGCCCGTTACTGCCTTTGCCAAGTTGAAGTCTATAGATATCTCAGATATCACACCCTTTCTCTCAATATCTCTTGTTCTCTGTTGAACTCCAGGGTTTGTTTGGGGTGAACCATCTATTTTTGAGGTTATTTTTTCATTTCCTTCCCAAATCTTTGCATCCTCTTTTGAGATATAAGGTTTAAAGGTAATCTTAATATTGTCTGTTATCTTAGCAGTGATTGAGGCAAAGAGGTCTCTGTTTTTATGATACTCTCTGTTGAACTCATAGTAAAGATAATCTTTACCTATAAGAGACTCATTATAGTCAAGACGATAATACCTATCAAGGTCTTTTGCCTGAGCATAACTTAAATAACGATATTTGTAATGTTTTATCTCATTAAAATTACCCCATATCTTAAGTTCCACATTTTTTCCAATTGGCTGAACAAGAGTAAGATTAAAATTGTTTCTTGGTCCAACGTCACCAGGACCTTTCCATTTATCCTGTCCTGTATAAGAGTAAGACATGGAAAGTCTTGTATCAACAGGACCTATCTTGCCTGAGTCAAGCCTTAGAAAAGTTCTTTTATACTCAAATGAACCCACTGATTGAGATAGTTTCGCACCAAATTTCTCATCTGCCCATAGAGGTCTAAGCTCGATAGCACCTGCCCTGTTACCAATGCCTGAGCCTAAATCAGCAGGCACTGCACCTTTATAAACAGCGATGCTTTCAAAGTTTTCAAGGTCATAAATATAGGCTCTCGGTCCGATTGGGTTTCCACCATAGTTTGGAATACCCTCTACGGTCATTGCACCAAGATAGCCCCTTACGCCCCTAATTCGGACATTTGTTTGCTCCGTTGCCATATTGTTAGCATCAGAACTTTCAAACACTATGCCTGGTAAAAGAGAAATCGATTCGTAAACATTTATTTTTCCTCTTTCGCCTGAAAGCTCAATTCCTTTTGTTGTAATCTCCGTTCCTGTGTAAACAGTCTCTCCTGTCTGCTTCGTGGGAACTACTATCTTTTCACCTGTTACAACTACCTCTGGCAACCTTGTCTCCTGCTGTTCTGCTAATGCATTATTAAAATCCCAAAAAAGCAAGCCAAGAACAAGAATCACTAAATAAAGCATCTCAACCCCCTCTACAATTCAGTTTTCATGAATTTTATCCTGTCATTCCGAGCCTGCGGAGCAAGCGAGGAATCTCCTCCTTTTTATTAAACTTCGGAAGAGACCCTTCGGGACTAAGTCCCTCAGGATGACATTCACTCCCTTCAGAGAGGTTTGAGACCCTTCATGAGTCCGATTCATAAAAAAAGCCGTGGCTGGGATTCTTCCCTTCCACGGCCTTCATGACCAAGTTTGCCCTTCGTGGGTTAAATAATTAAAGCATAAAAAATTTTTTTATGTCAACCCAACTAAACTGTAACTTAATTTAGAGATTTTAGCATTCTATATCTTCAATCCAAAATTCATTAAATATTCTTTGCGTATATCTAACTAAAGTAAAGATTTTTCATATAGAAATTGCATTATTTTTCTCTTTTCTTTAGCAAGTTCAAAGTTATAAAATTCTGGATACAAAGTTTTTGCAATGAATTTCATTGAGTATATAAATTTTAATGTCCACAAATCAAAGAAAAAAGTATCATCAAACTGATAAATTTTGCCTGACTTAACTGCATTAATTGCTCTATACTGACTGTTATTTCTTATGTCCTCAGGGCTTAATGCCTTAGCATACCACATTATTATCACATCGGGATTTAGCTTGATTAGCTTTTCCATTGTTAAAGTCTGTGACTCTGCCTCAATGTTGCTACATATGTTTATTCCGCCAGCCTTACTTATAATTTCATTTATTATACTTCCTTTGCAGGATGTCTGAAGAAAACTATGCTGAGCCCAACTGAAGAAGACTTTTTTATGATTCTTAATTTTTCTTGCAATCCTATCAATTCCGTCGATTTCCTTCCTTACGTATCCTATCAATTCTTCTGCTCTATCCTTCGCATCAAGCATTAATCCAAAATCTCTTATCTCTTTGAAAATATCATCAATTTTTGTAATGAAAACTCCATAAACAGGAATTCCTAATTTTTCAAATGTTTGAATTGCATCTGTCTGACTTGACCATATGATTATTAAATCTGGTTTAAGCGAAAGAATTTTTTCTATATTTATTGACTCCCAATTACCAACAGCGGGAATTTTCTTTTGTTTTATTCTATCATCTAAGGCGGCATAGTATCTGAAAGTATCACTATAATAAAATCCTTCGCTATAAACATTTGTTGGAATACCAACAACCTTTTTACCTTGCCTTAACATATAAATTCCAGTAAGAGCGCTTTCAATTAGACATACAACTCTTTCTGCTGGTTTATTAAGATGGATAGACTTTCCTCTGAAATCTTGTACTGTAATCTTTGCAAATACTTCACTGGAAGATAAAATGAAAAATAGTGCAAAAGTTAAAATTAATGCATGAGATTTAATTAAGATGGAGCGGACTGAACCGCTCCATTCTCTTAAAAATTTAATTCCCATTTTAACATCGCATTAAATCCAGGGTCTTGAAATTGCCAGGGCATTTCGTATTTTTTATCAAAGAGGTTGTTAATTTCAAGAATTAGATTGGAATAGTATTTATCAGTTCTGAAAAGCTCTTTTTTTATATTTAAGTTAACTGTCGAATAGTCTCCAAAGTCTTTTCTTTTTGTCTTATCAGTGCTATCATAATATTTCCCCACATACTGAAAATAGGGAGATATCGTAAAGCCATAGGGAAGATTTGCTGTAAATCCTGCATTTGCTATGAAATCTGGAACAAAGGAAATTTCACTTCCATCTTGATTTTTATCTAAAGAGTTTTTCACCTCCGTGTCAGTCAAGGTAAGGTTTGAAAACCATTTAAATTTATCACTGATAAAATGTTGAACTTCAAACTCTGCTCCCTTTGTATAAGCTTTCCCTGCGTTTACAGATTGAGTCTGGGATGGAGTGTCGCTTATTTTATTCTCCACTATAGTATCTTTCGTTATGTGGTAAAATCCTCTGAGGCTAAAATACAGATTGCTCAAAGCCCAGAGGTCTGCACCAAGGTCAAAACTGTAACCTTTCTCTGGCTTAAGATTAGGATTGGGTAATTGCCCATTCTTACCAGAGACTCCTCTGTCTGATTCCTTAATAGTTCCACCCACAGATTTTGCAGAAGGAACAAGATAACTTGAGCCTGCATTAGCAAATATTCCAAAATTATCGGTAAAATTATATCTTACACCAGCGCTCCATAGGAGCTGATCCCATGATTTTGAGGAAACTTCAGGTTTCACTCCACCAAGTTTATCATAGTCATGTTTTGTATAGGCGTATCTTAATCCAGCCCTCAAAACCCATTTATCAATAATGAGTTTTTCCTGAGCATATATGCCAAAACTTTTTGCATTAACATCATTATCAATACTCTTGTTACCACCTACTTTAGCATAGGTCTCATATGTTGAAAACTGCGAGTCAATACCTGCTGTAAGAACACTTTTACCAAAATGTTTGTAGTTAATAGATAAATCAAATGGGAAAATATTTTGCTTAACTCCATCTTCCTCACGCAAGCTAAGATCATAGGATTTTGGAGGATCATATTTATCCTCTTCCCAAGAACGATGATAATACCTATATCCAGCTTTTGCACTAAATATGAAATCCTTAAAAAGCGGGGTTGAGAAGTTTAAATTAACAACATCGTACTGATGGTCATAACCTCTGTGAGGTCTACCTGCATCTCCATCGTGTTTAGTATGATGGACAAATAGAGAGAGCTTAGTTTCTGGAGTAAAAAAGTATGTTGTCTTAAAATATCCCTTAATTTTCTTATACTCTGGGTCATCTATCATATTTAGCCATGAAGGCTTTGTTCCATAATTTGTATAGTCAGATTGTTCATAGTTTGCACCAAGGAAAAAGTTGAAGGGACCAGCATTTCCCTCATGGTAAATTCTTGCATTTATCGTATTCCATGTTCCATAACCAAGAGATATATTTGTATAGGGCTTTTCAATTTTGTCCTTTGTTATCAAGTTAGTTATTCCCGCTAAAGGAGTCTCATTTCCAGCAAAATCCATGGTCATATAGTTAGGATATAGAACTGAGGCAGGTCCACGATGAACCTCTATTCTGTCAAGATATATAAAATCAAGACTCATAGGGTCAACAAAAGAATCAATGGGAAGACCATCAAGTAGCCAGCTATTGTATTTAGGACCTAATCCTCCATAGGAGCCCCAATTTGCATCATTACGAGATAGCGGATTTACAAAGTTACCTGGAAGATATTTAATCAACTCGGATAGATTTCTATTAGGAAGATTGATAGTTTCAATTTCTCTTTTGTCAACGATGTCAATCTTATGTGTCTGTTCTTGCGGCAGTTGCTCAATTTTTGACTCTGTTACTGTTATTTCTTTAAGTTTAAAATCCTCATTTTTATCCTGACAGAAGACATAACTTGAAGTAATGAGAATAAATACAATACAAAAAAATATTATCTTTTTCATAACAAGCCTCCATGAAATTTTTGAGATTCTCTAATTTCTACTCCCTTCAGAGAGGTTTGAGACTCTTCATGAGTCCGATTCATAAAAAAGCCGTGGCTGGGATTCTTCCCTTCCACGGCCTTCATGACCAACTTTGCCCTTCGTGGGTTAAATAATTAAAGCATAAAAAAATTTTTTATGTCAATATCTCATTCACCCTTACCGCAGCATTTTTTATACTTTTTTCCGCTTCCGCATGGACATGGGTCATTTCTACCTACTTTATTGGGTCTCTTAATTGGTTCTGCCGGTGAATCACCATCTTTTCTACTGACATAGGGTCTGCGAGACACTGTAAACTGACTTTCCTCTCTTATCTGAATTTTAAACAACCTTGTAAGAATCTCTGAGACAATATTTCGGGACATCTCCTCAAAAAGCTCAAAGGCTTCCTTTTTATACTCCACTAAAGGGTCTTTCTGGGCATAGCCTCTAAGACCAATTCCCTCTTTGATGTGGTCAATACCGAGAAGATGATCCTTCCACTTTGTATCTATTACATGTAGGAAGACCATTTTTTCTATATCTCTCATCAAATTTGAGCCAATTTTTTGCTCTTTAAGTTCATAAGCTTCTCTTAGTTTCTCAAGGATAAGGCTTTTCATCTCATCCTTAGACTTGCCCACTATTTCAACATTTATATCAAATCTGGCGGTTATCTGTTCTTTGAGTTTTATAACTCCCTCTTCTTCTTGAGAGAAATAGAAATCAACGAGCTCGTCAATTTCAATCTCAAGAAGTTCAAAAACTTTATCCTTAAGGGATTCACTTTCAAGAACTTCTCTTCTAAAAGAGTAAATCTCTTTTCTCTGGCTGTTCATTACATCATCGTATTTAAGAAGGTGCTTTCTTATGTCGAAATTGTGGGCCTCTACTCTCTTCTGGGCGTTTTCAATGGCTTTTGACACCATTTTATTTTCAATAGGAGTGTCGTCTTCAATTTTTAGAAACTGCATGAGGCTCTGAAGCCTCTCTCCTCCAAATAGTCTTAAGAGTTCGTCTTCAAGGGAGAGATAAAATCTCGACGAGCCAGGGTCTCCCTGTCTACCTGCTCTACCTCTTAACTGATTATCAATTCTTCGCGATTCATGTCTTTCTGTTCCTATTATGTGTAATCCACCGAGCGAGACTACTTTGTCGTGTTCTTCCCTACAAATTTCTTTTGCTTTATTGAGAGCTTTTTCGAATTCTTCTTCTGTGTATTCCTTGCCAGCAAGCATCTCTCTTGCAAGAAATTCGGGATTGCCTCCAAGAAGAATATCCGTTCCTCTACCAGCCATGTTTGTTGCTATTGTTACTGAGCCAATTCTTCCTGCCTGAGCAATAATCTCTGCTTCTCTATCATGATATTTTGCATTTAGCACATTGTGCGGTATGCCCTTTTTCTTGAGCATTTTGCTTATGAGTTCTGATTTTTCAATTGATGTAGTGCCAACAAGAACGGGTCTGCCTGCTCTATAGCATTCCTCTATTTCCCTTACAACGGCTTCATATTTTGCTTTTTCTGTTTTGTATACAGCATCAGGGTAGTCCTCTCTTATCATTGGTCTGTGAGTAGGAATTACGACCACTTCGAGGTTATATATTTCTGCAAATTCGGAGGCTTCTGTATCAGCCGTTCCTGTCATACCTGAAAGCTTTTTATACATCCTAAAGTAATTCTGGAAGGTTATAGTGGCAAGGGTTTGGTTTTCAGCCTCTATCTTGAGCCCCTCTTTTGCTTCTATTGCCTGATGAAGCCCGTCAGACCATCTTCTTCCGGGAAGAAGTCTTCCGGTGAATTCATCTACGATAACTATTTTGCCGTCTTTGACAACGTAATCTACATCTCTTTTGAAAAAGTAGTGTGCTCTTATTGCTTGATTTATATGGTGGACAACCTCAATATTTGAGGGTTCATAGAGGTTGCCCATTCCAAGAAGTCTCTCTGCTTTCTGCGAACCTTGCTCGGTTAAAACAACATTTTTAAGCTTTTCGTCAAGCTTAAAATCTTCGTCAGGTTTAAGATACTTAACGATTTTATTCACCGCATAGTAAATCTCCGTTGATTCTTCCGAGGGACCTGAGATTATTAGGGGAGTTCTTGCCTCATCAATCAGGATGCTGTCAACTTCATCGACAATGGCGTAGTTGAGTTCTCGCTGACATAGGTCAGCTAGACTATATGTCATATTGTCTCTCAAGTAGTCAAAGCCAAATTCATTGTTTGTTCCGTAAGTTATGTCTGCACCATAGGCTTCCTTTTTACTGCAAGGACGAAGCCTGTCAAATCTCTTATCATTTAACCTGTATTGAGGGTCATAAAGGAAAGAAGCATCATGTTGTATTACTCCTACTGATAGGCCAAGAAAGTGATATAGTGCGCCCATCCACTGAACATCTCTTCTGGCGAGATAGTCGTTGACAGTAACAACATGAACACCCTTGCCTTCAAGAGCGTTCAAATAAGCAGAAAGAGTTGCTACAAGGGTTTTACCTTCACCAGTTTTCATTTCGGCAATTTTTCCTTCGTGAAGAACAATTCCACCGACAAGTTGGACATCAAAATGTCGCATACCAAGTGTTCTCTTTGCTGCCTCTCTTACAACAGCAAAGGCCTCGTTTAGAATCTCCTCTAATGTCTGCCCCTTTGCAAGCCTATCACGGAACTCTTCAGTTTTAGCTCTTAGTTGTTCATTCGAAAGCTTTGAGATTTCATCTTCTAAGGCATTAATCTCATCAACTATCTTGAAATACCTTTTTAGCTCTCTTTCGTTCTTTGTGCCAAAAATTTTTTCAAGTATTTTAACCATATCTGTATGTTAAACCACCGAGTAAGCTTTATTCAAGAAAATATGCATTACTTTATAAATATCTTTCTGAAACGATAAACGGAAAAGACAAATAAAATGCCGCCAATTAAAATTATTCCCAATATGTCATGCCACACATTTTCTATTCCATTACCCTTAAACAGAACACTGTAGCCAAAATCTATGAAATATCTCATAGGTGAAAGGAGGCTAAGGTTTCTCATCACTGCCTGCATTGACTCTGGCGGTGTCCATGCTCCTGAAAGAAAAAGCATAGGAATTAAGATTACAAGCATGAGCATCATCGATTGGGCAAGATTTTTTGCAATTGTTGAGATAACAAGACCCAATGAAGAAATCGTAAAAGCATAAAATAGCATCACCAGATAAAAAAGGAAAATACTTCCCCTTAGAGGCACCCCAAAAACTCCTTTCAATATGCCGTATATTGTTAAAGGTGAAAGTATTGCTACAGAGAGAACAGTAGGTATTATCTTTGCAAAGAATATCTCCCATGTTCTCACCGGCGTGACCAGTAACTGTTCAATTGTTCCCTGTTCTTTCTCCCTTACCATTGCCGCTGCAGTCACTAAAAGACATACCATTGTAATCATATTGAAATACTCAAGCATGCTCATAAACCATGAGCTCAATGTATTAGGATTGAACTCTACAGTTGTTTTTTCTTCGATAACAGGAAGGTTTCTATAAACTGCTGTCAGTCCAAGTTTTTCTCTTTCCAGAACTTCCAGCGCATAACCATAGGTTATTTCTGACACATAGGCAATGGCTACAGTTGCAGAGATTGACATTGTTCCATCAACAATTACCTGTATCTTCGCCTTATTTTCATTAATCTTACGACTAAAATCCGGGGGTATTATTACTGCCATCGATGCTTTTCCGCTGTCGAGCCATTCTGTGAGCTCTTTTTCAGTCTCAATTTGAGAGATGATTTTAAAATAGGGCTTTCGAAACTTGTCAATAATCTCTCTGCTTTCTTTGGTATTATTCATATCGTAAATGATAGTTGGAAAATTTCTAACCTCCATCGTAAAACCACTTCCCGAAGTGTATACGGCTCCTGTAAAAGCCCACAATAGTATAAAAATCAAAGCCTTATCTCTTATAAGATGTGTAATTTCCTTTTTAATTAGCGTTAAAAGCCTCATTATCCCACTCTCTTTTGGAAAGATAAAATTGCCAGAGTGTATACTACTGCTGCATATACAAGAAGTGAAAAAACTTCGAGTAGGAAACCTTCATCGCCTATTCCTTTTAAATACACTCCCCTAACTATGCCCATAAAATAAGAAGC
>DDKK01000034.1:2359-3176 GCA_002339325.1 Nitrospiraceae bacterium UBA2600 | reverse complement strand
TTGAAAAAATAAAAGAAAAGGCAGACCTATTTTTCCTCGCCTTACCGCATGGTAAATCTCAAGAAGTTGCGGCAGCTCTTATTAATGCAGGCAAGAGAGTTATCGACCTTTCAGCAGACTTTAGAATTAAAGATGCGAAGATTTACGAGACATGGTATAAAACTCCCCATCTTTATCATCAACTTCTCAGCAATGCTGTATACGGATTGCCAGAAATCTACAGAGACAAAATAATTTCAGCAAGGCTAATTGCCAATCCAGGCTGTTATCCTACCAGTGTAATTTTGCCTTTATATCCCTTTCTAAAGAAAGAGCTCATTGATACAGATACAATAGTAGTTGATTCAAAATCAGGTACTTCGGGTGCAGGAAGGAAAGCGGAAGTGTCGCTTAACTACTGTGAGGTAAATGAGGACTTCAGGGCATACAATGTGGCAAAACACAGGCATACGCCAGAGATTGAACAGGAGTTAAGTTTTGCTTCTGGTAAAAACATAACAATAGACTTTACTACTCATCTTTTACCTGTAAACAGAGGAATTCTCTCCACTATATATGCCAGACTTATTAAATCTTTGAATACCAGTGATGCTCTTGAGATATTAGAAGAGGTATACAGGGACGAGCCTTTTGTGAAAATACTTCCAGAAGGGCAACTGCCTGCTATTAAATATATAAAAGGCACAAACTTTTGTTACATAAGCGCTGTTGTTAATTCAAGAACAGGTAGAATAATCCTTATCTCCGCTATTGACAATCTTGTAAAAGGTGCTTCAGGCCAGGCTGTCCAAAATATGAATATAATGCTTGGAATAGA
>DDKK01000034.1:1862-2041 GCA_002339325.1 Nitrospiraceae bacterium UBA2600 | reverse complement strand
ATGAATATAATGCTTGGAATAGAAGAGACAAAAGCCCTTAAAAATCTTGCCCTGTCTCCTTAATTACTCCACCACCCAAGACAGTATCTTCCCTGTAGAAAACAGCACTCTGGCCAGGAGTAGGTGCAAATTGAGGCTTTTCAAAGAATACTTGGACTGTTTCCCTGTCAACGACCTTA
>DDKK01000034.1:1037-1518 GCA_002339325.1 Nitrospiraceae bacterium UBA2600 | reverse complement strand
GAAGTGCCTTTTCTGGAGACATGGCATAGCGAATTTTAACCTCACAGGAAAACTCATTCTTCTCTAAATTAGAAAGCCAGTTGAGCTCATTTACAATTACTTCTCGTTTATAAGCTTTTTCTTTAGTGCCAACGAATATGGCTTTCGTGAACGGGTCTATTTTTAAAACATAAAGAGGATTTGGAGAGGCTATACCTAATCTCTTTCTCTGCCCAATCGTGTAAAGATGAATTCCCTTGTGCTGTCCTATTATTCTTCCCGTCGATATATCAATTATCGGACCGTATTCTACAGGCCTTATAAATTCATAGTATCTTCTATCTTTTAGAAAACATATCTCTGTGCTTTCCTTTGATACTTTTGAAGGTAGGCCTATCTCTTCAGCTAAAGATTTTACCTTTTCTTTAGTGTATTCACCGAGGGGAAATATGATATTACTGAGAAATCTTCTATCCAAGCCGTATAAAAAATAGGACTGGTC
>DDKK01000034.1:0-697 GCA_002339325.1 Nitrospiraceae bacterium UBA2600 | reverse complement strand
TTTTTACTGTCCAGCCCCTTTAATAGAAAAAACGTAGCATTTTGATTTTTTACTCTTGCGTAATGGCCTGTGGCAACATATTTTGCCTTTAGCTTTTCTGCAAATTCCACTAAGACAGGAAATTTTATTTTCCTATTGCATACAACGCATGGATTGGGAGTTATACCTTTTTTATATGCTGCAAAAAAGGGCTCAATAACCTCTTTTTGAAAAGTTGCCCTTAAATCTTTGATATGTAGATTTATTTTAAGAAACTCTGCTGTTTTTTTTACCATTTCAACGGCTTCAGGTTCATCAAAAAGCATAAAGAAGACTCCTTCCACAGCCATTCCTCTCTGTTTCAATAGAAAAGCTGCTACAGATGAGTCTACGCCACCACTCATTGCAATGACAACCTTTTCAGACATTGCTTCAATAAAAAGTATATTAGTATTTTTAGGATTTAAGCAAGGTAGAATTAATTCGAGGCTTTCAAAGATAGATGGGCAGGTTGTAATTTTAAAGAGTTTTTTGATAAAATTTTTCCATGAATGGAATAAAACATAAGCGAATTATTGACTTAGATGCAGTTTCCAGAAAATATTTTATCCTCTCCGAGAAATTCAAAAAATATAGTATATTCAAAACAGTAGCCTTCAATTTCAAAGGAGACTGTTCAATTATTAAAGTATTAAAGGTCATTCCTCGCACCCATTGA
>DDKK01000026.1:2385-3084 GCA_002339325.1 Nitrospiraceae bacterium UBA2600 | reverse complement strand
ATTGAGAGACTCTATGTCTTAAGTGAAGGAACTGAAATAGAGATTGATGATATTCCTGAAAGAATAAGATTTTATGAAAATGCCTTTTCTCGAGACCTCATACCAGAAGAGCTAAATCCCTTTACCGCAGGAATAGACCTTAATGAAGTTTTAAGGGAGTATGAAAAAAAGCTGATACTACACGCCTTGAATCTTCATAACTGGGTTAAAAGCAGAGCAGCCAAGTATTTAAATATTAACAGAACCACGCTGATAGAGAAAATGAAAAGACTCGAGATAAAAGACAGAGAAAAACTCAGCGAATAAGCTATGAACAGAAAATCTGCTCTGAAGTTTTTAATTTTGATATTTTTTATCTTTTTCTTAAACTCAAATCACCTATTTGCTGAGGACGCTTTAAAGATAGGTCAGGAATACTTAAAAAAAGAGAATTATCTTCAGGCAAGAGATTTCTTTAAAAGATACACTGAAGACCCTAAACTCGCACCAGAGGCTTTGCTTGGTTTTGCAAAGCCGAATATTTTATGGGTAACTACTATGAAGCTACAGTTCCTTTGAGAAGGCTAATTAGAGATTTTAGCAACTCTCCTCAGGCAAACGAGGGATATCTTTATATGGGATTGGCGTTAAGAAAGATTGGTAGACTTAAAGATGCGGAGTTTTATTTGAACAAAGTACAGCCTCCCTTTGATAAACAGG
>DDKK01000026.1:1718-2053 GCA_002339325.1 Nitrospiraceae bacterium UBA2600 | reverse complement strand
AATGATTGGTAAAGCATGGATAGCTCTTTCTCGAGGAGACTTGAAAGCTGTTGAGACTGCCATAAACAGGCTGGAAAACAAAGATTTTAACGACCCAGAGACAGCTCTTCTAAGAATAAAATATCTTGCCCTTTCAGGTAGGGCTGAAGAGGCTTTGAGAGAGTTTAATAAAAATCTTAAACTCAGAAAGCCTGCCTATGAAATTGATAAAGCAGAAGTAATGATTAAAGCAGGAAAATTCGACGAGGCTGAAAAGCTGATAAAGGGCTTCATAGATAAGTCAAAAAGTCTTGCCGATACAGTAAAAGCAAAAAGAATGCTTTTTGATATTTATT
>DDKK01000026.1:0-1377 GCA_002339325.1 Nitrospiraceae bacterium UBA2600 | reverse complement strand
TTAATGCAGAAAAAAGAACAAGAGGCTTTACAGATAGGAAAAGAAATATACTTTTACATTCCCACAGATGAATTCAGGCTTAAGCTTTACGAAGCTTACTTGAATCAGAAAAATTATGAAGAGGCTTTGAAGATGCTCTTTGTTCTTAGAGATAAATCTTTGAAAAACAAAAAAATGGAGGAGTTTATAAGGAAAATAACTTCCGAGTCTCCCTCAAATGCATATACTTATATTCTCAAAATATATCCGTTTCTTCCGAATGATTCGCAAATACTCCTTCAATCTGCCCAGTTTCTAATTGAACAGGGCAAGCTCAACGAGGCTAAGAACATATTAAGGAAAGTCCAGACCGGACCGAGAAAAGCGGAAGCTATAATTCCTCTTGCCAGCATTCTGATAAAGGAAGGCAAATACAAAGAGGCAAAAAAACTTATCGAAGGAATAAAAGATAGAAATGACAATGCATTAGCTCTGTATGGGATTATTCTCGATAAAGAAGGAGAAAAGCTTCAGGCCTTACAAACCCTTAGAAAAGCTGTAAAATCTGTGCAAGAGCCAGAAGCTTTACTTGCACTCGGCAATCTTGAATACTCACACGGTGACAAGAAGAAAGCCTTTGATTACTGGATTCAGGCAGCCAATAAAGGTATTGCAGAGGGAGCTGTAAATGCGGCTGATTATCTATACATGTCAGGTAAAATAAAGGAAGCAGCAAGTTACTATAAAAAAGCAATAGACTTAGGGATTAAGGACAACAATACTCAACTTTGGGCTTATTATCAGTATGGTAAAATAACAAAAGATAAGTCCTATCTTGAGAAAGTTGCCGGTTCAAAGGGAGAATTGGCAGAGTCTGCCAGAGCACTTCTCGAAAAGTTATGAGCAAAGAAGAACTTCTAAATGAAGCTATCATTAAGATTAATTCCGCCTCAGAGACGCTTATCAAATATTACAACGTTCTTGAGAATAAAATAAAATTACTTACCGAAGAGGTAGAGCAAAAAAAGAGACTTCTTAGTAGCATTATAGACAGTATAGATATTGCTGTTGTTTTTTTTGACAGTGAAGGAGTTATAAGATTGATAAATAAATCTGCCGAGACCCTTTTCAATATAAGAAGTGAGGATGTCTTAGGACAAAAACAACTTCCCTTAGAAATCAAAGAAGACAGGGTAATTCCTAAAAATTCTTCTCCCTTTTTTGCGATTGTATCCCGTTCTGAAGTTCTTGATTCAGAAGGACATAGGGTTGGAGAGGTTTTTCTCTGTAAAGACATAACGCGAATAAAGGAACTTGAGGCTGAAAACGAAAGAAACAGAAGGCTAACAGCTATGGGTTCTCTTGTCATGAAAATAGCCCATGAAATAAGAAATCCCC
>DDKK01000036.1 GCA_002339325.1 Nitrospiraceae bacterium UBA2600 | reverse complement strand
AGACCCTTCGGCTTCGCCTCAGGGTGACCCTACGGGTCAGATTCCTCGCACCCATTGAGGGTGCTCGGAATGACCTTTAATAATTTAACAGCCTTGAGATATAGATTATTCAACAGCTTGTAATTTATTGAAAATAAATAAACTGTAAGCGCTATTTTTATATTTCTCCAACAGTAAAATTAATTCTTAACAGCAAGCTTTAGGTATCATTTTAAAGCTATGTGAAGCACATAACAATAAAAATGGAACTATTGGAAAAATTTAGGGAATGAACGGAAATTTAAGAGCTTTATATGGAAATTTTTAACAGCTTATACCAAGAATTTTCTTTAATTCTTTTACTAATGCTTTGCTTACCGGAAGACGAACTTTTCTACCTTCAACTACTACCCAGTAAGTGCCTTTAAACCATGGAATCACTGCTTCAATCCTCTTTAAATTTACTACATAACTTTTATGAATTCTCAGAAATCCCTCTTTTTTTAGTCTCATTTCTAATTCTGAGAGAGTTCCTTCGAAAAGATATTCTTCTTTTGTAGTAATAATTTTAACTTCCTTTCCAGAAGCTTCGCCGTAAAGGATGTCCCTGTAGGGAATAAGATTTATTATTCCGTCTGTTCTTTGGACAGGTAGTTTTTTAGGCATGTTTGTATCTATGAATTCGGCTATTTTATTAATCTCTCTGTTCCAGTCATTTTTGTTGGCTTTAAGCTTTTCTATCCTTTGAAGTGTTACTTCAATTCTCCTTTCATCAAAAGGCTTTAAAATGTAGTCTACAGCTCCTAATTCAAAGGCTTCTATTGCATACTCATCGTAGGCAGTGGCAAAGACTATTAAAGGAGGAGTAGAAAGTTTTGAAATTATTCTTGCTGTTTCAATTCCTGAAACATCTGGCAGTTCAATATCAAGGAAAATAACATCGGGTTTTAGTTTTTTGAAAACTGATAAGGCTTTTTCTGCAGTATCTGCTTCTCCAATGACTTTGCAGTAATTGAATTTAGATATTATATAGACAAGCTCGTCTCTGGCATAGGGTTCATCATCAATTATTACGGCTGTAAATGGCATCTGTCAGTATCGCTCTATTTGGAATTTTAAAGGAAACCCTTGTTCCTGTACCGGTAAAACTTTCTATTCTTAATATACTTTCGTCACCATAAAATCTTTTAAGTCTCTCGTTTACAAGATATAAGCCGAGCCCTGTGCCGTTTGGCTTATGTGTGTTAGTGTTATTTAAAATCCCCACTCCATTGTCTTCTACTGAAATTACTGTGTGAAATGCTTCTCTGTATATTTTTATCCATATTTCGCCGCCTGTAATTTTAGGTTTTAATCCGTGTTTTATAGCATTTTCAACAAGAGGCTGAATTGTAAAAGGAGGGATTAGAATTTCTAAATCTATATCTGGCTGTATTGAGTAGATGACGTTTAACCTGTTTTTAAATCTTGCTTGTTCGATTGAAAGATAAGCCTCTACATAGGAAAGTTCTTCCCTTAATGGTATCTCCCTTTCTCTCTTAAGACTGTATCTTAAGAAGATTGCCAGATTGTTGAGGAGTTTCCGTGCCTGCAAAGGGTCTATTCTTATTAGAGAGGTAATTGTATTTAAAGCATTAAAGATGAAATGAGGATGAATCTGAGCTTGAAGCGATTTTAGCTCTGCCTCGGTTTTAAGTCTTGCCATTGCTTCAAAATCAGCTATCTCTAACTGAGTTGAGAATATATGGGCAAGGCCTCTTGCAACCTCGATGTCTACAGGTGTTATGCTATTTTCTTTTTCATAATATAATTTGAGAGTTCCGATTACCTCTTTTCTTTTCTTAAGAGGTACTATTATGGCAGAACTAAGTTTGCATTTGAAATTGCTACAACCTATTTCTTGTTTTTTATTTGCTATTTGTATTTCGCCAGAAATAATGGCATTTATGGTTGCTTTTGTTTGTAGTGGATGACCTACACGGTGATGGTCTGCTCCGAGACCAACATGAGCAAGAATATATTTTCTATTGGTTATAGCAACAGCTGCTACTCCTATGCTGTTGAGAATAATCTCAGCTATGTTTTTTGCGGACTGTTCATTTAAGCCTTTTCTTAAATGAGGTAGAATCAGGTTGGTAATCTTTAGAGTAGCTCTTGCCTGATTGGCTGCTATTCTCTCTTGATGCTCTATGGCAGATTTTATTATTGACATAAAAATAGCTACTCCTATGGAATTTACAGTAATCATGGGGATTGCTATTATCTTGACAAGTTCAAGGGCATCTGAGAAGGGTTTTGCAAAAATAAGGATAATAATCATCTGTATTATCTCTCCGCTAAGGCCAGCAAGAAGGGCTATATGCCACGGTATTAAGCCTTTTTTCCAGTATCTCAGGATAACGCCTCCAAGAAAGCCCTCAACAACAGCAGATAATCCACAGGCAAAGGCTGTAAAGCCACCTACAAAATACCTATGCACTCCTGCAATAAGTCCTGCTCCTGCACCGACAAACGGGCCTGCAAGAAGACCACCGACCATTACTCCAACAACTCTTGAATTGGCAAGGGCTCCATGAATTTCAACAGCTCCAAAAGTTCCCAAAATTCCAAGTCCCCCACATACAAATGTAAGAATTATTTTGTCTTTAAGTGAGGGTTTTCTTGATAGAACTCTTCCAAGTGCTGGCATTCTTGAAAGGATAAAGGCAACTGTTGCTATTATACTTAGCCTTTGCAGTAAAATCAGCGTTAATTCAAGAGCATCCATCTTTAATAAAATTCAGGTTTTAATGCTCTATTCATTAGGTCATAGGCTGCATCTTTCGGTGATTTTCCTTCGTATATTACTCGGTAAACTTCCAGAGATATGGGCATTTCAATGCCTATTTTTCGAGACAATTGAACAGTGGAAAGGCTTGTCTCCACCCCTTCTGCCACAGAACGCATGCTGGAGGATATGTGTTCTATGCTTTCACCTTTTCCAAGTTTATAACCAACCGTATAGTTTCTTGACAAATTCGACGTACACGTAAGAAAAAGGTCTCCTAATCCGCTCAGACCAGAAAAAGTTATCTCCTTTGCACCAAGATGTTTACCAAGCCTCATTATTTCATGAAGCCCCCTTGTTATAAGGGCTGCTCTGGCATTATTACCAAGTTCAAGGGCATCACATATTCCCGAAGCTATGGCTATCACATTTTTTATCGCACCACCTATTTCTGCTCCAATGGGGTCGTCATGCTCATATACTCTAAAGTAGGAAGTATTAAAAATCTCTTGTAGCAGTAATCTTTCCTTTTTTTCAAATCCAGAGATGGTAACGGCTGAAGGTTTTTCTTGAGCTACTTCTATCGCAAAAGTTGGACCTGAAAGAACGTTTACATTTCTATCGAGTATTTCCTTGAGAATCATCGATGGAGTTTTTAATGTCACTTTTTCAATTCCTTTTGAAGCACTTACAACTATGCTATCACTTTGGAGTAGATTTTTAATAGGAGTAAAGATATTTCTTATATACTGAGTTGGAACTGCATTTACTATGAATCTTGCCTTCTTTATAGCTTCAAATATATCGTCTGTGCAGGAAAGACTCTCTGGCAGTTTAATACTTGGAAGATAGATAGAGTTTTCCCTTTCAGAATTTATTAAACGAACAATTTCAGGCTCTCTTGCCCAGATTACAACGTCAAATCCCTTTTTTGCAAGGACGGAAGCTAAGGTTGTTCCCCAGCTTCCGGCACCTATTACAGCTATATAAGACATGAAATTTCCCTATAGTTTCCCAAATTCTTTAAGTTTCAGTTCTTTTCTCTTGATTTTTCCACTTATTGTCTTAGGAAGTTCTTCGACAAACTCTATTTTTCTTGGATATTTATAAGGTGCAGTTTCCTTTTTGACAAAATCCTGAATTTCTTTAACCAGAGAATCAGATGGGATATAATCTTGAGTTAATACAACAAATGCTTTCACTACCTCTCCTCTAACTTCATCGGGACTTGCAACTACTGCTGCTTCCTTTACTGCTGGGTGTTTAATAAGGGCACTCTCAACTTCGAAAGGACCAATTCGATATCCAGCGCTTATAATCACATCATCTTCTCTGCCTACAAACCAGAAATATCCGTCTCCGTCTTTGTAACCTCTGTCTCTTGTGAAATACCATTCACCTCTGAATGCTGCCGCCATCTCAAGTTTATCGCCAATATACTCCTCGAAAAGCCCAACTGGTCTTTGAGGAGTAATTTTTATTGCAATATTACCCTCTGTTTCAGAAGGTAGAGGTTTACCATCGTCATCTACAATATCTATCTCGAATCCAGGAGTTGGCAATCCGGTGGCTCCAGGCTTCATCGGAAAGGACCTAAGCATTGCAAGAGTATTTACTGTCTCTGTCTGTCCATATCCATTGTAAATGTACTCACCGGTTGCTTCTTTCCATAGGTTAATGATTTCTGGATTAAGAGGTTCCCCTGCTGCTACGAAATGTCTAACGGTGTTAAATTTGAGTTCTTGGAGGGGTAATTCCTTTACTATCATTCTGTATGCCGTAGGAGGTGCACAGATGGTGTTTATATTAAACTTTTTAAGAGTTTCAACAATTAAAGAAGGTGAAAACTTCCCTTTTCTGTAGAGGGTAAAAACAGTGGCTCCCATATTCCAAGGTCCGAAAAAGCTTGACCATGCTGCTTTAGCCCATCCTGTATCAGAAATATTCCAATGGATATCTCCTGGTTTTAAGTCAAGCCAGAATTTTCCAGTTATTTTATGAGCTAATGGATAGCTTACTTGCGTATGAAGAACCATTTTGGGTAGTCCAGTAGTGCCTGATGTAAAGAAAATAAAAGCAGGCTCACTGGAAAGGGCTCTCTCTCCGATAAAGGTATCACCTGTTATTAACTCATCGTAACTTTTCCAGCCGGCTTTTTTATCAAGATTTATTAGTATTACATCTTTTCCGTGTTTGTTTACAGCTTCTTCTATTTTTTCTGCATTTTCAAAATCTGATATTACGGCTTTTATATCTGCTGCTTTTAATCTGTATTCTATATCCTTTGAGGTAAGAAGGGTTGTGCCCGGAATAGCTACTGCATTGAGTCTCATTATGGCAAGAATTATAACCCACCACTGGGGTAGATTGGGTAGTAAAACGAGTATTCTGTCTCCTTTCTTTATCCCAAGGTTCTTTAGCCCGCCTGCGAGTTTACTAGAGAGAATTGTTAATTCGTTGAAAGAATACTTTTTCATATCATTACCATTTGTCCAAATAAGAGCTGTCGAATCACCCCATCTGTCAAACACATCCAGGGGAAAAGAGAATTTCTCTGGTACTTCAAGCTTGAAATTTTTGATTTCATCATAATACCTTGAAAAATCTTTTTCCATAATCCCCTCCACGAGAAATTAGAATAACTTTACATCTTAAAATAAAAAGAAAATAATTATCAAGAACTCTTTAGGTCAAAGTAAGTGGGTTTAACTTTTCGAAATAATAAAGAAAGCTCTCTGAATGGAAGGCGGGGTATTTTAAATTTTGAGGCAACTAAAAAATGGAAAAGTTTTTAGTTTTTATTTCAATTACAGCATCATCTGATAGACATTATCTAACTTATATCAGTATTCTATGTTAAAGAGGAGAGGGGCCGAGCATGCCCCTCTATCCTTGAATTATTCTTTAACATACTCTGTAGCTAATCTTCCAACCTCTTTGGCAAACTCGGCAATTCCACCTTTGAATTGAAATGCATTGTTAAACCCAACTGCTCTGAGGCCTATGGTAGCTGCTGCTGCCCTGTCTCCTGTATGACACAGGACGGCAATTTTTTTATCCTTTGGAAGTTTGGCGAGATTTTCAGGTTTAAAAAGTTCATGCATAGGTATTATCAAAGAGCCTTTCCATACGGGAGCTATGAGTTTCGTTTCCGCAGGTGTTCTTATGTCAAGAATAACAAAATCTTCTTTCTTTTTAATCATTTCAAGAATGTCTTTAGTTGTTATCTGACAGGGTCTTAGTGTAAGCACCTCTGGAGTCATCTGCGAGAATATGGCATCAAATTTTTTTGCCATCTCTTTGTCGTAGGCATAAACTGTAGGCACAAGAAGCATGACTGCTAATAAAGCAGATAGTATCAATCTCATTTTCTATCCTCCTTAATTCATTATTAAATCCTGCCAAGCAGGATAGTCTATAGGAGTATATAAAATGAAAACGTTTTTAGTCAAGTTAAAAGACCTCTATATGCAAGGGCTAAAGGGTATAAGTGTATTGACAAAATCTATTGGTCACGTTACAATTATAGAAAAAAGGAGGTGCTTCATGAACCAAAAAAAGCGAAGAGCTGTCCTAATCTTTCTTGTGGCCAGCATATTTTTAGCTTTCTTAGTCAGCCAGGGTATCACTCAACAAAAACCCATTATTGCTAAGGGTTGCTCCCTCCCTGGATGTCACACTGCAAAGGCAGGAGAGCTATGGGGTAATGTTAAAACTGTCTCTGGTAAAGCGGAGATGATTCAGATTGACACTGGAGCATTATGGACAGTAAAGTTTGATGAGAATACGAAACTTAAAAACTGGAATCAACCTATTAACAAACTCCCCAAAGAAAAGGAAATCGCAATAACCTATGTAGAGAAAAACGGAGAGCTCTATGCTACTTTCATTAATGTAAAACCACCGGTTGCTGTTGATCCTGCAAAGGTAATAAAAGTCTCTGAAATGAAAAAAATCTATGATGAAAAAAAGGGTCTCATCATAGATTGTAGACCTGCTGGTAGATACAATGAGGGGCATATTCCTGGTGCAATAAACATCTGGTTTGCAGAGTTTGACAAATACATAGACAAATTACCGCAAGACAAAAACCAACTAATCGTTTACTACTGTCAAGGCCCAACTTGAGCTCTCACACCTTCATCTGCTCGTAGAGCAGAAGCACTCGGTTACACTAATGTAAAACAATTTGTCGATGGTCTTCCTGAGTGGAAAAAACAGGGCTATCCTGTCGCCTCAACAGTTAAATATCTACAAGAGCTTATCAGTAAAGATATTCCCCATGTGCTGATTGATGTAAGGCCAAAAGAGCAAGCAGAAAAAGAACACATAAAAGGTGCTGTAAATATACCTTTAGAGGAGCTTGCAAAGGCTCAGGGAAAATTTCCGAAGCAGAAAAATGCACCAATAATAATTTACTGCACAAAAGACAATCTTTCTCAGAAAGCTTTTGATATCATTAGGAAATGGGGCTATGTCAATACTTCCTACCTAACTGGCGGTATAGAGGCATGGAAAAAAGCCGGTGGTGAGACGGTAGCAGGACAGTTAAAGAAAGAGATTGTATATGTTCCTAAGCCAAAGCCAGGAACAATTGGAGTTGAAGAGTTCAAGAAAATTACAGGCAAGAAAATTCCTCCGAACGTGATTATACTTGATGTAAGAGACCCTGAAGAGACCCAGATGGGAATGATAAAAGGTGCTAAAAACATACCTGTAAATGAACTTAAAGACAGACTTAATGAACTACCAAAGGACAAAGAGATAGTAATCCATTGTGCAACGGGAATGAGAGCAGAGATGGCTTATAACATTCTCAAAGAAGCTGGCTACAACGTGAAGTTTCTTGATGCGAATATACAGATTAAAAAAGACGGTAAGTATAAAATAACTGAGAATTAAATCTTAATGAGGGAGCTTTATGCTCCCTCTCTCTGATATAATTTCTCAATGTCCTTCAAGCTCGGTAAAATCAGTGACCTTGCAACTCCTCTTACGGTTACTCTTTTTTTTGTCCAGTTTCTTCTAATATTGGGATATCTTGGTTATGAATATTACAATGATTCATCCGAGTCTTGCATAAACTGTCACGGTTCAAAGGAGAAAATGATTGAATTTGGCTATCCCCAGTTTTATGTAACTCTTGAGGAGGTGAGGCAGACTACAGGCCATAAAACAGTTCAGTGCAGGGACTGTCATTTTGGCAACGGAAGAGCCTTTGACAAAGATAAAGCCCATGAAGGAATTTTAAAGGCAATTTTCGTAAATGAAAATGCTGAACCTACCGAAAGAACAAAGGTATATACACGAGAGGATAGAGACCTTAACGTAATAAAACCTACTGGTGAAAATGCTCTTTTTGAATTACTGCCAAAGAGAAAAGAAAAAGGAAAGTTGGAGCTACATTCAGAGGTGAGAAATATTTTATGGCATGACAGGAATCCTCAGACTTTCAACTTTGACCCGAAAATAGCAGAAAAGACATGCGGTAAAAGAGGTTGTCATTCGGAAGAGTTAAAACAGTTTAAGGTGACAACAATGGCAACCAACTTTCGTCAAAGAACAATGAGAAGCTGGCTTGAACCCTACGGTCCACATAACTGTGGCCCTTCCTTTGCTGATTTGCCTCCTATGGAAATACTTAAGAGTGCTGGATTTGATTTTGAGAATACCGAAAAGATAAGAAAAGAAATGAACATACCTTTTACAAATGAACAGGCAATAGCAAAACAAAGACTCTGTAACGTATGTCATGCTGGCTGTTTGGACTGTCATTATGCGCCAACCAGAGAAAAGGGAGCACATGCTTTTATAAAAATACCAGACTCCCTTAGCTGTATGGGAAGAGGCAGAGGAAATTCTGTCTGTCATACTGGTTCTGGACATTCAAGAAGGGGTGAAACCTATATAGGCAAGTTTTATTCTATTCCACAAGGAAGAAAACCTGACATTCATTTCACTAAAGGAATTCACTGTGTAGAGTGCCATCCAACAGGTAAAAAAGGCATGGGAGATATGCAGCGAAAAGCAACATGTGGTGATTGTCACTTGGAAATTGAAAAAGCTCATGCAAATTCTATTCATAAGGCTCTAACATGCACTGCCTGTCATGTAACAGAAGCAGGAGGATATCAGATTACTGTCTGGGGTAAAGGTTACATTGGAGAAAGAGCAAATCCTTTTAAAAAATACTCTCTTTACTATGGCATGCAGAGCCCGCTGATTTTAATCAAAGACCAAAAGGGAGTATGGTTTCCAGTTAAAATTTTTCCTCATCTTTTAGGCAATGTTAAAAAGGATGTATCTGCCACTGGCATCAAGTTTAGATGGCAAAAAGGAGAGACACGAGATATGTATGCCGTAATAGGAACTTTTGACGGACTGCCTTCGGCAAATAAACACCTGTTGTGGCTACAGATTGAAGAAGTCTCTCATCCTTTTGGAAAAGCCCGAGATTGCAAGAGTTGTCATAAAAAAGAACAGGTTTCCATATCCAAATGGAAATATGAAGATACCCAGGGATCAGAGCCATTTGAGGGAGGCTATAGAATAGTTGCCGATGAGAAAGGACTGAGGCTTGATAAATTTTGGCACACCAAGATAATACCTTTTCAGGGATATGAAATCTCCGATTTTGCCTCTTGGATTTTCTTAAAAGACAAGTGGTTTGTGGAGGGAAATTTTGCTATTAAAGTAAATCCTGAGAAATACAAAAAATATGAAAGAAGTTATAAACAAAATCTAAACAAATTAAAAGAATTGGCGAGAGATAAAAATTTATCTCCCACCAAGCTAAAGACACTTAGAGGTATTTTATTGCATAATCCCGATGAAAAGATAATAATCAACTAATTACTCTTCAACGCATATTTCTCTTTTAGATATGGCTATTAAAGTTTTCACAGATACAACTCCTATAACAAGGGTTGTAACAATAATTGACAGCAAACTCAGACCATAGTAAAAAGGAGAGGCTGTCAGATGATATCTTAAAGTAAGAGCAATAGTAACGGCATCAAGAGGAAAAGTATATGCCCACCAAGATATGTAAAATCTGAGGTTTATAAACTTTTTAATCATTGCTACAAGAACTAATGATAGAAAAAGAGCAAAGTAAAATAGAAGATTTCCCAGAGTGTCAATAGAACCTACTATTTTTGTATAGGAGATAAATCCAACAGCAGGGGGAGCTATTAATATGAAGAAAGTTGGATAGAGTCTGTCTGGCAGGGGATGATGAAAAATAAATCTGTAGAAAACAATGGTGAAAAGAGTAATCCAGAAAATTATACCTATGCTAAAGAAAAACCAAGAAATTTCATAGTCAAATCTCACTCCTTGGATGGGAACAATTATTGTCCCTACAACAGGAATAAACCAAGCAGGATTTATCATTTCAATCTTAAACTCATGATTTATCCAGTACGTTATTATTCTTATCAAAAAAGAGAAGTGAAGCAATGTTCCAAAAACCCACAAAATAAGGGAGATATGGTCATTGATTGCTTCATAACTGATAGACAAAAGAAGCATCGAAATTGAAATTGTTGGGAAAAAACTCGATTTAACGGGATGATGAAATTCTTTTTTAACCTCAGGCATATACTTAACAATTTTCAGCAAGTAAGTCGAAAGAAGTATTAGAAATATTATTGACGCAAGGAAGGTAATTCCATAACCTATTTTTACAAAAATATCTCCCACGAAAGAAAGTCTCGTGTATGCTATTGCAAGCCCCGTAAGACCCATAACTACTGCAAAAAATGACACGGGAAAATTTTTAACTCTACTGTTTTCCATATACCCCTCCAAGCTTTAAATTTTATATGAAAAAATTTACAATAAAAACCAAAAGCATGTCAATATATTTTTTTATATACCCTATAGCCCTATTTATCTAAAAGCTCTATCAGGGTGGAATAGGCAAGAATTATAAAAATGACCGCAGCCAGTATGATGGTTATTTTTCTACCAAGTTTTTTTTCTATCCATGGTATCATCATAAAAAAAGCAATAAATATGGTTGGAATTAAAACTCCTCCTATGAACATCATATCGCCTGAGAAAAATCGCACAAGCCAAAAAAGCCATAGAAAATACCACTCAGGTCTTGGTTGATAAGAAGCGGTGAAGTCAATTTCTCTACCAATTAAGGGTGGGAATAGAAAGGTAAGAATAATTATCAATTCAAATGTTAAGACAGTAAAAAATAGAACTTCTATCAGATAGTCTGGGTAAAATTTCTTTTTCATAGAGGTTTTGATATGCCAAGTTTTTTAATTATATGAAAATGAGCCCAAAGAAGAATAATAATCAATAAAGGAAACCAGATAACGTGAAAGCTGTAAAATCTCATTAAAGTTATCCCTGTAACATCATAGCCTCCTCGAATGATTAAAAGAATGGCCTCTCCAATTACAGGAATGCTTCCCGCTATGTTTGTTCCGACAACAGTAGCCCAATAGGCTTTCTGGTCCCATGGCAGAAGATATCCTGTAAATCCTTCAAACATTACAAGAATAAAAATCATTACACCAACAATCCAATTTAACTCTCTTGGAGGACGATAACTTTTAGTAACAAAAACCCTAATAGAATGTAGAACAATACTTATAATTAATACATTAGCAGACCATTTGTGAATGCCTCTCATGACTTTACCTAATGATACTTCTTCATGAATTCTCAATATGCTCCGATATGCTTCGCTTTCAGAGGGTATGTAATGGAAAGATAGAAATAACCCCGATATAAAACAGAAAAGAAAGGCCGAGAAAGCTATTCCGCCAAGACAATAGAAGTAACTTATACCCTCGGGAATATCCCTCTCGAAAATACCTCTATGAAAATTTTTAAGCCTAAATCTATCAAGAAACCAATCAATAATTTTCATAAAGCTAAACCTACGTAGATTTTATTATTTTCAATTTTAACTGGAAGTCTTTGAAGTGGCTCTTTCGGCGGACCAGATATTACTTTACCTTCTGTATCATATCTTCCGCTGTGACAGGGACATACAAATTCATTGTCATTTCTATCAAAATTCACAAAACAACCAAGATGGGTGCAAATAGGAGAGAGAGCTATTAAGGTGTCTTCTTTACTTATAACATAAATTCGCAAATACTTTTCTCCGCCAATATTTATATCAACCTTTCTGACACCGTTTCTAAGGATTTTATCCTCAGGAATTTGGAAAAATTTATACTCCCTTTTGCGAGGGTTTTTAGGCTTTAGAATTTTAATGCCTAAAATTAAAAAGATGAAAGAAATACTTAAAAAGAAAAACCTAATAATTCTCTTTAAGAAGGCTCTCCTTTGAAATTTTTCATCTTGTTGAATTAGTTGCATATATTAGCTTATACCCCCTTATCCTATTTGAAATATATATTGACAAAATGAAAAAAATTATGTAGTATTTAACTATTAGTATAACAAAAGTAAGGGGGTGAGGGTATGAGCATTACCCGAAGAGATTTCCTCAAAATTGCGGCTGTAACAGGTGGCGCTGTAGCGGCAACTACCCCTGCTATTAAATCTGTTTTAGCACTTGGTAGAAAGCCTGCCTCTTTACCTCAGTTTGTTCCGACCACCTGTGAGATGTGCTTCTGGAGATGTGGTGCCATAGCAAAAGTAGTAGATGGAAAGGTAGTAAAGCTTGATGGCAATCCAATTCATCCAAATTCAAGAGGTAAACTATGTGCAAGAGGACATGGTGGAATTGGATTACTCTATGACCCTGACAGATTAAAAACCCCATTAATAAACACTGGAGCAAGGGGTGAGGGAAAGTTTAAAAAAGTCTCTTGGGATGAGGCTCTTGGCTTTGTTGCCGATAAGATGAAAAAAATCAAAGAAAAATATGGAGCTGAATCAATAGCATTACTAACTCATGGAACTGTATCAACATATTTTATGCATTTACTTCAGGCATTTGGTTCTCCAAATTTTGCAATGCCCTCTTTTGCCCTATGTCGAGGAGCAAGGGGTGTTGCATTTGAGGTAACCTTTGGTGAAGACGTGGGCAATCCCGAAAGGCTTGACCTGCAGAATAGCAAAGCTATTGTCCTAATAGGAAGCCACCTTGGTGAAAATGCTCATAACTCACAATGTCAGGAGTTTGCTGAGGCAGTCGGAAAAGGAGCAACGGTAATTGTGCTTGACCCAAGATTTTCAACGGCAGCAGGTAAAGCAAAATATTGGCTGCCAATAAAGCCTGCAACAGACCTTGCCATACTGCTTGCATGGATAAATCTGATAATAAGCGAAGGTCTTTATGATAAAGAATATGTCGCTAAATATACCAATGGTTTCAATGAGGTTGCTCAAGCTGTAAAAGAATATACACCTGAATGGGCAGAGAAAGAAACAGATATACCTGCAAAACTAATTGTTGAGACTGCAATAGTACTCGGTAAAAATAAACCGAATGTTTTAATCCATCCTGGAAGACATACTGCTTGGTATTCCGACAACGTTCAAAGACAAAGAGCCGTTGCTATTCTTACAGCAATTCTTGGTTCCTATGGAAGGCCTGGAGGAATATATTTAAATCCAAAGAAAAAACTCGAACCAGTATTCCTTTCAGAAAAGGATTATCCAGACCATAAGCCTGCTATGAATAAGGGTAAATATCCCTTTGCTGGCGAGGAAGGAGTAACTCACGAGATTGTGAGAACGACCTTAACAGAAGAGCCCTATCCTATAAAAGCATGGTTCATAACAGGTACAAACATAATGAAGGCAATGCCAAACCAAAAGGACACTCTTAATGCCGTTAAAAAGCTTGACCTCCTTGTTGCAGTAGACATGATGCCCTATGACGGAGTAATGCTTGCCGATGTTGTCCTTCCCGAATGCACCTACCTTGAGCGTCATGATGACTTTTTTACTGTAAAAGAGAGAAGTTTCGGCATATCCATTCGTCAACCCGTTGTGCAACCCATGTATGAAACAAAGCCTGGATGGTGGATTGCTAAGGAACTTGGTAAAAGATTAGGTCTTGAAGAATACTTCCCCTGGAATACTTTTGAAGATTTTCTTAAAATGAAAGCACAAACATGGGGAATTGATTACTCTGAGCTTGCTAAAAAAGGATATATTGATTTTCCAGAAAGCGCTAAACCATATCTTGCACCAGGAGAGGATTATAAATTTAAAACTCACTCAGGCAAAATTGAGCTCTACAGCAGAGAACTCAAAGAAAAAGGCTTTGATCCAGTCCCCAGATATACAAAACACAGTCAGCCGTCTGAAGGCTGGTTTAGACTCATATACGGGAGAGCCCCCGTTCATACTTTCTCAAGAACAACGAATAATCCATCTTTATGGGAGCTAATGGAGGAAAATGTAGCCTGGGTCAATGCTAAAGTGGCAAAGAAAATGGGACTTAAAAATGGTGAGTATATTGTTTTAGTAAATCAAGATGGAGTTAAGAGCAATAAAGTAAGAGCTAAGGTAACGGAGAGAATTAGACCAGACTGTATATACCTCGTTCATGGATTTGGCTCAACTTCGAAACTTCTTCATAGAGCATATCACAGAGGTGCGGATGACCAGCAGTTAATAACACGCTATGCTATTGACCCAATTGCTGGTACAGTAGGAATGAGAGTGAACTTTGTGAAGATTACCAAGGAGGTATAGAATGCCCAAATATGTAATGGTAATAGATGTGGAAAAATGCATTGGATGCATGGCTTGTGTAATAGCTTGTAAAAAGGAAAACAATGTTCCTGAAGAGTATTTTAGAACTCGAGTAGTAGAAGAAGTCAGAGGTGAATTTCCCAATTTAAGAATGGAGTTAAGAAGTGAACTTTGCAACCACTGTGAAAACGCTCCCTGTATAGATGCCTGTCCCACCATGGCATCTCACAGAGCAAAAGACGGAACAGTACAAATAGACAGAAAAAAATGTATTGGCTGTAAAGCCTGCATATTAGCCTGTCCTTATGATGCAAGGTATTCTCATCCAAAAGGTTTTGCGGATAAATGCACCTTTTGTGACCATAGACTTAAGGAAGGTAAAAAACCAGCTTGTGTTGAAACCTGTCTTGGAAAATCAAGAATATTTGGAGACTTAGATGACCCTAACAGTGAAGTGGCAGATTTATTAAGAAAATATGATTCTTCCGTAAGACTCGAATTCGCTGGAACCAGACCAAGAGTTTTTTACATTAAAAAGAAGTTTGCTGGAGGTATGTGATGACCGAAATAACAATAACAGGCTTAAATGCTATAACGCATCCTTATTTAGAAGTTTGGGATTGGAGAATAGTTATATATCTTTTTCTCGGTGGATTATCTGCAGGCATGCTGGTTATGTGCTCAATTGCCAATCTCAGAATTCCAAAACAGCCGGTAGAAGAGTTAGCTCAATGTGTAAGAGCGCCCTTAATTGCTTTCATAATTCTTGCAATTGGTGCGCAATTTATAATCTTAGACCTTGGCAAACCTCAAAGCCTTATTTGGGGTTATTTAACTTTTCAGCCTCTTTCCCTAATGTCTTGGGGTACTTGGGGAGTGCCCGCTGTGCTTTTTGCTAATGCCTTATACATACTTGCCGTGATTCCGAAGGCTGACAGACCCAAATTGAGATTTCCTATACTGATAAATCTCTCTGAAAAACTTGCCCCATGGATGAGACCTATTGCAAAGCTCAATTTTGCCATGGGAATTTTCTTAGGAATATACACAGGTGTTCTTTTAAGCTCTTTTGCAGCAATTCCCCTCTGGAACAATGCTACACTTCCTATTCTATTTTTAGTATCCGCCCTTTCTTCAGGAGCAGCGATGATTGTCATAATAGCTAAAAATAACGACATAAAATTTCTCTTCACTAAGATAGACATATGGTTAATAGTTGCAGAACTGGTAATTATTCTACTCTTTTTCTACGGACTTTACACCTCAACAGCACCATACAAGAATGCAATTGCTCCTTTCTTCTCTCTCAGCGATGAACATTTCATATTTGCCATTGCACTAATAGTAATATTTTTAGTTTTACCCCTTGCGCTAAGAATAAAACTTGGTGAACTCAAGGAGTTTGAAGGTGGAATACATACTGAGTTTACGAAATCTCAGATTTTTAGAATGAATTTTGCAGCCTCTCTTGTTCTTGTAGGAACGCTAATATTAAGAGCAGCAATAGTTTACGCCGGACAGTTAACAAAGTTATCGCCATATTGATATAATTGATGTAATCTAAAAAAGAAAGGAGGTGATACGATGAAGAGAACATTAGCAATAGCCGTTTTATTAACTTTTGTTTTCGGCTTTGTCTTTTCAGCCTATGCTGCCAATGTAAATGGAACAATTACAAAGATTGATGGCAACAAGGTAACAGTAAAGCAGGCTGATGGCAAAGAGGTCACTGTTGAACTTAAGGTGGGCGACAAAATAACAATTAAACCAGCAGCTGAAAAGGACAAGAGTAAGGAAAAAGGTAAAGAAGGAGCAGCAACACCTAAGAAAAAGAAAGCAGTAGAGGGTTGCTAAATTTAAAGAGGGGGCATGCCCCCTCTTTAAAACTCTCTAAAAACTCAAATTTTCCCATTCTCATATGGAAAGCAACGATTTTAAAAAAGTTTAAAATATGTCTTAACGTGCAATCCTCAGAGAACATACTTAAAAATCTAACAAACCAAAAGAGTTTTAAAATTTATCATAAGGCAAACGAATTGCAAAATGAGGGGATTGATAGAAAATTGATTTTAATTTTTGTGACTGTCGTGGTGACTGTCAAAAATGCAACTATTTGATTTTATTAGGACTTTTTGCTTGCAGGATTTGAGCAACGCAATTGTTTTGGACTTTTTAAATTATTGATTTTTAAGGATTTTTTGAGTGAGCCGTGGAGGATTCGAACCTCCGACCCGCTGATTAAGAGTCAGCTGCTCTACCAGCTGAGCTAACGGCCCAACATAAATAGAATACAAAAATTTTATTGATAAGGTCAACTTTACCTTTCAAAAGTAGGTATTTGACATTTTTTAATTAATTTTATTAGATTAATTAGATTAGAAAAGCATCGGGGCGTAGCGCAGACTGGTTAGCGCACCTGCCTTGGGAGCAGGGGGTCGGTGGTTCAAATCCACTCGCCCCGATAAGTATTTTCAAGGGTTTTAAAAATTTATTCTGTATACTACTACTTTTTCTCTCTCTTTTATAAATCATCTCCAGAATATCAATTTTAAGTATATATCAATTTTCAAAGCCATAATGACACATATATATCTAAGTTCCTTCAATCTTTTTGTAGTAATGAATTCTTTGAAGTAATAAAATATAAGTTTTTGAATATTAACAGCTTATCTCATATAATAAATAGATGGAAAGATAAGGAGGAAAGGGTTATGTTAAAAATTGATGCATTATTATCAGGCAAGGAGAAAATTTTGGTAATAGGTCTTGGATATGTGGGACTATCATTAGCTGTTGCTATGTCAAAATACTTTAAAATTGTAGGCTTTGACCGAAATAAAAACAGAATTGAAGAATTGAAACAAGGTATAGACTCAACGTTTGAGATTTCTAATAAATAGCTGTTGAATTCTAATATTGAATTCAGAGAAACATTAACTCCGCAAGATAAATTCAAATTAATAATAGTTGCTGTTCCAACATCTGTTGACAAGCTTAAAAATCCTGATTTGTCTTTTCTTGTCTCTGCATCTGAGGTGGTGGGTAGACATATTTCAAAGGGTGGTGTGGCTGTGTTTGAATCGACAGTTTATCCAGGAGCAACTGAGGAGGTTTGTGTTCCTGTTATTGAAAAGGAAAGCGGTTTAAGATGGAAAAAAGATTTCTGGGTTGGCTATTCACCTGAAAGAGTAAATCCAGGAGATAGGGAACACACAATAGAAAGAGTAGTAAAAATCGTATCAGGAGACACTCCTCAGACACTTGAGCTTGTTCCGTTTATGGGAAAGTAATCAAGGCAGGCGTTTACAAAGCACCAGATATAAAAACTGCAGAAGCAGCAAAGGTTATTGAAAACATTCAGAGAGACATAAATATAGCTTTGATGAATGAATTAGCTTTGATTTTCCATAAATTGGGAGTCGACACTAAAGAAGTTCTGAAGGCAGCTAAAACTTTTTGCCCTTTGAACCTGGGCTTGTAGGTGGGCATTGCATACCTGTTGACCCTTACTATCTTGCCAGAAAATCCGTAGAGGTAGGACACTTTCCAGAGTTGATTTTAGCTGGTAGAGGTGTAAATGAGTTTATTCCTCTTTATATAGCCCATGAAATAGTGAAAATTTTGATAAAGGCTGGGAAAAAGGTTAAGGGTTCTAAGGTTTTAATTTTAGGGGTAACTTTCAAAGAAAATGTGCCTGATTTAAGAAACAGTAAGGTTATTGAGCTTATAAAGGAGTTGGAGGATTTTGGAGTAGAGATTTATGTTTTTTAATAGATCATTCTCATATTAATAGAAAAATTAATTTATTGAAAGATATTAAAGACAACTCACCTTATGATTGTGTTGTGATAGCTGTAAAACATAGTCTGTTTATTGAAAGTTTTAATTTAGAATTTTATAGAGGAGTGATGAATAAACCTTTAGTATTAATTGATATAAAAGGCTTATATGACAGAAAGGATGCGGAAAGCAAGGGTTTTATTTATTGGAGACTTTAGATGATTTCACTATTTCATAGAGGTTTTCAATATTTTTAAAATTTCTTTCCATTGAGAAATTACTGGCTGTAACACGAGCTTTAAAACTCATATTATTATAAATATCCTTTTGTTCAATCAATATTTTTATGAACTCTGCTATTTTATGAGTCTCTTCCGGCGTATCAACAAAGAATCCGTTCTCTCCATGGGTTATAATTTCAGAAGCACCACATAGCTTTGTTGTAATTACAGGAAGTCCTGAAGCCATAGCTTCGAGTACAACTAGCCCAAATGGTTCGTAAATCGTGGGAAATACAAATAAATCCGAGGCAGCATAAAATTTTTCAATCTCTCTTTGAGGTCCACAAAAAATCACTCTTTGTTTTTTAATATATTTGACATACCTCTTAGAATTACCTTTGCCAACAACTAAAACTGTTAAAGGTTGTTCAACTTTCTCTGCGGCTTCAATTAAATATTTTACTCCTTTTCTTTCAAAACCTGAACCAACAAAAAGAATTACAAATTCTTTTTCATCTATCCCAAACTGTTTTCTAATCTGATTTCTGTAATTTTCTTTATCTAATTTTGCGAATTTCTCAAAGTCTATACCATTATAGATAACTACAATATCATTTGGATTTACTCCATAATTTTCAACTATATTTCTCTTTACCATCTCAGAAATGGCAATTATTTTCTTAAATTTCTTCCTTTTAAATATTACTTTTTCAATTAGAAGAATTAACCAATGATAAGGGTTTAGTAAAATTGCTAATTTTTTTACCAAATTTACTCTCTTCCATCTTTCCTTAAACCACTGAATATGACATCCATCTCCTGCTCTATAAATATCCTGTAGTAAGAATTTATCATGAGATTGAATGATATCAAGATTTTTAAGATCTTTTTTTAAAATAAAGTATCCAAAAAGTATAAAAGTTAAATCTCTTAAAAAAGAGTTAAAAGACAAAGCAGGAATTTTTTTAAATGTAATAGGTAAATCCTGTGGGGAGTTTTGCCATTTTATGGCATAAATATAGACTTTATGTCCTTTTGCAATCAAAAATTTTATTAGGCTATTAATATAACTTTCTGATCCACCATGAAAAGTAAATTTTTTCCTAATTATTGCTATTTGCATCGGTGAGCCTACTATTAGCTATTGTTAATCCAAGTAAAAAATATAGCCATGTAAGCTGAGGACTACTACTAAACAATGAATGAATTACATAGTTACCTATTAGGCCTGAAGATAGAGATATAAAAAATAAACTAATTTCTCCTTTTAGTAAAAATCCATTTTTTATGGATGTATGAATTGAAGAAATAAGAAGGAATAAATAAGAAATCAAACCTATTATCCCCGTGTGAAATAAAACTGCCAGAAACTTGTTATGAGGACCATATTTTGGGGGAATTTCATTAATTTGTTTATAAATTCTTTCATCTTTAAATAATTTATCACCCCATCCCCATCCAGTAATAGGTCTTTCAGCCCACGCCTTTATTCCAGATTGCCAAGTGGGTATTCTCAAATTTAGAGTTTTAAAATGCTCAGGAGTTTTACTTACTCTTTCCTTTACATATGAGGAAAAATTTAGACTTAATAAAAATATCAAAAAAGATATTAATATCAAAATTAATACAGTTTTTTTAATATCATAGCCTTTCTTCGAAAGATAAACCATCCAGATTATACAGATTGCTATAAAGCCAGCTATGCCCTCTCGAGATGTGTTTAAAAAAAGACTTGTTATATAAAATATAAAAATTAGAATAAGTATTAACTTTGAATATCTATCTTTAGTCAAAAGAAATAAAGTAAAACAAAATGGTAAATATGAATTTAAGTATAATACAAATCTATTTGGATTAGCATCTAATAATTCAATAGAGGAAGTAAAAACTTTTTTTCCTTCAATAAAAAAGCTATAACCACCAAAAGATAACATAATTATCAGAGTTAATAATGATAAATATAATAATACTCTTATCCTTGAAATACTCCTGAACGATGTTGCTACAACAGGTAACAACAAAAGACTTTTTAAAGGTTCACCTTTTAATTCATTTAAAGTATAATGATAATCGTAAGAGAAGAAAATAGAAACAAAAATTATAATTATAAATATTAGTGCTAATATAGCAGTTCTGCACTTCATAAAAGAGAGATCTAAATTTTTTAAACTAAAAATCCAAAGAATAAAAGAGGAAAAAATAAGAATGTTCTTTATTGCTTCCATTTTTGATAAAAAAATTATTACAAAATAAAGACAAATGTTAAAAAATATTATTCTGTCAATTATTTGAGAAAATATTATTTTTTGTGAGCTTTTATAAATATTCATTTGTCCCTCTTAATAATTCTAAAATTTTGATTATAGCTTTTATTTTTAGAATCTTTTAATAAAAGTATTTGGTCTTCATTAAAAAAATACATTTTATATATTCCAATTATATATTCCAACCCTTACTCCTCAAAATTTTTTCAAATAGCTCTCCATAAATTTTAACTGTAGTTTTGATATTAAAACAAGAAAAAGCCTTATTTTGAACATTTCTACCTATATTATCTCTAAGATTTTTATCTTTCAATAAAAGCTCAATGGATTCAGCTATAGCCATACTATTTTTAGGTTGAACCAGAATGCATTCTCCTTCAGAGTTTAAAATTTCTCTTATCGGTTTTAGATCGCTAGCAATTATTGCTTTGCCTGCTGCCATAGATTCAATAAGAGCGTTTGGTAAACCTTCCCATAATGAGGGAAAAACAAATATATCCATTATGGAAAGTAAAGCAGGAACATCTCTTCTTGAGCCTGTAAAGATTACATTTTCTGAAATTCCAGTAGACTTTACATATTTTTTAAACTCTTCCATTAAAGGTCCATCCCCTACAATTAAAACTTTAATATAAGGAAATCTGCCTTTAATCTTTGCAATTGCTTCAAGGAGATAGATTTGCCCTTTTTGCATTGTGAGTCTTCCAACAGTTCCTATAACGGGTGCTTTTAAGTCTATGCCGAGACTTTTCTTTATTGTATCTTTATCAAAATTATTGCTAAAAATATCAGGATCTATTCCATTATAGATAACCTTTATTTTATCCTCAGGTATTTTGTCATATTTTAAAATATCCTTCTTGACTTCCTCTGAAACAGCTATGATTTTATCAGTAATTTTTGCAAGTAATCTGTTTATAAATCTTCTATGGAACTTTTTGTCTCTTGTATAAACATTATGGATAGATGCCACTATGCAGGGCACCTTGCTTATTTTTGCTGCAATTCTTCCATAAAAATTGGCATGATATTGATGTGTTCTTACTATTTTTATCTCATTATTTTTAATTATTTTACAAATATCTCTTATTATAGCCCTGTTAAAAGTATGGCCTAATTTATTCAGAGTAAAAACTTTTATACCTAAACTTTCAATTTCTTTCCCAATTTCACCTTTGTCTGAAAGAGAACAGACAAAAGGTTTAAATTTTTCTCTATTATAGTTTCTCAAAACCATTAAAAGCTGATTTTCAACCCCGCCCACGGGTAATTTAGAAATAATATGCAAAATATTTACAGGCTTCATTTTTTCGCAAGTTCCCTATAAATTTTTTTCATCTTATTCAGATTTATATTTATATCAAACTTTTTTTCAGCAATTAATCTACTGTTTTTACTAAACTCCTCTCTTAAATTCTCATCTTTTAATAGTTTCATTATTGCTCCTTCTAAATCCTTCGAATCTGCAGGCTTTACAAGAATTCCATTAATGCCATCCTGAATTATTTCCGGATTACCACCAACATCTGTTGCCACAACAACTTTACCACAGGCTATAGTTTCTAGTAAAACTCTGCTACATCTTTCCTCAAGAGAAGGTAAAATAACTATTTCAAGACTGTTTATAACATCTTTAATATTTTGAAGAACACCTGTAAAGTAAACATCTTTTTCTAAATTTAGTTCCTTTATTAATTGTTTTATTTGCTCAAAATATAGGATATCATTTTCTTTGTATCCACCTACAATAACAAGTTTTGTTAAGGGAAATAATTTTTTTACTTCATGAAAGGCATTAACAAGAAATTTGACACCTTTTCTTTCAGTTATCAAGCCTATATAACCAATAAGTTTGTGATTTTTTGGGATATTTAGAAGTTTAAAGAGAAAATCACTTTTTTCAGGTTTAAAATGCTCAAGATCAACTCCATTGTAAATTGTTTCAACCTTTTCTTTACACTGCTTCCCTAAAAGTTTTTCTTTTGTATCATTATCTACAAATATTATTTTGGAAGAAAATTTTTTTAACCACCATTTAAGTCTCTGACTTCTTGAAATAAGAGGATTTTCCCTTACTACCCAGACAATAGGGATTTTTTTTATAAATCCTGCAATAGCTGCATACTTACAGAAAGGTGTAAGTGTATTTAGATGAATTAAATCAATCTTTTCATTAGTTATTATTTTTATAAAGCTTAAGATATATTTAAAACCTAAAAAGCCTTTTTCTGATATTACATAGCTTTTTATACCGTGATTTTTTAATTTATCAAGCAATAATTCTTTCTCTTTTGTAGCAAAAACAGGAATAAGATCTTCATTAAGTCTTGTCATAATGTTAAAGCAACTTATAGGTGCTCCTGTAAGAGATGAAGAATGATTCACAAACAGTATTTTCATGTTTTTCTTATTATTTCCATGATTTGCTTGGCTCTGATATCATAGGTGTGCGATTTAAGTACTCTACTGTAAGCACTTTTTGCAATTTCCTTTCTTTCTTCAGGATGTTTAAGGTAATATTCAATGAGTTTTTTAAGTTCATCTAAGCTTCTGTAACAGATAATCTCTTTGTTTATTTCAAAGACTCTTTCCATATCAACTTTATAGTCTACAAGCTGAAATCCCATACATCCTGCGATATCATAGGTTCTTCGGTTTACTCCATGAATATCATTAAGGGGATGGTGGATATTAAGTGAGATTTTAGAGGCTGATATCGCCTTGGCTTTAGCTATTCCTCTTATATCTTTACCCTTGTAAAGTTTGATTATTTCTTTATTTTTTGATTTATTCCATCCTCTTCCCCATATTGCTGGTTTGAATTCAATAATTTCTTCAATAAATTTTTCTCTGTAAGGATACATTGAACCTATAAGAGATAACTCTGATTCATATTCTTCTTTTTCTTCTTTAATAATTTCTGTTGGTTTGTGTACATCTGGATCAGTGCATTGAGGAAGATAGTATAAGTTTTTTAATCCTGCTTTATGCAGAGTTTCAAGGATATAAGAGTCCTTAACAAAAAAATAATGGCAGGGAAGTATTGCCTCAAACTTGCTCATATATAGAGGGTTGTCAGGATAAATATTTATTATAATTGTATCTGTATTTTTTCTGATTAACCACAAGGTTTCTGGTGAGATGGTTTCACCTTTGAGGATGATAAAAATATCAGGTTTTTTATTTTTTATATGAGTAACAAGAGCTTTATTCATATATTGATGCCAAATTTCTTTTATCTTTTTGTTTTTTTCAACAAAGGATAACTTCCCTTTCTTTTTGTAATAGAATATCTCAACTTTTGCACCAATTTTTTCAAAGGCTTTTTTAAAAGACCATCCTTTATCATCCATGTATCTTTCATCTTTTTTTACAAGCTCAACTCCAGCAATTAAGATATTCATAAGCTAAATATTCTCCTGTAAATATTTATAAAATTCGTTTTATATTTATCCCATGTATACGCTTTAATATTTTCTCTTGCATTTTTACCCATTTTTTCTATTTCTTCTTTATTCTCATAGAAATAAACTATTTTTTCCTTTATTGCTTCTTTGTCCTTAGCAGGGATTATAAATCCATCTATACCATCTCTTATAACAGAACCGCTATTTTCTGTTGTAATAACAGGTAATCCTGAAGCCATTGCTTCATAAGTAACTTTTGCACTACCCTCCTCAAGAGATGGAAAAACAAAAATGGTAGCTTGTTGATATTCTTCTATTATATTTTTCAAATAACCCTTAAAAATTAAATTATCCAAATCTGAAAATTTAGCCAGCAATGGCTTGATGCTGTCTTCAATATTACCAACTACAATAAGTTCTGCATTTTTTAGATTAAGTTCCTTCCATGCTTCAAGCAAATATTGAATGCCTTTTCTTAAAGAAACCTTGCCAACAAAAAGAACTCTGAACTTTTTATGGTCACTCTTTTTAGGTTTAAATCTCTCAATATCAACACCTCTTTTTATTATAAAAATTTTGTTTTCGTCAACTCCTGCATCAATAAAAGTTTTTTTTGCAAATTCTGATGGAACAAAAATATAATCAGCAAGTGCAATTTCTTCAAGAGATGCCTTTATTGCATAATCAGGAGATTTTTGTCTTGATATTTTGTATTTTTCATATTCTTCATTAATTATTCTATCTCTGAAAAATCTATGGGTGGAACCACATTCAAGAATTGTTTTTGCTCCAATTTTTTTGGCAGATTTAATACTTCTTAAGGCTTGATTATTCCAGCCATGGAAAACATCGCATCCTTTTGTATTTATTATTTTTGAAGTAATAAAATCAAGGAATCCTTTTCTTAAAGGTCTATAATAGTGTTTGGGAAGAAAAAAAATTAACTTAGCAGGATTCCCGGGAAGAGAAACTATTTTTGATTTATCTATGGGACACTTATTCCCGTAGGATATGGCTTTTTTCAATAAATTAAACTCATCCAGAGCTTTCACTGCATTGCATGAGACTGTGCCAAGCCCTGAACTTCCAATTTTTGTGGCAATAGAATATATAACTTTAATCTTATTTTTCATTTTTAATCATGCTTTCATAAAAATCTTTCATTTTCAGTAACATTCCATCAAGAGTATAAGAAGAGACAAGTTTTTTCCCACCTTCTACTATTTTTCTTTGAAGATTTTTGTTTCCCATAAGATTTATTATAGCTTTTGCCAGTTCTTCAGGGTCTCTTGGTTTAACTAATACTGCCGTTTCATTATGAATTGCTACCTCATTTACTCCGCCTATGTCTGAGGCAACTACAGGAACACCTGATGCAAAAGCTTGTAATACTGCTTGAGGTACTCCTTCTGGTTTTATCGCTGGAAGAACAAATATATCTAAATCTCTCATAACTGAAGGAATATCATCTCTATGACCTGTAAAATATATGAAATTTTTTATGTTTAACTCATCTGCAATTGTCTTTGTTTTATTTAAGAAATTTCCATCTCCAATCATGACAAACCTTAAATTTTTATTATAATTCAAAATATGGGGGATGCTTCTTGCAAAATAGTGAGGTCCTTTGTCAGACCTGACAACAGAGACAAACCCGATAAGCACACTATTATCTGATATTCCAAGTTCTTTTCTTAAAGAACCGATTCTATTGTCTGAAAATTTTGAAATGTCAATTCCTGTGGGAATTCTATATATTTTTTTTGGATTTACACCAATTTTTATAAGCATATCTTCTATATATTTTCCTGTGACAAGAACTCTGTCTGCAAGCAAAGTGTAAATCATTTTGCCTAAAAAGTGTTTTCTTGGTTTAAGAGCAATATGGCGAGACCTTACAAAGGGAATTCTAAGTAATTTGCAGATAAATACAGAGTTCCAAGCATCTTTTGAGTTATGAGAGTTTACTATATTTACTTTGTGTTTTTTTATAATTTTGAAAAGTTTTTTTATTGAAAGGGGACAAAAACTGCTGTTAAAGGGAACTTCATAGTAGGTGAGGCCTTTTGCTTTTGCTATTGATAGGATTTTACTGCCAGGCTTACAGGCAAGGATTGACTCAATGCCGTATTTTTTAAGGCCTTCCATTTCAATACATATTCTTAATTCTTGACCTCCAAAATTCATTGAAGATTCTGTATGAAGAATTACCATTTATTGAGTTTCCTTAAAATTTCTTCAAAATTTTTTATAACCTCATCGGGAGTGATAGAGTTTAAATTTTTTTTTATAAATTCTTCTCTAATCATTCTGTCACGATTTCCTAAATTCTTTGAAATAACAATATGCCCATCACCCCAAGGTTTCCAGTTAAGCTCTCCTGCTCCGAAGAGAGCAATAACAGGTGTTCCTACAAAAGCAGCTATATGCATAGGTGCTGTATCTATACCGAAAAACAGGTCAGATGCCTTTGATATAGCCGCAAGTTGCTTTATATTTATCTTACCACAGAGGTTAATAATCTTAGAATTAAATGACTCAGGAATGAAAGAAAGAATTTTTTCTACTTTCTCTCTCTCTTTTTTATCGGGAGAAGATGTGATAATTAAAAATATTTCTCTCTTTGCAAGCCATTTTATAACTTCTGCCATATATTCATCTTTCCAGCATTTGAAAAGCCAGCGGGAAGTGGGATGTATGTGTACCACTATGTCCTTATTGGAAATATTATATTTTTCAAATAATTTTTTTACAAATAATTCTGTATCTTCAGGTATAGAAATATTTGTATATATTTCTCCTTTATTTTCAATTCCGAATTGTTTTAAAAGCTCAATATTCTGGATTAAAGTATGATTTGCTCTCTTTTGTCCTAGATGAGTATATAAAAATTTCTTACCAAGTAATCCTTTTCGAGGTGCATAAGCAAGTCTATATTTAGCTCCTGATAAGAAAGAAACTAATGCTCCTCGATCCCCGCTTGTAAGATCTATGGTTAAATCAAAATTTCTCTTTCTTATTGACTTATAGAATAAAAATTCGTTTAAAAATCTTTTTAATATATTCATTTTTTTTATTTCTCTCTTAAAAACAATTATTTCATTGATAAAGGGATTTCCTTTTAGTATTTCCTCTGTGCCAGAGTTGACTAGGACGGATATATGAGATTCTGGGAAGTTATCCTTTAAAATTTTGAATACTGGAATAGTAAGTACCACATCACCGATATGCCTCAATTTTATCACTAAAATTTTTTTCACATTATTATAAAGTTTATAATTCATAAAAAGTTTCCTTTAAAATTTAAATTAATTTAATTTTTATTATTAATAAAATAATTCCTTACATACTCTATTTCTTCATCTTTTGATTGAAGTCTACCGAGAAGTTTTTCTTTGAGGATTGCATCAAAGATTTCTCTGTATTTCGGTCCTGGGATTATGCCAAGATTCTTTAGTTCATTACCAGTTATAGAAGGCTTGATATCTTTTAGTTTGGTAAGATACAGAGAAATTCTTCTCTTCTGTTCTTCTGATGCGAATATCATAGCAAGAATGACTGTTTCTATTTTGAGAGGATTCAAGATTGTGTAAACTTGGACTGGTTGGTCGTTTATGAGTAATCGAAGGGTGTTGCGAGCCGTAGAAATACTATCTATAATCTCTTTTTTAATGTGTTCTGGTGGCGATATTTTCTCAAGTGCTTCCTCTCTCTCTGTATCCTTAAGTCTCCATAACAGAACCATAAGGTAAATGAGCTCCTTCCTGTAATTTTCTCTTAAATAGAGAAGTTCTATTCCTTGTAGAGTCTCATATGCTCTGGCTATATCTATAGGCACATATTTTTCATCAAGAGATTGATGTATGACTTTCAGTAGACCATAATCTTGCATTCTTTTTAATGAGTTCGGTGGAGAAGTCTCCTTCAAAAGCAATAAAAGCTCATCATAAAGTCTTGAACCTTTCAGTTTTTCAAAAATACCCATTCTAACGGCAAGTTTTATTAGGTTTTCAGTATGTTTTGATATTCTAAATCCTAATTTTTCTGCAAATCTAATAGCCCTGATTGCTCTTGTAGGGTCTTCCACAAAGCTCAGATTATGAAGCACTCTTATTCTTTTTTCTTTTATGTCTCTCTGGCCTCCAAAGAAATCAAGAAGTAAACCGAAATCTTGTGAGTTCAATTTGACCGCAAGCGCATTGATTGTAAAATCCCGTCTGTATAAATCTTTTTTTATGGATGAAGTTTCAACTTTTGGTAAAGCAGCAGGTGATTCGTAGTATTCTGTTCTTGCTGTTGCTATATCTATGTGGAAATCTGATGTTTTACCATTCTTAGATAGTTCTTTTATTATTTTTGCTGTTGAAAATCGAGGATGGGGGGTTACTTTTCCTTTTATCCTCTCGGCAAGCCTATAAGCAAACTTTATTCCATCTCCTTCAACAACTATATCCACATCTGGACTGGGAATTCTCATGAGAATATCTCTTACAGAACCTCCAACAAGATACACGCCAAAGTTAAGTTCATCGGCAAGTTCTCCTGCCTTCAATAAAATCTCATAGACTTCTTTAGGGAAAAACTCTTGTAGCAGATTTGCTATATTTCTTCTAACTTCTTCATATGTTTCCTGTTTTGGCTGAGAGAGTTTGAATTTTCTCATGAGTTCTTCATATAAATTCCGTAGTATATCTGTTCTCGTTATAACACCAACAACTTTATTTTCTCTTAGAATAGGCACAAATCTCTGATTAAGTTCTACCATATTTTTTTCTATCTCCATAATTGGAGTGTCTTCTTCAGCAGTATAAGCATCTGTTGTGGCAAAATCGGAGACTTTCGATTTTTTAAGCCCATGAAAAATAGCCTTTTCAACTACTCCTCTTGTGATAACTCCCATGTAGCTTTCCTCTTTTACTACAGGCATTGCATTAATTCCATACTTGGTCATGATTTTTTCGGCCTCTTTAATGGGAATATCCCACTGAACAGAAATTACAGGCGTAGTCATTAGGTCTTTAGCTAATTTTAAAGGTTTAACATGATTTTTTATTCCTTCGATAATCTCTTCAATAAGAAGATTAATCGGCATGTCTCTTATGGTTGCGCTTCCTGCAGCCCAATGACCACCTCCACCAAAAATTGACAGTATACTGCCCACATCGATTTCCGGAATGTTACTTCTTCCTATTATTAGGAGTTTATCTTCCATTCCTACAATTATAAATAGTGCATCTGTATCTATGAGTTCCATGAGTTTATGAGCTATGTGGGAGATATCCTTTGACAAGTCGATAACACCGTGGGTAATGTGTATTCTCTTTTCTCCTACGATGTGTTCATCGAGATTTTTTAAAAGTTCATTGAAGAGAGTAATCTCTTCTTTTGTGAGTTCTTCCTTAAGAAATTGCGATACGATGTTTAAATTGGCACCTCTCTTTAGAAGATATGATACTGCCTCTAAGTCTCTCGGAGTGGTAGATGGAAATAACAGGCAGCCTGTTTCCTCGTAGATGCCTAAGCAGAGAAGAGTGGCTTCCATCGGTGAGATGGCAATTTCCTTTTTTCGAAAAATTTCTGTAAAAAGAGAGGATAAAGCTCCTATCGGTTCAGTAATTTCAAAGTCTGCTTTTATATCATCATCGCCTGGAGGATGATGGTCATAAAGATGAATTTTGACTTCTGGCTTTAAAAAATGGGATAATTCGCCTATTCTTGCTATACTTCTGGTGTCAACTATAATTAAGGTGTTTATTTTTTCATTTTCAATTTCCTTTAATTTTTTTATTTCAAAGAGTTTGAAGCTTTCATGAAATAGTTTTACTCTTTTTTCCATAGAGCCTGGAAGCACTACAACTGCCTGAGGATATAATTTTTTCGCTGCCATACAGGATGCGAGGGAGTCAAAATCTGCATTAAGATGGGTAGTAATTACCTGCATTTATTTGAATTGTTCAATTGCTTCTTCGAAAGGAATAAGCTCTCTACAATCATAGAGCGTTGATATGGCAGATGTATATGTGTGAATATTGCTTTCTTCAATTGCTGCTATTGGATTTAGCCCTCCCACTACGATAATGCCCACTCTATCCATACCAACGGGTATATCTAATAGGGGTTGATTAGGTTCGCCAAACATCATTATTCCCTGAAATCCTCTTTTCTGCATTAGTGAATAAATTTCCTTCACCTTATCTATGCATACGATTGGAATTTCTCTAAAACTTGCAAGAACTCTACCAGAACCGCTATTTATTGCACCTAAAACATCTGTCATTTTACCTCTAATAAAAATTTCTAAGGGGTCAAGAGAAGTTCCATCGTAGCTAATAAGTGCTCCAAATCTATAGGGCTCTCTATCTCTTATTTCGAGAACACCTCCAAAGCGTGATATTATAGGCACACCATTTTTTAGCAAGATGGCATTAAGAGTAACGCTACAAACAGTTCCTATACATATATGGTCTTCAGGCACAAGTATGTTTTCACTGTCTTTCTCTAAAATTAAAATTCTATCACTCATTACATAAGGAGAGGCAAAAACACTTTCCATTGCCTTTAAAGCCTTCCGAAATTTATTTTTCGGTATGTAAGTAACATTAAGAATAAGCTTACCTTTCATTGATTCAAGGTCGAAATCCGATTGATAACTTAAGGTTTCAATTTTATTTATTATAAAACCTACTTTTTCAACGGTGCTTGCTGTTTCAAGTTCTTTTCTGCCTTTATCAGTAATTTTTCTTCCTTCCTTGCCAAAAACTTTTGTAAGTCCTCTTTCATCGAGAATTTTTAGATGGTATCTAACAGTTCTCTCTGAAAGATTAACACCAAACATTTTTAGTTTTTTTGATATCTCCTTTGAACCAATTATTTTATTCTCCTTTGAGAGAATTTTAAGTATTGACATAAGTGTGCGATTCATTTCTCCTCCCGCTAACCTTTATCCTAAAAATTATAACATGGGTTCATTTTAATTGAAAAAAATTAGGAAATTTTCTGCCGAAAAATTCATTTGTTTAATAAACCATACCAAACAATTTAAATGTTGACAAAAGAAAGAATAAATGGATATCTTAAAATCTCCTATGTTAGTTTTTTTCAAGTTTTTAGGTGAAAAGGTTTTTCAACTACTCGCATTTTTGGGGAAAATTTCAATTTTCCTCGCTGAATCAATTTATCATGCCCTTTATCCTCCTTTCAAATTTCGAAATTTACTAAGACAGATAAGGTTTTTTGGTAACAAATCAATTATCGTAGTTGTATTTACAGGCGCATTCAGCGGAATGGTGCTTGCACTTCAGGGTTTTTATGCTCTCAACAAATTCGGAGCAGAGGCTCTCCTTGGACCTGTAGTGGCTTTATCTTTAATAAGAGAGTTAGGGCCGGTTTTATGCGCCCTAATGGTAACGGGAAGGGCAGGTTCTGCTGTTACAGCTGAAATTGGAATAATGCGAATAACTGAGCAGATAGACGCACTTACAGTAATGGCAGTCAATCCTTTTAAATACGTCATTGTTCCTAATATTCTTGCAGGCATAATAACATTTCCTTTGTTGACGGCAATTTTCGATGTAGTTGGAATTTACGGCGGGTATCTTGTATCTGTTCATGCATTAGGTCTAAGCGAAGGAACATATTTTGCTCAGATGGAGCTCTATGTGGACATGGAAGATATAAGAATAGGTCTTTATAAATCTCTGAGCTTTGGACTTCTCGTTACATGGATATGTACTTTTATGGGATATAATACAGGCTATGGAGCAAGAGGTGTAAGCAGGGCTACAACTAATGCAGTCGTTTTATCATCCGTCGTAATTCTTGTTTGGGATTATATTCTTGGAGCAATTCTGTTATGATTGAAATAATAGAACTTTATAAATCCTTTGGAACGCAAGAAGTTCTAAAAGGAGTTAATCTTAAGATTAATGACAACGAAGTAACAGCTATTATAGGAAGAAGTGGAGGAGGCAAATCGGTCTTGCTCAAACATATTGTTGGTCTCCTTAAACCTGACAGAGGAAAGATATTAGTGAAGGGTGAGGACATTACAAAATTAAAGGGAAACAGGCTTGATGAAATACGCTCAGATATTGGTGTTGTATTTCAGGGAGGAGCTTTGTTTGATTCAATGACTGTTTATGATAATGTAGCATTTCCTCTAAGGGAAAAGACCAAGCTCGACAGGAAAACAATTCATGAGGCTGTATTGACTGCTCTTAATGATGTAGGACTTCTCGGCATGGAGTATAAATATCCCGCTGAACTAAGTGGAGGAATGAAAAAAAGAGTTGCCCTTGCAAGAGCCTTAATTGCTAAACCTAAGATTATACTTTTTGATGAGCCTACAACAGGACTAGACCCTATTTTAGTTCACTCGATTCATAAACTAATAAGAGATACTCAGCAACAGTATAAATTTACAGGCATAATCATAAGTCATGAAATTCCAGAAATCTTTGAAATTTCCGATAAAGTTGCGGTGCTTCACGATGGAAAGATTGTAGAAGTTGGCACGCCCGAGGAGATAAAAAACAGCAATAAAATTGTTGTAAAAAACTTTATACTTGGAATAGAAAATGGAGGTACTGAATGAAAAGGGAAAATATTGAGATAGCCGTTGGAATTTTTGTCTTAATTGGAATTTTAGCTCTTGGTTATCTATCTTTTAGACTTGGCAAAATAGAGCTCTTTTCAGCAGATTCATATACGATATATGCCGAGTTCGACAAGGTTGGAGGAATAAAAAAGGGCTCAGTAGTAGAAATAGCTGGCGTTCCAATCGGTTCGGTCGAAAGAGTTTCTATTAACGATAAATATCATGCCGTTGTAGAGATTAAGATAAGGAGTTCTATAAAACTTCCCGATGATTCAATTGCCTCAATTAGAACAAAGGGGCTAATAGGAGAGAAATATATTCAAATAACTCCTGGAGGTTCTGACAGATACATTGCTAAGGGTGGTAGAATAAGAGAAACAGAATCTTCAATAGACATAGAGGAGGTGTTATCAAAATATGTATTCGGTAAAATTTAAAACCTCAATTGTTCTGTTCGTTTTTCTTTTTACAGGGTGGGCTTTTGCAGAGGAAAATATTTCCCTTGATTTGAAGAGTTGTATTGAGAGAGCTGTTAGATTCCATCCAGAATTGGGAGAATACAAGAAAGATATTGAAATTTACAAAGCAAAGCTAAGCCAGGCAGAAAGTGCTGTCTTGCCTCAGATTGAACTAATGGCCATAGGTGGTCCGTCACCAAAAGCAGAAAAAGAGACCCTTTCTCCAGAAATTAAGACAGATGTTAAATCAACAACTATCAATGGCGTTTTTGGCATGATTACTATGCAAGTTTTACAGCCAATTTACACTTTCGGAAAGATTACGGGCTACAAAACCGCTGCAGAGGGGGGTATTAAAGTCTCAGAGGCAGAGCTGGAAAAAAAACGTTCAGAGATTATTCTGAAGACAAAAGAGCTATACTGGAGCTTAGCCCTTGTAAGAGAGTTAAAGGGGCTTGCTACGGAAATTAAAGAAGAACTTGAGAAGGCCATAAAGAAAACAACAGAGGATTTAAAAAAAGACATTCCATCCGCAGACGAACTTACGCTTTACAAATTGAAAACCTATCTGGGAGAGGTTAAAAGAAACCTGAACGAAATTGAAAAAAATGAAGCTCTTATTACAGAAGCTTTGAAGTTCATGACAGGAATTCCTTTAACGCAAAGAGTTAATATAATCACACCTTCGCTAAGGTATGAGGAGGCTCAAATAAATAAAGAAGAAATGATAAATAAAGCACTTGCTCTCAGACCTGAAATAATCCAGATAAGAGAAGGGCTCAAAGCAAAAGAAGCGTTGGTTAATGTGGAGAAAAGTAATCAGTATCCCCAGATTTTTGCTCTCATAAAAGGCAACCTTTCTGGAGCAACGAATAGAGATAAAATCCATAATCCCTATATTTCAGACCCCCTTAATAGTTCTTATATAGCAGCAGTTCTTGGAATGAAGCTAAATATAGATTTTGGAATTACTAAAGGCAAAATAAGAGAGGCTCAGATAGAATACGAAAAAATACTGGAAAAGAAAAAACTGGCCGAGCAGGGTATCCCCGTTCAGATTACCAAGGCCTATTTAGAATATTTAGAAGCAACCAAGACAGCTAAAGACATGGAAGAGGCCTTTCAGAATGCAAAGAAATGGTTGGTAACAGCTGATGCCAACTTGGACATGGGTATTGGAGAAACAAAAGATTTAGCCGATGCAGTTCTTGCATATGCTACAACAAGGGTCAATCATCTAAGGTCTCTTTACAATCAAAAAATGGCAATGGCAAATCTCTATCAACTGTCAGGACTGGATAAAGAGGAAAGGGAGGTAAAAGAATGAAAACAAGAAGTTTTATATTCATATTAATGTTAATGGTCATTCCCTTTATTAGTTTTTCTTTAGTATTTGCTCAGCTCTCTCCAAAAGAACAGGTTAAGATTACCGTAGATAATGTAATTTCTATTCTCAAAAATCCAAAATATAAGGGTAAAGAAAAAGCTAACAAAAGAAGAGAAGCCTTGAGAACTGAAATAGGGAAAATATTTGATTTTGAAGAGATGGCAAAACGCTCTCTTGGAGTTTACTGGAGGGAGAGAACTCCTCACGAAAGAAAAGAGTTTGTCGAACTATTTAAAGACCTTCTTGAAAGGTCTTACAGTGGAAAAATAGAGTCCTATACAGACGAAAAGGTCTTATATCTGGATGAAAAAATTGATAACAATCAATACGCTGAAGTAAGAACAAGAATTATAACCAGTGATAAAAAAGAAATACCAATAGACTACAGATTATTCTTCAACGGAAAGGAATGGAAAGTCTATGATGTAGTAATTGAGGGAGTAAGCCTTGTGAGTAATTATCGTTCTCAGTTCAATAAGATTATTCGTAACCATTCCTATCAGGAACTTATCAAAAGAATGAAATCAAAACAAATTGAAGAAATAACAAGGGAGAAAGCATGAAAATTTTGTTAATTGAAAAAAAATCTCTTTTGAATGACTTTATAAAAAGAAGTTTAGTAGAGCAAGAGGTTACAGTTTTTTCTTGTTCTAATGAAGAAGAAGCTCTGAGAAAAATGTCATACTTTGAGCCAGATATTGTCATGTGTCATGAGGAAGTTGGAGGAGAGCGATTATTAAATCTTTGTAAAGAGGTCAGAGAAAAATACTCTCTCCTTTTGCCTATAGTATTAGTGATAAATTTTTATTCTTCTATGGATTTGTCGGCTTTTAGAAATCTTGGAGTAGAGATTCTTGTAAGTCCTCTCGGAGAAGAGGAGTTTAGAGAAATGATTTCTCTAAACATAAAGCCAGCGAAAAGTGAAGTTCAACCTAAGCCCTTAGAGGAAATTGAAGTTTTAGTGGAAAAATTGAAGCCTTATCTAAATGAAATTGTCAGAAAAGAAGTTGGAAATATTCTTAGAGAATTTATGGAGGTTTTAGAGAGGAAAAATGCTTGACAATAAGAATTCTATTTCAGAAAGCTACTCACCCGCTGAAATTGAGACAAAACTTTATAATTACTGGGAAGAAAAGGGTTTTTTTAAACCTCATGAAGACAAAAATACCCCTTCATACTGTATAGTCATTCCACCGCCAAATGTTACAGGTACACTGCACATGGGGCATGCTTTAAATGCAACCTTACAGGATATCCTCATAAGATGGAAAAGAATGCTCGGATACTGTAGTCTATGGCTTCCAGGAACAGACCATGCAGGAATAGCAACTCAGAACGTCGTGGAAAGACAGCTTCTTCAGGAAGGTCTTGACAGGTATCAGCTTGGCAGAGATAAGTTTCTTCAGCGCGTATGGCAGTGGAAAGATGCCTGTGGAGGAAGAATAATTGACCAATTAAAAAGAATAGGTGCATCTTGCGATTGGTCTCGTTTGCGTTTCACAATGGATGAGGGATTAAGTAATGCCGTAAGAGAGGTTTTTATAAGGCTTTTTGAAGAAGGTTTAATATACAGAGATTTGCGGCTTATTAACTGGTGTCCGAGATGCCATACCGCTCTTTCAGACCTTGAAGTTGAACATGAGGAAATTGAAGGCAAGCTTTACTATATCAAATATCCCCTTAGAGAAAATCCAAACAATTACATTATCGTAGCTACAACCCGCCCAGAGACAATGCTCGGAGATACTGCTGTTGCTGTAAATCCAGAAGACAAGCGATATAAAAATTTAATCGGAAAGACTCTTATTCTCCCTCTCGTAAACAGAGAAATTCCCGTAATTGCTGATGAATCCGTAGACATGGAGTTTGGAACAGGAGCGGTAAAGGTCACACCATCCCATGATTTCAATGATGCTGAAATAGCTCAGAGACATTCACTTCCTTATGTATCTGTTATTGACGAAGAGGGTAAAATGACTGTTCAAGCAGGTAAATACGAGGGAATAGACAGATATGAGGCAAGAAATAAGATAATTACAGACCTTACTGAATTAGGACTTCTTGAAAAGATTGAAAAACATAAACATGCAGTAGGACACTGTTACAGGTGTAAAACGATAATAGAGCCCTTCCAAACAGTTCAGTGGTATGTAAAAATCAAACCTCTTGCAGATGAAGCAGTAAGGGTTGTGCAGGAAGGTCAAATAAAATTTATTCCTGAGGGCTGGATAAACAACTACTATGCATGGATGAGGGATATAAGAGACTGGTGTATCTCCAGACAGCTTTGGTGGGGACATAGAATTCCTGTTTGGTACTGTACTGACTGCAAAACGCCAGATGGAGTTGAACAGGGAAGACTAATCGAAATTCTCTTCTACAAACCTATCAAATTAGGAGAAAAAGAGGTATGGGGTGGAAGTTTCTCTGAATTAAGAAGTTATGGAATATCAAAAGAAGAGATTGAAGGCAAAGCTAAGATAATAAAAATTCCCAAAGAGATTATACCTTTATCAAGTAGAGAAGAACCAGAAAAATGCCCTAAATGCGGAAGTAAAGAGTTTATTCAAGACCCAGATGTGCTCGATACATGGTTTTCTTCAGCTCTCTGGCCTTTCTCTACTCTTGGTTGGCCAGAGGAAACAGAGGAACTGAAGAGGTTTTATCCAACAAGTGTGCTTGTTACAGGTTTTGACATTATATTTTTCTGGGTTGCCAGAATGATTATGATGGGAATGAAATTTATGAAAGAAGTCCCATTCAAAGATGTTTATATTCATGCACTTGTAAGAGACTCGAAAGGGCAGAAAATGAGTAAGTCTAAAGGAAATGTAGTTGACCCTTTAGTAATGATAGAAAAATATGGAGCAGATGCTTTTAGGTTCACTTTAGCTGCCTTTGCGGCGCAAGGAAGGGATATTAAATTTTCAGAAGATAGAGTAGAAGGCTATAGACATTTTATAAATAAAATATGGAATGCCATGAAGTTCATCATGGGCTTTTCTAAATTAAGAACGAAAGATACTGTTTCCGTTGATGAAGTTAGAGAGCTTAAGGATAAATGGATTCTTTCAAGGCTTTCATTCACAATACATGAGACAAATCGGGCTCTTGAAGCATACAGATTTAATGATGCTGCAGGAGCTATTTATCAATTTCTATGGCATGAATTCTGTGACTGGTATATTGAGTTTTCTAAAGTTATACTCTATTCTGAAGATGATACGAAGGAAGACACTGTAAACTGTCTTTTTTTCGTATTTGAAAATATAATTAAACTTCTTCATCCCTTTATGCCATTTGTGACAGAGGAGATATGGCTTAATATCTTAAAAAAAGACAAATCTCTAATGATATCCTCATACCCTAAAGCAGAGGACATATCAAGAGATGAAAACTCTGAAATAAAGATGAACCATCTTATCAATAGCATATCTGGCATAAGAAGCATAAGAGGAGAACTTAACATCCCTCCATCAGCAAGAGTAGACGTTTTTATAAAAACCTTCAATGAAGAAGTGAATAACATACTGAAAGAATCAGCTAAATTTATAAATAAGCTTGCGAAAGTGAATAATCTGGAAATTGCAGGTAACATAATCAGGCAAAAGGGTAGCGCCATAGCTGTTGAGAGAGATTTCGAAATCTACATCCCCGTAAAAGACATGATAGACATAGAAAAGGAGAAAAATAGACTTCTTAAAGAACTTAGAAAAACCGAAGAAGAGATAAAATTTTTAAACAAAAAACTTATGAATGAAGATTTCATAAAGAATGCTCCTAAGGATGTTGTGGAGAAGGATAGGTCAAAATATGAAGAACTTCTTATGAGAAGTGATAAAATAAAAGAGAATCTTAAGGTTCTTGAAGAACTCAATTAGGAGGTAAAAAAATGGAGCAAAAAATAGAAATCGAAAGTCAGAATATGGATATAGCTGAAGCTGAGTTCATGAATGTAAAACAGAGCACTATTAGAGCCGTAGAAGCAGGGAGCGCTGAAATGCAACAGGTATGCGCTTTAAGTGTTGATGCGGAGAAGGCCGAGATAACTCAAGGTGCTATAGGTTTTGTTAAAGCAACAGATATAAGCATGAATCAATGTATAAGTGGAGTTTCTATGGGAGAAAAGACAGAAATAAATTTTTCATTTAGTCCCCTGTCAATAGGAAAGGAAGAGGCAAAAATAAAAAAATCAGCTGCCGGTTTAGTAATTGGCAATAATGTGGAAGTTAAGAATTCAGCAGCTCTAATTGTGGTGGGTAAAAATGTTGAAGGTAATATAACAACTCTTTTTGACTGGAAAAGCGCTCTTGCTGTAACAGCAGTTGCTGGAGGAATTTTTGGTATCTTAAGACTTTTCCTCAGAAGATGATGTTTAATCCTATTGTTGATAAGTTTTTTAACCTTGCAATATTAGAGGATATTGGAAATGGAGACATAACATCGGAACTACTAATTCCAGAAGATACTTTTGCTAAAGCTCATATAATTTGTAAAGAAGATTGTATTTTAGCTGGTTTACCTTTTATAAAACGTTTTTTTGTAGTTCTTTCTTCATATTTTAAGCTCAAATCAGATGGTGTGGATTTCATAGATTATTGCAACGATGGAGATTTTGTTAAAAAGGGAGAAATAATCTCTGAATTGAAGGGTAATGCGAGGCTATTACTTGCAGGAGAACGTATTGCCCTTAATATCCTCCAGAGACTTTCTGGTATTGCTACACTGACATCCAAGTTTGTGAGGAAAACAGAAGGATATGATATAAAAATACTCGATACAAGAAAAACAACTCCCTGTATGAGATTCATGGAAAAATATGCTGTCCGTGTAGGTGGAGGTTTTAATCACCGATTTGCCCTTTATGATGCTGTCTTAATAAAGGACAACCACATTAAAATTACAGGTTCTGTAAAAGATGCCATAAAGCTATCCAAAAAAAAAGCTATTCATCAGAAAATTGAAATAGAGGTCAAGAATATTGAAGAGTTAAAGGAAGCAGTTTTAGAAGGTGCAGACATAGTAATGCTTGATAATATGGATATGGAGAGTATAAAAAAAGCAGTGCAAATAGCAAAGGGCAAGGTTTTGCTTGAAGTATCTGGGGGAGTAAATCTTGAAAATATACATGAGATAGCCTCGACAGGCGTTGATTTTGTGTCTATTGGAGCACTTACACACTCAGCAAAAGCCGTTGATATTAGTATGAAAATTAGGGAGGTTCTATGAGCATTACCTATAAAAAAGCCGGCGTTGATATTGATGAAGCAGATAGATTTGTAAGCATGATTTCTCCTATGGTTAGAAAAACATTTCGTAAGGAGGTTCTTACTGACATAGGCCTTTTTGCAGGACTTTTTAAACTTGATATATCGAAATATAAAGAGCCTATCTTAGTTAGTGGCACCGATGGGGTGGGAACAAAACTTAAAATAGCCTTTGAGGTAGATAAACATGATACTGTTGGTATAGACCTTGTTGCAATGTGTGTCAATGATATTTTAACCGTAGGAGCAGAGCCCTTATTTTTTCTTGATTATTTTGCTACAGGTAAGCTGAAAGCAGAGAAAGCATCGGAGGTAATAAAAGGTATAGTAGAGGGCTGTAGGCAGGCAGGTTGTGCTCTAATTGGAGGTGAGACCGCTGAACTACCAGGTTTTTACAGGGAAAATGAATATGATATGGCAGGTTTTGCCGTTGGGATTGTTGAAAGGAAGAGAATAATAAACGGCTCAGATATAAAAGTTGGTGATGCTATCATAGGAGTTGCTTCCTCGGGATTACACAGCAACGGTTTTTCTCTCGCAAGAAAGGTGCTATTTGAGATAGGAAAATTCAAACTTGAGCAGTATATTCCCGAACTTGGCTGTTTACTTGCAGACGAATTACTTAAACCAACAAGAATATACGTTAATGCATTTAATGCAATCAAAGACAGATTAAATATTAAGGGAATGGCTCATATAACAGGCGGAGGAATTACAGGCAATCTTCCAAGAATTTTTCCTTCTAACATTTCAGCTGTAGTAAACAAAAATAGTTGGAATATAAATCCAATATTTGATTTTATTCAGAAAACAGGGAGGATAAGTGATTCCGAGATGTATAGAGTGTTCAATATGGGAATAGGATTTATTTTTATAGTAGATAAACAAAATACTGATGAAGCTATAAAAATCCTAAGCAAAGAGGGATACGAGAGCTATATGATAGGTGAAACCAGAGAAGGCTCAAGAGAAGTAGAAATAAAATGAAGATTTTTCTTACAGAAACTACGATAACAGAGGTATTGTCAAAATTTATAGAATCCTACTTGTCACCGTTAATAATATTTGACCCAGAGAGATATGAAATTATATATGCCAATGAAAAGGCGAAGGATTTTTTCGGGGAAGCAAGGAATTTATCTTGTTTATTTCAGGAAGATGAATATCTAAACTTTATAAAGCTAATAAAAGATTGCTACAGTATCGAGGAAAAAAGAGTAATCACCTATCAAAAAAATGATGACACAAAAGGAGTTTTGCTTTTCAATCTATACCCCATACCAAATGAAGAGCAAAGATTGGTAGTATTAACATTCCAAGAAATAACTGAAAAAATAAAACAAAAGGAAGAAAGGCGTAAAAAGAACGCTCAGTTGATACTTCAGGATAAACTAAAATCCGTTGACCTCGTAACCTCAAGTATATCTCATGAAATAAATAACATCTGCAATTTTATGGTAAACAATCTCAAGATAGTTTTTCAGACTTGGAATGATGTCTTTAAACTCATTAGAGAACACGAAAGTGAAAATAACGAATTTCTGTTAGGTGGTATTCCTTCCGCAGAGGTTAATAAAGTAGTTCCGAGGCTTATGATGTCTCTTATCGATGGAATAAACAGGATTTCAGATACAATAGATGATTTTAAAAAATATATAAGGGAAGGCCTTAAATCCGAACTCTCGATGATTAATGTAAATGAGGTCATAAAGAGAGTTATAAGCATACTGAATCATCACATCTTTTTGTATACAGAAAATTTTAATATTCATCTCTTAGATTCTATTCCTGAAGTAAAAGGTAACTTACAAAAACTGGAACAGGTTATAATAAATCTCCTTACAAATGCCCTTCAGTCTTTGCCAGATAGACATAAAAGTGTGTCAGTCTGCACAGGTATTGAGGGGAATAAAGTAATTATAGAAATTAAAGATGAAGGCATTGGAATACCCCGAAACATAATGCCTCATATTTTCGAACCTTTCTTCTCTACAAAATATTCAACCGGAGGCTCTGGACTGGGGCTTTATCTTTCAAAGTCCATAGTAGAAGAATTTGGGGGTGAAATATTAATCAACTCAGAGGAAAATAAAGGCACAGCAGTAAAGATATGCTTACCCTATGAGTCTTAAAAAGGAAAATTTTAACTACAGCATAGCAATAGTTGATGATGAAAAAGAATCTCTCTATACCTATTCTCTCATAGTAAAGCAATCTGGAATAAGTGATATAACACTCTTTGAAGATGCAAGAGAATTGCCATTAGTTTTAAAGGAAAGGTCATTCTCTCTAATTCTTCTTGACTTATCAATGCCTTATCTTTCAGGTTTTGAACTTCTTAAATTCTTAACTGTCGAGTATCCAGAAATACCGGTAATAATAATAACAGCAATTAAAGAGATAGATACAGCGGTAGAATGTATAAAGATGGGGGCTTCTGACTATTTAGTAAAACCTGTAGAACCTAATAAACTACTCTCATCTCTTAAAAATACTCTTGAGATGAATAGGTTAAGGGAAGAGATAATTGGGCTCAAATATAGACTAATCGAAGATAAACTTGAGAATGAAGAATACTTTTCTGAAATTATTACTGTCAATCAGAAAATGAGGGGATTGTTTAAATACATAGAAGTTATATCAAAAACTGAGCAACCCGTATTAATAACTGGAGAGACAGGAACTGGAAAGGAACTTGTGGCAAGAGCAATACATAAAATCAGTGGAAAGAAGGGTGATTTTGTGGCAATAAATGTGGCAGGTCTTGATGATAACATGTTTTCTGATACTCTTTTTGGACATAAAAAAGGTGCTTTTACAGGAGCAATTTCTAATAGGGAAGGATTAATTGCTAAAGCAAAAGGTGGAACTCTATTTCTTGATGAGATTGGTGACCTTACTGAACCATCTCAATTAAAACTTTTAAGAGTTCTTCAGGAAAAGATTTATTATCCAATTGGTTCAGACATTCCTAAAATTTCAGATACAAGAATAATAGTTGCGACGAATCAAAACATTCAAGAAATGGTAAAGAAGGGGTCATTCAGAAAAGACCTTTTCTTTAGACTTAAAGCTCATCATGTTCACCTACCTCCACTTAGAGAGAGAAAAGATGATATTCCCGTTTTGTTAGACCATTTCATAAAAGAAGCTGCTATTTCTTTAGGTAAAAAACCTCCCAAATACCCTGAAGAACTCTTAATTCTTCTTAGTAATTATACCTTTCCTGGCAATATAAGAGAGTTGAAAATGTTAGTTTATGACGCTGTAACAAGATGTTCTTCCAATGTCCTTTCATTGGAAATTTTCAAAGACATAATAGACATAGGCAGTGCTCTTGATAATGAATTTAAAAGTGAGATAGTAAAATTCTATATTCAAATGAGATTTCCCGATAAGCTTCCTACATTAAGAGAAATGGAGGACTTATTGGTAAAAGAGGCAATGAGAAGGGCACAGGGTAATCAGGGAATTGCAGCATCTATGCTCGGAATTACTCGACAAGCTTTAAATAAGAGACTGAAAAGCAATAGAGCCTCCCTGAAATAATTTTTTACACTTCCGCTTGTTAGCAAAAAAAGTTGCACCCACTTATTTCATAACTCATTGATTATAGGTGGAAATCTATTGGCACGATAATTGTAACTAATAAAGTTTAGATGAACCGATTAAATTTTCCATACAGCCCCCTAATAAATTTAATCGGGAGAGGGGGGATACTCTTGAGGTGGAAAGCCTTAGGGTATCCCTTTTTTATTTAAAAATTTTAAAGGAGGAGGTAATATGGAGCTTACAAGGCGAAGTTTTTTGAAAATCTCCACTGGTGCTCTTCTTCTCAGCTCATTGGGACTTAATCTTGAACCCACAAAAGCTTATGCCGCTGAGCTGAGAACAAAGGGTGCTAAGGAGACAACTACTGTATGTCCTTACTGTTCAGTAGGTTGTAGTATTATTGTGTCTGTAAAGGATGGTAAGGTTGTCAACACCGAGGGTGACCCAGACGGTCCTATTAATGAGGGTGCTCTATGTCCAAAGGGAGCTTCAATTTATCAGATGGCTAATAATCCATACAGAGTTACAGAACCTCTTTATCGTGCTCCAGGTTCAAATCAGTGGAAGAAGATTTCGTGGGATGAAGCATTAGATAAAATTGCAAAGCTCATAAAACAAACAAGAGACAAGAATTTCATTGTTAAAAATGAAAAAGGCCAGGTAGTCAATAGGGTTGATGCTATTGCTCATGTGGGTTCAGCAGCTCTTGACAATGAGGAGTGTTATATACTTCAGAAATTACTCCGTTCATGGGGATTGGTCTACATCGAACATCAAGCCCGTATATGACACTCCCCTACTGTAGCGGCTCTGGGAGAGTCGTTTGGTAGAGGAGCAATGACCAATCAATACACAGACCTCAAAAATGCAGATGTAATTTTAATAATGGGAGGTAATCCCGCTGAAAATCATCCCGTTGCTATGAAATGGATTATGAGAGCAAAAGAGCAAAGGGGAGCAAAGCTTGTCGTAGTTGACCCTCGTTTCACAAGAACAGCAGCAAAAGCAGACCTCTATGTCCCGATACGTTCTGGAACAGACATTGTATTTTTAGGAGGATTGATTAAATACATCATTGATAACAATCTCTACTTCAAAGACTATGTATTAAATTACACCGATGCCTCTTTCCTTGTTGACCCTAACTTTAAACTGCCCGATGAACTTGATGGAGTTTTTTCAGGCTACGATGAGAAAAAGAGGGCGTATGACAAGGCTACTTGGAAGTTCCAACTTGATGAAAATGGAATTCCTAAAAAGGACCCAACGCTTCAAGACCCACACTGTGTATTTCAATTACTTAGAAAAATTTATTCAAGATATACACTTGACGTTGTTTCCAATATAACAGGAGCTCCAAAAGACAAAATAGAAGAGTGCTATAAAATTCTTGCCTCTACAGGTAAACCAGACAAGGTTATGACAGAATGTTATGCAATGGGATGGACTCAACACACAGTTGGTGCCCAGAACATAAGAGCCATGTCAATTATTCAACTTCTTCTTGGAAACATGGGAATGGCAGGTGGTGGAATTAATGCTCTAAGAGGAGAGTCCAACGTTCAAGGTTCAACTGATGCGGGTCTTCTTTTCCATATTCTGACCGGATATAATCCAACTCCTGTTGCAAGCGATGTTGACCTTAAAACTTATATTGAAAAATATACACCGAAAACAAAAGAACCTAAGAGCCTCAACTGGTTGAGCAACAGACCAAAATATATTGTAAGTTATCTCAAAGCAATATATGGAGATAAGGCAACAAAGGAGAATGACTACTGCTATAGCTATCTGCCAAAGAGAGATGACACACAGAACTGCTCATGGCTTATGATTTTTGACCAGATGTATAAGGGCAAAATAAAAGGCTTCTTTGCTTGGGGGCAGAATCCTGCATGTTCTGGTGCTAATTCCAACAAAACAAGACAGGCTCTTGCAAAGCTTGATTGGCTTGTATGCGTCAATCTCTGGGATAATGAAACTTCTTCCTTCTGGAAAGGCCCTGGCATGGATTCAAAGAAGATAAAAACAGAAGTATTTTTCCTGCCCTGTGCAGCTTCTGTTGAAAAAGAGGGAAGTGTAACCAACTCTGGAAGAATAGCCCAGTGGAGATATAAAGCTGTAAATCCACCTGGCAAGTGCATGCCCGATGCAGAGATAATTAATGAGCTTTACTTTAGAGTAAAGAAACTTTATGAGAAAGAAAAAGGAGCATTCCCTGATCCTATCTTGCACTTAACTTGGGATTACGGTGAAAAAGACAAAAACGGAAAAATTAAACATGTTGATGTTCACAAAGTTGCCAAAGAGATTAACGGATACTTTACAGCCGATGTGCCTGAGCATCCTAATGACAAGAAGGCTTACAAGAAGGGACAGCAAGTTCCTTCCTTTGCATTACTTCTTGATGATGGAAGAACAGCCTGTGGTAACTGGATATACTGTGGTAGCTATACAGACGCTGGCAATATGATGGCAAGAAGGGGCAAAGAAGACCCAACAGGATTAGGACTTTTCCCCAACTGGGCATGGTCATGGCCAGTAAATAGAAGAATTATTTACAACCGTGCCAGCGTTGACCCACAAGGTAATCCATGGGATCCAAAGAGAGCTGTAATTAAATGGGATGCAGCTAATAAAAAATGGGTTGGAGACATTGCTGATGGACCTCAGCCGCCTCTTGCTCTTGAAGGTGGAAAACTGCCATTCATAATGAAGCCGCTTGGTGTAGGTGCTATATTCGGACCTGGCATGGCCGATGGACCATTTCCGGTGCATTATGAGCCCCTTGAGTGTCCTTTCCAGGAAAATCCTCTTTACAAGAAGCATAGAATTAATCCAACAGTAAAGCTCTTTGATGCAGACACAGACGTATTTGTTTACTGCGACACCAGATATCCTTATGTAGGAACTACTTACAGAGTAACAGAACACTGGCAGACAGGAGTTATGACAAGACATACTGATTGGCTCAGAGAGCTTGAGCCCCAGATTTTTGCTGAGATAGACCCTGTGCTTGCAAAGGAAAAAGGAATAAAGAGTGGAGATAAGGTAATAGTGTCTTCTGCAAGGGGAAAACTGTGGGCAATAGCAATTATCACGCCAAGGCTTCAACCAATGAAAGTTCTTGGGCAGACTATTCACATAGTAGGATTACCATGGCATTACGGATGGAAATTCCCAGAGGATGGCTCAGGCGGAGACAGTGCAAACCTGCTTACACCAACAATTGGTGACCCCAATACCATGATTCCTGAATCAAAGGCATTCATGGTAAACATAGAGAAGGCATAGGAGGTGAAACATGGCACGTAAGGGATTGTTAATAACACCAGATATATGTGTAGGGTGCAGAGCCTGTCAGGTAGCCTGCAAGGAGTGGAATCAGCTTCCTGCAACCAAGACAAAAAACAACGGAACCCACGAAAATCCACCAGATTTAGATGGTAACAATTTCAATAAAATCAGATTCATTGAGCATGCTGACCAGAAAGGTGTAAAGTGGCTATTTGTAAGTCAGCGCTGTATGCACTGCGGTGAGCCTGCCTGTGTACAGATATGTCCAGTTGGCGCGCTCATAAAGGACAAAGACACGGGCATTGTTTATTATGATAAAAACAAATGCATCGCCTGTCATGCCTGCAAGTCTGCCTGCCCATTTGATATACCCAGGTATGACCAGGGTGGAAAAGGCAAAATTGCCAAGTGTCACCTCTGCATTGACAGAGTTCGTGCAGGATTAACACCTGCCTGTGCAAAAACTTGCCCAACCGGAGCTATAAGATACGGAGACAGGGATGCATTGCTAAAAGAGGCAAAGGCAAAGAAATATAAAATCTATGGAGAGACAGAACTTGGCGGTCTTGGAGTTATCTTTGCTTTGACTGACTCTCCAAAGATTTATAAACTTGCAGAGTCTCCGAAAATTTCTGAGTCTGTTGCATTCTGGGGTTCTGTATTGAGGACACTTGTAGGAAGAGGTGACTCAACAGCATCAACTTTTGTCAGATATCTGGCGCACAAATCTACTGAGAAATAAGATAACTTCTAAGGAGAGCTCTTTAAAGGGCTCTCCTTTCTCTTTACCAATTAAAATAATTTCTTGCCAAATATAACAAAAATTTAATATATTACAGCTATGAACAGAACAATTGAAATATACGATACGACCCTGAGAGATGGAGCTCAGGCAGAGGATATTTCTTTTTCTCTTGAAGATAAGTTAAAAATCACTGAAAAACTTGATGAGCTGGGAGTTCATTATATTGAAGGAGGATGGCCTGGTTCAAATCCAAAGGATGCCGAGTTTTTCAAAAAAGTTAAAAAGCTAAATCTTAAGAATTCTAAGATAGTAGCCTTTGGTAGCACCCACAGACCAAAATTAAAAATTGAAAATGATGCAAATATTAAGACCTTGATTGCCTCTGAAACCGAAATTATAACAATATTTGGAAAAAGCTGGGATTTCCATGTAACAGAAGCTTTGAAGATTTCTCTCGAAGAAAATCTATCGCTCATATATAACACCATAGTTTACTTAAAAAAATACGTTAATAAAGTATTTTTTGATGCTGAACACTTTTTTGATGGTTTCAAAGACAATCCAGAGTATGCCCAAAAATGTTTAGAGGTAGCTGAGCAGGCTGGTGCAGATTGTCTTGTTTTATGTGATACAAATGGAGGCACTCTGCCTCATGAGATTTCCGAAATAATGATAAAAGTAAAAGAAAAAATTCGAGCACCTCTCGGTGTTCATGCCCATAATGATTCAGATTGCGCAGTAGCAAACAGTATCGTAGCTGTACTAAATGGAGCTGTTCATGTGCAAGGAACTATGAATGGTTTTGGCGAAAGATGTGGAAATGCCAACTTATGCTCCCTTATTCCGAATTTACAGATTAAACTTGGCTTTCGGTGTATTGATGATGAAAAATTAAGAAATCTAACGGAGATTTCAAGATTTGTATATGAAATAGCCAATTTAACTCCTTTTAAAAGACAACCTTTTGTCGGTGAAAGTGCTTTTGCTCATAAAGGAGGAGTACATGTAAGTGCTATAAGAAAAAGACCTGAAACATACGAGCATATCAGGCCTCAACTGGTAGGAAATAGACAAAGAGTTCTGGTATCTGACCTGGCAGGTAAAAGTAATATTTTGAAAAAAGCAGAGGAGTTTAATATTTCTCTTGACCCTAATTCTCCTGATGTTCAAGCAATCGTAGATGCAGTGAAAAACTTAGAAAATGAGGGATTTCAATTCGAAGGAGCTGATGCATCACTTGAACTTTTATTCAAAAAGACATTGGGTTTAAAGAGAAAATTTTTTGACTTGATAGGATTTAGAGTTATCGATGAAAAAAGAAAGTGGGATGAACCGCCTTTAAGTGAGGCGACCATAATGGTGAGGGTTGGTAAGAATATAGAACATACCGCTGCTACTGGTAATGGTCCTGTGAATGCTTTAGATAATGCCTTAAGAAAGGCACTCGAAAGATTTTACCCAGAGCTTAAAAAGGTTAAATTAAAGGACTACAAAGTCAGAGTTGTTAATTCAGGAAAAGGAACAGCTTCTAAGGTTAGAGTTTTAATAGAATCTGGCGATGATGAAGATGTTTGGAGCACTGTTGGTGTTTCTGAAAATATAATCGAAGCATCTTGGCAGGCTATTGTTGATGGGATAGAGTACAAACTTTATAAGGAAAAATCAAAAAGGGAGAACTCGAATGCTTGAAAATCTAAGTTTTGATGAAAAGGGATTAATTCCCGCTGTAATACAAGAGATTGATACAAAGGAGGTTTTAATGGTTGCATATATGGATAGAGAAGCCCTGAGAAGAACTTTAGAGACAGGTTATACTCATTTCTGGTCTCGTTCTCGAAAGAAATATTGGAAAAAAGGAGAAACCTCTGGAAATGTTCAAGAAGTTAAATCTATCTTATATGACTGCGATGCCGATTGCCTACTTGTAATGGTTAAGCAACACGGAAGCGGTGCCTGTCATACAGGTAATAGAACCTGTTTTTACAGAGAAATCCCTCTAAAAAAGGATTAAAATGAGCTGTCTGTTTTGTAGAATTGTAAATGGTGAAATCCCATCGAGAAAAGTATATGAGGATGAACATGTTTTAGCTTTCCATGACATAGCACCACAGGCTCCGGTTCATATCCTCATAATACCTAAAAAACACTATTCCACTATTCTTGATATAAACGAGTCTGATAAAGAATTAATCGGACATATATTCCTTGTGGCTAAGAGAATTGCCAAAGAAATGGCTTTTGATGAAAAAGGCTTCAGAGTGGTTGTTAACTGCAATAGTGAAGGCGGACAGACTGTTTTTCATCTCCATTTTCATCTTCTTGCGGGAAGAGTAATGCACTGGCCTCCTGGATAGAAATGGAAAATGAAAATAATTAAAAAAGAGACACTATGGGAAGGTAATTTTCTACGAATAGTCTTAATCACTTTTATTGACCGGGATGGCCATACACGAAAGTGGGAAGCGGTAGAGAGAAAAAACAGTAAAGGTATTGTAATTGTAATTCCAATAACATCGGCAGGAGAATTTGTCTTTATTAGACAGTTTAGACCAGCCTTTGGTGGATATGTAATAGAATTTCCCGCTGGATTAAATGATAAAAAAGAGGCATTAATTGAAGTAGCGAGGAGAGAACTAATTGAAGAGACTGGCCTAATATGTGATGATATTCTCTTTCTTGCCGAAGGTCCTGTATCCTCTGGTCTTTCAACGGAGGTAATAACTGTTTATGTAGCCAAAAATGTAAAAGAAGCTCCAGAAGACTTACGGAAAAAATATCCTCCAGACGAATCAGAACTTATAGAAGTGCTTAAAATCAATCATAAAAAAGCTTTTGATTTTTTGGGAGAAAGAAGAGAACAAGGTGATTTAATAGACCTGAAAATATACGGCTTCTTAGAGCTTGCAAAAAGGTATATCAAATAAATATTGATAGGGCAGAGTCTTAGACTCTACCCTATCAATTCTTCTACTCAAATCTAATTGCCTGAGATGGACAAAGGTCTGCTGCCTGTTGACAGTCACAAGTTGAGCATTTGTCTGGTCCAATAACCCAAGCCTTATCATCTCTCATTTCAAATACTTCAGGACAAACTTCTGCGCAGCTTCCACATCCTACACAGAGATCGTAATCGACTACTGGTGTTGCCATAATAGTAGTCACCTCCTTTTTGTGAATTTGTTTTCATAAAATATAACAAAAAAAGTTAAAATATGCAAATTAAAATTTTCAAAAGGAGGTAATTTGTTATGAGAGAAAAGATTTTGAAGAAGGCAAAGGAAGCAAAGGAAGCATCTCGTTTTATAGCTAAAGCATCTTCCGAGCTTAAAAACAGAATAATTCTGAAAATGGCTGATTACATAAAACAGAGAGAAAAGGAATTAATAGAATCAAATAAAATAGATGTGATTAATGCTGAGAAAAAAGGACTTTCAAAGGCTCTTATTGACAGACTGACTCTCACGGAAAAGAGAATATCTGAAATGGTTAAAGGACTTAATGAAGTTGTTGCCCTTCCGGACCCAGTAGGAGAGATAACAAAGATGTGGCTAAGACCTAATGGCATGATGGTTGGAAGAATGCGAGTTCCTATTGGAGTGATAGGCGTTATATACGAAGCAAGGCCAAACGTGACGGTAGATGTGACAGGATTATGTCTTAAAGCTGGTAATTCTGTGGTGTTAAGAGGAGGCTCTGAAGCGATAAATTCTAATGTGTGCTTGGTAAAAATTCTAAAAGATGCTCTCCGGGATGAAGGAATGCATGAAGGAGTTGTAACCTATCTGGATATTCCTCAGAGAGAGGCTGTTTTAGAGATGATAAAACTGGAGGGGTTAATTGACCTTATTATTCCTCGGGGAGGTGAAGGACTTATAAGAACTGTCACTGAAAATTCAAGGATTCCCGTTCTAAAACACTATAAAGGAGTCTGTCATGTATTTGTTGACCGAGAAGCAGATTTAAAAATGGCAGAAGAAATATGTTTCAATGCTAAGGTTCAGAGACCTGCTACATGTAATGCAATGGAGACAATGCTTGTTGATGAACCTATAGCGAAAAAATTTTTACCTAAAATGCTTAAGAGATTTGAAAAGGCTCGAGTGGAATTAAGAGGATGCGATAAAACAAAAGCAATATATCCGAGTGTAAAGGAAGTTACAGAAGAGGATTTCAGTAAAGAATACTTAGACTTTATTCTAAATGTTAAGGTAGTAAAAGATATGGATGAGGCTATGGAACATATAGCAAAGTATGGTTCTGCCCACTCAGATTCAATAGTAACAAAAAATTATGAAAGGGCAATGAGATTTTTAAGAGAAGTAGATTCATCGGCAGTCTTTGTAAATGCTTCTACAAGACTTAACGACGGATACCAGTTTGGACTTGGAGCTGAAATAGGTATATCTACAGATAAAATACATGCCCGAGGGCCCATGGGTCTTGAAGAACTTACATGCATGAAATTTATCGTTTTCGGTAGCGGACAGTTGAGAGAATGACAACAATATGAAGATAGGAATTTTCGGGGGTACTTTTAATCCCATTCATTTTGGTCATTTAAGGGGGGCAGAAGAGGTTCGTGAAAATTTAAAGTTAGACAAGATTATATTTATACCATCTGGAATACCTCCTCTTAAAAATAATGATATTGCCGAAAGCTTCCACAGGTATAATATGACTGTTCTGGCTACAGAGGATAATCCTTATTTTGAAGTTTCCGATTACGAGATAAAAATAAATAGACCTTCTTATTCAGTTAATACTCTAATGCATTTTAAAAAGCTTTACGAAAGTAATACTCTTTTGTTTATAATTGGTGTGGACTCCTTTTTAGAGTTGCCAAGGTGGCACAAGCCTGAAAAAATTTTGAAGATGGTAGATATTATAGTAATGTCAAGGCCTGGCTATAATAATTTTGAGAATTCAGAGTTCATAGAATCTCGGATAGGAGAAGGCTGTTACAGTCTAAAAAATTCGGATAGAAAATTATATTTCTTAAAAATTTCTCCCTTTTTTTACTCATCCTCAGACTTAAGGAGATTACTAAGAAATGGGAGAAGTGTTCGCTATCTTTTGCCGCAGAAAGTATATGAATACATAGAAGATAATAAACTCTATCGGGAGTGAACAATGACACATAAATCAAGCGAGATATCTGATTGTTTTTTTAATCTTGCGAATTTTACTAAGCTTTACAAAAGTCCTCATATGCGAATTCTGGTGGAAAGTCTACAAAAGTCTATTTCAGAAAACTCAGTTTTTTTCATACATGGTGAAAGGGGGACAGAAAAGGACTATATTGTAAAGACAATTCTTCAGCTTTATCCTAATACTGAAATTTTAAGAATATCCGGTGGATTAAAAAGAAAACCTGTATGTTCAAGACAAGACAGGACAGTTTGCATTATCGAACAATTTGAAAACTCCGATATTTTGAGTCTATTCAGATATGAAAATAAGTTTAAATGTTCTATTTTCCTATCTGAACTTGATTTTATCTATCTTTATAGGGATGGGAAAATAAGCAGTGAAATATATGACTTGCTTTCTAAATCTTGTGTGCTATATATTCCTCCATTGAGAGAGAGAAAGCAGGATATACTTCCTCTTGCAAATTTTTTCCTACAAGAAATTTCTATCTTTCTAAATCTTCCATTGAAAATATTAAGTAGGGAGGCAAAAAGCCTCATAATGGAATATCCATGGGAAGGTAATGCATATCAACTTAAACAATGTCTGACGAAAGCTTATATTTTAAGCAGGCATCAGAAAATAGTGCCAAAAGATATTTTTGGTGAATATGATGATAAACTCTCCATAAAGAATTTTCTTGAGCAAAAAATTGGCAGTCTTCTCAAAGACTTTGAGAATATTAAAAACTCAAATCTGTATGAAACAGTTATTCAGGAAGTTGAAAAAGCTCTATTTATTCTTGCTCTTAATGAAACAGGTGGAAATCAATTAAGGGCATCCAAAATTTTAGGCATAAACAGAAATACTTTGAATAAGAAATTAAAACACTACAGTTTGATTTAAAATTTAAAAATATGTTATAAAAAAAGTTGAGATTTTTTCTCCATGCCCTCGCTTCAATGTAAGGAGGGCTTAAATCCATGTGGAGGTTAGAGGATGTCAGATAATTTTTATGAGAAAGTAGTTTTACTTCAACCGGCTCTTTCAGAGGAAGAAGTGCAGGAGGCTATTCAAAAGATTTCAACGCTTATTAAGGAAAATTCAGGAGAAATCTTAAAGGTTGAAAACTGGGGTAAGAAAAAACTCGCTTATAAGCTAAACAAGCAAAACATGGGCTATTATGTGTTCTTTATCTTTAAGTCTCCCTCTGCAGCAATAAGAAAATTTGAGGAATTCTACAGAGTTTATGACCCTGTGTTTAAGTTTATGATTATAAGGCTTACAAAACAACAGATAAATGCCTTACCGCCTGAGATAAAGGGCATTCCTGTTGAGCCTTCTGAAATAACAACTCGGGATACAAATGTTTAACAGAATAATACTAATAGGAAACTTAACGAGAGACCCAGAAATAAGATATACTCCATCGGGAGTAGCGGTTGCAACAGTTCCAATCGCTGTAAATTCTCGTTATAGACAGGGTGAAGAAATGAGAGAGGAAACCTTGTTCATTGACGCAGTTGTATTTGGAAAACAGGCTGAAACATGCACTCAATATCTTAATAAAGGAAGAACTGTTCTTGTTGAGGGAAGATTGAGAGAGAGAAGATGGGAGTATGAAGGCCAGAAAAAAAGCAAATTTGAAGTTATTGCGAGTAATATAAGATTTTTATCAAAAAGGGAATCTGCTGAGCCCCATGATAATGAGCAGATGCCCCCAGACGAATACACTGACTTAGAACCATTTTAAGGAGGAAAATAATGCAACAACAATCACAGAGAAGATTTTTTAGAAAAAAATATTGTAGATTTTGCGCAGACAAAGTAGAATTTATCGATTACAAAAATTCTAAGTTGCTTAGAGGCTTTATGACAGAGAGAGGGAAGATTCTATCAAGAAAACTTACTGGCACCTGTTCAAAGCATCAGAGAGAGTTAACGAGGGCTATAAAGAGAGCAAGGTCGATAGCTTTGTTGCCTTATATTGAGCTCTAATAGAAATAGAAATGAGAATTCCAAAAACTTGGATACCCTATATAGCTAACACTATAGTGGAGAATCTTCTCAAGAAGAATATGATAGAACTTACAGTATCAAAAGATATACTTCTTGAGGAGGTTGAAAAATTAATTCTCGATGAGTTGATGGTTGAAGACAGATTAAATGAGGAAGTGAGAGAACTTCTCAAGAAATATGAAAATGAGATTGAGAAAGGAAAACTCGACTACAGAAAGCTATTTGAGATGACAAAGCAGAAACTTGTAAAACAGAGGAATCTGGTATTATGATTCTTTCTGAAGAAAAAATCTCCCATACTTCTCATATATTATTCAACGGTTTAATTAACAAAGGGCTTATAAAATTAAAAACCGATGAACAGGAAGTAAGAAGGGAAATTAAGCGAAGCTTTATACAAGCTCTGAAAATAGGCGAATCTATAGATGAAACAGTAAGAAGAAAGCTTCAATCTTTTTCAAAAAAAATAGTCGAAGGCAGTACAGAATGGAATGTGCTTTATAAGAAATTTTTTGAAGAAGAGGAAAAGAAACGATTAATTCGGTAATGCAAGAATTTATCCCTCCGATTTCCAAAAGAGAACTCGAAATTGAAAAACAAAAGGCAAAAATTATCAGAAAATCTTCATGGTGGAAAAAAAAGATATCCGTCGGAGTATGTTATTATTGCGGAAAGAAAACACCACCTGAGGAACTTACAATGGATCATTTGATACCGCTTATAAGAGGTGGAAAGTCAAAAAAGGGCAACTTAGTCCCTTGTTGCAAAGATTGCAATAACAAGAAGAAATATCTTTTGCCTTTTGAGTGGGAGGATTATTTAAAATCTCTTGATTCTTTTGACCCAGAAAAAATTCTCTAATTCTCCCTATTTGGTTCAATATGAACTACAACATCAACGACATCTGGAAATTCTTTTTTTATAATCTCTTCAACTCTCTCAGCTATTTCATGTCCCTCTTTTACGGAAATTTGAGAGTCAACTAAAATTTTTAAATCAACAAATATTTGTCCTGCAGTTCCTCTCGTTCTTATGTCCTCACAGGCTTGAACGTCATTACAGGATTTTACTATCTTTTCAATGTCTGAACTGTCAATCAGAGCTTTGTCAATGAGAATATCTGTTGATTCTTTCAATATTTTAAAAGCTTCCCTTGCAACCAGAAAGCCTATTATGATGCCAGAAATTGAATCAAGAATATAAAATCCAGAATTCATAAAGAAAATTGCAAGTATTATTCCTGAAGTTATGTATATGTCCGTTTTTGTGTGAGAGGAGTCAGCAATTAAAAATTCGCTTTTCAGCTGTTTGCCTTTTTTTCTTTCAAATAAATATACGAAGATATTTACTGCCATTGTTAAAAAAAGAACTATGAAAGCCCTCTCGTCTAATTCAGGCCTTTTATTCTTCACTATTGCTTCGTATGCTCCCTTTAATATTTCAATAGATGTAAATCCCATCAATACTCCAATAAAAACAGCGAAAATGGTCTCATATTTTCTATGTCCATAGGGATGTTCTCTGTCAGGGGGTCTATTGGCTAAGTATATTCCAATAATTCCACCGATATTGCTTACTCCGTCAAAAAGAGAGTGGAATCCGTCTGAATATATGGCAAGGGAGTTAACTTTTAGACCGTAGATTATCTTGGCAATAGACACTAAAAGATTCAAAAAAAGAGTTATCAGTAAAACCTTTCTTATTTCTCTTTTTCTGTCCATTTATTTGAATATAGGCTTATAAAGTATGATACCATTTTTATTCGAAGCATATTCCAATAAAATCTCATCAACTACTTTACTTTTTATAAGGGATGCATGTCTTAGAGTGGGAATATTATTTTTTTTAAATAAAATACCTACGTGTTCCACATCAAGGCCTTCTTTTAATGAAAAAAAACCGCAGTAATAAATAGAGTTAAGATTTCTCAGAGCTTCAGAGAGGTGTTTAACGGGAATGTATATTATTTTTCTTAATTTAACAGGTAATCCTTCTATCCATCTTCTTTTTGCGTCAATGCGGTTGAGTTTTTTGTATTCCGTGTGGCAGAGAGATTTTCCTATTTCATAGGTAACATTTTTTACTGTTTTTAGACTTCCCCAGTCTGAAAAAAAATGTCTTCTGGTCTTAAAGCCTACTATGCCATTTTTGTATCGAACTAATTTAATGTTTTTGATAAAAGATTCAAAATCAGTAGAAAGTCTAAGAGCCTCTACATACTCAATTAAAGTCATGCAATCAAGTCCCTCAAAATTTATTGTTAGGATTTCATCAATTTCAGCACTTCCAATTAGGGTATTACTTACATAAGGAATATCTAAAAAAGATTCAGAAATTTTTAAAATTTTTTCTGAATTTTTTATATTACTTACGTTATTAATTAGTTTTTCTATGTTAATTTTACCTTCTTTTAATATCATATGCTATGATAAAACATGTCTGTTATTGATATCCACTTTCATGGCACCGAACATATTGATATAAACGAAGTAAAATCCTTGGAACAACTTCTTTTTCTATCTGAAGAGTACGGTAAAAAGGGTGTTGATAGTTTTTTAATCACTCTTTATCCTGAAAGTGTATACAAGATGAGGGAAAAACTGAGTTTTATTAAAAAGGCTATTTTAGAAAATAAATTAAGAGCTAATATACTTGGAGCATATCTTGAAGGTCCATTTTTAAACCCAAAACATTCCGGAGCATTAGATAAAAGGTATCTTTTGATGCCAAATAATGAAGATTTTAAAAGAATTGTTGATGGGTTTGAGGACATCATAAAGGTAATGACAGTTGCTCCAGAATTACCCGGAGCATTAGAATTAATCGAAAGAGCCGTAGAGAAAGGAATAAGGATTGGCATGGGACACTCTGATGCTACTTTCAAGGAAGCTGAGGAGGGTTTTCGTGCAGGTGCTAAGCTAATAACCCATATTTTCAATGCCATGAGAGGAATACATCACAGAGAGCCAGGACTTGCAGGCTTTGGTCTAATTAACGAAGAGGTGTTTATTGAAGTAATTGGTGATGGCAGACATTTAAGTGATGATGTTCTTAAATGGATTTTTAAAATAAAAAATCCAGAGAGAATTATTTTAGTATCAGATATGGTAAAGGAAAGTGGTAACGAAGAAAGATTAAGAGGAGGTAATTTGAGCTTATTTGAGATAAAAGAAAGGCTTATAAAAATAGGTTTTTCAATCGAAATTATCAATAAAGCAGTTTATGAAAATCCTTTAAATTTTCTTAAAACTTAGGTTTCCTTTAATTTTTCGGCTTCTTCCTGTTCTGTTTTACATTCTATGCATAAGTCTGTAACAGGTCTTGCCTCAAGTCTTTCAACGGGAATCTCTGCTCCGCAGGCTTCACAAATTCCATAAGTACCATTTTCAATTTTTTCAAGTGCTTTTTCAATTTTTTTTAGAAGCTTTCTCTCTCTGTCTCTTAATCTCAGAAGAAAGCTTCTGTCTATCTCTTGAGAGGCAATGTCTCCTATCTCAGATAGACTTGACTCGGATGGAAGATTTGAAATCATTACTCCCGCATCAATTAAAATCTGTTCCTTTTGCTTTAAAAGGCTTTTTCTTATTTCTTCTATTCTTTTTCTTCTTGTCTCTTCATTCATTTTATATCCACGAGATTTTATTAAAAATTGAATTTTTATTGAAAACTGTTGCTTACTCTTTTTTTAGATTTACCTTTTTCATTAATCTTGAAATTTTCCTTGATGCCGTATTTTTGTGAATTACACCTTTTGATGCTGCTTTACTTATTATTTTGACGGCTTCATTCAAAAGCTCTTGGGTTTGTTCCTTTTCTTTCTTTTCAATTGCTTCTTCAACCTTCTTGAGGGAAGTTTTAATTCTACTTTGCCAGGATTGATTTCTCAATCTTCTCTTTTCATTTTGTCTAATTCTTTTCAGAACAGATTTACTTCTTTTCTTAACTGTTGATCTTGCCGTTGCCAAACGTATCCTCCTTGTATTGAGATTATTAATTTTAAAAATACCATAGTTTACATAAATGTTTCAATATCTGTAAAATTATTGCATGCTAAATTTCGGAATTTCACCGTGTCCAAACGACATTTTTATTTTTTATGCCATGATAAGAAAAAAGATTGACATGGCAGGATTACAATTAAACTTCGTAATAGAGGATGTGGAGACTTTGAATAAGCTCTGTCTGAATGGAGAATTAGATTTATCTAAAGTTTCAACGCATGTGTATTATTATCTTAGGGACAATTACGAAATACTCAGAAGCGGAGGAGCCTTTTCCGAGGAAGGTCCGGTATTGGTGGCTAAGGATTTAACAGAAATTGAAAAATCAGCTCAAATAAAGATAGCTCTACCCGGTAGATTTACGACAGCAACGGCAATTATGTGGTTTTACTGGAAAAAACATTTTTTTGACAAAAAGTATACACTTCTATTTGTTCCCTTTAACGAAATCATAGATAAATTGATAAAAAATGAAGTTCAAATGGGAGTTTTAATTCATGAAGGCAGATTTATTTATCAGAACTTCGGATTAAAACTAATAGCAGACTTAGGAGAATTCTGGAAAAAACAGACAAACTCACTCATACCACTTGGGTGCATAGTTGCTAAAAAGAGTTTTCCTGAGAAAATACTCATGGAGCATTTAATTACAGAAAGTATTTTATACTCAAGAAATCATCTTGACGAAGTTTTGCCTTTCATAAAGAAATATGCTCAAGAACTTGACGATGATGTAATAATCTCTCATATAAAAACTTACGTCAATGACTACTCATTAGATTTAGGTGAAAAGGGAATGAAGTCAATAAGTAGATTAATGGATAAAATTAATGAGGAGGGCCTATGGAAATAGAGTATTTTGCTAAGAATACAAGCATTGCCTATTTCTCAATGGAAATTGGAATTAAACCAGAGATGCATACTTATAGTGGTGGTTTAGGTATTTTAGCAGGAGATACATTGAAATCTGCTGCTGATTTGAGAATCCCTGTCGTTGGAATAACTTTAATTCATAGAATGGGCTATTTTAAACAGGAGCTTGACCCCTTCGGAAGACAGATAGAGTATCCTGACCCCTGGGATATAGAAAGATATCTGAAAAGAATTGACCAGAAAGTATCTGTCATTATAGAGGACAAACCTGTCTATGTGACAGCCTGGTATTACATAATCGAAAGCACTACTGGAGGTAAGGTTCCTGTAATATTTCTCGATACCGACATTCCGGAAAATGACGAAGAGAGCAGAAAACTTACTCATTTTTTGTATGGCGGTGACTTAACTTACAGGCTTAAGCAAGAAATAGTGCTCGGTATAGGTGGAGTGAGAATGCTTGAAGAGCTTGGCTTTGATATACGGAAGTATCACATGAATGAGGGACATTCAAGTTTTCTAACCCTTGAACTTCTTAACAAATTCAAAAGACCTTTAGAGGAAGTATGGTCTGAAGAACTTGTGTGGAATGTTGAGAGAGTAAGAAATCTATGCGTTTTCACAACCCATACGCCTGTAGAAGCCGGACATGACAGATTTCCTTATGAACTCGTGCAAAGAATAATGGGTGAACCTGTACCGATGTGGTTACTAAAAAAGCTTGCCGGCGATGGAATGCTTAACATGACTCTGCTTGGCTTTAACCTGAGTGAATATATAAACGGAGTTTCTAAAAAGCATGAAGAAGTATCAGAGAGAATGTTTCCTGGATATGAAATTCATGCTATCACAAATGGAGTTCATCCCTATACATGGGTATCAGAGCCTTTTAAAGCTCTTTACAATAAGTATCTTCCCGGTTGGGCAAATGAACCGGAGATTTTTGTAAGGGCGTGGAGAATTCCCTCTGAAGAAGTATGGGAAGCTCATATGCAAGCAAAGCGTTCTTTGATTGATTATGTAAACAGAATTACTGGGGCAAACCTAAACTACGAAACATTTACCATAGGTTTTGCAAGAAGAGCTACTCCTTATAAAAGGGCAGACTTATTGATGTCTGACCCAGAGCGATTGGCTATTATTGGCGAGGGACGGGTTCAAATTATTTATGCTGGAAAGGCTCATCCAAGAGATGAGGGCGGTAAACAGTTAATCCAGAGAATTTTTGAAATCAAAGAGAGATTAAAGGACAGGGTTAAAATTGTCTATCTTCCAAATTACGATATGGCAATGGCAATGAAACTTGTTTCTGGAGTTGATATCTGGCTTAACAATCCTCTTAAACCCTATGAAGCATCGGGAACATCGGGAATGAAAGCAACACATAACGGAGTGCCAAATTTTAGTGTTCTTGACGGATGGTGGATTGAAGGTTGGATAGAAGGCTATACAGGATGGGCAATTGGAACAATGGAGGAGACTTCAGACCCCAAAAGAGACGCAGAAGATTTATATTTTAAACTCTCAAATGAGATACTTCCCATTTTTTATGAAAAAAGAGATATATGGTTGAAAATAATGAAAAATGCCATAGCTCTAAACGCATACTACTTCAACACTCACAGAATGGTCAGATTCTATGTGACAGAAGCTTATATAAGGTAGTCTTTTCATGTTCAATTAGCCATTTTTTAGCCTCTATTCCAAGAGAATATCCGCCTATTTGACCATCAGTTTTTATAATTCTGTGACATGGAATTACAATGGGAATAGGATTTCTCTTTAGGGCTTGACCTATAGCTCTTGGTGAAGTTTTTAGTTTTTCGGCAATCCATTTATAAGACACTGTTTTTCCGTATGGAATAGTTTTTATTAAATCAAGGACAACTCTGTCAAAATTTGAAAGATTATACAATTCAAATGGAAAATCTATTTCTATTAGGTTGCCTAAGAAATAATCATTTAGAGATGAGATAAATCTTAATATTTCTCTTGGTAGATTTTCTATATGTTCTGAAGGCTCAAATTCTGTTTTTTTAGATATCTTGGTTAATCTAAGCTCTCTATCGAAACAAATATCAAGCTCTCCAATAGGAGTTTTTATAAATATTCTCATACTTAGAATTATACCTCAAGAGAAATTTTATATAAACGGAACTTTCACAGCTTAAAAAATTTCTTATTCCTCCACTCATTAATCACAAAGAAATCTTTAACATTTCCGTAACATTAAATCTTTAAAATAGAAGTCAAATAAAAATTAAAAGGAGAAAATCATGGATTTTTGGGCATTATCTTCAATGTTTGGCTTACTCTTGTGGTTTATTGCAAACTGTTGTCATCTATGGGCATTAAAAAGAATTGAATCTAAATTCGCAGTAGCGAAAGAAATTCTTCAGAATAGACAGAGTCTGCTTTTTGAAAATAAGGAGGCAGAAAAGTGAAAAAAACTTATGTCTTAGATACGAATGTACTGATTCATGACCCTGACAGTATTTTTAATTTTGAAGACAATACAGTTGTTATTCCCTATCCTGTAATTGAAGAGTTAGATTCATTGAAAAAAAATCCCAATGGCAAAGCCTATGCCGCAAGAAAAGTCATAAGATATCTAAATGAACTAATAAATGCCAATACAGCGGTAAAGAGAATTTATGGCTATGAGATAAGATTACCAAATCATGGACAGTTTGTTGTTACAGGCAAATGGTATAGTGATGAGAATACTCCAAATGATGAGCTTATTCTAAGATATTTCAGAAATATCTCAAACACCTTTAACAGAGAATTCCCTGCACCTGTTATATTTGTAACTAAAGATATTTCTTTCAGAATCAGAATTACTCTTGAAGGATTTATTGCTCAAGATTATCAAACAGATAAATCTCATTCATTTCAGAAATATGGTGAAATTAAATCCAATTCAAACCATAATATCAATTCAGTTTACTATATATGGCATGAAAATGAACTGTATAAAATCAAAAAACAGGAAAAGTTTAGGGTAAAATCAAAAACAATTTTTAATATCCTTCCCAGAACTGCTGACCAGTTATGTGCTTTAGATGCTCTCCTTGACAATGACATAGACCTTGTAGTTCTGAATGGCTTTGCAGGAACAGGAAAGACCCTTCTTGCACTTACAGCAGGTATATATCAGGTAATAAGAGGAGTTTATGAAAGGGTTATTGTAATGAGACCCGTTATTCCCATTCACGGAACTGATATAGGTTATCTTCCTGGTGATGTTAAGGAAAAACTTTCACCTTGGATGCAACCTATATATGACAACTTGGACATTATCTCATTGGCCTTTGAAAAATCCATCGCTGACTTGAAAAGAAAGAAACGGGACAAAATCAGTCTGGATGACATTGTCCAGATTGAAGCGCTTACATTTATAAGGGGAAGGAGCCTGCCTGACAGCTTTATTATCATAGATGAAGCACAAAATCTTAGACCCTTAGATGTAAAGACTATTGTAACAAGGGCTGGTGAAGGAACAAAAATAGTATTCACCGGAGACCTCGAACAGATTGACACCCCCTATCTTGATGCCACCTCATCGGGTATTGCCTATCTGGTCGATAGATTTATAGAGGAGTCAAATTTTTGCTATCTAAATCTTAAGACAACGGTAAGGTCAAAGCTGGCTGAACAGGGAGTAAGATTACTGTAATTGGGTCATATTTATTCAGAAAATGTTAAAATAATTAAATTTTGAAATTTAAGAATTATGATAGATAAATTCCTTTTATTTGGCCTATTCATAGGTTTAGGAGCGATAGTAACAGGAAATATAGTTGAAGGTGGTTCGACGGGACATCTTATTCAGTTAGGTGCTGCTTTTATAGTTTTTGGTGGCACCGCTGGAGCTGTTTTAGTAAGTTTTCCCGCTTACGACTTAAAATTAGGCCTTAAAGGTTTAAAAATTGCTTTATTAGATAGAAAAATAAAAAACGAAGAGAGATTGCTAATAGAGGAAATTATTGGCTTGCTTGTGATTGCAAGAAAAAAAGGGCTTCTTGCTGTTGAGAAAGAGCTGTCCAGTATTGAAAACCGATTCCTACGGGAAAATATGCGAATGGTTGTGGATGGTTATGAGGCATCGGTAATAAGAGATGTAGTTTTAAAGAAAATAAAAAATTTTGAAGATGAAGTAAAAACTGCATCAAAAGTTTTTGAATCAGCAGGTGGTTATGCTCCTACAATTGGAATTATCGGTGCTGTATTAGGACTTATTCATGTCCTACAGAATATTACAGAACCTTCTAAAATAGGCACTGGCATTGCAATTGCATTTGTTGCAACCATCTATGGTGTTGGTTCTGCAAATCTTATTTTTATCCCATTAGCTAAAAGAATAATTCAGAAAGCAAAAAGGGAAATTAGAAAAAATCTTTTAGTTCTTAAAGGCATAGAAGGAATAGAAAAGGGAGTAAATCCAGCCTATTTAAGAGATATCCTTGAAAGCATAAGGGAAAAGCAGTTATGAAATACGATGAAAATGAACAGGAACAGGAAGAGCAGGAAAACATAGACAGATGGCTAATCTCGTATGCTGACTTTCTTACGCTGCTTTTTACATTTTTTGTTGCCCTATATGCACTTTCTACGGTAGATACCAAAAAAGTTAACGAATTTTCCCAATCATTAAATCAGGCATTCAGGGTTATTGAGAGCCCTATTAAAAACGTAATCATTGAAAAACCAGAAATTTTTAAGTTTATCGAAAGTTTAAAGGAAAAATACAAATCTGCAGACATTGAGTATAAAGAATTACCTCAGGGATACATGATAAGAATACAAGACAAAATTTTATTTAAATCAGGACAATACGAACTGACCGATGAATCCAAGCTGTTTTTAGATGAACTATCAACCATTCTCAAACGGATACCGAACAAAATCTCTATAGAAGGACATACGGATAATATTCCAATAAGCAGTGAGTTTATCAGGTCAAACTGGGATTTATCTGCCCTTAGGGCGCTTTCTGTTTTATACTATTTAAGAGAAAAAGGCATATCTCCTGAAAGACTTACTGCAACTGCCCACGGAGAATACTCGCCAATCGCAGACAATGATACAGAGGAAGGAAGGGAGAAAAACAGAAGAATAGAAATCATAATAATGAGGTAAGATTATGGAAGACTATGAAAACATGAGAGAATTTGCGAGAATTGATGTATCAATACCTATAAAAATCCATGATATCCAGGTTCAAGATATAGAAAAACTTGAGACAGAAATCATCGGTGATGTAGACTTCTCAATTCATGATATGCCAGAAATCCTGACAGGAAACGAAATAAATCAGAAGTTAGAAGAGATGAACACGAAATTAAATGCAATCATGAACTTGCTTTTACTACAGCAACGCGGTCTTTCAGGTTTACCAGAGAAATTAGTAAATTTAAGTGCAGGAGGAATAGGTTTTTTATCGGAAATAAGCTATAACATAGGGTCTTTTGTCGGTATAAAAATGATACTTTCCATATCAAAATCTTTCGTTGGAATTATCACTCATGGAGAAGTCATTAGGTGTAATAAAATCAATGGTAATTATGACATAGGTATTAGATTTATTAACATGAAAGATTGGCATAAGGATATTATTGTGAGATTTGTAATAAGTAAAGAGAGAGAGAAGCGGAAAAGAACATAGTTGTAATTGAATTTTAGGCAAAAATTGTGGTAATCTTTTACTTATGCCTAAGGATTATAAGGACACTTTAAATCTTCCTAAGACTGACTTTCCCATGAAGGCTAATCTCGCTGAGAGAGAGCCTCAAATTCTTAAATTCTGGCAAGAAAATAGTATTTATGAAAAGCTTCAACAAAAAAATAAAAAAGAATCCTCAGGGCAGTTTATTCTTCACGACGGTCCTCCCTATGCAAATGGGCATATTCACATAGGACATGCATTGAATAAGATTTTAAAGGATATTATTGTTAAATACCATTCGATGATAGGTCAATACTGCCCTTTTGTTCCAGGGTGGGACTGTCATGGACTTCCAATTGAGCTTCAGGTTGACAAGTCTCTGGGAAAAGAAAAGGATAAAGTAGATATTTTTAGAAAAAGACAGCTCTGTAGAGAATATGCAGAAAAGTTCATAAATATTCAAAGAGATGAGTTTATCAGATTAGGTATTTTTGGCTACTGGAACACTCCCTATATAACGATGTCTAATGATTATGAAGCTACTATTGTAAGAGAGTTCTTACAATTCGTTAAAAATGGTTATGTATATCGAGGGAAAAAACCAGTATACTGGTGTCCTTCTTGTGTTACAGCCCTCGCTGATGCAGAAGTTGAATATGCTGAAAAAGAATCGCCATCCATATTCGTTGCCTTTGAAGTTATTGATAAAGAGAAGTTTCCGGTGAAAAATCAGCCATTATACATTGTCATATGGACAACAACACCTTGGACGCTACCTGCAAACTTGGCATTGGCAGTAAATCCGGAGTTTGACTATATTGGAGTTCAATCACCCTTAGGAGTGCTTATAATTGTAAAGGAGGCAGTTAACAATTTAAAAGACAAAATAGAGATTAAGGAAGAACCACTCTTCAGTATTAAAGGCTCTTATCTTGAAGGCATAAGAACAAAACATCCTTTTATAGATAGGATTTCAAAGATAGTAACAGCCGATTTTGTAGAGACAGCAGAAGGCTCAGGCATTGTTCATATTGCACCTGGACATGGAATGGAAGACTATGAAGTTGGCTTGAAGCACGGACTTGAAATATATGCACCCGTTGATGATAAAGGAAGATTTACAAGCGATGTTACTCTTTTTGCCAATTTAAATGTTTTCAACGCAAACAAAGATATCATTGAACATCTCAGAGAAAAGGGGCTGCTCATATGGGAAGGTAAAATAACCCATTCCTATCCTCATTGTTGGAGATGCAAAAAACCTGTTATTTTTAGAGCAACTACTCAGTGGTTTATCTCAATGCGTCATGAAGCTCTACGTCAGAGGGCTTTAAACGAGATAGACAGAGTAAGATGGATTCCTTCCTGGGGTCGTGAGAGAATTTATTCAATGGTTGAAAGAAGGCCAGACTGGTGTTTATCCAGGCAGAGAAGCTGGGGAGTACCTATAACTCTTTTCGTATGTAAAAACTGCGGATACATAATAAAGGACGAAAAACTTTTCGATAAAATAATTGAACTTGTGGAAAAGGAAGGCTCGGATGTGTGGTTCAGGCTTTCTCTTGATGAGCTTTTACCAAACTACAGCTGTCCTCAGTGCGGAGAGAGAGAATTCCAAAAGGAAAAGGATATCCTTGATGTTTGGTTTGATTCAGGAGTTAGCCATGCCGCTGTTCTCGAAAGAGATTCTCGCCTTAGTTGGCCTGCTGATATGTATCTTGAAGGAAGTGACCAGCACAGAGGATGGTTTCAGAGTTCGCTATTGGCTTCAACAGGAAATAAGGGAAAAGCACCTTACAGAATTGTTCTAACGCATGGTTTCACTGTTGATGGGCAGGGAAGAAAAATGTCGAAATCTCTCGGAAATGTAATTTCTCCTCAGGAGATAATCAATCTTAATGGAGCAGATATTGTAAGGCTTTGGGTTTCAGCAGAGGATTACAGAGACGACATAAAACTCTCAAAGGAAATCTTGTCAAGACTTACTGAAGCATACAGAAAAATAAGAAATACTCTTAGATACCTATTAGGAAACATTTATGACTATGACGGTAAGGATTATTCAAAAGACCTATTAGAAATTGACAGATGGGCTATGCATAAACTTCAAAGACTGATTAAAAAAGTAAGGAAGGCTTATGAAGATTTTGAGTTTCATCAAGTATTTCATGCGGTGCATAATTTCTGCGTTACTGATATGAGTGCCTTTTATCTCGATATTCTCAAGGACAGACTTTATACCTCAAGAACCGATAGTCCTCAAAGAAAAGCAGCCCAATGGGTTTTGTACAACATTGCAAACTCTCTAATAAAACTCTTAGCGCCGGTTCTATCTTTTACTGCCGAAGAGGCATGGAAGCATCTACCATTTAAAGATGAAGAAAGTGTTTTTCTTTCAAAAATGCCAGAGGTTAATCAAGCATTTATAGAGGAAGAGCTTGAGGTAAAGTGGCAGAAACTTATTGACATAAGAGACGAAGTAAACAAAGCTTTAGAGATAAAGAGACAGGAAAAGTTTATTGGTAATTCACTGGAGGCTAAGGTTGTTCTTCATGTGAACGATGCTTTAAGTGAATTCTTAAAGCCTTATACAGATTTTCTTCCAACCCTGTTCATAGTTTCTCAGGTAGAATTAAAAAGTTATAATGCCGATGAAAAGGAATTTAATGTAACTATAGAAAGGGCAGAAGGACAGAAATGTCAGAGATGCTGGAATTATTCTCCCATGGTTGGTAAGCTTAAAGAGAAAGACATATGCCCAAGATGTTATCATGCCCTTGAATTATAAGTTAAAAACCTCTACATTAATAGCATTAATACTTTTGCTCGACCAGATAACTAAATATTTAGCTATCAAGTTTTTGTATCCTGAAAAAATTATTAGTTTACTACCCTTTTTAAACCTTGTTTACGTCGAAAACACAGGCACTGCTTTTGGTCTTATGAAATTTTTAGGGAGTGGTATTTTCATTTTGATTGCAATGTTGGCAACTCTTTTACTTGTCTATTTTTTATTGAAGGATGGTAAGAATTGGTACGTATACTCTCTTCTCATAGGAGGAGCTTTAGGTAACGTTACAGATAGAATACTACGGGGTTATGTGATTGATTTTGTTGATTTGCATATAGGCGGATTTCATTGGCCCGCTTTCAATCTGGCTGACTCTGCCATAAGCATAGGAATTGTTCTTTTCATCTATAAAAATCTGAAAAAATGAAGATATACACCTATTCTGAGAGGGAGACAAAACTTTTTGGGAAGATAATAGGTAGTTTTGTGCAGAGGGAATCTATAAAAGTAGTAGCCCTTTATGGAGAGATGGGCGTTGGTAAGACAATTCTTACAAAAGGAATTGCCTCGTCTTTTGGAATAGATGAAAAAGACGTAATGAGTTCAAGTTTTGTTATCGTCTCAAGTTATGAAGAAAGAAACTTTTATCACATAGATTTGTATCGATTAGACAGTATAAATGAGGAAGAACTTGATTTGTGGGATTACTTTGAACAGGGAACATGTGTTGTTGAGTGGGCAGATAGATTAAAGCATTTGCCGGCGAACTCTATAAAGATTAAAATACAGCTAATAGACAATAACACAAGAGTTTTCGAAATGGAGTTTTAGCGTTAAATGTTTAAAAATGTATCAATTTTGTACAAAGAAAATGATAATTTAGCAATTAACAATGCCCTTAAAGTACAAGACTGGCTAAAAGAAAGGGGTAGTGAATGTAATCTTTTCCACTCTGTCGGCGAATTTTCCACTTTCAGTCATTCAGAGATTGAAACTATACACAGCTCCGATGCCTTGATAGTACTGGGTGGAGATGGAACAATGCTTGCCGTATCAAGAATTGTCGGTGGCAGAAAAATTCCCATAATTGGCATAAATATGGGGAATCTGGGTTTTATAACAGAAATTCCTCGAGAAAATCTCATTGAATGTCTCAATGAAATATTCTCTGGTAAATATGAAATTGAAGAGAGAAGCATGCTCAGAGCTGAGATTTATAGAGATAATAAAACATTATCCCGCTATATTGGTCTAAATGATATCGTAATAGGCAAGGGAATTATGGCAAAAATCTCTAATTATGACCTCTATATAAATAATCAATATGTAGCCACGATAAAAGCGGATGGAGTGATAATATCAACTCCTACAGGCTCTACAGCCTACAATCTTTCTGCCGGCGGTCCGATACTTTATCCAATCCTTAAAGGAATAGTATTTACACCCATATGTCCCCACACTCTAAGTGTAAGACCTGTTGTTCTGCCTGACGATTTTGTTATAGAAATAGTAATTTCATCGCAAGTAAGAGATGTTTTTTTAACAGTTGACGGTCAGATAGGATTTGCATTGAAAAAAAATGACCGAGTTAGATGTTTTATTGCAGAGGAAAAAACTTTAATAATAGCTCCCGTAGGAAGAGATTATTTTAAGATATTAAGGGATAAATTGAGATGGGGAGAGAGATAGATAGCTTTAATGATTTATTGAAATTCTACAGAATCCTTGGCTTTACAGAGTTACCTTCAAGTTTTATAGAATCTTTTTTGAATGAAGCAGATAATTTGAATTCAATGAAGGAATCAAAAAAAGAAGATAAGCTAAAAAAAATAAATGAAAAAATCAAAATTTGTAAAAAGTGTTCCTTAAGCAAAGGTAGAACGCAGGCAGTGTGCGGAGAGGGAAATATAGAGGCAAAACTTATGTTTATAGGAGAAGCTCCTGGATTTGAGGAAGACAGACAGGGTAGTCCATTTGTTGGAGAAGCAGGTAAACTATTAACAAACCTCATTGAAAAAATGGGATTTAAAAGACAGGATGTATATATAACAAATACTGTTAAATGCCATCCTCCAGAAAACAGAGACCCTTTTGAAGAAGAAGTTTCTCTTTGTTTTGACTACTTACAAAACGAAATCGATATTGTTTCACCTAAAGTAATTATGACTCTTGGTAAGGTGGCTACCTATGTTTTAATGGGCATGAAAGGAAAAATTAAAGATTTGGCTATCTCAAAAATAAGAGGCAATGTTTTTTATTACAAAAACATTCCTGTAGTACCAACTTTTCATCCTGCCTATTTGCTTAGAAATAGGAAGGATAAATGGCTTACCTGGGAAGATGCACAAGAAGCTTTAAGGAGATTACAATGAAAGTTCTTTGGGCTCCATGGAGAATAGAATACATATTGGGAGAAAAAGAAAAGGGATGTATATTTTGTGATAAACCCAAGGGAAAAAATGACAGGGATAATCTCATTTTATACAGGGGCAAACTTGCTTTTGTAATAATGAACAAGTATCCATATAGTTCAGGACATTTAATGGTTGTTCCATACAGGCATGTTCATACTCTTGAAGAGTTAGAAATCGAAGAGCATACAGAGTGCATGATTCTTACAGTAAAATCAATAAAGTGTCTTAAGAAAGTTATGCATCCCGATGGTTTTAATGTAGGTCTTAATATAGGAGTTGTAGCCTCAGCAAGTATTGATGAACATCTTCACTGGCACATAGTTCCTCGCTGGGCTGGAGACGTAGGATTTATGACGATACTTGAAGATGTGAGGGTTGTCCCAGAACACATTTTAGTTACCTATGATAAACTTTATCCATGTTTCAAGGAGGAGGATTGATGGAGATAGAAGAAAAAATCAAAAGAGCCTATGAAAACTCAATAAAAGTAAAAGAGCAGTTTTTCAGAGAAAATCTGACTTTGATTAAAGAAACAGCGGAGATTATTGCCAAAACCTTGAGTGAGGGAGGTAAGGTTTTAATTTTTGGTAATGGAGGCAGTGCTACCGATGCCTCTCATATAGCAGCAGAGTTCGTTAATCGTTTTAAAAGAGAAAGACCGGGACTTCCAGCAATTGCTCTTAATACTGATATGGCAGTGATAACTGCAATAGCAAATGATTATGACTATTCCGAAATATTTGCAAAGCAGATAAAGGCATTGGGTCAGAAAGGTGATATTGCGATAGCCATAAGCACATCAGGTTCTTCAAGAAATGTAATCAAAGCCGTAGAAGCCTCTAAAAAAAGGGGACTAAAAACCATAGCTTTCACAAGTAAGAAAGGAGAAAAACTTATATCGAGGGTAGATTATGCCTTTGCTGTTCCTTCGGAGGAAACACCGAGAATACAGGAAACACATATAACTTTAGGTCATATATTATGTGAACTTGTGGAAGATATACTCTTTGAAATTCCCGCTACAAAGAAAAAGATGAGACAATGATTGTAATCGGAATAGACCCTGGAAGCCGACACTTTGGCTATGGCTTAGTTGACTCTACGACAATGAAACTATTAACAGCTGGCACTTTTAATCTTTCTCATACAATTAAAATACCGCAGAGATTAGAAATTATATACAACTCTCTTACGGAAGTAATAGATCGCTATAGTCCTCTGGAAATGGCTTTAGAGAAAGCATTTGTTGGAAAGCAGATTCCTTCTTCCTTCGTATTAAGCTATACAAGAGCAATAGCATTGCTTATTGCTGCCCAGAAAGGCCTTGAAGTATATGAGTATTCCTCAACAGAAATAAAAAAAGCTCTTACTGGTTATGGAAGGGCTCATAAAATTCAGGTAAAAAGTATGGTAAAGAATTTTCTGTCTCTTAACATTAGAATATCCTATGACTGTTCAGATGCGCTGGCTGTAGCTATTTGTCATATTAACTCAAAAAAATCCCTGGAAGTGTTAAAATAAATAAATGTTTGATTTTATAAGGGGTAAGGTAGTTACTGTTAAGCCAGACAGACTTGTAATAGAGGTTGGCGGTATTGGTTTCTCAATAAGAGTTCCCTTCAGGGTTTCCCAAGAAATAAGGAAAGAAGAAGATGTTCAGGTTTATACTTCTGTCAGTATTAAAGAAGAATCAATAGAGCTTTATGGCTTTCTTGAATTATATGAAAGAGAACTTTTTGAGGAATTAATTAAGATTTCTGGAATAGGTCCTCGAACAGCTATGAACATTATTTCAACTTATGACAGAAATATGTTGCAAAGTATTATAGAAAAGGAAGACGTTAAATCTTTAAGCAGAGTGCCAGGGATTGGAAAGAAAACTGCTCAAAGAATTATTCTTGAACTTAAAGGCGCTTTACCCATCTTAGAATATGAAAAGGATATGAAATATGAAGATGTTCTCTCGGCTCTTATAAATCTTGGATACAAAAAAACCGAAGTCAAGGAAGCTTTAGAAAAAATTTATGATAAAAACAAAGATGAAGCTTCTATTATTAAAGAATGCTTAGTTATCTTGTCGAGTAAACATGCAGAATAATGAGTTACTTGATATAACTCTTAGACCAAGAACGCTCAAAGATTTTATTGGCCAGAAAAAGATTAAAGAAAATATCGAAGTTTTTGTGAAAGCAGCAATTATGAGGGGTGAGCCTCTCGACCATGTTTTGTTCTGTGGCCCCCCTGGGCTTGGCAAAACAACTCTTGCAACGGTAATAGCCAATGAGCTCGGTGTAAACATTAAAAGCACCTCTGGCCCTGTGCTTGAACGGGCTGGAGATGTGGCAGCAATACTTACAAATTTAACAGACAGAGATATACTATTCATTGATGAAATTCACAGACTACCAAGAATGGTTGAGGAGATTTTATATCCGGCAATGGAAGATTTCACTCTTGATATAATTGTAGGACAGGGACCTTCTGCCCGTTCAATCAAGATTAATCTTCCGAGGTTTACTCTTATAGGAGCAACAACAAGGACTGGACTAATTACTTCTCCGTTGAGAGATAGATTTGGTGTAGTTTTTAGATTGGAGTTTTATACGCCAGAAGAGCTTTCTGAAATTATAAAAAGGTCTTCAAATATCCTCGGAATATCAATTACTGAAGAAGCGGCAAGCGAAATTGCAAGACGTTCAAGAGGAACGCCAAGAATAGCAAACAGACTTCTCAAGAGGATTAGGGATTTCGCACAGGTGAATGAAAAAGAAATAGTTGACATAAATATAGCAAAAGAAGCCCTGCTTGCTATGGACGTTGATGATTACGGACTTGATGACATGGACAGAAAAATTCTTCTTACCATAATAGATAAATTTAATGGTGGTCCTGCAGGTATTGAATCAATAGCTGCTTCTCTTAGAGAGGACAAAGATACGATTGAAGATGTTTATGAACCCTATTTGATGCAAGAGGGCTTTATTGAGAGAACTTCAAGGGGAAGGGTAGCAACCCGTCTTGCCTATGAGGTTCTTAAAAAAAGAATACCGGAAAAACTTTTCTAATTATGAAAATACTAATACACACATGTTGCAGCAACTGTGCTTTATATCCCGTTGAAATTCTACAGAAAAGAGGATTTGAAATAGTTCTCTATTGGCATAATCCTAATATTCATCCTTACTCGGAGTACAAAAATAGACTTGAATCTGTTAATAAACTTGAAAATTTGATGAAGCTTACAGTTGTTTATGACCAAGACTACAGAGAATTTTATAAATTTTTAAGAATGGTTATGGGAAAAGAAAAGGAAAGATGCCAAATTTGTTATCAGTTAAGACTCGAAAGAACCGCAAAAAAATCAAAAGAGCTAAATATAGAATTATTTACAACTACTTTGCTGGTAAGTCCCTATCAGAAGTTTGATAAAATATTAAAAATAGGCAAAGAGCTTGCATTCAAGTATGGTATTAGTTTTTTAACAGAAGATTTTAGAGAAGGATTTAAAAAGGGAATGAATAAGGCAAGGGAGTTAGAACTATTCAGGCAAAAATACTGTGGCTGTATATACTCAGAGGCGGAAAGATATTTGAGGCAAATAGAGTATGAGTGAAATAGGCAAACTGCTAATTTTAATTGGAGCTTTAATAATTATCATAGGAGTTTTAATAACTTTTGCAGGAAAAATTCCTTTTATTGGAAAGCTTCCTGGTGACATAGTGATTGAAAGAAAAAATTTCACGCTCTATCTGCCTATCGGCACTTCAATTCTTATTAGTATAATTTTAAGTTTGATATTTTATCTATTTCACAGACGATGAAAATCATCAAAATCTTAATTTTTTTAGTGGCAGTATTGTTGAGCTTTAATGTGAGTTACTCTCAGAATAAAAATGAAACGAACTTTATAAGAGTGCTTCTTGGAGAAAACAGACCGAACTCAAACAACCTTGAGAGAATAAAAAAAGTGTCTGCCAAGGCAATAGTAAGCGGAGCAGCCTATCAGGGAGAAATAGAGCTGTGGAAAGGTGATGAAGGATACTTTTTGATAAATGTTGTAAGTCTCGAAGAATATGTGAAAGGTGTTGTTGCTTCAGAAGTTGGAATTAATTGGCCCATTGAAGCTTTAAAAGCTCAGGCTGTTTTAGCAAGGACTTATGCTGTTGCCCATATAATAAGAAACAGAGATAAAAATTTTTATGACGTCACTTCCTCTGTTTTTCATCAGGTTTATAAGGGTGAAGCGGGAAACGATGAAATTGAGAGAGCCGTAAAAGACACACAAGGAGAAATATTAACTTACAATAAAGAGCCTATCATGGCTTTTTATCATGCCTGCAGCGTAGGTAAAACAGAAGAACCTAAGGAAGTTTTTGGAAGAGACTATCCTTATCTAAAGGCCGTAGAAGTTCCTTTTACGCCCTCACCTTATACTGTTTGGGAAAAAAAGATATCTTTAGAGATACTTCAAAAAGCTCTTTCAATGGAAAAAATTTCTAAAGTAGAAATTGTAAGCCACACAAATACAGGTAGAGTGAAAGAGATAAAATTCCTCAATGGACAGAATAGCAAAACAATAAAAGCAACGGAATTAAGAAAACTGCTTAAGTGGTCTTTACTTCCAAGCACAATGGTCACCGATATCAGATTTGAAGAGGATGGAGTTGTTTTTGAAGGTCATGGATACGGCCATGGCGTAGGGATGTGTCAGTGGTGTGCTTTTCAGATGGCTCAGGAGGGTAAAAATTACAGAGAGATTCTTCAATACTTTTATTCAGGAACAGAGTTAAGTAAGATAAATGAAAATAACTGAGCTTAACTATAACCTTCCTGCATCTCTAATTGCACAGCAACCCCTTAAAGATAGAGATAAGGCTAAACTTCTTGTGTTGCATAGAGAAACGGGTCAGATAGAACATAGACTTTTTTTCGAGATTACAGATTATCTTAATGAGGGAGATTTTTTGATAATCAATAACACAAAAGTTATTCCTGCAAGATTGATTGGCAGAAAACCAACGGGAGGAAAAATAGAAATTTTACTTATCAAAGAGAATAAGGCAGAAGAAAGCAGATGGGAGATAATGACAAAAGGTGATTATGAGGGAGTAGTATTAGTACATGAAATAAAATGCCTTATAAGAAAAAACTCAAACAGCAAAGAGCTTGTATTTATTGACTTGGATTCACACTCTGCAAAGAATTTCATTCTTGAAAAAGGCCTAATGCCTCTTCCACCTTACATTAAAAGAAAGCCTGTGGACGAAGACAGAGAGACATATCAAACAGTATATGCGCAGAAAAACGGTTCTATTGCAGCACCTACTGCAGGACTACATTTTACAGAGAAGCTCCTTGAGAGAATTTCAAAAAAAGGAGTTTTCATAAAGGCTATAACTCTTCATGTGGGTGTAGGTACTTTTAAAATGATTAAATCAGAAGAGATTGAAAAACATAAAATGGATTCGGAATACTTTGAAATCGAAAGAGGATTATTTGAGGACATTTTAAAAGCTAAAGCCCAAGGTAAAAGGATTTTTTCAGTGGGAACAACTACCACAAGAGCCCTTGAAGGTTATGCTTCTGGAAAGTTCGAAGATACTGGCTCAGATAAAAGCATTGTTAGAGGATGCACAGATATTTTTATTTATCCTGGCTATGAATTCAAAGTAATTGATGCACTTATCACCAATTTCCATCTACCCAAATCTACTCCTCTTGCTCTTGTATATGCCTTTTGTCAGTCTCGTCACGTAAAGAAAGCATATGAAGAAGCCATAGAAAAAAAATATAGATTTTTTTCCTATGGCGATGCTATGTTAATCATATGAAACAAAAAGGAGATGAGTTACTGGTGATTAATAAGAGAGTTTTTATATTAATTCTCACAGCTATTGCCTTTGTAGGTATTGTGATAGGATATACAATTGGCTACATAACAACACCAGTAAAAGAAATAGAGATAAAAAGAGTCAATGAAGCAGAGAAGACTGTATTACCGCAGACAGTAGATACGGCTTTTGCAAAAAAGCAAGAATCTCCATCGGAGGAACAAAAAACTCAAATTCCTAAACAAGAGGGAAAAAACATAGAAAAACAGGCCACCGAGAAGGAGAAAATTACTAAAACAGACCAGTCAGAAAAAGAAGAAAAAGCAGAGACTAAGAATTTAGAGAGAAGGAAATCTACCGAAAAAGGATTAAAAAAATTACAAACTTCAGCTTTAAGAAAGTCTCCACAAAAATCTCTGCCAGGTAAGAGAAGTTTTTATACAGTTCAGGTGGGTGCTTTTTCGGATATTTCGAATACTAAAACAGTTCAAGAAAAGCTTGAAAATGCTGGCTATAAATCATTTCTCTCAAAAGAGGACTTATATAAGGTAAGGGTAGGGCGATTTGATAGATTTTTGCAGGCAAAGAAACTCTCGGAAGAACTCAATGCTAAGGGAATTGAGAATTTTATAGTTAAAGTCAATATTGCTTCTACAGGAGGTAAAAAATAGCACGCATAATAGAACTAAATGAGGAAAGGGAGTATCCTTTTCTTCATGGTGGCTTAGATAAGATATTCAAATTAATTGAAGATGTTCTAAATGTCACCCTTAGCGTAAGAGGTAATAAATTAATTATTCAAGGCGAAGACGAAAGAGACATAGAACAAGCAGAGAAAATAATCGAAGATATAAGGCTTGTAAACAAAGAGGGCTATATAATCAAACCTGAAGATGTTATGCATTCTCTTCAAGGTTTAAAAGAAGGCAGACCTGTGTCAATATTAGGACTTTTCAAGGGTGGTATTCCTATTCCCTCTCGTAAAAGAGTTATTATTCCTAAGACGGAAACTCAAAAAGAATATATGGAAGCAATATTAAAGTATGATATAGTCTTTGGCATAGGACCTGCAGGTACAGGTAAAACTTATCTGGCCATGGCAATGGCTATTCATTTTCTGCTTAGTAGAATAGTGTCAAGGATTGTTCTTGTAAGACCAGCTGTAGAGGCAGGTGAAAAACTGGGATTTCTTCCAGGTGCGATTGAGGAAAAAGTAAGCCCCTATCTGAGACCTCTTTATGACGCTTTATACGATATGCTCGACCTTGACAGAGCCTCTAAACTCATAGAAAAGGGTGCCATAGAGATTGCACCTCTTGCTTTTATGAGAGGTAGAACACTTAATGATGCCTTCATCATTCTTGATGAAGCACAAAATACAACGACCGAACAGATGAAAATGTATTTAACAAGGCTTGGTTTTGGTTCAAAGACAGTAATAACAGGTGATATCACCCAGATAGACCTGCCACCTCAAAAAGTTTCAGGATTGGTAGAGGCATTAAGAATTTTAAAAGATATCGAAGGGATAAAAATTATAAATTTTAGCGAAAAAGATGTGGTTAGACATAGACTTGTTCAGGAGATTATAAAAGCCTATGAAAAGCACGAAAGACAGTCAACCACTTAAACCTCTAACGCCAAACAGAAGCTATCTAAGAAAGTTTATAGATAAATTTAAGCCCACTCAAAATGGCAAACAAATAAAGAAATTTATTGAAAGGGATATTCTTTACTCTATAGTTCTGTTATCATTTATAATTTCTCTACTTCTTAATGATTACAAAAGAGGTTTCATGTCTTTTGTGGGCAGTTTAATTTTAGTGTTTATTCTTCTTGTCTTTTTTTACAGGGACTTGCAAAGGTATAAGCCAGCTTACCTTAAAAAGAAAAAAATGCTTGCTCTTCTTGGAAGTCTTTTTATATTTAACTTAGTTTCAGCCAGACTGTTTGAACATTTTTTTTCGATTTTCTCAAAGGGATTAAATATTGAAAACTTTTTTATTCACTACTTTGGCATACCATTAGCAATAGGTGCTGTCATTGTAGTAATGATTTTTGATTTTCATACAGCCATTACCTTTTCTCTTATACTCAGCTTGATGATAGGTATATGGATAAAAATATCCCTTTTCCCATTATTTGTTTTTATTACCTGCCTTATTGCAGCTTTTAGTCTCATAAGGGTAAAGAAAAGGAGCGACATAATAAACGCGGGAAGTTACATCGTAATTCTCACTCTCGTATCTTCCTTGTCAATTTTATTTATTAACGAAGAGATTACCTTTGAGTCCTTTTATTTTTTGGCTGTTTTTTCTTTGATTAACGGTTTTTCAGTGTCGGCTCTCTGTTTTCTATTTCTTCCTGTCGTAGAAAAGTTGTTTAAAATCGCCACACCTCTTAGTCTAATAGAGCTTCTTGATATAGACCACCCCTTAATGAAACAACTCTCATTAGAAGCCCCTGGAACATATCATCACAGTATGATAGTGGGAAGTCTTGCTGAGTCTGCTGCTGAAGTTGTTGGCGTAAGTCCTCTGCTCGCAAAAGTAGCTGCCTATTATCATGATATTGGAAAGATAAGAATGCCTGAATACTTCATTGAAAATCAGTCAGGCTGTATTAGCAAGCACGAAAAACTCAATCCCCATCTAAGCAGCATGATAATAATATCCCACGTAAAAGACGGTGTCGAACTTGCCCAGGAATACAATCTCCCCGAAATAATTAAGGATGTTATTCAGCAACATCACGGAACTTCTCTTGTAACCTATTTTTATCAAAAAGCTTTGAAAGAACAAGAGTCTCCACCGTCTGAAATCGATTATCGCTATCCAGGACCAAAACCTCAGACAAAACTCGCTGCTCTTATAATGCTTGCAGACGCTATTGAAGCCTCTGCAAGAACTCTCGATGAACCAACGCCAGCAAGAATTTCAAATCTGATAGATAAAATAATCAAAAATATTTTTCTGGACGGTCAACTTGATGATTGTGAGATAACCTTGAAAGATTTAATTGAAATTAAAAAGCGATTTGAGCATGTGCTTACAGGAATTTTTCATAAAAGAATTCCTTATCCAGAGACAGAGAAGAAAGATTGAAGATAGAGATAGAATTAACAAACAGGCAGAGAAAAATAAAAATCTCAAAGAGAAGATTGACCACAACAGCAAAAAAAATAATTCAACTTTTGGGAAATACCACAATAACAGAGAGAAACAAGGCTATACTGAGTAAAAAGATTATAGTATCAGTTGTTTTAATTGGAGGAAAAAGAATGAGAGAAATTAATTATAGATACAGAGGTAAAAAATATATCACCGATGTTCTCTCTTTCCCTTATTTAGAAAATCATTTTCTAATGGAAGAAGTATATTTAGGAGAACTCTTAATTTGTCCAGAGAAAGCATTACTACAGTCTAAGCAATACGGAGCAACTTTTTGGGAGGAGATGCAAAGACTCCTTGTTCATGGTATACTTCATCTGCTTGGCTACGACCACGAAGGTTCAAAAAGCCAAGCAAGAGAAATGTTTAAAATTGAAAAAAATATTCTAAAAAATTTACAAACCTAACTCTTCCGGCGTTCCTATTCTGCCAAGCACTCCACTTGCTGCAGCAACGGCTGGATTACTCAGATAAACTTCACTTTCAGGATGACCCATTCTACCTACAAAGTTTCTATTAGTTGTAGCTATTGCTCTTTCTCCCTTTGCGAGAATTCCCATATGTCCTCCAAGGCAAGGACCACATGTGGGAGGAGATACAACTGCCTGCGCTTCTATAAATATTTCAATCAAACCTTCCTTTAAAGCTTCCATGTATATTTTTTGAGTAGCTGGGATTACTATCATTCTAACTTCAGAATGGACTTTTCTACCTTTAAGCACCTCAGCAGCTTCTCTTAGGTCTTCAAGCCTTCCGTTTGTGCACGAACCAATAACCACTTGGTCAATCTTTATGTTTGTCAGCTCTTCAGCGGGCTTTACATTTGATGGGAGATGAGGACAGGCCACAACAGGAGGAATTTTTGAACAGTCGTATTCTCTTATTTCGTAATATTTAGCATCTAAATCGGAAGTAAAGATTTTATAAGGCCTTTTAGCCCTTTGCCTTACGTAATCCTCTGTAATTTTATCTGGCACAATTATGCCTGTCTTTGCACCAGCTTCAATTGCCATGTTGCACATACTGAATCTTCCGCTCATTGGCATACTGTCAATTGCCTCACCTGTAAACTCCATTGCCATGTAAGAAGCTCCATCAACACCTATATCTCCAATGGTATACAGTATTAAATCTTTACCACCAACCCATTTTTTTAGCTTTCCGTAGTATATAAATTTCATTGACTCGGGAACTTTAAACCAGCATTCACCTGTTGCCATTGCAATTGCCGCATCCGTTGAGCCAACGCCTGTTGCAAAAGCCCCCAAAGCACCGTAGGTACATGTATGGCTGTCTGCACCAATAACCAGGTCTCCTGGCAACACAATGCCTTCCTCTGGCAAAAGAGCATGTTCAATGCCAACTCGACCAATTTCAAAGTAGTTGGTTATCTCATATTTCCGGGCAAAATCTTTTAACATCTTGCATTGTTCCGCTGCCTTTATGTCTTTTTGCGGAGTGAAATGGTCAGGAACAAGGGCTATACGATTTCTGTCAAAAACTTCTTTTACTCCAATTTTTTCAAACTCCTTTATTGCAATAGGAGCAGTAATATCATTTGCCAAAACAATATCTACTTTTGCATTTATTATCTCTCCTGGGCTTACTTCCTTTTTACCTGCATGTTCAGCAAGAATTTTTTCAGCTATTGTCATTCCCATGGCTTCCTCCTTTTTTATTTAAAAATCATCGCGTTTTAAATTTTAAAGAGTTGATAGTTTAAAAATTTATTATTGCATAAAGAATTAGAAATTATCAAAAATATAGGATGGAAAAGATAAGAGAGAGTTTAGAAAGATTATATAACTCCTTTGATTTTGGACGAGCTTTACAGAATGACCCTATAAAGTTTCCCAAAAAATTCTCATATCCCCTTGATATCGAAATTTCAGCCATCCTATCCTCTTCATTTGCTTACGGAAATATTAATTGTTTTTGCAATTTTCTGGAGAAGCTATTCGGTATAATGGGAAGTAATCCCTCCGATTTTATCTTAGAGTTTAAGCCTAAAAATCTAATAAAGAAATTAACAATAAAATACAGGTTTAGCTCTGTCTATGATATTGTTGCTTATATGTTTATCCTTAAAATGATGCTTAGAAATTCACCGTCAAATTCACTGGAGTATTATTTTAATATTGCCAATTTTAATGGCCAATTTAACAGAAAATATCCTGAGACAGTCTCTAAAATTACAAATTTTATAAATATCGCTTTAAAAGTAGACTTAACGCCAATTTATGGCAGAGATATAAAAACTAAGGGGCTTTTACATTTCTTACCCCATCCGGCAAAAGGAAGTCCATGCAAAAGAATTAATCTTTTCTTAAGATGGATGGTGAGAAATAGAGATGTCGATTTCGGAATATGGAAGATAATTAAGCCAGCTGAACTTATAATACCTCTTGATGTGCATATATGGAGGGTTTCAAAGAGATGGGGTTTTACAGACAGAAACAGTCAGAATTTAAAGGCAGCAATAGAGATTACCGAATACCTAAGGCAAATTGAGCCCGAAGACCCATTAAAATATGATTTTGTTTTGTGCCATAGTGACATAAATTATTTAATATGATTTTGACGGAGGGATGGCTTCATCCCTCCTTTCTAAATTTTGTACTGATTACAGCCTATACTGAAGTTGCCATCTTATAAAAGCAGCACTTTTGGTTTTGTCCGAGTAAAAATTTCCAGGCTCAAAGTATTCAATCTGAAGCATTCCATCAAGATTTTTGTTGAACTTGTAATTTCCAATAATTGCCCACAGGTCTCCCCTGTTTTTACCGTTATTTGAAAACATATCTTTATATGTACCTTTGGTAATATTTGTTCTCTCATCAGCCCAGAAATGTTGGTATGAGAGGGTAATACCGAAGTCTTTTAGGGGATTTAATTTGAGCTTTGTTACAATTGCCTTTATATTTGTCCAGTAGCCTGGAATTGGGCCACCGTTTCCAGATGTCTCAGGAACTAAAGTGTATATCAATAGTTCATTCCACTGGGGAGCTCTTGAGAATAGAGGATTGAAACCTTCGTCTTTGTTTTTGGTTTCTTGATTATCACCTGACAAATAAACATAACCAGCCTCAAGAGTTGGTGTTAAAGGACAGTTTTTAAAGTCATATCCTGCAAAAATATATCCTCCAAGTCCTCTGATTTTTTTATCATTTGTCTCATCCTTTCCTGTTTGTTTTGCAAGCTCGCCTCGCAGAGAGAAATCGCTTATTTTAAAGACTGCTCTCATACCAAAAGTGTTTATATATTTTTCAGCAATGCCTATATATTCTTTTTCTTTCTTGTAAATATAATAGGGCTCTAAATTTAGCCATTCCACAATTTTGTGTCTTCCGTAAATCCAAAACCCTCTCTCATTAGAAGCAGTAAGTCTTTTTTTATGGTCTATATAGAGTCGCCCACGGTCTTCTCTGTCATAATAGGCTGGATGTATGCTTGGTAAATACTGGTCTGTCTTAGGGTCTGATACGTACACAATGTCCACAGAGTGCCCTTCAGCTATTAATACTGAGGCTTTCAAAGCGTTGAAATAGAAAGTTCTTGAACCATCTCCGGGTGTACCATCAAGAATTAAAAAACCCTCACCGTACATGTCTTTACCAAGAAAATCTTGTCTTCCAAAGCGGAAATTTAATGGCAAATCAAAGGGTTTTTTGATGTCAATGTAGAGATTGTCAATTACTATTTCGTCTTGGTCAAATCTTTTTCTATTTGTGAATTCCTTACCATTGTAATCAAGTGGTAACCTGTAAGGGCCAGAAAAATACTTAGGTTCTGTCGTAATTCTAAGATATGCTCCTAAGTTATTATTAAACTTTAGATTGTCCCACAGTTGAACTCTAAATCTAAAAAAATTCCTGTCAGGCTGTGCATCTCTGGCTGTTCCAAGAGAAACCACATTGTCCCAGATTTCCTGCCTTAACCTAAATGAAGCACCCACTTCATTTTCAATAGCATAAATTTCCGAAGAAAAACTGAGTAAAACAAGAAAAATCAAAACTCCTCGTAAAATTCTCCTTTTCATAACACCCCTCCTAAAAAATGAGTGCAAAATTATAACATAAAAAATTTTGAAAAGGGTATACTTTTTCTGAAGGAGAAGAGTTAGAATTTATTTCATTTTTGCTTCGGAAAACTCTAAATAAGAAACTCGAGGTGCATCAAGCCATAATCTTTCAAGGTCATAATAATAACGCTGCTCGTCTAAAAATATGTGAACAATTACATCTCCATAATCTAATAAAACCCAGTGTGCATATATGTAACCCTCTATACCAAGAGGTCTGATACCTTCTTCTTCCATTTTTTGTTCAACATGTTCCGAAAGGGCTTTTACCTGGGTCGTGCTTTCACCAGAACATATAACAAAGTAGTCAGTTATTATGGTAAGGTCTTTGAGTTCGAGAATTTTTATATCAGTGGCTTTTTTTTCATCAAGTAATCTGGCGATTCTTAAAGCCTTTTCCTTCGCTGTCATTTTTTAATTATAGCATAATTCTCCATTAAGAAATTAACAATAGCTAAGGCAGCAATAGCTGAAGTCTCAGCCCTTAGGATTCTCTTACCTAAAGAGGCTATTTTTAATCCTTTATCCTCAGCTATTTTAATCTCCTCCTTTGTGAAACCTCCCTCTGGTCCGATGAATAAGGATAGGGAGCTACTAATATCAATATAATTGAAAATGTTTATAAAATTTTCCTTACTACCTTCCCAAAAAACAATTCCATTTTCTGTGTTTTCTATTAGATTTTTATAAGACTGAACCTTGCTTATCTCTGGTATTAAACTTCTTCCAGACTGTTCTGTTGCTTCTTTTGCAATTTTTTGCCATCTGTCTACTTTACGTGTATCCTTCAAAATAGACCTTTCACTAAAAAAAGGGATTATTTTTCTTACACCCAACTCGGTAGCTTTTTGCACGACCATATCCATCTTGTCTCCTTTCAGTAAAGCTTGACATAAAAATAATGAAAAGGAGTTTTCCGATAAAGATTGAACTTTTTCAAGTATTTTTAAATGTTGAATGTTAACAAGCTCTGCAAGGAAAGAACTACCTTTTCCATCGGTTACCTCAATTAATTCTCCATTCTTCATTCTCAAAACATTGAATAAATATTTGGAGTCCTCCCGTGATAGTTTTAATACACTGCCTATGTTTAGAGGAGCATACTGAATTAATAATCTAACGGAGGACATTAAAGGACAATCTCTGTGCCTATTCCTTTCTTTGTGAAAATTTCAAGAATAAGGCTGTGGGGGATTCTACCATCAATTATGTGCGTTTTTCTTACTCCACCTGTTAAAGCATTTAAGCAAGCATGGACTTTGGGAATCATACCGCCAGATATTATATTTTCGCCTATTAGTTTTAGAGCTTCTTCTACTTTCAGAGTTGGTATGTGATTTCCCGTTTCATCGGATATACCTTTTACATCAGTTAGAAGAATTAACTTTTCCGCTCCTACGGCAACGGCAATACTTGATGCAACAGTATCAGCATTTATGTTATAACTGTTGCCATTTTTATCAAAACCTATTGGAGCAACTACGGGAATAAAGCTGTCTCTCTGTAAAGTTTCCAATATATCTGTTGAAACTTGCTCTATCTCTCCCACGAATCCAAGGTCTGTCTCCTGTTCTTTTATTTTCATTGTTTTTTTCGTTGTTCGTAAAAGATTTCCATCTTTTCCAGTTAAACCAACAGCTTTACCACCGTGAGCATTAATTAACTGAACAATCTCTTTGTTTATTATTCCTCCCAGAACCATTTCAACTACTTCCATAGTTTCCCTGTCAGTTACTCTATGGCCGTTTATAAAATGTGGTTCTTTACCAAGTCTTTTCATTGTTTCTGTTATCTTTGGCCCTCCACCGTGAACCACAATTGGTTTAATTCCTATGAAATTTAATAAGACAATATCCTTGGCAAAAGCGTCTTTGAGAGGAAGTTCCTTTTGGGCAGCACCACCATATTTGATTACAAATATCTTGCCGTAGAACTTTCTTATGTATGGAAGGGCTTCAACAAGAATATTGGCTTTATCAAGAAGAATTTTTTCAATTTCTGTCATTTTTTGTCCTTCTTAAAAATTCCTCCAAGTCAAAGTCAGAGCTTACTACTTCTTTTGCCTTTAATGTTTTTTCCTTTTCTCTTATAACTGCCTTGCCCATGAGCTTTTCCATTCTATCCACAGCAGAGAAGGTATCAAGAGCTGTCACTATTATAGGAATTCCCTTTGCCTTGGCAATCCCTGTTACTGTCTCATTAACATGCATACCGCCTGTAAGAATTAGACATTTGGTAGATGTCTCCATTGCCACTATCTGAATGTCTGTTCTGTGTATTCCCGTTATCACAGCTTTATTTGGAATTCTGAGAAAATAGGAAAGGGCGGTTTCAGTATCCATTGCACCAATTGATAGATTTTCAACAAATTCATCAAGTTTGTCTTCGCAGCAAACAAGACCTCCATTTATGGCTTCCATAAGTCTTCTTACTGTAACGGCTTCAAGAAACTTATCTTTTTTAAAAGCCCCAAGCACTCTGATACCTTTTCCCTCAATGAAGGGCATTACTTTTTCTTTTACATGGTGAAACTGTTCTGGAGGAATTTTGTTTATGACGGCACCTATGAATTTATCCTTTGTTAACTGTCTGATGCCAAAGATGTCATCCATTGCAAGTTCACTATCCCAGTGTTGTATAGCAATGACCTTTCCATTCGTTTCGTTTACAAGACTTATGGCATCAATACCAAGGGTAAATCCTTCAAATATATTATTCGGACCAACGACAATCACAAAATCTTTATTGTTCAGGTTGCCAAAGGAATTAATAACTTTTTCTTTAACTTTTAAATCAGAACCCTCAAGAAGCCTGTATTGCGTATCATAGGTGAAGACAAAGGGAGAGATTATACTTAAAGGTTCCTCTAATCCAAGGATTTCTTTTATAAAAACAGCTTCCTCATCAAATATCTCTTCTCCTTTCTTGAAGGGAATTCGTCCGAGAGGTCTTATATAGCCTATCTTATAGCCCCTTTCTTTTAGAGTTAAAGCTAAGCCAAGAGCAAAAAAGTTCTTACCAGTGAATGCTCTGTTTGACAATATAAAAATTGGTATCATTTTAAAGCCTCCCTAAAATTCCTAAATTATTATTCTTGCATCCAGTCCTATTCCACCATTGTTCATAACGAGATATGGATTGATGTCCACCTCTTTAATTAAAGGTATATCTTGCACGATTTTAGATAATCGCCTAATGCAATTTACGATATCCTTTTTGTCGTAAGGTTTTTCACCTCTTACTCCGTCAAGGATTCTACTACCTTTTATCTCTCCTATCATCTCATAGGCTTCCTCTTCAGATACAGGAACTATTCTGAAAGAGACATCCTTTAAAACTTCTACGTATATTCCACCTAATCCGAACATTATCATGTGACCAAAGGTTCGGTCATAGCTTACGCCAAGTATAACCTCTTTTCCACCAGTGACCATTTCATATATCATGACGCCTTCTATGTAAGCATCTGGCATAACTCTTTTGACATTTGTTGTGATTTCTAAAAAAGCATTATATACAGCTTTTTCATTGTTGAGATTTAACTTTACTCCTCCAACATCAGTTTTATGTAAAATATGAGGAGAAGAGACTTTCATAACAACGGGGTAACCAATTCTCTCTGCTATGGCCACTGCTTCCATCGGCGTCTTTGCAAGAGCTCTTTCAGGGAAGGAGAATCCATAGAGGGATAGAACCTCCATAGCTTCCTCTCCACCTATTTCTGAAACACCTTTTGCCTGTAACTCACTGATAATTCTCTCTGCTTTTTGAATATTTTCAAGAGGGATGCTAAGGGCAGTTTCTTCGGTAAATATTCTATTTTTCATTTCAACAAAATTTATAAGTCTGCTGTAAGCATTTATTGATACAGAGGGGTCAGTAAAAGAGGGTATTCTTGCTTTTTTAAGTTTTAATATGGCGTTTTTTATTCTCTTACCACCTATAAAGGAGGTAAAGACAGGTTTATCTGTATTTTGAGCAGCGGATATTACTACATCTGCAATATTGTCAACATCTGTCATAGCTTGAGGAGTAAGAATAACACAAATTCCCTCCACAGCAGGGTCTTTTGAAGCCTGTTCAAGAACAACCCTGTATCTTTCAGAAGTAGCATCTCCTATAATATCTACAGGGTTGTAAAGTGATGCTGTTGATGGTAGTTTTTCAACTATTGCTTCAATAGAGCTTCTTGTCATGGGGTCTAATTTTATTCCAAGTTTGTCAGCCGTATCTGCCGCAATTATGCCAGGTCCTCCAGCATTAGTCACTATTAGTAGTCTTCTGCCTTTCGGAGCTCGACCAGATATAAACATCTCAGCCGTATCGAAAAGCTCTTGAATTCCCGATGCTCTTATTATCCCCGTTTTTCTAAAAGCTTCACTAAAGGCCCTGTCTGAACCTGCCAAAGCTCCTGTGTGGGAGGAGGCAGCTCTTGCTCCAGCCTCTGTTGCTCCAGACTTAATTAATACGACAGGTTTTATTTTCGTAACTCTGTTTGCCACTTCAAGAAATCTCTTTCCATCAACGATATCTTCTATATATCCAAGAATTACATCTGTCTCTGGGTCATGGGCAAAATACTCAAGAAAATCTGTCTCGTTCAAATCCGCTTTATTCCCGAAACTTACAAACTTAGAGAAACCAAAGTTGTTCTCTATAGACCAGTCTATGATGGCAACACCTAATGCTCCAGACTGAGAAAAAAAGGCAATTCTACCTTCTGGAGGCAGTTCAGCAGCAAAAGAGGCGTTCATTCTATTTTTTGTGTTCATGACTCCCAGACAGTTTGGCCCAACCATTCTTATTCCGGCTTTTCTTATAATGTCAACAATTTCTTTCTCTCTTAAAAGACCTTCCCCACCTACTTCTTTAAAGCCTGCAGTAATTACAACTACACCTTTAACACCTGCTTGAGCACAATCCTTTAAGGCTTCTGCTACTGCTTTGGCGGGAATAACTATCACGGCAAGGTCTACTCTGTCAGGTATTGCTGAGACAGAAGGATAACATTTTAGAGATAAAATCTCCTGCCTTCCAGGATTTACGGGATATAGCTTACCGGTGAAGCCAGTCATTAAATTTTTTAAGACAGAATAACCTACCTTCTTCTCTTCAGAAGAAGCACCAATAACTGCAATAGATGAAGGATTGAAAATAAAATCAATCATAATCTTAGTTAGTATATCACATAAAAGTTATCCAATCAAAAAGCTTAATCTTAGCAACTAAGCGAGTAAAAGCAAATAAATTCATAAAATTTTTTATTTAACTTGATTTTTTTATTGACTTATTTATAACATTTATAAATAAATTATTTTAATAAATTTATAAAAAAAACATATGGAGGGGCCTATGGAAGCTTTACTGTTGTTTTTGGCTGTTTTATCTCCCGTTGCTTTAACTGCTGGAATTGCCATAAAGTTTTATAAAATCTCTCAAATGCCACTAAACATAAGATGGGAAATTTATCCACTTCCAAAGGGTGAACTTGAAAAAATAAGATATGGTGGGTCTTATATGGAGGAGATTGATTGGGTTAAAAAGAATAATCCCCGGAGGTCATATTTTGAATTCGTAGAACCTTTCAAAGAGCTTTTCTTTCTCCATAGAGTTCATAAATTCAACAAATATGGGTTATGGATTTGGTCTATGGCTTTACACTGGGCTGTAGGGTTGCTTTTTGGAACGTTGATAATACTTCTCCTGGATGGAATATTTACCGACATAGACCTATCGGGATTAGTTATTGTTCCAATTTTCTCATATGTCTTAGGAGTTTTTGGTTCTTTAGGACTAATAGCAAAAAGATTTATAAATAAGGAATTGAAGCTGTATACATCGGGTATTGAATATTTCAATCTTATTTTTCTTCTGTTAATTTTCTTTACAGGTTTTCTCTCCTTTATCCAAGATAGTTCCCTTAGTGAGGCCTTTATTTATGTTGATGGTGTTTTAAAATTGAGCATACCCTTTGATGAAATATCTTCGCTAACAATAATCCATTTTCTTCTTGTAGAGTTATTTCTTATGTATATTCCTTTTTCCAAATTTTTCCACGGTCCCGTTAAGTTTTTCACATTTCATAAAATTTTATGGAGCGATGAATTTCAGACTAAAGGTTCTAAAGAGGAAAAGAAAATTATGCAACAACTTCACTATAAAGTCAGATGGTCAGGGCCTCACATGCTTTCTGACCAGAACTGGCTTGAAAATGCTAAAAATACAAATCTCCATGAAAAATCTTAAATAGGAGGAAATTATGAAGTCATTAAAAGATTTTTCCATTGAAACAAAAGAGCCTTTAGTAAAGATAGAGGACAATGAGCTTGTATCTTTAGCACCATACATTACAGAAGAAAATCATCCCAATAAATTTTCCAAAGAATGGATTGAAAAATATGATTTCTCTCTTGATGGATATACAGTGTTTCCAATCGAAAATCCAAATGAAGAGGAGAAAGCTCAAATAGTTAAAAAATTTCTAACGGGCATACAAAAGTTAATATTACCTGAGTCAAACTGGACTCTCATGAAGCCTCTCTTACTCTCTTTAAAGTATTGTGTGAAATGCAACACCTGTGCTGACGCATGTCATGTATATATTGGCAGTGGAAAAAAAGAAATATACAGACCAAATTTCCGTTCTGAAATTTTGCGCAGAATATACAAAAGACATTTTACGACCAGCGGTAAGCTTTTAAAATCTTTCGTAGGAGCAGATATAGAGGTTACATATGCTGCTATTCGAAGACTTCTTGAACTTGCCTATCGCTGCACTTTATGTAGAAGATGCGTTCTACAGTGTCCTGTAGGTATAGACAATGGACTGATTGCAAGAGAACTAAGAAAGTTATTCAGTCAAGAGCTGGGAATGGCACCTGTGGAGATTTTTCTGAAAGGAACGAGACTGCATTTAAAGGCTGGTTCAACCACTGGCATGAGAACAGAGGCTTTTAGAGATATAATAAAATTTATCGAAGATGACATACAGGAAAAAACCGGAAGAAAAATAAAAATTCCCGTTGACAAAAAGGGCGCAGAAATTCTCCTGTATCACAACGGTGGAGAATACATTTCTTGGCCAGACCACATCGCAGCTTTTGCAATTCTTTTTGATGCAGCCGGGATTAACTACACATTAAGCAGTGAAACAATTGGATACGATGGTGTTAATTATGGCGCTTGGTATGATGATGTAGAACTTGCAAGGGTAGGGTTGAGGCATCTTGAGATTGCCCATGAACTTGGAGTAAAGAAAGTCGTAATCGGTGAATGTGGTCATTCTCACAAAGTATATACAGTAATATTTGACAGAATCTTACCTGCCAGTTCTCCTCTCTGGAACATTCAAAGAGAGAGTTGTTTACCACTTATGTGGGAGATAGTAAAGAGTGGACGAATAAAGTTAGACCCTTCGAGAAATAATTTTCCTGTAACAATGCATGACTCTTGCAATATTGTTAGGCTAATGGGAATTTACAAACCACAGAGAGATATAATAAAGGCAATAACACCGGGAACTTTCAGAGAGATGAACCCAAATGGCTCAATGAACTACTGTTGCGGAGGAGGAAGCGGTTTTGCAATCTTTCGAACATTAAATTTCCCTGTATGGAAGAATAAGGTATCCCTCAGAGTTAAAACAAAACAAATTCTCGATACTTTCAGTGACGTTCTCGATAAAGATATTCCCAAACATGTGGTAGCAACATGTTCAAATTGTAAAGGCTCCTTAAGGGACATGATACATGCCTATCAGCTTTTCGATAGATTTAAAATAAACTACTCTGGCCTTGCAGACCTCATAGTTAACGCAATGGTAGACATTCCTCCATTTCTCAATCTTGAGGAACTTCCAGAGTAAAACTATGGAAACTTTTTAAAGGGTGACGTAAAGTTATTCTCAAACTTTGCGTCACCTTCATTAGAATTGATGAACTCGGTGGCTATTAGAGAGCATCTTATGAATTCAGCATTTTTAAGATTTGTACCGTTGAATTTTGCTCCCGATAAGTCTGATTTGAAAAAGCTTACTTTTTCCATATTGGCACCGGAAAAGTCTGCACCCGTGAAAGTTGCCTGCTTAAGGTCTGCTGAAATCATTGTCGCTCCCTTAAAGTTTGCAAGAGAAGCTTCAACCATCTGAAGATTTGCTCCTTCAAGATTTGCATTTTCAAAATTACAATTAGTTATCTTTGCATTAAGAAGATTTACCTTTTTCATCTGGGCATTATGAAAGTTTGCACCTGGCAGGAAGGAAAAATTTAAATCAGCACCGTTTAATTTAGCATTCTTAAAATTCGCTCCTGTAAGATTTGCACTGTCAAGTCGGCAATTGCTTAAATCAGCTCCTTCAAAGTTACAAAGAGAAAGATTTGATTTACTGAGGTCTGCATCCCTTAGGATGGCATTACTAAAATTTACCTTAATAATATCAATTTCAGAGAGCTTTATACCGCTTAAATCTTTTCCCGATAGGTCTCCACTTATTTGAATTATAAATATAACCTCACTTTTGTTCATATTCTCCTATCCTTTGAGGATTACTGTATACGTTAAACCTATTGCCCCTTAAAAAACCTATTACCGTCAGCCCAACATTGTTTGCCAGTTCTACCGCAAGAGATGTAGGTGCTGCTCTGCTTACAATAATTGGAATTTTCCATTTGGCTACTTTCAAAGCCATTTCAGAGGAAACTCTACCACTTACAAGAATTATTTTTCCAGCAAAAGAGACTTTATTAAGAAGTGCCCAACCAATAACTTTATCAACGGCATTATGCCTACCCACATCCTCTGATAAGAATAAAATTTTATCCTTGTCCGCAATAGCAGCAGAGTGAACACATCCTGTTTCCCTATATAGTTGAGATTTTAATTGAAATTCCCTGAAAAGACTAAATAGTGAGTGAGCTTCAACTTTTAAATCGTCAACAATTTTAGTTTTCAACTCCTTGATAAAACTCACCGAAGCCAAACAACCGGATGTAATCGTTTTCCCCTCTAAAGAGGTAAAACCTTCAAGTATAACTTTAGCTTTTATTTCTTTTTCGTCTGTTTCTATTGATATTTTTTCTGGACACCATTCTCCTTTTAGAATTCCTTCGGTCATAAGAAATCCCGTTATTAATTCTCTAATATTTGATGGTGTAGTAGATATGGATAGAATCTCTTCGTCATTTATGTAAAGCCTCAGTTTTGCTTCGACAGCAACAATATCGTCACATTCATCAAATTTTCCATCTTTATATCTAATAATTTTTATATTCCTTACAGGATTCATGGTCTATATTTTATACGCATCAAATTTTTTCTTGCAAATTATTTCCCAAAACTGCTATCCTCAAGTTAGAATAAATTTTTAGGAGGTAGCTGTGTTTAGTATCAGTTCAAAGGCAGCCGAAAAGGCTAAACTAATCCTCAAAAACGAGGGAAAAGAAGGATGGGGTTTGAGAATATTCTCAGCAGAGGGATATTGCAGCCCTTCTTTTGGTCTTGATATTGACGAAAATCCCCAGGAAGGTGATGAAGTTGTAGAAAAGGATGGCTTAAGGGTTTTCTTAGATAAACAAACCTTTGACCTCCTGAGTGAAATTGAGCTGGATTACTATGAAGATGAAGAACAAGAAGGCTTTATTCTCAAAGGACCAATGCCTTCTTGTGGCCCTGGTTGTGGAGGTTCTTGCGGCGTATAAGCGATGTTTCCTCTTCATCGCCCAAGAAGACTAAGAAAAACGGAAATCCTGAGGAAAATGTTGAGGGAAACTATCCTCACGCCTCAGGATTTTATTTATCCTCTTTTTGTTGTTCCAGGCAAAGGAATTAAAAATCCAATATCATCTATGCCTGAGTGCTTTCAAGAAAGCATAGATGAAGTAGTTAAGTCTGCCAAAGAGGTTTTCTCCCTCTCCATTCCGGCGGTAATTCTTTTTGGAATTCCCGAACATAAAGATGAAAAAGCTTCTTCAGCATACGATGAAAACGGTGTTGTTCAGAAAGCTGTTAAAGCTATAAAAGACTCTGTTCCTGAGTTGATAGTTATAACAGATGTATGCCTGTGTGAATATACCTCTCATGGGCACTGCGGAATTATAAAGAATGGAAAAATTGATAATGACGCAACACTTGAGCTTCTATCGCTTGAAGCCCTAACACATGCTCGAGCAGGAGCCGATATAGTGGCTCCTTCAGATATGATGGATGGTAGAGTGGGAAAAATTCGTGAAACCCTTGATAAAGAAGGATTTACAGAAGTAATTATACTCTCTTATGCAGCAAAATATGCTTCCGCTTTCTATGGACCTTTTAGGGAAGCAGCTCAATCAGCTCCTGCATTTGGAGATAGGCGAAGCTACCAGATGGACCCTGCCAATCGAAGAGAAGCCTTGAAAGAAGTAGCCCTTGATATTGAAGAGGGTGCCGATATAGTAATGGTTAAACCTGCCTTAGCCTATCTTGACATTATCTCCGATGTTAAAAGAAGCTTTTCAGTTCCTGTTGCAGCCTATAATGTTAGCGGAGAGTATTCTATGGTAAAGGCAGCCTCACAGTTAGGTTGGCTTAATGAAGATGCTGTGATGCTCGAAATTCTTACCTCCATAAAAAGAGCTGGTGCAGATATAATTCTCACCTACTTTGCCAAAAAAGCAGCAAGACTTTTAGGTTAGTCTCTAATTTGCCATAACATAAAGCCTTTCTTTGAATAAAAATTTTTGTCATTTTTTTCATTTTGTTGTAAAATTGAAAAAAACATCTTAGGAGGTGTTCCATGAGGGAAGAAGAAATCATTGAGATTCTCAAAAGAGAGAATGAAGAGTTTCGAAAGCTTTACGAGGAACACAGACATCTTGATAGCATTCTTGACGAAATGAACAGAAAAGCCTACTTAACTCCTGAGGAGGAAATTGAGAAGAAGAAAATGCAAAAAGAAAAGCTTCATAAAAAAGACAAAATGGCAGAAATTGTCAGACAATATAAATTAAAACTTTCCGAGGAGGCTACTAAGTGAGAAGCGATACAGTTAAAAAGGGACTGGAACGAACGCCTCACAGAGCCCTTCTTTATGCTACAGGTATTCCAAAAAGCCAAATCAATAAACCTTTCATAGGAGTTGCAACAAGCTTTACTGACATAATACCTGGTCACATATCAATGAATGAACTTGAACGTTTCATTGAAAAAGGAGTTCATAGCGCTGGAGGTTATCCTTTTTTCTTCGGAATTCCTGGAATTTGTGACGGAATAGCAATGGGTCATAAAGGAATGAAATACTCTCTTCCCTCAAGAGAGTTAATTGCAGATATTATAGAATGCATTGTAGAAGCCCATCAATTCGATGGGCTTGTGCTTCTTACCAATTGCGATAAGATAACTCCTGGTATGCTCATGGCTGCTGCAAGACTTGACATACCTTCTATAGTGCTTACAGCAGGACCGATGCTTGGAGGATTTTACAAAGGACAAAGAAGAAACCTTACAACAGATACATTTGAAGCAGTGGGTAAGTTTAAAAAAGGGCTTTTAACACAAAAAGACCTTGATTGCCTTGAGATGTGCGCTTGTCCAACGGCAGGTTCTTGTCAGGGCATGTATACAGCAAATACGATGGCCTGTGTAACTGAAGCATTGGGAATGAGTCTTCCCGGTGTAGCTGCAACGCCTGCAGTAATGTCAGAAAAAAGGAGATTAGCCTTTGAGACAGGAGCACAGATAGTTGAACTTATAAAGAAAAAAATTAATGCTCGTAAAATACTTACAAAAGAAGCTTTCCACAATGCCATTATGATTGATATGGCTCTGGGAGGTTCAACAAATACAGTGCTTCACATAAAAGCCATTGCCAATGAGGCAGGGGTGGACTTGCCTCTTGACGTTTTTGATGAAATAAGCAGAAAAACTCCTCATATCGTAAACATCATTCCATCTGGCGAGCACTATATGGAAGACCTCTACAGAGCAGGCGGTATTCCAGCTGTTTTAAAGAGATTTAAGGATAAATTACAACCCAATCCAACAGTTTCAGGCATGGACATAAAAGATATAGCAAAAAATGCTGAGATACATGATGAAAATGTAATTCGTTCACTAAAGAATGCCTATCATAAAGAAGGTGGAATTGCCATTCTGAGAGGTTCTCTATCACCAGATGGTGCAGTGGTTAAACAGACTGCCGTATCTCCTAAAATGCTCAAATTTGAAGGAGTTGCCAAGTGTTTCGATTCAGAAGAGGATGCCATGAAAGCAATTCTTGATGGGAAAATACAGAAAGGCGACATTATAGTTATAAGATACGAAGGTCCTTCTGGTGGACCTGGAATGAGAGAGATGCTTTCTCCCACAAGTGCCATAACAGGAATGGGTTTAAATGAATCCGTTGCTTTAATAACAGACGGAAGATTTTCCGGTGGCACGAGAGGACCGTGTATTGGACATGTCTCGCCTGAGGCAGCAAAAGGAGGTCCTATTGCTTTAGTAAAGGATGGAGATAAAATCCTAATAGATATACCAAATAGAAAGTTAGAACTCAAGATATCGAAAGAGGAATTCAAAAAACGTCAAAAAAGTTGGAGACCAAAAAAAGATAAGATACTAAAAGGTTATCTCAGCAGATATATGAAAATGGTAAGTTCTGCTGACAGAGGAGCAGTAATGGATTAATTCACATAACAATACTTGAATTTAATGACTCTTTTTTAGTAATTTAAAAATAGCCGGAGTGGCGGAACTGGTAGACGC
>DDKK01000040.1 GCA_002339325.1 Nitrospiraceae bacterium UBA2600 | reverse complement strand
GTATACTACTGCTGCATATACAAGAAGTGAAAAAACTTCGAGTAGGAAACCTTCATCGCCTATTCCTTTTAAATACACTCCCCTAACTATGCCCATAAAATAAGAAGCGGGGATTGTTTTACTTATTATCTGAGCAGTTTCAGACATACTTGTCACAGGCGAGAAATATCCTGAATATATAAATGAAGGGATTATTGTTCCGAGAAAAGCTATCAGCATGGCTGTTATCTGAGTTTTCGTAACAATTGATATGAAAACTCCAATTCCAACTGTGCAGAAAAGATAAATAACTGTTGAAAATGTCAAAAAAAGAAAACTTCCTGTAAATTTTGTTTGGAAAAGTCCAACGGTAAGCAAGAAAATTATAAGATAAGTAACAAAGGAAACGGTTACATAAGGAATAGCTTTACCGAAAACAACTTCCCATGCCTTAACAGGACTACAGTATAGATTAAAGATGCTTCCAGACTCTTTCTCTCTTACAACAATTAAAGAGGCAAGCAAGACAGAGTAAAACATTAGAGTAGTAACAAGTTCTCCAGGAAGGATAAAATTTTTACTCTCCAGCGAAGGATTATACCACGCCCTTGTCTCAACTGATAGGGGAAGAGTAATTAATGGCATTCCTCGATTTTTCAAAAAATTCTCTATCAGATTTTGATTAAATTGCATATTTATCGCAGAAACGTATCCTTTCATAACTTCCGCTCTCATCGGAAAAGAACCGTCAATTAATACTTGAACCTCAGCGGGCTTTCCCCCATAGAGCTTTCTTGAAAAATCAGGAGGAATAACCACAACTACCCTTGATTCTCCAGATTTGATAAGTTCCTCTGCTTCTTTGTAAGAAGTAATTAGCTTATGAAATCTAAAATACTCTGAATTAGTAAAAGAGTATCTGTACTCCCTACTCAACTTACTTCTATCAAAATCAATAAAGGAAACGGAGATATTTTTCACATCAAGAATCAATCCATAACCCATGAGAATAATTATTACAACGGGTACTAAAAAGGCAAAGGTTAGATAAAGGGGGTCTCGGAAAAGCTCTCGGAATTCTTTTTTTAAGATAGCTAACAGTCTTCTAAGCATTTTCGCTCTTCCTTATGTAATCAACAAAAGCTTCCTGAAGAGGAATGGTAGTCTTATCAATCTCATAATCTCTTATTCCAGCTTTTTTTAACAACTCGTCTATTTTCATAATTGTCCCATCAGGCTCAAAACTTCTTATGAACACTTTACTACCGTATATGCTTATGTTTTTAAATTCCTTTACGATTAAATCATAAACTTGATGAAAATTTTTACTTTTAAGTTGTATCAGGCTACCCGAAATCGTTTCCGAACCTTTTTTAATCTCTTCTGGTGTGCCTATAGTAATCAACCTTCCGTGATGCATAAGACATAGCCTATCGCAGTTTTCAGCTTCATCCATGTAATGGGTGGAGACAATCACTGTAACACCCTTTTGTCTCGAGAGGTTAAATATTATTCTCCAGAAGTTTTTTCTTGCAATAGGGTCAACGCCGCTTGTAGGTTCATCTAAAAAAATTACAGGTGGCTCGTGAAGTAATGCACACGCAAGAGCTACTCTTTGCCTTATGCCAAGAGGAAGGTCTTTTGTCATTCTCTGTTCAAAACCTTCCAATCCCAGCATTTCAATTATTTCTCTGAAGTTCTTATTCTTTACACTGTAAAGCCCTGCATAAAGCTTCATATTTTCTATTACTTTTAAATCTCTATAGAGAGAAAATCTCTGTGACATGTATCCTATTGTTGACCATACTCTCTTTTTTTCTCTGTGAACATCAAAGCCATTTATAATTATTTTCCCATCAGAAGGTTCAAGGAGTCCGCACATTATTTTGATAAGAGTTGTCTTACCCGCTCCATTCGGGCCAAGAAGACCTAAAATCTCTCCTTTTTTAACATCAAATGTTACAGAATCAACAGCTTTAAATTTACCAAAAACTCTTGTAACGGACTGACATGAGATGGCTATCGAAGTATCGAGATTCTTTGTTTCTTTGGATATGTCTCTAATCTTCAATGTATCGGAAGATGAAAAAGAAATAACTCTTTCTATAAATACCTCTTCAAGATTGCCAAGTTCCTCTGGCCTGCCTTCAAGAAGAATTCTGCCCTCATGCATCAAGGCTATACGATGACATCTCTCTGCTTCATCCATGTAAGAGGTAGTCAGCAAAACAGTGACCTCTCTGTCTCTCACAAGACCATGGATTATACTCCAGAAATCTTGTCTTGAAAGAGGGTCTACTCCTGTTGTCGGTTCATCAAGCAAGATAACATCGGGAAGATGCAGAAGTGTGCAGACTAAAGCAAGCTTCTGCCTCATTCCACCAGAGAGTGCTCTTGCCTGTCTTTTACGAAAGGGCGTAAGTCTTGTCATATCAAGAAGAATTTGTTTGTTTTTCTCAAATAACTCGTCGTCAATAAGCCGTAAACCCTTAAAAAATTCTATATTCTCCTCAATTGAAAGGGAATCATAGAGGTTAAGTCCGAGTCCTTGAGGCATGTAACCTATGATTTTTTTTGTCTTTTCTGGCTCTTTAGAGACATCAATGTTATTTATGAAGGCCTTGCCACTGTCAGGCCTTAGAACACCTGCTAAAGTCTGTATTACCGATGTCTTTCCAGCTCCGTCAGGTCCTATGAGGCCAAAAACTTCACCTTTTTTTACGGAAAAGGAGACTTTCTCTAATGCTTTGATTTTCTTGTAGTTCTTAGTGAGATTTTCGACCTGTATAACGGTGTTTATCGTGGCTTTATCCAAGGGGCTTCATTTTTCCATTTTATTACAACATCTGCAGGCATTCCTGGCTTCAGCAATCCTTCAGAATTCTCTACAGAAACCTCAACACCAAAGACAAGCTTAACTCGTTCCTCTTTTGTCTCGACGTTTTTTGGAGTAAACTCAGCCTGTTCGTAAATCTTGGTAATCTTACCATTAAAATACTTATCTGGATAAGCATCTATATAAACCCTTGCTGGCAAGCCTAACTTAATCTTTCCAAGTTCAGGTTCGGGAATGTAAACTTTAACATAAAGCCTATTGGGGTCAACTATAACATAAAGGGTGCTGCCGAAATTAACAACTTCGCCAATTTCAACAGGTCTGCTCAATATGACACCGCTTATGGGAGAGTAAATTTTTGTCTCCTTTAAGTCTGCCTCAGCCTCTCTGAGCCTCTGCTGGGCAGCCTTGAAACTCGCCTCTGCCTGAACTATGCTTTTAGTAGATGCTTCAACCTCAGCTAATGCCGATTCATACTGAGTTTTGATTCTGTCAAAATCACTTTTTGAAACAAGGTCTTCCCTAAGAAGGCTCAAATATCTCTCATAGTCATTTTTTGCTTTTTTCAGGATAGATTGTGATTTTGCTAAATTTGCCTTTGCCTGCTCAATCATTGAGTAATAGGCCTGAGAATTCTCAACAGCTGCTTTATATCTTGCAACTATCTGTTCTGAATCAATTTCGCAGAGCAACTCGCCCTGCCTAACCTTTTCTCCTTCTTCTTTGTAAACTTTTATTATTCGCCCTTGAACCTTTGGAGATACATTGGTTTCCCTTCCTTCTATTCTTCCACTCAGATAAATCAAACCTTCTGGAGATTTTTCACTTTTAAAAAAGGCAAAATAAATAACTATGAAAACTCCGATTAATGCAGTAAATATAAGCCATCCTTTAGATAATCCTCTAATATGCATAGGAACTATTATAACAAAATCCAGAATTATCAATCCTTTCATATTTTTAAACAGCCTGTTATAATATCTTGTTATGTCTCTACTTAATAAGTTCGCATTATATCTCCGAATGATTAAGATTGAGCACAGTATTTTTGCTCTTCCCTTTGCCTTTGCAAGCGCTCTGCTCGCTGCTCAAGGCATTCCAGAGCTGGATAAAATAGTCTGGATTACCGTAGCAATGGTGACTGCAAGAGCTGCTGCTTTTGGCTTCAACAGAATAATTGACAGGAAGATAGATGCTCTCAATCCAAGAACAGCTAACAGAGAAATTCCCTCTGGAAAAATCAAGCTATGGGAAGCATCTGTTTTTACTTTTCTGTGCATTATCCTCTTTGTATATTCTGCGTGGATGCTTAATCCTCTATGTTTTAAACTATCTCCTATTGCAGTAATGATACTATTCCTTTATTCCTACACTAAAAGATTTACCTGGGCATGTCATTTTGTTTTGGGAATATCTTTGGCGATTGCACCTCTTGGTGCTTGGATAGCAGTAAGAGGAAGCTTTGACTGGGAAATAATTCCGATGGTTATAACTGTTATCTTCTGGCTTGCAGGTTTTGACACACTATATGCCCTTTGGGATGTGGATTTTGACAGAAGATTTGGAATATACTCTATTCCCAAGGTCTTCGGCATCAGAAAAGCAATCAACTTGGCAAGACTTTTCCATCTTCTTGCCTGGAGTTTTCTTCTTATAACGGGTGTGGTTTTCAATTTAAATGTTTTTTACTGGCTTGGAATGGCTGTTACTGCCTTTCTATTCATAAAAGAACACTCTCTTGTGAAACCCAATGACCTTTCAAAACTAAACTTAGCTTTTTTCAATATGAACGGATACATAAGTCTTACTGTTTTTCTCTTCACTTCAATGGCTGTATTGATAAAGGTATAGAATACTCCGGTATATCCTTAGAGGCTTCAAATCGTTTTTTTAGGTTATAATAATCAAATGCAATCTGAGCCTAAATGGATAGCTTGGGAAATAACAAGAAGATGCAACTTAAGATGTATTCACTGTAGGTCATCGTCGGAAAATACAGTATTAGAACATCCTGACCCTACAAAAGAGGAGTGTCTAAAAATAATTGACGACATAACCTCCTATGCTAAACCAGTTCTTGTTCTAACAGGCGGAGAGCCGCTTTTAAGAGAAGATTTTTTTGAAATTGCCGATTACGCTGGTAAAAAAGGATTAAGAGTTTGTCTTGCCACAAACGGCACATTAGTAAATGAGGAAATATGTGAAAAATTAAAAGCCGTTGATATAAAAATGGTCTCACTAAGCCTTGACGGACCGAATGAAAGGGTGCACGATGATTTTAGAAATCAACAAGGTGCATTCAGAGGAACAATCAATGCAATAGAGCTTTTTAAAAAACACGGCATACCCTTCCTCATAAACTCCTCCTTCACAAAGAGAAATCAAGAATATATTCCGCAAGTGTATGAATTAGCTAAAAGCCTTGGTGCTACAGCTTGGTATATGTTTATGATAGTTCCAACAGGAAGGGCAGAGGAACTCTTAAATGAATTAATCGATAAAGAAGACTACGAAAATATTCTAAACTGGCACTATGATATGGAAAAAAAAGAAAAAGACATACTTGTTCGACCTACTTGTGCACCTCAATACTACAGGATAGTTTTAGAGAGGTCAAAGAAAGATGGGGAAAAATTCGAAAGAAGGTCTTTGAAATTCTCGACAGGAGGAGCTAAAGGATGCGTGGCAGGACAACTTATATGTCTCATAAATGTTGATGGAGATGTTATGCCCTGCAGTTATTTCCCTCTGCCTGCAGGCAACATTAAAAAACAGTCTTTCAAGGAAATATGGGAGAACTCTGAAATCTTCAAAGATTTAAGAGAGTTTTCTCGCTATAAAGGTCGTTGCAATAACTGCGAATATATAAACGTATGCGGAGGATGCAGGGCAAGGGCATACTGCCTCAAAGGTGATTATCTGCAGGAAGACCCATATTGTAAATACACTCCCAGGAGAAGCAAGTGAGAGATATATTCATAAAAGCTTGTAATGGCTTAAAAACTGACTATACACCTGTATGGTTTATGCGACAGGCTGGCAGATACATGCCTGAGTATCAGAAGGTCAGACAAAAGTATGATTTTCTTACTATGTGCAGAACTCCTGAGATAGCAGCAGAAGTCACAATGCAACCGGTGAGGATTTTAGATGTTGATGCGGCCATTCTTTTCTCCGATATTCTAATTCCCCTTGAAGCAATGGGCATGAAAATTGAGTTTATTGAGGAAAAAGGTCCGCAAGTTCATCCAGCTATTAGGACATCAGCCCAGCTTAGTCAACTGAAACCAATAGAAATTGAAAAAATCCAGTATGTCTTTGAAGCCATAAGAATTCTCATTAGGGAACTTAACGTTCCTCTAATTGGATTTGCTGCATCGCCTTTTACTCTTGCTACATACATAATTGAAGGAACTTCATCTAAAGATTTCATAAACTCAAAAAAGTTTATGTTTTCTGACAAAGAAAGTTTTCACAAACTAATGGCTACGCTTACAGATTCAATGCTTTTATACCTTAAAGAACAGCTAAAGGCGGGAGTTAATGCCATTCAGATATTTGATACATGGGCAGGTATTCTTTCGCCTTTTGATTATGAGCTTTTTGTAAAACCCTATGTAAAAAGACTTACTGAGGGACTAAAATCTGTGCCTGTGATTTATTTCTGTCCTAATGCAACAGGCTTGGCAAACCAAATAAATGAAACGGAAGCTGATGTCTTAAGCATTGACTGGAGAATAGATATAAGCGATGCTTCCAGATTATTTAGAGAGAAAACAATTCAAGGGAATCTTGACCCCTTAACTCTTCTCGGGTCAGAAGATGAAATATTTAAAAGAACAACCTACATACTGACAGGCGGCAGGAAGGCGAGGTCTCATATTTTTAATCTCGGTCACGGAGTTAATATTCACACTAAAGTGGATACACTGAAAAAGCTCGTTGATTTTGTTCACAACTTTAAACACAAGGAGGAATAAGCATGCTCAGAATAGGAGTGTTAGCTTCGGGAAGGGGCTCAAATTTTCAGGCAATAATCGATGAAATAGACGCTGGCAGAATCACTGCCAAAATAGAGATTTTAATCGTTGACAACCCAAATGCCTACGCTATTGAGAGAGCCAAAAAACACGGCATACCCCATCTTTTTATAAATCCAAAAGATTTTGAAACCAAAGATAAGTTCTATGAAAGAATAAAGGAAGAACTCCTATCAAGAGGAGTGGAACTTGTTGTTTTAGCTGGATTCATGAGGATTGTAAGAAAACCCCTTCTTGAGGCTTACCCCAACAGAATAATGAACATTCATCCGGCTCTTTTACCCTCCTTTCCCGGACTTCATGGTCAGAGGCAAGCTGTTGATTACGGAGTTAAAATAAGTGGCTGCACAGTCCATTTTGTAGATGAGGGAGTAGACACAGGACCTATAATAATTCAAGCGGCTGTTCCCGTCCATCCTGACGACACAGAAGAAAGTCTGGCAGAACGGATTTTAAAATTAGAGCATAAAATATTTCCAGAGGCTATAAGACTTTTTGCTGAAGGAAGGCTCAAAGTTGAAGGACGAAAGGTAAAAATAGAAAACTACCGGCTTCCCGAAATTCAGTTTACCAATCCAGAGACCCGATAAATGACATCTTCACAATTCAAAAGACAGACAGTAAGACCTACTCCCGCCATAGTTAGAAAGGCAATATTTGATATTATTAGAGATGTGGAAAATAAAACCTTTGTTGACATTTATGCAGGTAAAGGCTTTGTAGGCATAGAAGCATTGAAAAAAGGTGCGAAAGAGGTAATTTTTGTGGAACGAGACCCTGTATTGTGCCTTTTCATTAAAAACTCCTTGCAGAAGAAAAACTTGTTAAATAAAGGAAGAGTGCTAAACTTAGATGCAATAAAATTTCTGGATGAATCACAACTTCAGTATGACATAATATTTGCTGACCCACCTTATGAATCCGGTGAATTAGAGAGAATTTTTAAGATTTTTGAGAGAAAAAATCTGCTGAAAGAAGAGGGGATTTTGATATTACAGCACTACAAAAATGAATCTCTGCGAGAAAAGCTAAAGGAATTAAGAATTTATAAATGTTACAGATATGGTGATACTCTTTTAACTTTATACAGGAGGGAAGAATGAAAATTGGCGTTTATCCTGGCACCTTTGACCCTATTACAAACGGTCATCTTGATGTAATCAAAAGGGCACTGAAAATTTTTGATAAACTCATAGTGGCTGTTGCAATATCAAGCTATAAAAAATCTCCCATCTTTACAATTGATGAGAGAATTGCTTTCATAAAAGAAACAACGGTAGAGCTCAAAAATCTTATCGTAGAGCCCTTTGATGGCTTACTTGTTAAGTTTGTAAAACAAAAAGGAGCCGTTGCTATTGTAAGAGGGTTGAGAGCAGTGTCAGACTATGAATTTGAACTTCAGCTTGCCCATGCAAACAGAAGACTCTATAGAGATATTGAAACAGTTTTTCTCATGCCCAGTGAAGAGTTTTCTTTTCTTTCATCAAGCCTGGTCAAAGAGATTGCCTATTTTGGTGGCTCTGTAAAAAGCCTTGTGCCTCCGACAGTAGAAAAGGCTCTGAAGCAAAAATTTCAGAAACAATAGGAATTAGAAAATTCTTTACTGCCGTTATTCCACCGTCGAGATAAATTGCTCCTATTATTGCCTCCATGGTGTTTGCGAGGATTGACTCTTTGTCAAATCCGCCGCTGAGTTTTTCACCTTTCCCGAGAAAAATAAATCTTCCAATAAAAAGTCTTCGAGACAACATGGCAAGAAACTTTCTGCTTATTAAAAAGGCTCTTATTTTTGACATTTCCGCCTCATCAAGTTCCGGAGTTAAATTAAAGAGATACTCGGAAACTACGAAGCCAAGAATAATATCTCCAAGAAATTCAAGTCGCTCGTTGGATGGTAGATAGTTTTCATTAGCATAGGAACTGTGGGTGAGGGCTTGAAAAAGAAAATGAGGATTTTTGAAGTGATAACCTAAAATACTCTCAATTTCCTGAAAATTTTCTAAAAACAAGGGATGCATTAGTTCCGCCAAATCCGAAAGAGTTGGTAATGGCACATTTTATCTCTCTTTCTATTTTTCTGTGGGGTACGTAATTAAGGTCACACTCTGGGTCTGGATTGTCAAGATTTATTGTCGGTGGAACAACATTATTATAAATACTAAGAATTGTAAATATAGCCTCTACGCCGCCTGCTGCACCAAGAAGATGCCCCGTCATAGACTTAGTTGAACTCACACAAAGTCTGTAGGCATGTTCACCAAAGACAGTTTTTATTGCCTGCGTTTCAAGCTCATCTCCCTGTTTTGTTGAAGTTCCGTGCGCATTAATGTAGTCTATCTCTTCAGGCTTTATTCCGGCATCATTAATTGCCATCCTCATACATCTGGCACCACCCTCGCCCTCTGGAGCAGGTGCGGTTATATGATAAGCATCGGAACTCATTCCATAGCCAGCAAGCTCTGCGTATATTTTAGCGCCTCTTTTTAAAGCATGCTCAAGCTCTTCAAGAATAATGATTCCTGCACCCTCTCCCATAACAAATCCATCCCTGTCAATGTCAAAAGGTCTGCTTGCCTTCTGTGGTTCTTCATTCCTCGTTGAAAGTGCTCTCATGATTGAAAAACCCGCAATTGCCATCGGCGTTATCACTGCCTCTGCTCCACCGGCAATCATTACATCTGCATCGCCATACTGAATCATCCTGAAAGCTTCACCAATGGAGTGATTTCCTGTAGCACAAGCTGTTGTAACAGCAAGATTCGGGCCTTTTATACCGTATTTCATCGAAACCTGTCCAGCGGCAAGGTTAATAATAACCATTGGAATGAAGAAAGGACTCACCCTTTTCCAGCCTTTTTCAAGAAGCATCTTATGGTAATATTCAATAGCTGGAAGCCCCCCCATTCCAGAGCCAATTACAATTCCTATTCTTTCAGAGTTAGCCTCTGTTATCTTTAATTCTGAATCCTCAATGGCCATCTGAGTAGCAGCTACGGCAAAGTGGATAAATCTATCCATCTTTTTGACTTCTTTAGGTTCAATATATTTGGTTGGGTCGAAATCCTTTACCTCTGCCGCTATACGCACAGGATAGTTTGATGTGTCAAACTGAGTTATGTAACCAACCCCAGATTTTCCCTCAAGAACAGCTTGCCAGGAGGATTTAACATCAGGACCGAGCGGGGTAACAGCACCCAGCCCGGTAACAACTACTCTTCTTTTTGCCATCAGAGATTAAGCCTGTCCTGTTTTGTTTTTTATGTATTCAATTGCATCTTTAACTTTTCCAATCTTTTCAGCATCTTCATCGGGAATCTCGATACCAAAGGCTTCTTCAAAGGCCATTACCAGCTCTACTGTGTCTAATGAGTCTGCTCCAAGGTCTTCAACAAATGAAGCCTCCGGTGTTACCTGCGATACTTCAACACCAAGTTGTTTTGCTATAATTTCCTTTACCTTTTCTTCTACCATTTACATACCTCCTTCATTCGTTTTCTTTTTTACATGTACATGCCACCATTTACGTGAATAACCTGACCGGTTATGTAGCCTGACTCTGGTAATGCTAAAAATATTATAGCATTTGCCACATCCTCTGTAGTTCCAAACCTCGACAGAGGAATCATTCTTAACATCTCCTCCTTAACTTTTTCAGGCAATTTGTCTGTCATTGCCGTCTGAATAAAACCCGGGGCAACAGCATTTACAGTTATACCTCTTGACGCATACTCCTTAGCAAGAGTTTTTGTAAGAGCAACTAAACCTGCTTTAGAAGCAGAGTAGTTAACCTGGCCTGGATTTCCTATGAAGGCCACTACAGAGGCAATATTTATTATTCTACCATACTTATTTTTTGACATAACCTTCACGGCCTCACGACAGCAAAGAAAAGCACCCTTTAGATTGATATTTAAAACAGCATCCCACTCTTCGTCTTTCATTCTAATCAGCAAATTATCTCTTGTTATTCCTGCATTGTTCACAAGAATCTCTATCTTTTCAAATTTTTTAACGGCCTCATCAAATAAAACTTTTACGTCATCAGCTTTTGATACGTCTGCTTTAACTCCTAAAGTTTCAACGCCAAATTTGTCTCTTATCTCTTGGGCTGCATTTTTTGCAACAGTCTCGTCTAAGTCAACTACAACTATGTTAACTCCTCTTTTTGCCAACTCCTCCGCTGAAGTTCTACCTATCCCCCTTGAAGAACCGGTTATTATTGCTGTTTGTCCACGCATAAATTTTCCTCCCCTTTTAGAGACATCTAAAAATCAAATTATAAAAAAAATTAACCTAAAAATTCCACCCTCAAGGTAATTTAGAACTGCACTGTTATTCTGCTATCTGCCTTTAACCCACCACACCTTGCTCAAATATAGACAGAACAGGCTGTTTTACTTAGAGTATAAGCAAAGGGATGTATACTCATGCCGGCATTTGCAAATTGATTTTTTACTATGGTAAAATTCACAACTATGAAAACAACGAACATTGTACTTGCTGGTACAGGAGGTCAAGGAATTGTTCTTGCAAGCCGTATTATTGCCCATGTGGCATTCAACAGCGGACTTGACGTTAAAGAAAGTGAAATTCATGGAATGGCTCAAAGGGGTGGAAGCGTCATTGGACACATAAGATTTGGAGAAAAAATCTTCTCTCCAGCCATTCCTCAGGGACAGGCAGACATATTAGTAGCCTTAGAAGAGATGGAAGCCCTAAGATATGCCGCGTTTCTTAAGCCAAATGGAATATTAATACTGAACAGAAAAAAAATCACTCCTGCCTTAGCGGAAGACAAGGATTATCCTGAAAACATTGAAACTCTCCTCAAAAATAAAAAATTTAATGTTTATACAATCGATGCAGAACAAATTGCTAAAAATTTAGGAAATGTTAAGGTAGAAAACTCTGTTATTTTAGGTTTTCTCTCTGTTTTTTTGAATTTTACTTCCGAAGAATGGACTGCAGTAATTAAAGATTCTGTCCCTCCGAAAACAGTAGAACTAAATATAAAAGCATTCCAAGAAGGCAGGAGGTTTGCAAAAGAAAATGCAATTCTGGAACAAGGAAGTAGAAACCTTAGAGAGGAAAAAACTAAAGGAACTTCAACTTGAAAGACTTAAGAAAACTCTGAGAAGAGTATATCAAAAAGTCCCTCATTACAGAGCTAAATTTAAAGAAGCCAATGTAACTCCAGAGCGAATCAATCACCTTGAGGATATTAATAAACTTCCCTTTACCACGAAAGAAGACTTATACATAGATTACCCTTTTGGTTTAGTTACCCTTCCTGTGGAAAAACTCCTCAGATTACATACATCGAGCGGTACAACTGGTAAACCAAAGGCAATATTTTTTTCAAAAAGAGACATAAACAACTCTGCAGAACTTATTGCTCGCTGTCTCGTAATGACAGGTGCTGGAAGAGGAGATATTCTTCAGAATAGCATGACCTATGGACTTTTCACCGGCGCTTTTGTAATGCATTATGGAGCAGAAAAGGTGGGAATTCTCGTTATCCCTGCTGGTCCTGGTAATACGGAAAGGCAGATAAATTTAATGAGAGATTTTGGCACAACAATGTTACACATAACTCCAAGTTATGCTCTTTATGTAGCTTCAGTTATCCACGATAAAGGAATTGACCCAAGAAAAGAACTAAAACTAAAGAGAGCATATTTAGGTGCTGAGCCATACTCAGAGGAGACAAGGAAAAAAATCGAAGATATGTTAGGCATAGACATATACAACTGTTATGGTCTAACAGAGATGAACGGTCCTGGAGTGGGTTTTGAATGTAAGTATAAAGCTGGACTACATATTTGGGAAGACAATTTTCTAATGGAGGTTATTAATCCAGAGACTGGCGAACCTCTACCTGAAGGTGAGATTGGCGAGCTTGTTCTTACAACTTTAAACAGAGAAGCGATGCCGCTGATTAGATACAGAACAAGAGATTTAACTAAAATAATCTCTGAACCCTGTAAATGTGGAAGAACGCACAGGAGAATTTCAAGAATACTCGGAAGATCCGATGACATGTTCATAGTGAAAGGAGTAAATATCTTCCCTCAGCAGATTGAAAGGGTCTTAATGGGAATAAAAGGTGTGGCGCAGAATTACCAGATTGTTTTGGAGTCCTATGACGAGATGACAGTTAAAGTTGAACTTGACAGAGAGCTTTTCGACGGAAAAATTGAGAGACTCATTAAGATGAAAGAGGAGATAATTGAAAAAATACGTTCTGCCACGATGGTAAAACCAAAGGTTGAACTTCTCGAGCCCGGCACTTTACCAGTCAGTGAAGGCAAGGCAAAGAGAGTGATTGATAAAAGAACTATTTAAAGCCATAACAGGAGGTTATCTATGAGTAAAGTCTACATGATATCTATTTTTGCAGAGAATAAACCGGGTAGACTTGAGAGAGTTACAAAGGTTCTATCAGAGGCCAATATAAATATCCTTGCCTTTTCAATAACAAGCACAAATGGATTTGGCATCATAAAATTCATGGTTAACAAATGGGAAGAGGCTTATAAGCTACTCAAAGAAAAGGGGTTCACAGTATCTCTCAATGAAGCAATCGGAATTGAAATGAAAGACCAACCAGGTGGACTTCATGAGGTTGTGAAGATTTTATCTTTAAAAGGCATTAACATTGAAAGCGCTTCCGTATATGTAGCAGAAACAAGAAAAAAGGCCTATTTAATAGTTGAAGTAGAAGATACGGCAAAGGCTATGGAGATGCTAAAAGGAGAGAACTTAAGATTCTTAAATGCTGAAGATATAAAGTGAGGTGAATCTATGTATTGGAATAAAGAGTTAGAGTGTATATCAGAGGAAAATTTAAGAGAAATACAACTTCAAAGACTTAAGGAAACGGTCAAAAAAGCTTATGAGAAAGTTCCCTATTACAAGAAAAAATTTGATGAAGCCGGAGTTGTTCCCGAAGATATAAGAGAACTTGAAGACCTTAGAAAAATTCCATTCACAAGTAAGGCTGATCTCAGAGAAGTTTATCCCTTTGGCATGTTCGCTGCTCCTTTAAGTGAAATTGTAGAGATTCATATGTCAAGTGGCACTACTGGAAAACCTGTGGTAGCTGGATACACGCTGCAAGATATTGAGATATGGTCAGAGGTAATGGCAAGATGTCTTACTATGGCAGGCGCAACAAAGAACGATATAGTTCAAGTTGCTTATGGATATGGACTGTTTACAGGAGGGTTTGGAGTTCACTATGGAGCTCGAAAAATTGGCTCTATGATAGTTCCAGCCTCAGCAGGTAATACACGCAGACAGATAGAGATAATGAGAGACTTTGGAACTACCATATTAACATGCACACCGTCATATGCCCTCTACATGGCCGAAGTTGCTGAAGAGATGGGAATCCAACCAACTACTCTAAAACTAAAGGCAGGATGTTTTGGAGCAGAGATGTGGACAGAAGCTATGCGATATGAAATAGAGAAAAGATTTGGATTGAATGCTTACAATATCTACGGCCTTACGGAGATAATTGGCCCTGGTGTGGCACATGAATGTTCTGAAAAAAATGGATTGCACGTATTTGAAGACCATTTTATAGTAGAGATAATTGACCCTGATACAGGAGATAATCTTCCAGAAGGCAAAAGAGGAGAACTTGTTCTTACAACCCTTACCCGTGAAGGAATGCCGATGCTCAGATTTAGGACAAGAGATATTACGTCTCTTATAAGAGAAAAGTGCGCCTGTGGAAGAACATTTGCAAGGATAGAGAGAATCAGAGGAAGAACCGATGACATGATAAAAGTAAGGGGTGTAATGCTGTTTCCATATCAGATTGAAAAGGCTATACTTGAGGTACAGGGAGTAGAACCCCACTATCAAATAGTTATAACAAGACCTCAACATCTTGACGAAATAGAAGTTATGGTGGAGATGTCGCGTGAGAGCTTTTCAGATGAAATCAAACATCTTGAAAATCTTAAGAGGAAGCTTGAAAGACGCATTGAAGAGATAGTTGGAATAAGAGTAAAAGTAACGCTTGTCGAACCCAAGAGCCTTCCAAGAAGCGAAGGTAAAGCAAAAAGAATTATAGACAAAAGAAGTCTAAATGAATAGGAGGTTAAAAAATGAAAATAAAACAAATTTCAATTTTTCTTGAAAACAAAAGGGGAAGACTATATGAAGCCTTAAAAGCCCTTGCTGATGCATCAATTAACATTAGGGCTCTATCTATAGCAGATACCTCTGAGTTTGGCATATTAAGATTAATCGTCACAGACCCTGAGAAAGCAAAAGAAATACTTGAAAAAAATGAATTCACCGTAAAACTCACTAATGTTATTGCCATTGCCGTTAAAGACAAACCAGGAGGACTTGCAGAGGCACTTAAATATCTTTATGACGCAAATGTAAACATCGAGTATATCTATGCCTTTGTTGAAAAATCTGGTGAAAAGGCGGTTGTCGTTCTAAGAACCGAAAACCTTGATAAAACAATCTCTATATTACAGGATAAAGATATAAAGCTACTTAGCTGGGAGGATGTTTTATCTCTTTAGTTTTTTGGAGAAGTAAAACTTAAATACCGGATTTCTAAATTCTAAAGCTTAACAGGCAGTAAGGATTTTCTCAACTTTTCTAAAGCCTTCTCCTTTTTCTTAGCTTCAATCATAATATGAACTCTTGTTACGTCGCTATCTTTAATCATTTTATAGAGCTCGAGGAAATCTTCAGTATTTATATAATCTCCATGACTCCCTATTCTTCCTTCTCCTGCCGATGAAAGATGCATTTTCGGAACTCCTTTGCCTATCCATGTATTGAAGACTTCTTTAAGTTCAATCTCAGAAGGATTCAGACGATGATGAAAAAAATCAAAAACAAAGGGTATCCCTAAATTCTTAGCAATATTTAACACCTCTCTTGCATTGAAAAGTTTTTCATCATTCTCGACAGTAAGCCTTATTTTTAGCCATTTGTTTTTCTCTATATTCACCATAAATCTATCAATTGAGCGCTCTCTATCACCATAAACCCCTCCAACATGGATAATTACAATGCCTTCATCACCAACCCCAAGACTATCAAGAACCCAAAAATGATATTCAAGCTCTCTTAGAGAGTTTTCAATGACTTCACTCTTTGGCGAATTTAGTATTACAAATTGTCCCGGATGCATGGTTATTCTGAGTGGATATTCCTTTAGCCTCTCCGAAGCCTCTTTCAGATAGGACTCAAGTTTGCCAAACCATTCCTCTTTGAAATCCCTATGGGATGCATAGGGGATAAAGTTTGAGCCAAGTCTGAATACTTCGATTTTTTCTCTTTTGCATAGGTCAAGAAGTTTGAAAAAATCACTTAGATTCTTAAGAAATGCCTCAAAGACTCTGTCAAAGGTGAGGTTTTTAAGTCTAAAAGTGTGATTTGTCGAAAGTTTCCCATCTCCGTTTGTGCAGAATATTCCAAAGCCTATCTCTGTCAATTCTCACTCAACTTTAAGAATAAAGGAGTCAATCTTTGTCTCAGCTCCTCCAAGACCGCCAACAAAGTTTGCGTAGACTCCGACAAATCCTCTATTTATTCTTGATACATCAACTGTTCCCGATAATTCCTTTTCATTCCAGTAAAATTTTGCTTTTCCATCCCTCACCCTCACTGCCATCTTGTGCCATCCTGCCTTCTTAGGAACTCCACCAGGTATCTCCCTCTCCTTCCAGAATTTGAGATAGACAGGAAAGTGTCTTGTATCCTTGCCTATGTATGCCACATTAAGAGAAGGGTCTTTGCCGTTAAAGTCACAGATAAATCGATAAAACCTTGAATTTACTGGGTCAATCAGAAAGGCAAGTCCTGAAAGTTGACCCTTTTCTTTATCTGTGACAGGACATAAAACATAAGATTCAAGATAAAAATTCGATACCTCTTCAGTTACTGCGTAACTTAAGGCAGCAAAACCTCCTTGATTGGCATTTCTTAGCACTCCTACTCCACTGTCTCCATCTGGTGCAGAACTGTCTTTGACTGCCTCTAAATTGTCAAGAAAAAAATGGGGAAAGAAGTTCCATTTAAGTTGTGCTTTACCCTGTGGAAAGCTATCCCTGTAAGTTTCGGCAAAAGAGTCTGAGAGACTAAATAGCAGAATAAGGCTAAAAATCCCAAATTTTATTAAGATTGACATGGCAGTATCCTCCTGGGTTTTTATCAAGATAGTCCTGATGATACTCTTCTGCTTTATAAAAGTTCTTTGCCTTAGATACTTCTGTTGTAACCCTTATCCCCTTAGACTTGACTTCCTCAATTACTTTATCGATAATCTCCTTCTGTGCTTCATCAAAATAGTAAATAGCTGAACGATACTGAGGACCAATATCAGGTCCTTGACGGTCCTTTGTGCTCGGGTCGTGAATCTTAAAAAAGTGTCTAAGAATCCTCTCAAGACTTATTACTTTAGGGTCAAAGGTAACTAAGATAACCTCTGCATGACCAGTCCTACCTGTGCATACCTCTTCATAGGTAGGATGCTCCTTCCATCCACCGGAGTATCCAACTACTGTGCGATTAACTCCCTTAACCCTTTTAAAATATGCCTGAACACCCCAGAAACAGCCTCCACCAAGGATTATCTGTTCAAAATCTCTTTTTAAGTCCTTAAACATGGGCAAGTAATCAATGTATCCCTCCTCAACAAGACGTTCAAGAGGAACAAATCGCAGAGCTGCTGAGTTAATACAGTATCTAAGCCCGGTAGGAGGTGGTCCATCCTCAAAGACATGTCCAAGATGTCCGTCCGTTCTCTTTGTCCTAACCTCTGTTCTAATCATTCCGTAAGAGGTATCAAGTCTTTTTTCAATAAGTTCCTCATGGACAGGTTTAGTGAAACTGGGCCAACCAGTGCCTGAGTCAAATTTATCAAGAGAGGAAAATAGGACATCTCCGTTTACGATGTCCACATAAAGACCATGTTCTTTATTGTTCCAATACTCATTCTGAAAAGGAGGCTCTGTCCCTCCCTCTCTAAATACATAGTGTTGCATTGGAGTGAGTTTCTCTTTTTTCATTTTTCTTACACCTTTTCCACTTTACAGTAAAAACTTCTTCCTGAAGGAGTGCATGTAATAGGGTCTCTTTCAAAATCATCGGTGAGAGCGTTTAGGTTCCACTGGTCAGACTCCTCACCCCATCCCCAAGCTATTCTTAAAACTCCCTCACCAACCAGCTCTGAAACTCTTGCCTTCATCTTTACCTCTCCTCTTGGTGTGGAGACTTTCAATAGGTCACCATCGTGAATATTGAGCTTTCCCGCATCTTTTGGATTGATGTCTATGAAGGGTTCTCTGTCAAGCTTTCTCAGTTCCCCAATCTTTCTAAACTGGGTATGGGTGTAGCAGTTCACTCTTTCTCCACTTATTCCTATGAATTTCAAGTCACCCTTTCCACTAAAACTAATTGGGTCTCTATGGAATCCATTCAAAAAGGGTATTGGATCATGGTCTGTATCGGCAAGGCTTTGAGAGAAAATCTCAACTTTTCCTGAAGGAGTTTTAAGTCCCTCAGTTTCATACTTTTTAAAGCGAGGTTTTTCATACCATATCCCTTGAGGATTCTCTTTTAGAGTCTTTACTGTCAAACCTGTTGGTTTAAGCTGAAAATCAAGGGCTTCCTCTACTGTATCCCAAGGGAAATAATCTCCGACTCCTAAAGCCTTAGCAAGTTCAAAGACTATTTCAATGTCTTCCTTGCTCTCACCAAGGGGTTCAATTACCTTCTGCTGAAGCATTATGAAACAGTTTCTTATGTATGCCCTATTAATCTGTGTCTTCTCAAAACAGCTTGAAGCAGGCAAAATTACATGGGCAAACTCAGCTGTTTTGTTTTTAAACATATCTATCATTACAAGACAGTCAAGACGCTTCAAAGCCTCCCTTACTCTTCCTGAATCCATCATTGTAACAGCTGGATTTCCCGACTGGACAAAGAGAAACTTTACAGGATAGGGCTTCTCCTCAATGATTGCATCAATTAGGCAGGACTGTCCGTGAAGTCCCCAAGTGGGATGGAATTTTTCAAAGTGGGGATAATCAAGCATAACTGATGGTACATCTACAACCTTTTCTCTTAACTGGACATTCGTAAGGGGAATCGGCTGAGGTATAAAGTCTCCGCCTTGAATGTCAATATTTCCTGTGAGTGCCCTAAGGATACATACTGCCCTTGTTGCTTGAAAGACATCTGTCTGCATGTCAATACCATTTCCATCAATGATGCATGCGGGCTTCACTGTTGCATAAAGCCTTGCTGCATCCTTTATGAGCTCAACGGGGATTGAGGTTTTCTCAGATAACTCGCCTAAATCAAACTTTGAAAGCACTTCCCTTAAGGCATCAAAACCCTCGCAGTATCTCTCAACGAAATCTCTATCATATAATCCCTCTTCAACTATAACCTTAGACAAAGCCATTGCAAGGGCTCCATCATGGGCAGGTTTTATCCGAAGCCAAAGGTCTGCAATCTCTGCAAAGAAAGTCTTTACAGGGTCTATAACTATTAATTTCGCTCCACGTTCTTTCGCATGAATTATTGCCTCTGCCATGACTGGCAATGTATTTCTATCATTTTTCCCCCATATCACAATACATTTTGCATCCTTTGGCTGAGGAATTGTAATTGCTCCATAAGTATAGGTATGGGCAATCTCTCTTGCAACAAAGCAGACAGAGCCGTTTCCGAGGGCATTTGGAGAGCCAAGGGCACTCATGAGCCTTACAGCATAATCCCAGGGAGTTCCCCAATCAGCAGCCATTCCCCTAAGAAGTGCGATAGATTGAGCTCCGTAGGAGTTTTTTACTTTATTAACTTTATTAGCGATAAAATCCAGTGCCTCCTGCCATGAAACCTCTCTAAATTCCTTACTAAGATTTTCCCTTAAAAGTGGCTTTAGCACCCTATCTTTTGAATAGACAATATTTTTTGCATTGGCAAGCTTAGGACATACTATTGCTTTCTCAAAGGGAGTAAGTCTTCTTGCATTGACTAATTGACCATCATTTACCTCTACTTCAATGGGACAACAGGCTGAACAGAGTCTACAGACAGTTGTTTTTTTCACTGGCTTTCTCCTATCTTTGAGCTTTTGTGTATAGACTCTTGATTAGTTCCGCATGATTTCTATGATTCCTTATTTTCCAGTTCACAACTCCCTCTGCCTCAACTTTCCATGGTGGAACGAGAACGTTCTCAAGTATTTTAGCTACATTTTCATGACCATATCCATAAAATCTTCCATCTCCCTTTCCTCCAAGCCATTGCTCCTGAGGAGCAACCTCCTCAGACCATGAATAGGGATCTGAAATTAGAATTTGGCAACCCGAGGGCTTTCCAACTCTATTCATCTCCTCAAGATGTCTAAAGGGTACTGGCACTTTGTCGAGAATATTTAAAGAAACAATCTTTGAAAAGGTCTCTCTTCTAAAGGGAAGCCTTAGTGCATCGGCTACGATAAACTCGGTATTGTCTGTTTTCATAGATTCGGGAAGAGTAAACTCAGCCTCCCTTGTAATAAGTCCCTCTTCAGTGAGTTCAAATCTTTTTCCTCTTCTTTTCATTATCTCCCTTGCAGTCTTAATGAAGGCAAAGGATAGGTCAATACCAACTGAGAAATCACTCTTTCCTGCCATGTCAAAAACAAATCTTCCTACAGCGCAACCAATGTCAAGACTTATGCCACTACTTCTTTCCATAAGAGATGCCCACTCTGGATAGGCAGGAAGCCATTCTTTATCATGAAGAAGGTCACCGTAGTGACTCCACAAGTAGGATGAGACTACCTTTGGATTTTCATACTTATTTCCCTGAATGGGCTTCCATTCTGGGTCGGGTGTTAAAATTGCAACTCCATCGGATATTCTAAATTTTGAACCACATTTTTCACAGAACAAAAATCCCACCACTACATCATCCTCTTCAGATTGATTGGCATTCAGTTTAAGCTCTACTTCAAAGGGAAGGCAAACTGGACAAATCAAAAACTCTATCAAAAACTTTTTCATAAATCCCCCTTTAAAAAGTTGAATCTTTAAATACTTCTAAATTATAAACCAACTCAGAATTGACATTCAAAACTCCATCTGTTATTATTGTTTATAAAATTTCAGTAGGAGGTCTCCTATGGCTTATCAGGCAAAGGACTATTCAAATCTTATTGGAATGTCTGGATTTAGTGAAACCCTCCTTAAAAATCACTTTACTCTCTACCAGGGCTATGTGACCAACACGAATAAGCTTCTTGACACACTCAATCAGATGCTTAAGGAGGGAAAAACAGGCACACCTGAGTATGCAGAGCTTAAAAGAAGGCTTGGTTGGGAATGGAATGGAGTAAGACTTCATGAATACTACTTTGAAAATCTCGGTGGCAATGGTGTTCCTCCAGAGGCTGGAAAACTTATGTTACTTATTAATGAAAACTTCGGAAGCTTTGAGAATTGGCTTAAGGACTTTAAGGCAACTGGCACAATGAGAGGAATTGGCTGGATTGTTCTCTATCAGGATACTCTCACTGGAAAACTTTTCAACTTCTGGATAAACGAACACGATGTGGGTCATCCCTCTGGATGTAATCCCCTGCTTATAATGGATGTCTTTGAACATGCCTTCATGATTGATTATGGTCTTAAGAGAGCTGACTACATTGAAGCATTCTTTAAAAATATTAACTGGCAAGAAGTAGAAAAAAGAGTGAAATAGGAGGAATTTATGGCTTACACAATTGATGATTTAAAGGCAAAAATACTTGAAATGTATCCAGAAGTTAAAGAGCAGGGTTTTAACGTTACGATTTACTACAGTGAGGAGAAACATTCTTACATTTTGAGATTTCAAAAGGGAACTTCTGAGCTTATTACCCATCTTGATAAGCAAGATGCCGATGACTGCATGAATAATGTAAAGTGTGTCTATCTTGGAGTACAGATTGGTCAGTTCATTAAAAACTTCACTGAAAGAGAGCGTTTTGAAAGGGAAAAGCCTGAAGTAGTAGCCGAATACAAGGCTGTTGAGAAAACTGTAGCCCTTGATGAAGAAGGTTATCTAAAAAATATAAACGACTGGAATGAAAAGGTTGCCCAGATGATTGCCCTACGGGAGGGAGTTGGAGTTCTTACAAAGGAACAGCTTGATATGGTCAAGTTTATTAATAATTACTATAAAACTTACAACTACTTCCCAGTTCTTAGCCACGTCTGTAAAAATGTAAATCAGCCAAAGGACTGTATTGCTGAGAAATTGATTGACCCTATCATTGCTTGGAAGATTGCAGGACTTCCCAAACCTGATAACAATCTAATAAACATAGTCAAATATGGCGTAACTCCCTCATAATGGATTACTCAATCAAGATAGGTGGTGAGGCAGGACAGGGAATTCAGACAGTTGGTGAGACCCTGTCCCGCCTATTTGCAAGGGCTGGTTACTATGTCTTTACCCATCAGGATTACGAGTCCCGAATAAGAGGTGGACACAATTTCTATCAAATAAGAATCTCAGACAAGCCTATCACTGCCTCAAGAACTCCCATTGACATCCTTGTTGCCCTCGACAGAGAAAGCATCATTCAACATGAAAGGGAACTTAGTCCTACAGGTCATGTTCTCTATGATTCATCATATTTAAAGGAAAAATACGAAAAAGCCAACTTCCTTGATGTGCCTCTCTTTGACTTAGCAATCAAACACGGTGGAAGTAAAATCATGGCAAATACTGTGGCAGTTGGTGCAGTTGTGGGAATGCTTGGGATGAAGCCTGATATTATGTATGAACTAATAAAGAAGACCTTTAAGAAAAAGGGAAGCGAAGTTATTGAGGCAAACCTTAGAGCATCAGAGGCAGGTTATAACTTTGCAAGGGAGCACTGCCTTACCTGCTCCTTTATGGTTTCAGGGTTTGAATCTCCGAAAATGCTAATTACAGGTAATGAAGCAATAGGTGCTGGTGCCTGCGCCTCTGGTCTTAAGTTTTATTCTGCCTATCCGATGACACCTTCAACAGGGATACTTAATTTTGTTGCCGATAAAGCAAAGGAATTTGGAATAGTTGTTGAGCAGGCAGAAGATGAGATTGCTGCAATTAATATGGCACTTGGTGCATCCTTTGCTGGAGTACGTGCCATGACTGGAACTTCAGGCGGTGGCTTTGCCCTTATGGTTGAAGGACTCTCTTTGGCAGGAATGACCGAAACTCCCCTTGTAATTGCCCTTGCCCAAAGACCAGGTCCTGCCACAGGACTTCCTACAAGAACTGAGCAGGCAGACCTCTTTTTTGCCCTCTTTGCAGGACATGGAGAGTTTCCACGGGTGCTATTTGCACCGGGAAGCCCTGAAGAAGCCTTCTTCCTTACAAACAAAGCCTTTGACTTGGCAGAGAAATATCAAATTACAGTGATAATTCTTACAGACCAGTATCTTGCTGATAGCCAGTGGAGTTATACAGGATTTGACCTTTCCCGTTTGAAATACATTGATTATAGATTGAGAAACGGTGAGTTTAGAGCATTAGAGAGCTATAAGAGACATGCCTTCACAGAGACAGGGGTATCTCCACTTGGTGTTCCCGGAGACTCAGAACATCTCGTTGTCACTGACAGTGATGAACATGACGAAGAGGGACACATAATTGAGGATGCAGAGACAAGGATTAAAATGGTTGAAAAGAGGCTATTTAGAAAAATGCCCCTAATTCAGAGAGAAATTGAGCCACCAAAGCTTTATGGTGTCCTTGAGCCTGAAATAGTGCTAACTTGTTGGGGTTCAACATATGGAATAGTGAGAGAAGTAGTTGATGAACTCTCTAATAAGTTTAAAATAACAATGCTTCATTTCAGTGAACTCTATCCCTTTTCAAATGATTTGAGATGGACAGAGAAAATAGAGAAAGCAAAAGTCACAATAAATATCGAACAGAATGCCACAAGTCAGTTTGCAAAGCTCATTAGGATGGAGACTGGAATAGAGCTAAAAAACCACATAAATCGCTTTGATGGAAGACCTTTTACCTTAGATGAACTCAAGGAGAGAGTCTATGCCTACCTTAGATGATTTCAAAGGGCAGAAGCCTGCCTGGTGTCCTGGATGCGGTAACTTTTCAATCTTAAGGGCATTCAATGAAGCAATAGTTGAGCTTGGGCTTAGTCCCCATGAATTCGTAATTGTCTCTGGAATAGGTCAGGCTGGGAAATTTCCCCACTATACAAGATGTCATACCTTCAATGGATTACATGGAAGAACTCTACCTGTTGCAACAGGAATAAAGCTTACAAATCATAAGCTTAAGGTCTTTGCTGTAGCAGGTGATGGAGACTGCTATGGAGAGGGTGGAAATCACCTTATCCATGCAATAAGGCGAAACATTGACGTAAAACTCTTTGTCCATGACAATCAAATATACGGACTTACAAAGGGGCAGGCATCACCAACTTCAATGAAAGGAATGGTCACAAAGGTTCAACCTTTTGGAGTTTTCTCAGAACAGTTTAATCCTTTAACTTTAGCAATAGCTCTAAATTGTAGCTTTGTTGCCCGAGCCTTTGCAGGAGATATTGACCATCTAAAGGGTCTGATTAAAGAAGCAGTAAACCACAGAGGATTCACTCTCATAGACATACTTCAACCCTGTGTAAGTTTCAATAAAGTAAATACCTTTGAATGGTACAAAGAGAGGGTTTACAGACTGTCCGATGACTATGACCCAAGGGACAGAATTAGAGCCTTTGAGAAATCCCTTGAATGGGGTGAGAGAATTCCAATCGGAATTATTTATATAGCTAATAAACCTTCCCTCGATGGGCAAATTCCTGTAATTTCAAGTGAAACTCTTGTAGAGCAAAAATTCAACCCAGAAAAGATAAAAGAAATTTTCTTAGAGTTCTATTAGACTTACTCGTGCTCCAATTTTCTGAAAATATGTCAAATTAAAATATTTTTGTGATTTATTCCTTAGTTTGGCAATCTATCAATTTTTTTTACCTATAGAGCGCTCACTTTTGTAAACGCTTTTTGGCTTCTGATTTATAAAACTTTATACAAAATTACTCCGGTGCTACTCATAGTATTTGAACTAAAAATGTCTTGAAAGTTCAACAAAGGTATTCTACTCATGTGTTAATAGCTAAACTAAAATGGCTCCTCTTTATCCATCTTCGTTTTATTATATATCCTATATAGACAACAGAAATTAAAATTCTTATCAATCAACCTTTTTAGATATTCAATAAGCAAGTTTAGTCTGCAAGTAAAGATTGTTCTGCCATTCGCCCCAGATTTATATCATTTTTTGGGTCATTCTCGTATTGATAAGAAAATGAGTATTTTAGGATTGAGCATTTACATGTTAGTCTTTGGCAAAAAATTTTAACTTAATAACTTTTGAAAATATTCATTCATACAATCCAGGCTAATCTGCTACCACTGCCAAGATACTCTTCTGAATACTCTAAGATGAATCCGAAGCTACCACTCTTAAGTGTATCCCTTAACCAGCTCAATCTAAAAGTATAGTTTTCAATTTCCTCTGCAAAGTAAACCGTGTTTTTTAATTCTCTGTTTTTATCAAGAATCAGTATGCCGTAATTTATCTGAGAGCCTGAAGGAGAGGAATCTTTTAACTTTATGAAAGAATTAAGTCCAGACATATCTAATCCATTTAATTGATTTTTCTCAAGAATTTCTTCTATTTTACCAATGAATCTGTCATAAGTTATGTATCTTTCCCTGTAAAGGCTGATTAATTCATTTTCCCTTAATCTCGGAAAAGTCATTAATGCAATAGAAGTCTCGCTTTTGAGTTCATTCATACTATCTATGACAATCTTAGCTTCTTCTTTACCTATTTGTTCATGGGGGATGTTTATGAGAAAAACATTTCTTTTATTAGAAAGATATTTAAGGTCTTGGACATGAGTAAAGTTAGCAACTTGAACATTAACCCTATCAAAAAGTTTTCTTAGTAACAGAGAGAGAGTAGAATTTTCCAAATTTATATACAAATTAACTTCAACTCCAATTTTCTTCAAGTAGGCCAAAACAGAGAGAAAAGTCATATCAGAATCAACAAAAGGAACAATGAGATTCAAACTCTTATTTTTAGATGGTGCAGAAGCCTCCTCTGACAAATTAAATAATCTGTCAGAAATAAATCTGGCAAGCAATCCTTTTAACTCATAACTCATTGCAGTTCCGAGAATTCTTGACCTTTCCTGAAAGAGCTCCACGATTAATGATAAAATCTGTTCGTCCGTTATGTATATCTTCCTTTCAATGAGTTTTCTGAAAACAGTTTGAGAAAAATTGCTTACACTTTTAATCCATAAATGAATCTCGGCGTATTCTTTTTTTCTTCCTCTTTTTTTGTGTCTTTTAGGATAATCATAAATGGCAAGAGCATGGATAAATTCAACATTACCGAAGCTTTTCAAATATCCCTCAAGAATGGAAGATATCACAAGGTAGTATTCGTTCTCTGTAACTTCATTAATAATCCATCTGGCTAATGCTTTGATAGGTGTAAAGTAATGATTTATGGAGGAGGGATTTTCCTTAAGCCTATCCTCTACTGTCTTTGGACATTCCTCGTCTGTTGAAAAAAAATTGGCAAGTCTGTATAAGGATTTTGGTCTACCCATTGTGTTTTTTTCATTTTTTCTTTCAGTTTCTTTTTCCCTTGAAATCTTCAAAATCAAATTAGCATCCGATAGTCTTTTGATGATTACGTTTACATTTGACACATCCTCTCCCATTTCAGCAAGCTTATCCTTTGCTTCATCAACAGTAAATAAGCCTTCTGAGAAAAAGTGATATAGATGGAGATATGCTCTCTTAAAGCGTGGCTCGATAATCTCTCCTCTTAGTAAAACATTGCCGAGATGTTCAGAGAAGGAATAGAGAATCTCGCAAGGCGAGAGAATCCTTTTAAGACTACTTTTAAGCAAGTTTTTTCCGTATATTGAGCCGATATATCCTCCTTTATGCTTTTCGGAAATACTGTATTCAGGTAAATCAAGGTTATTTTTAGTATTAATCATAAAATTTATAGGATTCATGAAGCTAAAACCAGATGTAGGCACACTTTGATAGAATCTGTCCCAATAGGCACGAGGCGGCTCTTTATCCTTATTCTCTAACAGTGATGAAATGCTCTCTCTAAGTTTGTAATTCTTGATAGACAATGCCCAGTCTCTGGGTGTCTCTGTAAATCTGTTTTTTTCTGTGATTAATTTTTTAAAAGACTGTAAATCGTTTTCTTTCAAAAATTCTACAACTTTTCTTATAAGTTGTAAATTTTCAGAGAAGACAAGATAATGAAAAATGTTATTACCGTCTGAGTCTAAAACTTGTTTTTGAAGTTCACTGAAAACTTTTAATGCACTTGGATTGGTGATCAATTCATTAAAAATCTCTAAAAATTCATCAAAAATCTTCATACTATATTTTATAGTTTTTTAAAATTATTTTCAATAATTTAACTTTAAATAAAACCCTCACTGCATCAAAACAAGTCTAATACATTTTTTTCAAATTAAATAATTTTTAAAAAATATTTTACTTGACAAAAAATAGTTTTTATAATTATAATTAGTTATAAAAACTATTAAGGAGGTAAAGCATGAGTGATAATGTTGTAAAGAGAGATAAGAACTTTAACCAAAGGTTTGCCTCAAAACTGAATAATCAAGAATCCTCAATTTTTGAATTGCAGAGATTGCTTGGAAAGGTAACAACGGACTTATCGCCTGAGCATCTGGAAAAAATCTTTTATGACAATCAGGAAAGAACTGATTTTTTCAAAAATCTACAAAATTTTGAAAAATTTAATGGAGTGTTGAATACTATCTATCCCAAAAGATATGCTCTTAGTCTTGAAAGTTGGCTAAAAAAATTCAATGAAAAAGGAGGTTCAGACAGCGAGGCAGATATATTCTACAAAATACTTCAACTTCCTACAAACTCCAGATTATTTTTCTCTCCAGAAAAAATAAAGAGAAAGCTTGACAGTCTGGTTATAAGTAACGATTCTCTACGTAAGGTTTGTGAAACTATAGTCGGATATTACATCGAACTCATGAGGTTTGCGCGAAAAAGAGATTATCATATCACATTAAAAGATTTATCATGGAGCAGATATCTGAGTTGTCAGTCTCTTCTCCTTATAGGTGAGCCTGGGTGCGGAAAAAGCTGGATTGGTCAGATAGTTGCTGATGTATTAAGAATACCATGCATTACAATTGACTGTGCATCAAATGACTACTTAGGGGTTGCCGGTTCAGCATCAAACTGGTCTAACAGTAAAGAGAGCATACTTGCGAGGAAAATGATAGAAGTGAAAAAGTTTCCTTTTATTGTGATATTTGATGAAGTCGATAAAACAGGACATTCCAACGAACACCGTCTAATAGATACTATAAACCACATCATAGACCCTGTAAAAACATTTGAAGACCCCTATCTCAATCTGCCTCTTTATCACTTAAAAAGCTTTGTTTTTATTCTAACCGCTAATGACGAAAATCAGATTCCAGACTATATCAAGTCAAGAGCTTATACTGTTTTTGTAAAGCCTATGTCAGAAGATTTTCTTGCCGAATATGTACTTAAGAGTTTTAATGAAGAAGTCGGAAGAATTGACAAGCGGTTAGAAGAAGCATTTAAAAACTCTGATACAATCAGAGACCTTCTCGGTGAAATTGTAAAAATAAAAAAGCATGATTTCAGATCACTAAAAGGTAAGCTAAAGACAATTTATCGCAGATACCTGTCACCTTGGCACTATGGAAAAGATATTAAGGACTTCTTCAAGGAAGAACTATCAAAAGAAATAAAGGGATGCTTCAGAACGGAGAAAAAAAGAATTGGGTTTAATGTGTACTAAAAGGAGAGGAAAAAAATGGAAAAACTTTTTGTATACGGAACATTAAGAAAGGGGCAAAAAAGACATAAACTCATTGAAAGCTGCAGATTTTTAGGTTTTGGTAGAGTATGTGGGTTTGACATGTATGATTTTGGTGCCTATCCGGGAGTCGTTGCCGGCAAAGGTATTATATACGGTGAGGTCTATGAGGTAAGTAATGCATTTATTGATTGGCTTGACTATATAGAGGGGTTGAGACTTGGGCTTTTTAGAAAAACATTCTGCGAGGTGGAATTAGAGCAAGGAGATAGGATTAATGCTCATGTCTATGTTTATAGTTTCCCGATAAATAATGCTAAATTAATAAAAGATGGTGACTGGATAAAATATTTAAATCAGAAGGAGGTATTATGAAAACAATAGTCTTTGACATTGAAACCTTTTTAAATGCACCTATATAAAAACTATAAAAAGCTTTCTGGGGAAATCCATTTTTGGGATTTTCCCAGAAAGGGCTCAATCTTTATTTAGCAGGAAATTCTAGATAGTCCTGATAACCAAGACGAAAATTAAAAAATACTCCTTAGTATTATAATTTTAAAGTGACTATTCTCAGACTTTTCATCCACAACCCACTCCTGATATTTCTACGGCTACACCATACACTGCGAACTTGCATATGTGTATAATAAGTTGTTTAAGGGAGCGGGTAAGAATTTTAAGATATGAGATGATTTATAAGCTTAAAGGATTTCTTGCCAGAGTTATTTCAGATAGGACGCGAAAGAGAGGAAAGTTGCAATCCTTGCAAATAAAAGAGAGGAGGTAAATCTAATCGTTCCTTTATTGATTCAGATATGACTTTCCTTGCTGTTTTAGCATTTTTAAATACGAGGATTGATATTAATTTATACTTAGGATGGAAAATCTCTACACTCGGATTTTCCTCCGGAAACTTTTTGATAAAGTACAAGAGGTTTCCAATGTCTATTATAAACCTAAAAAGAATGTCTTTCTCATCAACATCATGCAAGAACAAATCAGCAAAGAAGTAGCAGATTTGGCGACTGATATTTTAAACAATCTTAATAAAGATAGATTTCTTGCAGTTATAACAATTCTTAAGATAATGGAGAATTAAATGATAAATCTGTATGGCGAAAAACGTGTAAGGTTTGAAAGCCTGATAGATGCAATTATGCAACTTCTTCAAAAAATCAACTAAAAGGATAAGAAATGAATAAAGTTAACTCATTCATAAAACTAAGAGACTCTTAAGCTTCAGGCTTCCAGATAAATTATGGAATTCTAATTTTTGATAATATTGGAAATTTTGAAACCCCGTTTACTTCACTGAAAAGATAGGAAACTACATATTCAGATTGAGCTAGCTTAGAGAAACATTGAAGAATGGTAGATTTGGCTTTTTCCTTGAGTATCCAAGAGAATATCTTGACAGAGCAAATAGATTGCATGGATTATACAAAATTAAATCTCTAGCGAGTCCATAAAGATGGACGAATGCTTCTTGCACCTCTACCATGAAAGAAGTTGATAAAAGCATGTAGGCAAGTCTCATAGCAATAGGTTTGATCCACACTAATTAAACAAAGCTTTATTAGAAATGCTTCCTATTCAGAAATCCCTACGCCGAGAAAAAGATCAACCACTACCCCATTTATGGCAAAACTTATAAAGCAGAATAATATGCATGATTATCAGGGGATAAAGACCCATTATGTATAATTGCAGGGTAGAAAAAATCATTACGTATATCTAACACGCATTGTTGTAAGTTTGACCCTAATGCTGAAAATGGGGAGTCTAAAAAATAATTATTATATATTTTATTATATATTTTTTTGCATTAACAATTGCGTTTCTCCCCCATCCACTATTAGGATCAAATCCATGCATTGGCATTTTTTGAAAATTTATATTTCGGTTTTTACAATCTTGAAGAAAGTCATTATAAAGATTCTTGAAATCGGGTGACCATCCTGAGTTGTGAAAAATAGGTGTCCTATTAGAATTTAGAATTGTCAATATTCTTGTATTTTTACTCACTCTTGATCCAGGTAACAATAGAGATTCGTTAATACCGAACCCTGCAACTACTGTAGGTCTCAGATTTGAAATATTCAAATTTTTAAGCGCATTATATACACCAATGTTATATTGGAATAAATTGGGATTTGATTGTGATATTAGTTGAAATTCGTTTGCGTTTGAGCCTTTTATAGATATTTCAATTACGATTTGTAGTTGGGGGTGTATTTTTTTTAAATCATTTAAATGTTGTTTAAGAATGTTGCTAAAATTTGTATTTTGGTTTCCAAGTAACTCTTGTCCTAAATAAATTCCATTAGTTTGTATTATTACTTTATTATTAAATATGTGAGTATTTTGGATTGATTTTAGGAAATTAAACAAAAAGTCAACATAATTTTGATTTTTTAAGGGCTCACCGCCTACAATCCTCATCCAATTGTAAGGTGGTTGCCCTGTTGGTAAGGCATTGTAGTCATTAACTAGATCATTTATTGTTTTGTTATTGACAACACGATTACTATTTATAAAACAAGGGTGCCATGAATAGCTTGCAGAATAGCAAGCTCCGCACTTTAACTGACATCCTGCAAAGCGCAAAGAGATTTCATAAGGGTAATTACCACACTTCTGAATTGCGATAGTTTTGTTATGTGGTTGATTCTTTGGTGCATTATAATGTCTCTGTAAAGCTAGATATACCATGTTTTCTCCTCCTAGGTTCAAATCTTTTCTTTCAATTGTTAAAAAAGTAAAAAAAAAATGTAACATAAAATTTATCACAAGTGCAACTGCATATCATCTTTATTATCTCGGCATTTTACTTTTTTGAATACCATTTGAATATCGATGAAATTTTAAGGTTCAAAGCATTTTCCGGTAGCATATAAAAGTCTGACATAATGGCTTCTTTTCAATATTACAACTTATTGCAAATTTGAATCGTAAACTATTTACTTGTAGTTGCTATTATTTCAATCTCGTTAAATTTGTTGATCAACAATAGTTTTATTTCGTTTAAGCTCTCCTTTTTTAAAGGAATACCTAAGATAAATATGATATTTTTTACATCATTTATGGTGTTTCTATACTGAATGCTCTTTAATTCGATTTGGTTCGATGGATAACAAAGAAAACCAAATTTAAAATATGTGCTACTAAAAGATGAGTAAGCCATTATTTGGTGTAGATCGTGTCTGTGATCTTCTTTTAAAAATTCACTCTGATCATACTTATTATAAAGATTTGATTTATATTTGGCGTCAATGAAAACTAGAATATTTTCTTTTTGGTAAATTGCGTCAGGCTCTATATGATTGAGTTCCCAAGAGTAATGCTTTGAATTCATCGAGTGAAACTTGAAGTTTGAATATAATCGACCTCCAGTTTCTTTTGCTACTTCTTTAAAAATATATTGTATAAATTTTTCGAAAACCTCTGCAAAATCAACACGCCAAGCAGTGCTGTCTACAAGATTGAAATTCAAAATTCTATTTGCTTGTTCCTTGCAGGCTTTAACTGTTGGACTATCAGAAAACCTTATTTTAATTTTTTTAGTAACTTTTGGTTTGTGGTAATACAAACGTTCTTCAAGAAAAATCAACTTCGATCTTAAATTGTTCTTAATTCTCTGTGGTGTATTATGTGAAAGAAGTTCACACTTACAAATGTCAAATACATATCTGATTTCTGCATATTCACTATGAAATTCGCTTAATACATTTGATCTTACAGGAAATTTCAAACGGTTTTCAATCTTATATTCATTGTTTATATACTTTTTCCAATTTATTTGTCCGCACGGCTGATTTGATATTTTTTCAACATTATCAAATTTTTTCCATGGATTCATTGTAAGTTTCTCAAGTAAATCAATGAATTTTACCGCCTCCAGATATAATGGAGGTCTGAAGTTTTTACCTGAAGCTAAAGGTAAGCTATCAATAATCTCTGGGCTGATGTCGGTTCCTATTAAATTCAAAATTTCAATGTAATCCTCAAATCTGTCCCGACCACCATACCTTGGCATAACTACAAAATCACCAATTTGTTTTCCTGTATCAGGGGCCCTAAGAGGAATGGCACCAATATACTCAGAAGAACGGAATGCTAGTTCAGTATTTCGGTCCGTTCCCAAAATATATGGCTGTATACCAAGAAATTGAAATGCTTTTGAATTGTAATTGATGAATTTTTGAAGATATTGTCCAATATATCTTTTATCGGCTGATTTAAACCACTTTTTTTGCAAGTCAACTCCACGTAACTTTTTTGACTGTTCAGTCAGGCAGGGAATTTCGCAAAAAACATCTAATTTTTTTGACTTTGTCATTCGAACAATGAGAGTTCTATTCTATCGAAGAAATAGTTGTTAAATTCTTCTTTTGCATTTAGCAAAAAACCTTCTTGCAGATACTCTTTAATCAAAGGTAATAATTCATATCTAATACGATTTTCCATTTCTTCATCGGTGCTTGCAATAAAATATCCTTGTCCTGGTTGTAAGTTTAACTCTTCGCTTGTTGCATACCACTCAAAAATTTCTTGAAATCTTTGAAAGTCTTCAACATAAAATTTATAAGGCTCTTCTACTTCAATTTTTTTTGGTTTTAGAGTATACCAAGCAAAACGTCTTCTTAATGCAAAGTCAACAACAGCTAAACTTCTATCGGCGGTATTCATTGTGGCAATTACAAAGAAGTTCTCAGGTAGTTTCTTTATTTTAAAATTAGGAGCAATTTCAATTTCAACATTAGAAATATCCATCTTGTGTTCAAATAAATAAAAAATAGGCCCTAATACATTTGATAGATTAGCCCTATTTATTTCGTCAATGATTAAAATAACCTTTTCATTGTTATGTTCAACAGCATATTTTAAGGCCTCTGAAAAAATACCTAGATTTTCTTTGTATCTCAGCTCTTCTTTTGCTGTGTCAGGTCGAATTCCAAAAATAAAATCAGAAAAACTTGTTTCTGCGTGAAATTGTGTGAAAAATGTTTTGGCTCCTATTTGGTCTGTAACAATTTTTGCAGTCCTGGTTTTTCCTGTTCCAGGAGGACCTTGAAGAATTATGTATTTTCTTTCTAATAAGAGCTTTTTTACTTCTTCTATTTCATTGATTGTATTTTCCCCTAAAAATGGCTCTAAAGCTTTTGAAATTGCTTTTCTATGGTTTTGGTTAGAGGGCCAGTCTCTAATCTTTGCATAGCCAGCAAGAAAAGCTGCGATAATTTTTTTTCCTTCCTCGCTTTGTGGATCGTGAACGATTTGACAAGCTGGTAAAACTTTTGTGTATGTCTTAATTGTGTTTTTTAGGTGCTGTAAGTCTGTCCTATTAGTGATTAATTTTGGTAAACTCGCTTCTATGTCTGAAAAGTCAGATTTGCAAAAACCATCTTGATTTATTAGTCTCGAAAATAATCTCCTTAAGCCTGGATAAGTTGCAAGTTCATAGTCATTTTTGAAACCAAGTAAACCTACTCCAAGGCAAACTAACCATGGTTTAGTTTTTGGGCTCTTCGGGGTTTGCTGAGGATAAAACGTCTCTAATAGAGTTCTATTAAGCTTCTTTAAAACATCTTTATTCTTACTATTATTATAATCTTCCCTAAGAGAAGTAAGTCTATCAGTTGTTTGCTGTTGTTCCTTAGATTGAAGTATTTTCTCATATAACTCGGTATTTTCTAATATTTTATTGAGCTTTTCTATATTGTCAATTACCATTTTCTCATCGATAACTTTATCTTTCTTTAGTGCATCAACTAAACCTTGTATGGTGTATTTGTCCTTGAATTCTTCCTCATAAAAGTCGAAAGAATCATTTTGTTTGTCAGATGGAAAAATAACAAAAGAAAAGTCGTGATAAGGGCCGGAAGGTTCCTCTTCGGGATGTATAAATCCAAAAAATGCCCCATTGTCATTAAGAGCTTGATCTTCAATATTTTTCCGTTCAACATAGGGTTTGTTAAATTCGTTATCTGGATTAGCACCGAACTCTTTAGCTTTTTCTCTTATGAAATTTTGAATTTCTTTTATGAGTTTTTTCCCGTTGTTATTACTCATACCATTTCCTCTTTTCTTTAATAATTTTTCAATTTTGTTTTCCAGTTAGTGAATAAGTTTAAAAGTCATATAATAAATTCCCAGTTTCCCAAATGTTTTTCCCATTTGTTGTGCTTTTTTATAAATTTGTAGTTTCTTGATTATAAAGGGATCTTTCTATTTTTAAAAACCTCCGATAATCTTTTAAAATACTTCTAAATAAATTATTTTAATAAACCTTTCCCTTTAAAATTTCCAAAATAAATACAATTTATAATCATATAATTTCTAACATAAATTGGTTCCCATATATTTTAATTAGCATATATTAAATGTATTTTACATCCTTAATGAAATCTCTTAAGTACTAATCCATATTTAAACATTATTTAAACATTTCCTTCATCTATTCTTTCTTTTTCTGAGCATGATTTTGGTTCTGTTTATCATTTCCAATAGCGCAGCAAATATTCTATTGTCGATATTGTTTTTATTAATTTTTATTATCTTCATAATGTTTTTTCTTATGTTAAGATTCTTTATTATAAATCAATTTTTGGCGATTTTCTATCAGTTATTACATTAAATATAGAAAGAACAATATATTGTAAATATTTTCCACTCAAGACAATGTTAGTTAATTCATCTGCATAGTTGGTGGGATTAGTATGTGAGATTCTTCAGAGTTTGATATAATAGTTCCTATCATGAGCGATTTATTTCTCTATTTTGTAAATATGGATATAAATGTAGGTATATATAAGGAGGTATATATAAATTTATCTAATTGCTCTTGCTCAAGGCATTGGAAGTGAAAATTAATCGCATAAGTGGCATAATTTTGTTGGAAATGAGTAAAGCTATCCGAATATGACAGAGTTTAAAAAAACGCATCCACTATTTCTTTTTAGTGAAATTGATAAATATTTAAACTCTAAAGCCATTCTTTGTGTTTTTGGAGGGTATGTTTTAATTTCAATGGGGATGTATCAAAGAACAACAGACAACATTAATATCTGGTCTCCCCTGACAGAAATAGAAGACATAGAAGATTTCATCAACGCCTGTTTAAAAGTAGGACTTTCAGTAGGGGACGAATTTCCAGTCTCTGAAAAGTCAGTAAATCTTGCATTAAGATTTTCTAATGAGTCTCAGGAATCTATTGATTTAGGTGATATTGATGACAAAGAAAAAGTAACTTTATACAGTGGGAAAAGGCTATCGGCAGTATCTATTCCCGTTGAAAATCTTATTGTCTCAAAACTCTGCAGGGCTAATAAACAAGACCTTTCGGATTGTGTTTTTATGATAAAGCTACATAGAAGGGATTTTTTAAGTTTAAAAAAGAAAGCAGAGACCCTCAAAAATGAAATAGACAAGGAGAAAGTTGAAAATTATCTCTCTATGATTGATCTTGTAGGACTATTTGAAAGAACAGCCAATTTCGATGATTCCCTCTTTCTTGAGGAAATAGGCAAGAGTAAAGATAAGGATAAAAGAGAAGCAAGGCGAATGACATTTATTGAAAAAATAAAAAAAGCTAATTTTAAAGCAATAATGCAAGCAAGAGAACGGTATGTGGAGGTTATAGACTTTATAGTTTCAAGGAAAGACCCTGCAGAACTTTTAATTGAGAAAAACCTTCAACTGTTGAGTGATTTAATTAATTACATAAGAAGTGGATTACCAAGTCATGAAACTGCATTAAGTGATTCCCTTCAGTATAGAAAGATCAGAGAAAGGATAACAGAACTCGTATTATTAGGATGGTTTTAGTGATTTCCGCACATTTTTCAAAAATTGATTTGTTTGATTATATCATCAGTTGTTATTCGATTTTCAGTCAATCCAATCGCCCATTGATAAAGCTTTTCATTGGAAATCTCTATATTTACGTTGTTATTTTCTAAAGTCATGTCAAAGACAATCACAGCTGTTCTTTTATTGCCTTCTTTGAATGGCCTGTTTTTTATAATTTTTTCAAATAATATCAGTGCTGCTTTTAAAACTTCCTTTTCATTCTTGACTGAATCTACAATGTGATGCAAAATTCTTAAATCTTTTATTTCATAAGTCTCCCTGTGGATTTGGGTGATTCTTTTATTAATTTCAATAATTTCATCAACTGTTGGGAGAATAATACTTTTCCCCGATAGCTTTAGTAGAATTTCTTTTCTTCGCTTGTAAATTTTCTCAAATATTCTATAAAAATTTTCGTTCATTTTATAATTCTTTAGGATTTTAGAATATTATTAATAATGTTTGAACGGGATTTATATTTATCGAGAGCCATTTAAGAGTGAATAATAGATAGACGCCTCAAAGAAATTTATTGTCAAAGTATTTTATTATTCACTATCCTCTGGCTTTTTATCTGAAATTATATTGTTATCTTTTTCCTTGCTTTTGCGTTTCTTATAATCCTCATCCCACATTTTTTCAAGAATTTCTAAGTCAGAGAATAAATTCCTTAATTTTTCTTTCTGAGAAATATACTCTTTTATTACATTCACATCAATATCCATATTTATATTATACCATGCTAATAAATAAAAAAAATCAAGTTTTTGTTATAATAAGGTGAAGAAATTTGAAGCAGCTAATGTAAGTAAAGTTCTAGATTTATAGAGTGTTGTAGGGGAAGAGAATGCTAAAAAAAATTTACAGAGTTTTTAGTAGAAATTTCAAATTTTATGGATAGGGGTAAATTTTAGAGGGTATTCTCTCTTTAACGTCAAGATTTACATTTTTGCTACCAATTCTTTACTTAATTGAAAGTCCTGTATCTTTAACATAATTCTGCCTTTTTTCAGGAGCATCAATACCATCCATGCTAACTGAGATGTTGCCATATTTGTGAACTTTAGCACCAAATGGTGGCTTTTTAGGTAGACAATGAAAAATATCACCTTTAAGGATACGGATTACTTGACAGGTAATAGCATAGGAATCAAGAGAAGTTAAAAAAATAAACTAATTAAGCGAATAAATACAAATAAATTTCTAATAATTTTCACTTTCTATTACTTATAATTTTAGTCATCATCGTCCAATGACAGGTTATAGTATTCCATTATTTGCCATAGTTTATCTCTACCTTTTTCTGCTATCTCTCTAATCGTGAAAAAACATGTTCTTGAACTGGGAACTTATCCAGCAAATATTTGTCCAACTCATATACAACCTCTATCAATTTTTCCCGTTTAGATAGGTTTTAAGGGTATACTCTTCTTCAAACAGTTAGAATTTTAAAGTACATTTAGGCATTTTATCCATTTATATTAATCTTTATTTTTCATTAAAAAGTTTTCCAGAGCCTCCAGAAACAAAAAACTTTTGAACTTGTCTTAATAATCTATTGGTTCTCAAAAATTCTTCAGGATTATTAAATGAAGTAAAGAAAAGAGGTGTACCAGCAAATGAAAGAGGAGAGACTGGACCCACAGTCATGAAAGAATATTGTCTGGATGTAATATCAAAAGCACTGTGAGGGTCACGAAATGATTGATAAAGTTTTAAAGCATTAGGTTCTCCGCCAACAATCTCTTTTAAAGACATAAACTCTGTACCCATAGATAAACCAAATCCAAAGAAAAAAATTCTCAATTGATTGATAATTTCTTTATGTAAACTTGACAATGTCTGACTGATAAACATCCAGCCAAGTCCATATTTTCTTGTAGTTCTCACTGCATCCAGCAAGGACATTCTAACACTTTCCTGTTTTTCATTTTCAATTTTATCTCTCGGGGCTAATCTGTGGGCTTCGTCCAGTATCACAAGAGTATTTAAAAATCTGTTTTCACGATAAGCATTTTCAGCCAGATAAGTTAGTCCGTCTAATAACCTTTTTATAACCAGTGCCTGTATTGTCTCATTCCAGAAAAGTCCCGATGCCATCTCCTTTGACAGGTCTATAACCACAACTGGGCGACGATTTCTATTCACATCAAAAGTTTGTTGTATAAGATTATCAACACTTATAGCTCCTTCACGATCTTTTCTGAATAACCTGGTTACCGGAATCCAATAATTATTAAAAAACTCATTTTGATCTGATTCTTGATAAACTGCATTAAACCTGTCACGAGATTGCGAAGTTCTATAGAATTGCATCTGAACATTTGAATCGCCAATAATTTGCCATGTACGATTAAATGATTCACGTTGATATAAATTTTGTAAAGTAATACCTGCTCTCTGCAATCTTTCTGCTAAGACTTCAGAAGCTATTCTTCTATTTTCACCTTTTGGAATGCTTAGGCGTTCAAAAAACGGAGATTCATAAAGAATTTCACTGAAAAGATCCCATCTATCCAGAATCAAATTTCTAACATTTGTAATGACGACTTCTTTGTTTAAATATGAAAAGATATCGGATAAATTTAAAGGAAATCCTTCTGTCCTTATTTCTCCTCGGACATCTTTTGAAAATTCTCCCTGGGGATCAATCACAAATATAGCCATCTCAGGATATCTTGCATAGGCCAAGAGAATCATCTTTGCCAGAACTGACTTTCCAGAACCGGTTTTACCGAAAATTCCGATATGGTATGCCTCACCAGCTCCATGTAGTCCTGTTCCAAAATGTTTAAACCAGAAAGGTAGTTTTGGTGTTGAACCATAAACATGACCAAGATAAAATATTTCTTCTTTGTAATTTTCTAATAATTTATTTAATATTGGATCACTTACCAGATGTATAAAAGTTCCTGTTGCTGGAACAGTTCCCAGAATACTTGGTTCAAATCTATAACCATCATCTCTGAACACTGCACTTACTGTCATCTCACCAAGATGAGTATCCTGTTGTCCGCTTACAGGATTTACCTGTCCCCTCTGTCTTGCAAGAGATCTCATTGTTGGATCTTCGAGCCATATATTTTTTAATTGAACCTCTGTTATCTGCCCTAAGGCATAATGGGGCTTGCCATCTTGGTAAAAGCTAAAAAGAGCAAGCTCACCCACCAGTTTCCTCCCAACTGCAGTGCCAAGAATATCTATGGAAAGCTCACTTGTGGAAGAAGGGGAACCTATTGTACCAATTCGTTCAGAGGAATTAATTAGTTGGTCAACATTTATATCCGACATTTTTTAATCACCCCCTATTCGCTTTACTTTTTACCTCCAACTTTCTGTTCTATAACCATGCATACTAAAAAATATTTCTCCAACATCGCCCTGATGCAGTTCTGTCATTCTCCTGGTAGCTGTTTGTCTGAAGGCAGGAATAGCACTGCCAAGGTGTTTTACCATTCGGTCTGCTATGTAAAGAGGATAAAGTTCCATAATTCCGGGTGTTCCAGACTGATATCTGACACCTTGAAGCAATATTGCTATCCGAAAATTATTAAAAGCAATAGAAGAGGCGATTTCAATTCTAAAAACAGGTGTCCAGCTATAGGGTCTGTAATATATAACATAAATTTTATTTATTGCTGAAATAACATCATCCTTTAATCTCTCAAGTTCTGGATCATCAGAAGGCATTTTCAAATGCCATGGTTGATGAGGCTTTTCTAAAGGAACCGGTAAGGTAAATTCACCTGGTAATAAAATGGCAGTTAAAATTGCACGGTCATCATAATTGGATGACCAATTTAATATTTTGCCCAATTCTCTTCTTGTAGTATATTTAGGTAAACTTACCCATAATTTATCAGTTCTTTCAGACTTTAGAATGGTTTTATAATCCTCAAGGAATTTCCTGAATCTTTCTCTTAGTGCTTTCCCAATTTGTGTGCTATTGTTTTCATTTTCCCATTCTAAAACTTTATTTATGGCCTGATTCATATAAATTAAAGGCGTTGTAAAAGAACCATCTAAAAAAACTATATCATGAGGAGCATTTGCTGCAAGCTCAAATTCCATTTCTATCATTACTCCCCTGGCAACCGTGCCTGTATCTGGATCGTGCTTCTCTGGATGAATAAATACTCTATGATGAGGCTTTACCCAGTATCTTCTTTCAGAGGGAGGAGTTAATCCTTCACAGGCAACTGCTGCACAGGCAACTAAATCAGTCGTTAAAAGCCTCTCAACAGCATATGAACCATCTACACCACAAGTTGTTGGGATTCCCGGATAGCCAACTTCTGTATCTTGTTTTAGAATATTTTGTTCTTGTAATTGTTTTCGTAAATTATCTTTATTATTTTGAATTTCTTTAAAAGAATCATAAAGCTTATCCCCGACTTGCTCACTTTTAGAAAGCATCTCTTCCACCAAAGCTTCTGGAAGTTCAGCAAAAGGTGTTTGATTAAACTTTTCCATCTATATCTCTTTTAGCATTTTTTCGGTTTCTTCAAAAAACTTATGACTATTAAAGTATTTCCAGTTAGATATTCTTTCTGCTCGTGGCAGTGCCCATCTTTTCTTCCAGTAATCAACCAGCTCGCCAAAAGGACGGTCAATCCATATAGGTTCTTGCCCTTTTTGAATAACTTCTTTTAGATTTTTAACAAGCGGAAAGAGATAGAATTCTCGTTTAATTCCGTGATACTCATACTGAAACAACCCAAGCAATCTTAAACCAAGAGTTATCAGTTTAATTTTTCTTGACGGACCATATCCATAGCCTCTGGCAATATTAACTCCTTTAAGGGATAAAAATTTTAAAATTTGTTCATATAAACTCTCAGGAATATGGAAGGTGCCAGCACCTCTTGTATAACCAAGATTAATAGCAATAGTCTCTCCATTATATTTCAAGCGATTATATATGCTACTTTTGCCAAAGGCACTTGTTGTAGTTATAAACAAAAGTTCTGGTTTTAATTTTCTTTTTTGTAAGATTGTTATAGTATTTCCATATTTTTTTCTGTAAAAATCTCTTATTTCATTACAGGTTAATGCTAGAGCAACCATTTTCCCACCAATTAATTGATTGTATGGAGGCAGTGCACCAACTCTTTGAGCGTTCATTGACATATTTACCCAGATATCCATTGTCTCTTTAGGTAACTCAAGATATTTATCACGAACAGACAATTTTAATACAGGACTTTGTAAACCAATTAAGCCAAAAGGAGCATCATGACTGATATCCCAAAGCAAAAATCTCAACTGGCGTCCATAAGGACGCTGATAAGGGATGCTCCACCAAACTAAATTCCACCATTTAAATAAAACTTCCTCCATTGACCTACATTTAACTTCTCTTACCTGTAAAGTAATCTTTTCGGGGCTAATTTCATAACCATTTCTACAGTAATTTTTTACTTGTTTTATGGAATTCAATAAAAATTTTTTATGCAAAGACATTTGTTCAAACTTTGATTTCAGTTGAATACTGCGATATACTTCCTTGTTACATTCTACTGGTCTTAAATGAGGATTTATTTTAAATCCTTGTTCTTTTAATGCCTTAATGATTTGCTCTCTCAGTTCATTTTCAAACTGATTTAATTCCATTTCTTTCTATCTGAACTTATATTAATCTCTTACTTTTCATCAATCCCTACATCTCAATATTACTGAATCTCAAATACATAGCTGTTGTATTTAAACTTGCATGTTCCATTAACTGCTGAACTACAGTAGTCGGAATACCTGCCCTCAGTAGCTCTATCGCTCTTTTATGCCTTAAAACATGGGGGTGTGAAATTTCAGACGGAATCCCTGCTTTTTTGCAAATTTCTCTAAAAACAGTGAAAAAATTATTTCTCTCTATTTTGAAAACCTTACCTTCTAAAGAAGGATATATTTTTACAGTTCTTATATACGCGGAGATAAGCCTGTCAGGAATAGGGATAATTCTATACTGTCCTTTTTTTCTGCCAGTTCTTTTAAGGGTTATAAGCCTTACCGTTGAGTTTCTGAAATCTATATCACGGATTTCATTAATTTCTGAGATTCTTGCCCCTGTGTATCTCAGGAATAAAAATACAAGCCAGTATCTTACCCTTACAATGCCTTTCTTTTCCTCAAACCATTTCTGAAATTCTGTGGTAAGCCTGTTAAGTTCATCTTCGGTAAGATTATATATTTCTCCTTCCTGCGAAGATGTTATAATAAAGGAATTCTTTTTTAGAGTAAGCATTTCTTTTTATCTTAGTAGAAATGTTATAAATAGTCAAGATATTATGACATGATTATATTACTAGATAATAGGAAAAGATAATAGGAAAATCAACTATTCATAACAAAATTTTGTTATAAATAATGAAATTATTTCAAAAACCTTATGGAAAATTGAAACAGGGTTATTTTGAGCTTATTAGTTTTTAGATAAAAAATAAGTTGTCGTATACAAATTTTAGATTAATTAATAAAAGGTCTTTACATCTGTCCAAAATAATCTGAATTCATAGAATCATCCTTTATAAAACAAGGATTTTAGACAGGTTAATCCGTGTTTTCAAAATCAGGTTCCCCTCTTTTTTCTCTCTCTTTCATTATGCTGTCCAATTAAATCCCCTCTAAAGAAAGCTGTTCTGCATCTGGCATAATCTGCAGCATTTCATAAGGATTATTTATCCACTCCCATAAGTCCCTATATGTAAATAGATTATACCTAAGCATCACCACAAGGTTGCTCAGTGACCACCCAAGAGAGGAGCGAAACTTCAAATACCTAAGAATAAGTATTGCTATCAATGCTGTCCAAATCTGTATCATTACTGCATTCGGCGATGTCCCTACAAAGGTCTTTATCTGATGAAGCTACCATGGTCTGTGTTCATTAGCATAAGAGAGAGTTGAGTGTTTGGGTGCACCTTTAATGCCAAGATGCTTTACCTTCCCAAGACAGCTTGCAAGTCCGCCACCTATCTCTCTTAAAGAATGTGCCTTAGCTAACTGGCAAAAAAGCATCGCAACAAACTGCTCCCAACAGGTGAACCCCTTAGCTCCTTTTTCTGTTCCTGTCTCCATTACTGCCTTGCAAAACTCGCTCCTTGAAACTATCTGTAGAATTTGTCCAAAAATACTGTTAAACTTATTCATGGGAAGCCTCCTTATAGGGTTTGTTTTTTGGGCAAGACAATTTTACCCTATCGAGGCTTCCTTCTAAAAATTATTTTGGACAGATGTGGACATCAAGTAAAAACAAGTGTTTAAGAGCTGATTTTGCTATTTTTTGACGCTAAATTGATAAACTCGGGACTAACTGGAATAAATATTCAGTGCCAATATCTTTCAGATTTAACGATGCCATAAAGGTTAACAATACTATTTTGTTAGACACGATAATAGTTTTATTTATGAACTTAAAATATAATTAACAGATGTGTTGCCACGTGGCAACATCTAAATTTAATAATAATCTCATAAACAATATTGAAATCGCAGATAAAAATTGAAAACATATTGCAATAATAAGCTATAGGAATTTTTCTATCACTTCTCATTCAGAAGTTTTGAATTCAGAAACGATGTCGGGACGTCCCGACATCGTTGTTATACATCGATAAAAATCTTTAACAGATAAAAAGAACCCTTCTGCCTTTTTCATATAAATTTTATCTGTAGCCATTAATGACCGTTCGTGCCTTTACTCAAAAATTTATTTACACTTTAGAAAATATTAATACTGTCTAGAGAAATTCAAATTCTTTGATGGTAAATTTTAGCTTCAAGGCTTTGACACTATTCGTTACCGTAATTTCCTTAATTAAATAGTTTTAGATAAAAGAAAAGTCTGTGATAAAATATATCAATGAGCGTAAACAAAAAATTTCTTGATAAATTGTTGTCTGGATTATCAGATAAAAATTTAAGGTTTGAAGATCTAAGAAAACTGTTAATAGATTTTGGCTTTAAGGAGAGAATAAAGGGAAGTCATCATATATTTTTAGGGAAGAAATTGAGGAAATAATAAATTTGCAACCGTTGATTGATGGAAAAGCAAAACCCTATCAAGTAAAACAAGTGAGAAGTTTGATATTAAAATATAAGCTTCACAAGGGGGTAAAAGATGTATAGGTATGAAATAATAATCTATTGGTCTGAGGAAGATGAGGCTTTCATAGCTGAAGTGCCAGAACTTCCAGGATGCATGGCTGATGGCAAAACCTATGAAGAAGCAGTTAATAATGTTAAGGTAGTAATTGAGGAATGGATAGAAACTGCAAAATCTTTAGGCAGAGAAATCCCTCAACCAAAGGGTAAATTAGCATTTGCTTAATATACTAAAGATTCGATAAGACGTATTAGTTGTGAAAATTTTCAATAAAACTGACCTCCCTTAATATTAAATAATTTCTAAAAAAGAGAAAAGGTGATCAGAATAAAGGATTGAGTGATAAATTTCAAATTAAGCTATTTATTTTCAGATTTTTTTACTAATAAAAATAAATAACAATTTTAAGTCCTTTATGATTCCAATACAATTCTATGGAACCGCATCATTTAAACCTTGAAATTTTTAAAAATTTATAATTAAATCAGTTTTGGTAATTTTTGGCTGAATAGGAAATTAATAAACATTAGTAATTTAAAAGATCTTTCTAAATTCTTCTAATTTTTATTAAAATTTTGAGACCCTATAATTTTACTGTTTTAAATAATAATTTTTATTAATATTTTAAATTTTGAAATTTCTAAAGCTATTCAAAAAATTTCTCTGGAAATTTTTTGAACTTAGCAATGTTATTTTATTTTTAATTTAAATAAATATAATCTAATTAATTAAAATATTGTTTAAATATATATATTCCTTTTTTCTTTTTTTCTTAAATTTTTTGTGTTTTTAATTTTAGCAATGTTATTTTTTTTCTGGTTATATCATGAAAAAATCCATAAATATCAATGACTTTACAATAAAAATCAATCAAAAACAGGACAACTTATAAAAAATAGGACAAATCTTTATAAAAGTCAGGACACTTTTAATAAAAATCAGGACATTTCATTCAAAAATCAGGAAAAATCCAAAAGCTCTTTACTTTGGAGTTATGTAATCTGAAATTAAAAGTTCTACTTTCTTACTGTTTAATTCAATAAATCATCTGACACTTTAATTTTCTAAGTTTAAAAAAACAATTTCAATCTCTCTATCCCCATCTACTTAAATAATTTTCAATTTCATGAGGATTTTTATTTTTTAATAAAAACAACAGGGAGGTTTAAAATGAAAGAAACAAAAAGTATTGAATCTGGAGAGAGAATTCTGAATGAAAGAAATGAGGAACAAGAAAAAATCACCGAGAAGGATTCTTATGAAGATTATGTAGATTTGGACGATCTCTTTTCGGATGTCTCTATTCATGATAATGTTAAAAATAGTGAGCAATTAAGTGAACCTGAAAACACAAAACAAAAACACGACAAAGTTTATAAAAGAGAGAATTTGGAACAACCTGAAACAAAAGAGAGGGAAAAGGCATCAGCTGATTCTATAGAGGAAATCTGTATAGAGAGTAACATTAATAAATATCTCGTCTACAATAAAGTAGACTGGAAACACATACAATTTTGGTTTGGCTTAATGAAATTGTTTAGCACTCAAAGACAACAGACAATAACTTTCAGCTGTAGAAAAATTATCTCGCTACTAAGATGGGGGAAAGATAAAAGCTCATACAAGAAAATTGAAGACTCAATAAATTTTTTTGCAAAAGAGATAGAGTTCAAAAATTATTGCTTCTGGTCTGAAAAGGATAAAAAGAAAAAGAAAATAAAAAGTATCAAGTTCAGGCCAATTGATATAGTTAGAGAAAAAAATTACTTCCACTTAAAACTACATCCTTACCTATACAAAAACCTCAAGTCGGGAATTGTGGTTTGGAAAAAAATCAATTGGAATCAGCCAAAAATAATATGGAAATTCCTATTTGTTCTTGACACGATAATGATACCCTATCATAAAAGGGTTAAAAATCAGATTCTTTCAATCAAGAACATTGATTTAAACAAATACTTCACAAAAAGTGAAATAATGGGAATAAAGAGATACTATAAATATTTTAAAGAAAATCTATCTGGAACATATTACGAAATTTTAGATTTAAAAATAAACAGAGAAAAGCTCTCTTTGGAAGTTTACACTAACTTTTATACTCAAAAGACAGACTATTATGTTGAAAAATATGGGGACTTAATTGATACAACAGAGAAGCTTATTGCATGTTTTTTCACGAACAAGAAAAAAAATCCCTCCCTTGAGAGAAAATTAAGCCAAAAGGATGTTAAATATCTTATGTCATTCCTTAATAAAAATGGTTTAGCAAGAACCACGTTTCTAATATACTACATTTCTCAGGAGATAGAAACAGCAGTCTTAAAAGATTTTGGGAAATTTAGTCTGATAAAACTATTCAAGAGGTTTAAGTCATCAGCTATGAGAATGTTTTTGCAATATGATGGTAAGAAAATAGAGAAAAAAGGGTTCAATGTAAATGAATACGGTATGATTTTTGCAGAATTTTTTGTAAAAAAGAGGAAATTCCCAGAGATTGTTGAGAAAATTTTCAAGAAATGATCAATCTAATTCGGATGAATCTGATTTGCTCAAAATACGAACATAATAAATCACCTAAGGAAAGAAATGCTAAAGGTGCAGGCAATAAATCTCGCCATCAAAATACCTTGAAATGGATATGAGGGGAGTTTGAAGTTGGAAAAATAATAATTTTATGAATGATAGCATATGCTATGGAATCAATTTTTTAATGCTACCTAATCCTACAAAATTGACAGATCTGAACTTTCCATACTTTTTTGGGGCTTCATGAAAGTAAATCAATTTTCATGAAAAGGTAGTGGCAATTATTGTGAGATTTTTTAAATGAGTTTATTTGCAGGAAGAAATAATTGATAAAACTGATAAGGTTTTGTCTTTCATTATTTAAAAAAGAAAATTCAAAATTTTCAACTTTTTATTAAAAATTTTCTATGTTTTTTATTTTTTTATTGTAAGGAGAAAATTTAGTGAAAAATTTATTTGGGTATAATTTAATCGAAAATAAAAATAGAAGGAGGTTTAGAATGGATTTAAAAATTCCAGTTTTTAGACAGTTTACTGATTTAGAAGAACTCAAAAGATACATACCACCGGGATTTAATCGTTCAACAGTGGTAGTTAAAGAGATTCTCGATAATGCCTGCGATGAGGCTGAAAAAAAAGATTACACAGTTGAAATTAGTTTAAAATATAACATTTTCATCGTTAAAAACAAGGGCATCTTTACAAAAGAACAAATCAAAGTTGTTTCCGATTTCTCAGAGAGAATTACAAGCAAGTATCTAAAGAAATCTTATCAAAGAGGGGCAATTGGACAGGGGCTTATGATTGCTATAATGCTCTCTGATATAGATAACCATCCAGTGGTAATTAACTCTAATCAAAAACAGTTCAAGATTGAGTTAATAAGTAGAGAAGCCTCATCATCAAATGGGGTACTTAAAATCTATTGTTCCGAACTTCCAAACCAATATCTTGAAGAGGTAGAATTTGTTATCCCCCTATTTTTTGAAAATGATATAGAATTAGAAAAAACCCATGAATATATTAGGAATTATATCAGAACAAACCCACATATTAAGTTCACTTTTAACGGTAATGTTTATGAGAGAGCCGAACTTAAAAAGCCATTAAAGTACGATATTGCCTCTTATACAGATAAAGAGCTTGAGAAGTTAATAAGACTTTATCTTGAGCAGGGATATAAACACAGAGAAATATCAGAACTGTTTGACATAAAAAACTCAAAAATTCAGAAAATCAATCAAGACAGATTTTCCGAATTTTATGAATTTTTGAAAAAAGTTGCAAAACCGATTAAAGCATTCTTTTACGGTAAAAATGCGATTGCTCAAAGAATTGAGGTTCTTAGTTACAAAAAATTTTCACTTTCAAATAACGAAACCATTGAAATAATTGCAAGTAGAGAGCTTAAAGACAATATTTTATGTGTTAATGGAAGCACAGTTGATTCAATATCTTTTTCCTCAGACAAGGATGGTTATGTTGTCAATCTAACATCCTTGCTTAATGAGCTTCAGAAAAAGAAGTCAATTAAATGCCTTTTTATATATCACTCTCCGAACATTCGTTATGCTGATAAAAATAAAGAAAGAGTAAAAATACCATACAAAATTTCAAGACACATTAAAAACTTTTACAAAAATATCTCCATAAAATCAGCTGCCGGTGAAAAGGACTGGATTCTAATTAAAGAAGACTGTCAAAAAATAGCTGAAAAAAAGAATATCACAAAAGAAAACATTTTAAAAAAATATGGAAAATCAATGAAACCCTGGAGATATGTTTTTCTTCTGCTTTGCAAAAAGATAATTGATGAATTGAATTCAAAATATGGTGCTGTTACTATAAGACAGGTTTACTACCAGCTTGTAAGTAAAGGATTAATAAGCAATGCAGAGAACAGTTATTCAAATTTAGTGGCTCAGCTTACCGATGCAAGAGAGATGGGGATAATTGATTATTTCGCATTTGAAGATCGTTCAAGATATCTTTTAAAGCCAAAAACTATCTCAATAAAAACAAATCCAAAAGATATAGTTAAAGATGCCGTAATATCTTCACTTAAGCCACCAGAGATTGATATATGGGAAAATCAAGACTACCACTTAGAGCTTTGGATTGAAAAAGATGCTTTACTTAAGCTTTTCAAAAAAATTGCAGATAAGCATCAACTTAATCTCTATCCAAGCAGGGGATACTCTTCCCTTACCAAGATTCATGAAGCAAAAGAGAGATTTAAAGAACAGATAAGAAAAGGCAAAGAATGCATTATTCTCTACTTTGGGGACCTTGACCCTTCAGGATGGAATATTTACGAAGTTATACAGAAAAAGTTTTCAGATTTACCCGTAACAATTGAAAGAATAGCAGTAAATCCAGACCAGACAGAAGGGCTTATACCCATGCCTTTAAAAGAAAAAGACACGAGAATAAAGGGATTTCTGGAAGAACTTAAACTTACAGAATGCTACGAACTTGATGCCCTTGAACCAGAGCTAATTTTATCTTTAGCTGAAAAAGCAATAGATAAATATTTTGATAAAAACTTAATTCCTGATGCTTCCGAGTGGTTCAAAAAGTATCAAGAAATAAATGAAAAAATAATAAAACTTGTAAATGAGATTGAAGCATGACATTTTTATCTTTTGAAATTTTATAAAGTTAGTTTAAAAAGTATGTCAAGCCATTTTCAGAATATAAAAATGCAGCGGCGCCGCTGCATTTTTATATTAATAAATATGACCTAAACACTTACAAATCTCTTTTTTATGAAATTTTTATTTTTTTACTAAATTGAAATATTAAAATTTCTTGCGTTTTAACCATCTTTTAAGTATAATTATAATTATACTAAACAGGATTATACTATGGGAGAATTGAAATTTATCAACAGAAAAAATGAATTAGAATCACTTAACAGATTATACTCTAAAGAAGGCTTTCAGTTCGTTCCCATATATGGAAGAAGAAGAGTTGGCAAAACAAGGTTAATTCAGGAGTTTATCAGAGATAAACCCGCCATATATTATCTTGCCGATGCAGTTTCAGAGAGAGAACAACTTAAAAACTTAGGCAAAGAAGTCGGAATTTTTTTCAGAGACCAGATACTCACTGAGGCTGGGTTTAAAGATTGGTATCAGCTTTTTAGATATTTGAAAGATAAATCAAAGGATAGATTAATACTGGTAATAGATGAATTTCCTTATCTTATTAACTCTAATCCTGCCATATCATCAATATTTCAAAAGGGTATAGACCAATATCTAAATGACTCTCAGATATTTTTAATTCTTATGGGTTCAAGTGTTGGTATGATGGAAAAGGAAGTCCTCCATTATAAAGCACCTCTTTATGGAAGAAGAACCGCTTCCTTGGAAATCAAGGAAATGAACATATCAGCCCTTTTTGAACTTTTTCCAAACAGAAAAATCTCTGATATAGTAAAAATTTATTCTGTCTTTGGAACAATTCCCGCATATCTTGAAAAAATTGATACTAAAAAAGACATATTTTCAAACATAGAAGACCTTGTTTTAGATAAGAGCACATTCTTATACAACGAAGTAGAGTTCATCGTAAGAGAGGAATTAAGAGAGCCAAGAAACTACTTTGTAATTTTGAAGGCAATAGCACAGGGAAAACATAAACTTTCAGAGATTATAAATGAGACAGGCTTTGAAAAAAGCATGGTTTCAAGATACCTTGACATACTTAAATCACTAAGATATGTTAAGAAAGAAATTCCAGTGACAGAGAAAAACCCTGAGAAGAGTAAATTAGGTTTGTATCGTATTTTTGATAGATATTTTAACTTTTGGTTTAAATTCATATTTCCACACAGAAGATGGATAGAGATTGGAAGAGGAGATGTCTTATTGAATTACATAAAAGAACAGTTTGAGCATCATGTATCCTCTGTTTTCGAAGATGCCTGCATAGAAATATGCGAAATATTAATGCAGAATGGACTGGTAAAGTTTAACCATATTGGCAAGTGGTGGACAAAAGACAGTGAAATAGACATAGTTGCATTAGATGATGAAACAAAGACGGTTTATTTTGGCGAATGTAAGTGGAGCAACAAAAAAGTAGGCGAAAACATTTATCACGAGCTTGTTGAAAAATCAAAAAGTATCCTCTACTATGGTAAAAGGCAGAAAAACAAATACATTTTATTCAGCCAAAATGGATTTACTGATAGGGTCAAAGATTTGGCAAAGAAGGATGGTGTAATTTTAATAGACTGTAGCGATTCCTCTACTTTATCTTTAGGGTAAACTTTCATTAAAAATCCTTAATTTTCTAAAATTTTTAATTATAATTCAATATGTTATATCAAACTTTTTCGCAACAATGAAAATTTCCTGCATACGATTAAAATTAAATTTTATACATTCAATAACTTAATTTCTATTTATTTAAAAAATGAGCAAAGACTGGCTTAATGATTTATGGTAGATGCTGCTGCGCCGCAGCATCTACGTTGGAAGGATTTCTATAAAAATAATACTAAAAAAATAAAAAAGATTATCTATTACTTCATTTTCAATTTTATTAAAACAATCATGAGAAATTCTATCGCCTGTTATATGAAAACAGAGAAAACGTTCTTTTATCAAAAAAATTATCACTTAACATAATCAAATTTTTTTAAAACCTAAAAAAAATAATTTTCAGTCCAACTTTTAGAGAGATTTTTATTTTTTATATGAGATGGATAATTCACAAGAAAGGAAATATAACGTTAAGTGGAATATAAAAAGAAATGAATCAGAGGGGACTGAGAGTACTCTAAGGTTACTGAAGATTTCTGAGGTTTCTAAGATTCTTGGGATATCAAAAAGAACAGTTTATAACTATGTGAAAGAAGGAAAGCTTCCCTGTGTAAAGCTTTCAAATAGGGCATTGAGGTTTAGAGAGACAGATTTAATGAAGCTTATCTCTGAAAGAACAATCACCTATGAGCCAAATGAAAAAACAGATTTGATAGCTAAAAGAGTGCTTGAAAAAATCTTAAAGAGGGGGTAAATTATGTTAAGGACAAAGGTCTTTGACAATGGAAACCCTGTATTTAAGCCATAGTTAGGAGGTAACTATGGGCTTATACAGGAGAGGAAAATTTTATTGGGCTTCTCTAACTCACAACGGCGAACAGATTAGATTTTCTACAAAGTGCAGAGATAAAAAGGAAGCTGAGGCTGTTTATGCCAAGATCCTTCTTGAGCTTAAAATTGGCAATGTAGCAGTAATCCAACCAGAGAAAAAGGAAAAGATAACATTCAATCAGTTTTTTGTTGAGCAGTATCTGCCTTTCTGTAAAAAACAAAGTTCATATAATACAAAACGATACTCACTAAGTATGATTCCCGAATGGTTTAAGTCAACTCCTTTGATGGATTTCAATACGAGACACATTGATTTGTTTGTTAGCGAACTTGCAACAACAAGAAAACCAGCTACTGTTAACAAACTCCTTCACATTGTGAAGCACGCATTTAGAAAGGCTCTTGATTGGGAACTGATAGATGAGGCTACCTTTAAGAAGATTGACAAGGTTAAACCTCTTAAAGGAGAGACAAAGAGGCTTAAATACCTTAACCAAGAGGAAATACAAAGGCTTTTATCACACTGTGATAATTATCTTTATCCAATCGTTTTTACCGCACTTAATACAGGAATGCGGAGAGGAGAGATACTTAATCTTAAATGGGAGAACATTGACCTGCAAAATGGACTCATACTTCTTGAAAAAACCAAAAACGGTGAGAGAAGAGAGATACCTATGAATGAGAGCTTAAAGACACTGTTTAGACAACTTTACACACAAAGAAGGCTTGACACTGATTACGTATTCATCAATCCAAAAACAGGAACGAGACTTACCGAGTTTAAGAGAAGTTTTGCCACTGCACTTAAGAAAGCTGGCATAAGGGATTTTACTTTTCACGATTTAAGACATACTTTTGCAAGTCAGCTTGTGATGGCAGGAGTTGACCTGAGAACCGTTCAGGAGCTACTTGGACACAAGACAATTACAATGACCCTTAGATATGCTCATCTTTCAGAAGCTCATAAAAGAGAAGCTGTAAGGGCATTAGAAAACAAACTTTATCACAATTTTATCACAATTTCATCAGAGGCGAAATAGGAAGGCTAAAAAATCCTTAAAAATCAATAGGCGCGGAGGGGATCGAACCCACGACCTCTTCCGCGTCAAGGAAGCGCTCTCCCACTGAGCTACGCGCCTTTTAGTTTTTAATGTTGAATTATATATTTTTTAGTTATTCGTTGTCAATTATTAGCGAGTTATAGTTAATTTACGAAGAGAAAGTAAATTGTTTTATAAAACTTTTTGATTTTATTAATGCCCCCTGCAGGAATCGAACCTGCGACACCAGGTTTAGGAAACCTGTGCTCTATCCTACTGAGCTAAGGGGGCTTAAGAAAATTATAGCAAAAAACAAATAAAGTTTCCAAAATTAACGAACTGATAACGTCAGACCTCAAAATAAAAATTTTGCTTGACTTTTAATTTTTTGTTATGATGATATTATTCGTCTTCAGGAGGTTGATGTGAAAAAATTATTTCTAAAATACGGAGAAACTATTCTATCATTCTATGTTATTTTTGGTCTGCTTGGTAGCATTATTCTCGCTTTCAATGCAGGACAGGTCAGCTTTATTAAAACAAATAATATTTTACAGGCTTTCTTTGCTATCTTTTTAATTTCCTCAGGTGCAGTATTTGTACTTTCATTTGTTATCTATCTTTTTATAGATATTCGTGAAAAAATAAAAGATTTAACTGAAAAAAGACAGTAGTCCCTATTTTTCGCTTGACAAATTGAGTTATATCAAAGTAAATAATCAGAATATAATTTAAAAATGGAGGGGAAATGAGTTTAGAAAATTACAGGTTTCACAAAGAGCATACGTGGGTTAAATTGTCAGGTAAAAGTAAGAAAGTAAAGGTAGGAATAACTGACTATGCACAGGAATCTCTTGGAGACATAATCTACATTGAACTTCCTGAGGTAGATTCTCATGTAGACGCAGACACAGAACTCGCAGAAATTGAATCAACAAAAACCTCCTCACCTGTAATCGCTCCGGTAAGCGGTATAGTTGTCCAGATTAATGAAGAACTTGTAGACCATCCTGAAATTATCAATGAAGACCCATATGGAAAGGGATGGATTGCTGTTATTGAAATGGATAATTCAGATGAACTTGAAGATTTAATGGACCAAGAGGAATACGAATCCTATCTTGAAGAAGAGAAATGAAAAATATTGTTGTCATTGGAGGAGGTCCGGCAGGTTATGTATCTGCATTGACAGCAAGAAGAGTTGGTGCCAATGTTACTCTAATTGAAAGGGATGAACTTGGTGGAACTTGTTTGAATAGAGGGTGCATACCAACAAAAACAATAATACACTCTTTAGAAATCTTTGATAAGTCAAAAAATTTAAAATTCGATTCTAAAAAATTTCTAAATGATGAATCTGTTAATATTCAGGCTTTGATGGAAAAAAAAGATAGTGTAGTAGAAACACAAAGAAAAGGGCTCGCTATGCTTCTAAAAACTTCGGGTATCAGAATAATCAAAGATGATGCGGAATTATTAGACTCCAAGAGGATTCGATTAAAGCAAACATCAGAGATAATATCAGCAGATAGGGTTATTATAGCTACCGGTTCAAGACCTGCCGAAATTCCTACACTCAGATTTGATGGTAGCCGAATTATATCAAGCGATGATGTATGGAAAATCAAAGAAATTCCGAAGTCTATAGCAATTCTTGGTGCTGGTGCAATAGGGGTTGAGTTTGCATGGATTTTTAGTCTTTTAGGAAGCAAGGTAACCTTAATTGAGCTAATGCCAAGAATTTTGCCTATGGAAGACGAAGAAATATCCGTAGCTCTTGAAAGATTATTCAAAAAAAGAAAAATTGATTTTCATACGGATGTAAAAATTGAAGATTTGAAAAAAAATGATGAAGGGCTTGAAATTCTTCTTTCAAATGGGAAAAAGATAGTGTCCTCTCTTCTTCTTGTTGCAGTAGGAAGAGCTTACAATACAGAATTAACTAAAAATCTTGAATTAAAGTTTGGGAAAAAGGGAGAGGTTGTTGTTGATGACTATTTAAGGACTAATATAGAGGACATTTATGCAGTCGGTGATATAAATGGCAAATGGCTTCTTGCTCATGTGGCATACAAGGAGGGAGAAATAGCGGCAAAGAATGCTACGGGCAGCAATATCGTTATGGACTACAGCGTCATTCCATCAACAATTTTTACTGTCTCAGAAGTGGCTTCTGTAGGACTTAAAGAAAAAGAAGCTTCTGAAAAAGGGTTTAAGATAAAAAAAGGAATTTTTCCTTTCAGAGCTATTGGGAAAGCCCATGCAATTGGTGAGATTGATGGTTTTGTAAAAGTAATTACCGATTCAGCTACAGATACCATAATAGGCGCGCATATAATCGGACCGAAGGCTTCCGAGATAATTCATGAGCTTTCTCTGGCTGTAAAATTAAAGGTAAAAGCAAAAGAACTTAAGGAATTAATTCATTCCCACCCTACTCTGTCTGAGTGCATTGCCGAGGCAGTTGCTGACATTTACGGAGAGGCAATTCACAAATTAGACCGATAAGAAGAAATGCCTGACATAGTTAAAGTACTCTTAATCTTCATTTTCATACTTTTTCTTTTAAGCAGAAAAATATATATAGGCTATGCATTAATTTTTAGTTCTCTCTTGTTTCTTGTTTTTTATTCGATTGATTTTTACAAATTGCCATCAGTTATTTTCAATGGATTGACATCTAAGGTATCTCTAAATCTTTTTTTATCTCTTACCCTTATTAAATCCTTTGAATACGCCTTAAAACAAACTGGCCTTATGAGTAAGATGACAGAACTCTCACAAGTCATTTTTACGAATAAGAAAATTTCTATAATATCCATGCCTTTGATAATTGGAATGTTACCATCTCTTGGAGGAGCATATCTTTCTGCGCCAATGGTAGAATCTTCAACAAAGAACACCAATATGACAGCCGATGAAAAGGCTTTTGTAAACTATTGGTATAGACATCCATGGGAGCTTATCTTGCCACTATATCCAGGTATCGTTTTAGCATCTGCTATATCTGGCGTTTCTTTAAGAGATTTAATTATCTATAACCTTCCTATAGCTATAATTTTCGTCATCTTTGGATTTATTATAAGCATGAGGAATGTAAAAAACGAAGACAGTCAAGATAAAAAGGATATTTTCAAGAATATTTACAGTTTTATTCCCATTTGTCTCGTGCTCGTTCCCGTAGTTATTTTCAAGATAGACCTTTATATCTCACTTTTTTTAAATATTTTATTTCTCTGCCTTTGGTTCAAGGTCAAGATGAAAAAACTATTTGAAATAATTCGATATGGCTTCACCCTTGATGTTGTATTACTTGTGGTCGGTGTAATAATCTTTGAGGAAATGCTTAAATTTTCTGGTGCTGTAGATGCAGTTGCCTCTGAAATAACTCATTTAGGAATAGAGCCCATCTATGTTTTTATTTTTTTACCCCTTTTTGTTGGATTGATAACTGGAGTTAGCGTTGGATTTGTTGGCAGCACATTTCCACTTTTGCTTCATCTTAAGGAAACCTTCCCATATGAAATATCTCTTGCCTTTGTAGCTGGATACACAGGAGTAATGATTTCTCCTCTTCATCTATGTTTAATTCTTACCAGAAACTACTTTAAAGCTGATATGAAAGGAATTTACAGAAAGGTTATTCCAGGAACTTTTGTAATGTTATTTTCGGCATTGATTGAATTTGCAATTTTAAGATATTATAGTTAAATTTTTCTGAAAGGAGGTCTAAGTAATGGGAGAAATTATTGACATTATAGCAAGAGAGGTTCTTGACTCAAGAGGAAACCCAACAATACAGGTAGAAGTTCTTCTTGAGTCTGGCATAACAGGAATTGCCACTGTTCCATCGGGTGCATCAACAGGAACAAGAGAAGCATTGGAGTTAAGGGATGGAGACAAAAAAAGATACATGGGCAAAGGAGTTACCAAAGCAATAGAAAATGTTATCAATGAAATAGCACCAGAGATTGTGGGCATGGAATCTTCTGAGCAAGAAGCAATTGATAAGTTGATGATAGAGCTTGACGGTACAGAGAACAAAAGTAAGCTTGGTGCAAATGCTATCTTAGCTGTATCAATGGCTGTTTGTAAAGCATCTGCAGAAGAGTGCGGGCTTCCCCTTTACAGATACATTGGAGGAACTCACGCAAAAGTGCTTCCTGTTCCCATGATGAATGTAATAAACGGAGGCGTTCATGCAGACAACAATCTTGACATACAGGAGTTTATGATTGTTCCTACAGGATTTACCTGCTTTTCAGAAGCCCTAAGAGCTTCTGTTGAAGTTTTTCATACTTTGAAAGGTATTCTAAAGAAAAAGGGACTTAATACTTCTGTTGGTGATGAAGGAGGTTTTGCTCCTATGCTCAAAAATAACGAAGAGGCAATAAAGTTAATAATCGAATCAATAAAGAAAGCCAATTATGCTCCTGGCAAAGATTTTCACATTGCCATTGATTCAGCTGCTTCAGAGTTTTATAAGGAAAGAGTTTACTCAATAGATGGTAAGGAGATGAACTCAGAGGAACTTGTAAGTTATTACGAATCTCTTGTTGAGAAATATCCTATTATTTCTATAGAAGATGGAATGTCCGAAGCAGACTGGGAGGGATGGGAATTACTTACAAAAAGACTGGGGAAAAAAATTCAGTTAGTTGCTGATGACCTCGTTGTGACCAATCCATCTATTATAAAAGAAGCTATGAACCGTTCCATAGCTAATTCTATTCTCATAAAGCTCAATCAGATTGGAACAGTATCAGAAACCCTTGAGGCAATAGAAATAACAAAGAATAACAAGTATACCGCTGTAATATCGCATCGGTCAGGAGAAACAGAAGATACTATGATAGCAGACCTTGCTGTAGCATGCAATACGGGCTTCATAAAAACTGGTTCACTTTCAAGAGGTGAAAGAATAGCTAAATACAACAGGCTTCTTCAGATAGAAGAAGAACTTGCTGATACCGCTGTCTATAGAGGAATTTCCGCTTTTTATAATTTAGGATTTTAAATATGCGAAGAAATGTCCTCAAAGAGCAGCTTATTAAAGAGCAAAAACGAAAAAGCTTAACCTTTTTGCTCATATTTGTAAGCATAATTCTATTCCTTGGCTATAGCTTCTTCTTTGGGGACATGGGATATTTAAAATACAGACAGCTTAAGAAAAATGAGCAGAGACTCCTAACAGAGATTAATTCAATTTCTAATGAAAACAACTCTCTGAAAAAAGAAATCGACTTGTTAAAAAAAGACCCGGCATACTTTGAAAAATGTGCCAGAGAAAAGTTTGGCCTTGTAAAGCCAGGAGAGATGATTTTTCAGTTTAAAAGCGAAGACAAATGAGTATTAATATCGCAGTACTCTGGCACATGCATCAACCCTACTATTATGACCCTTTGAAGGGCAAATTCATGCTTCCATGGGTTAGGCTTCATGCTACAAAAGATTATCTTGATATGCTTTTAATTCTAAAAAACTTTCCAAAAGTTAAGGTTACCTTTAACGTAGTACCTTCTCTTCTAAAGCAATTAATGGATTATGAAAGGGGAATAACAGACATTTTCTTTGAATACAGTCTTATTAAAGCTGAGGATTTAAGCCTTGAACAGAAAATTTTCATAATTGAAAACTTTTTCCTTGCCAACTGGGATACCATGGTAAAACCTTTTCGTAGATACGCCGAACTGCTTGAAAAAAGGGGTAAAAGTTATGGAAATTTAGAAAAAATAGCCAAAAAATTTACCCCTCAGGATATACGAGACCTGCAAGTTCTATTTAATCTCACCTGGATTGACCCCCTGCACCGAAACGAAGACCCTGTTCTGATTGAAATAATAAAAAAAGGACGAAATTTTTCAGAGGAAGAAAAGAGTTATATTCTTGATAAACATCTCAATCTAATGAGAAAAATCATACCCACTTACAGAGAAATGTTTAACTCAGGCCAGATAGAACTTTCGGTAACACCATTTTATCATCCTATTTTACCGCTTCTCTGTGATAACTACAAAGCAAAAGAATGCATGCCCTGGGTCACACTTCCAGAGAATAACTTCAGAGCACCTGAAGATGCAGAAACACAGATTAAGAAAGCCATTGATTTTTTTGAAGAAACCTTTGGCTCAAAACCGAAGGGAATGTGGCCATCAGAGGGGTCTGTGAGTGAGGAGGTTATAAGGCTAATTAATAAGGCAGGAATAAAATGGATTGCTACTGATGAAGAAATACTTGAAAAATCTTTAGGTGTTAAGATAAGACATGCTGGGAACTTAATAGCTCCTGACTTACTCTATAGGACTTACAATTTCGAGGGAGTTGATATTTTTTTCAGAGACCACGTTCTCTCTGACCTAATAGGTTTTGTCTACTCTCGTTGGGATGCTAAAAAGGCTGTAGATGATTTTATTGGAAAAATTAAAAAATCCCCTCCTAATTCAATTGTTTCTGTAATACTCGATGGAGAGAACGCTTGGGAGTATTATGAAAATGACGGCTTCGATTTTTTGAATGCCCTCTATGAAAAACTACAAAATGACAAAGAACTGACCACAGTAACATTCTCCGAATACCTATCAGTTAACAATGAGAGAAAATCATTAAGTAAAGTTTTTCCGGGCTCGTGGATAAATGCGAATTTTTCAATATGGATAGGACATGAAGAGGATAATCTTTCTTGGGACTATCTCTACAAAACAAGACAGGAACTTATAAAATTCAGACAAGAAAACCCCCAAGTAAATTTATCAGAAGCGTGGGAAGAAATTTACATTGCCGAAGGAAGCGACTGGAACTGGTGGTATGGGGATGAGCATTATACAGACACAAAAGACGTGTTTGACGAGATTTACAGACATCATCTAATGAGCGTATATCTTAAAATCGGAAAAGAACCTCCAGACTTTCTACATATTCCAATCAGCAAAGCTATGAGAGAAATCAAACCTGAACTTGAACCAAAAGGTTTTATATATCCAAAAATAGACGGTAAAGTAACAGGATACTTTGAATGGCTCGAAGCAGGAAAATTCAATTTAGAGAGACTCGGAGGAAGCATGCACCGGTCAGAAAGTCTCTTCAGCTATCTGTATTACGGATTTAACAGAAAAAGCCTGTTTATAAGATTAGACCCCAGATATCCTTTGAAAGAAATAGAAGAGCTTAAAATTAACATTGTAATCTTTGAGCCTCGAAGCATAAAAATTACATACGACGACTTTAAAAAAAGGTTAGCTTCAGTAATGATAAGGGACGGAGAAAATTGGATAAAAAAGGATGAGATAGATACTGTAGCCTATGAGGAAATTGTCGAAATTGAATTACCCTTTGACATAATAGAAATCAAACAAGAAGAGAACATTTGTTTCCTGATAGAGATATTAAAAAATAGCTACATAGTTGAAAAAATACCCTTTACAGGCTTCATAAAAGTTCATGTTCCTACCCCTGACTTCGATAAACTAATGTGGCTTTAAGAGTTTAAGGCATTAGGTTGACTTAGTGACAACAGATTTTGTTAAACTTCTTTAATTACAAATAAAAGGAGAAAAAAGATGAAAAGTTTTAATTTTTTTATATTTGCTATCTCTGCTTTCTTATTTATTTCGGGTTGTAATATTTCTCCAAATCCTTGCGGAAATGTAAAAGAGGAATCAATTAAAGAACAACTCAAAGTTGATTTCGAAAAAATTGTTGAAAAAAACGAGATAAAAGATACAAATCTCTGTCAAATCGTAATACTGAGAGGTGGTAGTTATAACATATTTTATGCCTTTCCGGATGGTAAAACTTTTATATTTGGTGATATTTATAGAAATGGTGAATTCTTGGCTAAAACAACTCTAAATAGGCTTCAACAAGAAGTATTTAAAAACCTAAAAGACGAGCTCAACAAAGTGGTAGCTTTCTCATATAAGCCAGAAGGAGCAGATAAATACGTTTACATGATTACAGACCCAGACTGTCCATTCTGCGAACAGGCAAAAGAAGCTGTTAAGACATGGGCAGATAAGAGAAAAGTTGAGGTCAAGGTTATATTATTCCCACTTGAAAGGCTTCATCCACAGGCAAAAGAAAAATCTATAAAAGCTATTTGTTCAGGAATGGATTATAACGGCTACTTAAATTCAAAGTGGACAGGTCAGATATGTGAAGAGGGAAATAAGAAAATTGAAGCTTCTGTTACACTTATGCCAAAACTTCAGATAAACGGAACTCCTACATTCATATCGCAAAATGGAAAGAGAATGGTAGGTTTTTCTCCCGAAGGACTTGACAATATCATACAGTAAAAGCTTTTTCCTTAAGAAAATCATAGAAAAGTTGGTGCACAAAGGGCAAACTCCTCTTAGAGTTTCTTGCTATGTAAAAGACTCTTTTCATCTCGTAATTGTCAATCTTCACTGCTTTAAGTCTTTTGCATTCTATCTCATCTTTGATTGAATGTATGGAAAGAATTGAAATACCAACTCCTTTTTTTATTGCTTCTTTAATTGCGTCTGTGCTGCCAAGGGTGCAAACAATCCTTAAATTATCTAAATTGACACCAATCTTACTAAGCCATTTTTCCATCTCCTTTCTTGTTCCAGAACCTTCCTCTCGCATTATAAAAGGATACTCCGATAACTCTTTGGGGGAGATATAACTCTTCTTAAAGGGGTAAGGAGTTGCAATGACAAGTTCATCATTCATAAATGGCTCATATTTAATTCGAGGGTCTTTTATTGCAGTGCCTACAACTCCAATTAATATTTCTCCAGAGATAAGGCTTTCTATAACTGATTTAGAGTCCGAAATTAATATATGTAGAAAAATCTGAGGATATTTTTTATTAAACGTCGAAATAAGTTCTGGTAATATGTAAGTTCCTGGAATGCTGCTTGCTCCGATTGAAACACTGCCAGAGGGAACGGTTTTTATTTTCTGAATAGAGTCTTTTATCAGTTCAATTTTTTCAACAATTTCAAGGGCTTGTTCGTAGAGAATTTGAGCATCTTTTGTGGGAATTACAGTCTTACCGACTCTATCAAAGAGTTTTAGCTCTAACTCATTCTCAAGAGTCTTGATGTGTTCACTAATTGTTGGCTGGGTAAGATATAACTCCTTTCCTGCCTTTGAAAAACTCCGATTTTTAAATACTGCTATGAATATTTTTAACTGATGTATATCCATTGTTTAAGTATAGCAGAGTGAACATTTAAGTTCAATTCTTTAGGCTTCAATTGAGGTTTTATGCCTTCAGATTTATTAATTTTCGATTATAATATTATTATGCTTGCAATTAAAAAGTTTGAAGAAGAAATTAAGAAGGGACTGCCTCTAAATATATATTTATGCCACTCGTCAGATTTATTTTTTCTCTCGGAATTAAAAAAACTCTTACTGGATAACTTTCCACCTCTCTCAGTAGAAGTATACGAGACCCCTGAAGAAGTAGACAAAAAAATTACAATATCATCTATTTCTCTTTTTTCAGAAAAAAGAATTATCGTTGTCTACAATTTTGAAAAAATAAAAAAGCTTGAAAAACGAATTGAATGGCTTGAAGAGATTACAAATGCTAAATTTAAAAATGTAAGCATGCTCATTCTTTGTAATGCCTCTTCAAAAGATATTGCCGATGAGATTTCATATTTGAAAAAGAAAAAAAATGTAGCCATTTTCAATCTTGAGGTCTCTGAAAGAGAACTGGCCGAATGGATAGTTTATAAGTCTGAAAAATTACAAATAAAACTCAGTAGAAGTGCCATATACTACCTCATAGAAATAACAGGAGCACAGCCCGGTTTAATCTCCTCTGAGTTAGAAAAGATATCCCTTCTCATAGACAATTCAAATGTTGATATATCCGATATAAAAGAAATATTAACAGAAACGTTAGAGTATAAGGCCTTTGACCTTGTCGAAGCAATCAAAAAAAAGGACTTTTCTGTAGCCTTCAAGATAATCAACAATCTTCAGCCCTCAGACTATGACATGGTTTTAGGCGCTCTTAATTGGCATTTTAGCAATCGAATAGCCATGAATGAAAGGGCATACTCCCTTCTTTACTCTACAAATGTAGCATTACGACAAGGAAAGTCTTGTAGCTTAGAACTGCTTTTATATGAGCTTTTAAAAGATTAACTTTTTATCCTTTCAGCCCACCAGTTTGCTTTATTTATTATCTCATCTTCGTCGCAAAATTGATGCTTACCTTTAAGAATTATAGGAACTCCGTTGACAAAGACATCCTCTATGTCAGAAGACTTAGCAGAGTATATAATTGTCGAATATATGTCATAAATAGGTTGAAGATGCGGTTTGTTAAGTTTCATAACAACCAAATCTGCCCTCTTACCAGATTCAATACTCCCTCTTTCCTTATCAATTCCCAAAGCCTGAGCAGGCCATATAGTCAGCATTTTCATACATGTTTTTACGTTAAGCACCGTAGGGTCAGCAGTTATTCCCTTCTGTATCTTGGCAGCAATGGATATTTCTTCAAGAATATCAAGATTGTTGTTACTTGCCGCTCCATCAGTGCCCATGCCAACTCTCACTCCCTTTTTAACTAACCTTGCAATCGGAGCTATGCCGCTTGATAACTTTAGATTGCTTTCAATACAATGGGCAATCCCTATTTCTCTTTCAGCCATAATATCAATCTCTCTATCATTGAGCCATACAGCATGGGCAGCTGTTATTTTTCCTTCAAAAAATCCTATTTCATTCAGATATACTACGGGTCTTTTGCCGTTTTTCTTCATACAGTCCTCTACTTCCTGAAAAGTCTCACTTAGATGAATATGCACTGGAATATTGTTTTTCAAAGCAAGCTCTTTAGATTTAAGAAGAGTCTCCTTGCTACACGTGTAAATAGCATGGGGAGCTACAGCAGGTATTACTAATGGGTCGTTTTTATATTTTTCAGCAAAATCTTGTGCTTTTTTTAAATATTCATCGGCATTCTTGCCAGAAGGAGTGGGGAAATCAAGAATTCCCTGACCTATAACAGCTCCTATTCTAATTTTCTTCACAGCAGAGGCAATTGAATCAGTGAAAAAATACATATCATTGAATGTAGTAGTTCCGCTTTTTAACATCTCAAGACAGGCAAGACAGGTGCCGTCAAATACAAACTCTTGACTTAAGAATTTACTCTCTTTAGGCCAAATGTGTTCTGTAAGCCATACCTTAAGTGGAAGGTCATCGGCGATTCCCCTGAAAAGAACCATTGCCGCATGAGTATGGCTGTTTATAAAACCAGGCATTACCGCTGAATTTTCATCTCCATAGATGTGAACTGCCAAGTTTTTGTATTTATCCAAAATTTCGTTCCTTTTTCCAATTTCTCTAATAATACCCTTTTCAACTACAACCGCACCATTTTCTATAATCTCTTCCTTTTCATTCATGGTAATTATGTATCTTCCAATAATTATTGAAATATCCTGCATGTAAGCCTCCTGCCAATTGATTTTAAATATTATAGCCCAAGCCTATACTCCTTTCAAAGCAAAAGGCATTTGAAAATATGATTAAAATCATAATATTGCTTAAATCTTCTTTGATAAAATGAAAGCAAGAAATATTAAAAGCACTGGAGGATAAACATGGCTAAGAGAGCTATTATTAATATCGATGAAACAAAGTGTGATGGTTGCGGGCTTTGTGTTAATGCTTGTGCAGAGGGTGCAATAAAGATTGTTGAAGGCAAAGCAAAATTAGTGAACGAAATTTTCTGTGATGGACTCGGTGCTTGTTTAGGTAGCTGTCCCAAAGGAGCCATAACAATCATAGAGAGAGAGGCAAAGCCTTTTGATGAAGAAGCAGTCAAGTTACATTTAAGATTAATAAACCAAAGGGAACAAACTCAATGTGAATGTTTAGATTTCGCTCATAATCATAAGCTTAACAACTGGCCAATTCAGATGAAATTAGTCTCCGTTAATGCACCTTTTCTAAAAAATGCCGAACTTCTTGTAGCAGCTGACTGCACTGCCTTCTCATTCAAAAAGTTTCATGAAAAAATCCTCGGCAACAAAAAGCTTTTGATTGCCTGTCCGAAGCTTGACGATGCTGGTTTTTATTTAGAAAAGCTCGCAGAGATTTTCAGGCTAAATAACATTAGATATATTACTGTTTTAAGAATGACTGTTCCATGTTGTGGTGGTCTTAGCTGGATAGTAAAGGAGGCAATGAAAAAGGCTCAAGTAGAAATTCCATTAGAGGAAAAGATAATTGATATAGACGGAAATATGAAAGAATAAAATAAGTGTAAGACTTAAAGGTTTTTTTATTTGGTCAATCGCTCTCTTTTATTGTAAAATTTTATCTATGCTTTCTTATTTATTGAGGCGATTTTTTCTAATGATACCAATTCTGTTTGGTATTACCCTAATCTGTTTCTTAGTCATTAATCTTGCTCCTGGTTCGCCTGCTATGCTTCAAGAAGAGATGTCTCCTAAAGCCTCGCCTGAGGCAATGGAAGCTTTGAAAAAACTTTACGGACTTGACAGACCTATACATGAAAGATACTTCAACTGGCTAAAAATGGTTTTGACCTTAAATTTTGGTAAAAGCTTTGTTGATGGAAGAGATGTAAAAGAAAAGATTATAGATAGATTACCTGTAACAGTAACATTAAATCTTCTATCTCTTTTATTCATTTTCTCCGTCGCAATTCCAATAGGTGTCTATTCGGCACTAAAACCGGGAAGCGTATTTGATAGGGCTCTGACTGTTTTTGTATTTACAGGATTTTCAGTTCCTACTTTCTGGCTTGCGCTGCTTGGAATGATTATTTTTGGAGTCAATCTCGGCTGGCTTCCCATATCGGGTATTCAGAGTGTAGGGGCAGAAGCTTTACCTTTTCATGAAAGATTGCTGGATTGGTTTAAACATTTAATTTTACCTGTTGTAATTATGTCTTTTACAGGCCTTGCTGGCATGTCTCGCTACACCCGTTCGAGCATGCTCGAAGCTCTCAGACAAGAGTATGTGAGAACTGCAAGAGCAAAGGGCTTGCCGGAGAGAGCTGTGATACTTAAGCACGCTTTAAGGAATGCCCTCTTGCCTGTAGTCACTCTCCTTGGACTTGCTATACCAGGATTGATTGGAGGAAGCGTTATATTTGAAAGCATATTCTCAATCCCCGGAATGGGTCAGCTATTTTACGCTTCTGCCATGGCAAGAGATTATCCGACAATCATGGGAATTCTCCTAATTGGAGCTTTGCTAACCTTGCTTGGAAATCTTATTGCAGATATTGCCTACTTTTTTGTTGACCCAAGAATTAGGATTAAGAGAGATGTTTAGTATTACAGCCAAAAGAATCTCAAAAAATAAAGTAGCCATCTTGGCCGCCATATTCATAGCTGTCATATTCTTAACTGCTGTTTTAGCTCCTCTTATTGCTCCCTACGACCCATATCAAATCAACGTATATAAAGTTCTTGAACCTCCTTCGGCAGAGCATATCTTCGGAACTGACGAGCTTGGAAGGGATGTATTTTCAAGAATAGTATACGGAGCAAGAGTATCACTTAAAGTCGGATTTATAGCCATGGGCATAGCCATAATCATAGGCACAATCTTAGGCGCAATAGCAGGATACTACGGAGGATTTATCGATACACTGATTATGAGAACAGTAGATGTGATGTTGGCTTTTCCAACACTTTTTCTGATTCTTGCCACTGTAGCTGTTCTTGAACCAAGTGTATACATAATAATGGTAGTAATAGGCCTTACAGGGTGGATGGATGTGGCAAGACTTGTAAGAGCAGAGGTTTTATCCATAAAAGAAAGAGAGTTCATTTTAGCTGCCAGAGCCATTGGTGCCAGTTCTGGAAGAATTATATTTAAGCATATAATTCCTAATGCCATTTATCCTGTGATTGTAGCAGCCACATTTTCAGTGGGCGGTGCTATTTTAATAGAAAGTGGTCTGAGTTTTTTAGGCCTTGGAATTCAACCTCCTGAACCAAGCTGGGGAGGCATCTTAAGTGTAGGAAAAGACTACATAACCGTTGCTTGGTGGATGAGCTTTTTCCCTGGCATAGCAATTTTTCTCACTGTCCTATCATTTAATCTACTCGGAGAGGCCTTAAGAGATGCCTTTGACCCAAAACACTGGGCAGAAGACTGATTACGCTGGCTGGGCAGAGAGTTGAAAGGAAAATTGAGCTTCTTCTATTAATTCAAAAACAGGTGATTCAGTAAGGCTTCTTAAAAAGTTTATATGCGAAGTATGTCCTCCTCTCTCAAAGATAAAATGTCCTTGAAGAGGAAAGCCTGCAAGAGAGAGGTCTCCAACTGCATCGAGTATTTTATGCCTTACAAACTCGTCTTTAAATCTAAGACTTCCTCCCACAACCCCTCTTTCATCAAGCACTACTGCATTTTCAAGAGAGCCACCTCTTGCAAATCCATTTTTCATAAGATACTGTATGTCTTTCAAGAATCCGAATGTTCTTGCTGGAGATATCTCTTTAATGAAATTTTGTTCATTGATTTCTAATGATAAAGACTGTTCCATAATCAATGGATGGTCATAGAAAATCTTATATGTTATTTTAAAGCCGTTATGAGGTTTAGCAATAATCCGAGACACTGCCTCTTCATATACAAAGGGTTTTTTGATTCTTAAAATAGGAATGGTCTTTCCTTGCTTTGCAATTCCGATTTTTAGAAGTGCCCTTGTGAAATCTAACGAGCTTCCATCAAGCACTGGTATTTCGCTACCATCCAATTCGATTAATAGATTAGTAATCCCAAAAGCATATATGGTTGCAAGAAGATGCTCAACTGTTCTAACCTTTATTCCATCAATGCCGATTGTAGTTGCAAAGGTAGTATCAGTTACGAAGGGAAGTTTTGCTTTTAAATAGATACCCTTATCTTTTCTGAAAAATACAATACCCGTGTCTCTTTCAGCGGGGATAAGCTTTAAGTTAATTCTTTTTCCCGTGTGAATTCCCACACCTGAAAGGGAAATTTCAGATTTTATGGTCTTCTGAAAAGGCATTAAATTTTGTAAGATGCAAATGACATGCCAAGATAAAAACAAATAATAGCAATATTTTCAAAAACTAACCTGTGGTAATAATACCACATAGAGAGAAAAACAAAAACAACTAATCTGACTGTCCACCTACCACTATTTCTGGAATTCTCACCGTAGGCATTCCATCTGTCACTGGAACGCCTTGCGAATTTTTCCCGCATGTGCCAATGGAAAAACCAAGGTCATTTCCTACCATATCTATTTTTTGAAGAATTTCCTGTCCTGTTCCTATTAGGATAGCCCCTCTGACTGGTTCTGTTACTGCTCCATTTTCAATTAAATATCCCTCTTGAACTTCGAAGACAAATTCGCCATTTACAGTATTCACCTGACCACCGCCCATTTTTTTCACAAAAAAACCCTTGTCAACAGAACGGACTATCTCTTCTGGATTAGCCTTCCCAGGAGCTATAAAAGTATTACTCATTCTCGGAATGGGATAATGCTCGTATGACTGTCTTCTTCCGTTGCCAGTAGATTTTTTACCCTCTTTCATAGCCGTATATCTGTCATAGAGATAATTTATCAATATTCCCTTGTCAACAAGCACTGTTTTTTGAGCTTGTGTTCCCTCATCGTCAAAAACATAAGAACCTCGCATGTTAGGAAGTGTGGGGTCATCAATTACTGTAATTGCTTCTGAAGCAATCCTCTGACCAATCTTACCACTGTAAACTGAAAGCCCTTCTTGAACGAGGTCAGCTTCAAGGCCATGACCAATGGCTTCATGTATCATTGTCCCGCCTGCCTCTGCTGCAATAACAACAGGCATTCTTCCGCCTTTTATTCTTCTTGCCCGTAGCATCATTAAAGCTCTCTTTGCTGCTTTTTCAGCAAGAGCTTCAGGAACTATCTCTTCAAACAGCTCAAAACCCTTTAGTCCTCCCTCTGCTTCATAGCCTGTTTGCAAAACTCCTTCTTCAAAAGCGGTTACGTGCACTAAAAAAAGCGTGTAAATACGCTCCTCTTCTGTATAGAAACCATCTGAATTTGCTATTTTTATTCTTTGTAAGGAATCGGTATACAAAACCCTAACCTGCCTTATTCTTCCATCCATTGACCATACATGGTCATTGGCCTTTTTTACAAAATTGAGTTTCTCCTTTATATCTACCTGCTGAGGATTGCTCTTAATTATAAATGCTCTGCCATTTATTTTTTTAAAGTTTAAAAATTTCTGGTGACATTCATTTTTTATTAATTTTGCAACGAGTTCCTCAATTCCGCTTTTGCTTAAATCATTTGTGTAGGCATAGGTTGTCTTGCCATCTCTTATGACCCTTACTCCAATTCCTTTATCAAAAGAAACAGAGCTTTTTTGGATTTTATTTTCCTCCATATTTATCTGTGAAGTCTGCCTTTCTTCCATAAAAATATCTACATAATCAGCTCTGATTTTATTGATAATATCAACGTAGACCTCCATCTTACCTCCCAATTATTCCTCTATTTCAACAGGTTTATCTCTTTCTCTGTCGACAATACAAATAAAACCAAATGGTTCTTTGAATGGATTTAAAAGTTGATGCACTTCATTAGGTGCTACATAGGCTATATCAAGATAATTGAGAGTTCGAGTTTTATCTGCAATCCTTAGTTTTCCCCTACCCTTTACACAGATTATGACATGAACATGATTGTGATACTCAAGGGATGACCTGCCTCCAGAGGATATTTCGAAATATCGCACCTCAAATTGGGCATCTTCGCTGTATACTATTGGAAATCTCTCAATCAAGCTCCAGTTGCCATAACTGCTTTTATAAGGAATATTTTTAATGCCCTGCCATCTATTATTTTTGTAACGTATTATTCTACTCTGGTTAATTATCTTTCTCTCTTTGATTTCGCAAAAAAAATTATCTTGTCTTTTTTTATTTTTCATGGTATATAATTATAACTTATTTGCCATTAGAAAGAAGCTATAAAAAACTATAAAAAAAGAAATTTCAGGGGGAGGGTTTTGGATATGTTTAAAAGGTCACTATCTTTATTTAATTCTCTGTCTTTAAGCAAGAAGTTGTTTGTCATGTCTGTTCTGTCAATCTTGATTGTTTATTCCTGTGTTGCAATCGTGATTTATCTGCAGACAAAGTCAAAAATTGAGCATTACAACATTCAATCTCTTAAAAGAGAAGTTCTTTTAGTAAAAGAACAAATAGTTGTTTTTGACCAGTCTGCAAAAGATGCTGCTGATAAGTTTATGAAGATATTTCAAAGTATGGCACCAGGGATTAAACCTAATAATGATGTCTGTGACAAATTCACTGCTATGACCGGTGGCTCAGTTGCAACAATCTTTGAGAAAAAGGGAGATGATTTCTTACGTATTGCCACATCTCTTAAAAAAGAAGACGGCACAAGAGCAGTTGGAACTACTCTGGATAGGGCACATCCGGCCTATCCATTACTTTTAAAAGGTGAGACTTATTTAGGCAAGGCAACTCTCTTTGGAAAGGAATACATGACAAAATATGTACCCGTTAAAGATGCATCTGGTAACATCACTGGCGTCTATTTTATAGGCTTTGATATAACAAACACTATGAAACATTTTAAAGATTTTATCCGTTCCATAAAAGTAGGTAAAACAGGCTATATGTATGTACTTGATACTTCTGAAAAAAACAAAGGCCTTGTTATCGTTCATCCTGCCTTAGAGGGTAAAAGCATTCTTGATGCTAAAGATGCTAAAGGAAGAGAATTTATAAAAGAGATGATAGAAAAGAAAGAAGGTTTAATTTATTATCCCTGGAAAAATCCTAATGAGACCTTTGCAAGAGAAAAAGTAGTTGCCTACACTCATTATCCTGCTTGGAATTGGTTGATTGGTTCAGGTAGCTACCTTGAAGAGATAGCTGCTGAGGTTGCTACTGTGAGAAATATCATGTGGCTTGTTAACATAATTGGTGCAGTTTTAGTTTCCTTTACAATACTCATAGTTACTCAAAGAGCACTTAAGCCCATTCCAGATATGGCAAATAAACTCGAAGATGTGGCCAAGGGAGACTTCAGCAAAGTTGGATTTGGAAAGGGATATAGGAATAGGAAAGACGAAATAGGCCTTATTGCAAGAAGCATTATAAAAGTTGAAGAATTCACCCAACAGCTTGTAAGAGAGATTAAAAATTCCGCCACAATGGTAAACAGCGTCATTGGCACTTTAGAGCAAAACATAGAAAGTGTAAAGAAAAAAGCCGATGAGCAGACTTCCCAAGCACATCAGATAGCCACTGCTGCAGAAGAAATGAGCCAGACTATTACAGACATAGCCAAAAATGCAGCAAGTGCCTCTGACATTGCCAGTGAGTCAAGAAATGTATCAAACGATGGAGTTAGATTGTCTGATTCTGCAATGAAAACTGTCCAGTCTGCTAATAATTCAACGATTGAACTAAAGAAAACGATGGATGCCCTTAACAGCAAAGTAGAAGAAATAGGAGACATTGTGACTGTTATTAAGGATATCGCAGACCAGACAAACCTACTTGCCCTTAATGCTGCAATTGAGGCAGCGAGGGCAGGTGAACAGGGAAGAGGATTTGCAGTGGTAGCCGATGAAGTGCGTAAACTTGCCGAAAGAACAATAAAGGCTACGGACGAGATTACCTCTAAGATTTATGCTGTCCAGAACGAATCAAGAGAGTCTCTTAAAAATATGGACTTAACTGCTAAAGAGGTTGCAGAAGCACTAAAAGCATTGAATGAGGTAAAGAAATCTCTGAACAACATTGCCGATTTTTCTCAAAAAGTAAAAGATTCAATTACTCAGATTGCTACAGCCACTGAAGAACAGTCCTCGGCCAGTGAAGAAGTAGCCAGATATGCAGAGAAGTCGAGCGCTCTTGCACAAGAAGTGAAAGGCACTACAGACATGGTTTCTCAGGAAGTTGAAAATCTAAATGAAGTTATAAGAAAATTAACAGACTCAATAAAAGGCGTAAAGGTATAATTGAAAGTAGCAAAATTATACAGATTTGGCGATATAAGAATCGAGAAAATCCCTTTACCAGAGCCTTCATCAAGAGAGGCTCTGGTAAAGGTAAAAGCCTGCGGTATATGCTCTGGCGATGTAATGCCTTGGTATATAGAGAAAAAAGCTCCCCTTGTATTGGGACATGAAATTTCAGGGGAAATTGTAAAAATAGGAGATGAAGTAAAAGAGAAGACAAACCTAAAAGAAGGAGACAGGGTTGTTGTTCATCATCATGCACCCTGTATGAGTTGTTTTTTCTGTAAAAGAGGTGATTATGTCCAATGTGAAACATGGAGAAATTCAAAGATAATACCTGGCGGTCTTTCTGAATATATTATTCTTCCCTATGAAAACTTAATAAACGATACCCTTAAAATTCCCGATAACATATCCTTTGAAGAAGCTGCTCTTGTAGAACCCACTGCCTGTGTTGTGAAATCGCTAAGGCGAGTAAATATCAGAAAAGGCGATACGTTAGTAGTAATAGGTCTTGGTGTGATGGGGCAGATTCATCTTATGCTTGCGAGAGAATTCGGAGGGGAAAAATTAATAGGAGTTGACATTGTTCCTTTTAGACTTGAAAAAGCTTTACAGGCAGGTGCAGACTTCGTCATAGATGCATCAAAAGAAGATGTAGTCGAAAAATTATCTGCCTTAACCAATGGAATGATGGCTCAAGCTGTAATAGTAGGGCCTGGAAAAACTGAACTAATTGCCCAATCATTAAGGCTTGTGTCAAGAGGTGGAACTCTGCTGATTTTTACTCCCACTCCTCCTGATGAAAGACTGCTTTTGTCAGTCAACGACCTTTATTTCAAAGACATAACCATAACAACAAGTTACTCTTGCGGGCCAGAAGACATGAAAACAGCTCTTAATTTTATTGAGAGAAAAATAGTTCGAAGCGAACTGTTAATAACTCATCGATTTAACCTCGATGACACAAAAAAAGCCTATGAAATAACAGCTCTTGCAAAAGACTCACTTAAATGTATAATTAACTTTTAATAGACTGGAAATCTTTTACATAATGTCTGAACTTTTTTCTTCATTTCCATTAGGACAGAGTTATTTGATATGTTTCTTACAACCATATAAATAATCTCTGCAATCTCTTCCATTTCCTCTTCTCCCATTCCCCTCGTTGTCACACAAGGAGTTCCAATTCTTATACCTGAGGTAACCGTTGGTGGCTTAGTATCAAAGGGAATGGTGTTTTTATTAACTGTTATTCCCGCTTTATCAAGAGCCTCCTCAACTTCTTTTCCCGTTAAATTCATATTTGTCAGGTCAACAAGCATGAGGTGATTATCTGTTCCACCTGAGACAAGCTTGAATCCTCTCTTTTTCAAAGCATCGGCAAGGGCTTTTGCATTTTTTACAACTCTTCTCTGATACTCTTTAAAATCCTCTGACAGAGCTTCCTTAAATGCCACGGCCTTTGCAGCAATTACATGCACAAGAGGACCACCCTGTATACCAGGGAAAACAGCCTTATCTATAGCTTTAGCATGGTCTGCTCTGCACATGACCACACCACCTCTGGGACCTCTCAAAGTTTTATGAGTCGTTGTGGTTATGAAATCTGAGTGTTCAGAGGGAGAAGGATGAATTCCTGTGGCAACTAAACCAGCAATATGGGCAATATCAGCCATGAGATATGCTCCCACCTCTTTGGCAATCTCGGAGAAGGCTTTGAAATCAATTATTCTTGGATAGGCGCTTGCACCGGTAATTATTATTTTTGGTCTGTATTCATGGGCGAGTTTTCTTACTTCGTCCATGTTTATATATCCAGTGTCTTTGTCTACTCCATAAAATACTGTTTTGTAGAGCTTGCCTGTAAAATTAACAGGAGAACCATGAGAAAGGTGTCCTCCGTGAGTTAAGCTCATTCCCATTATCGTGTCTCCCGGTTGTAGAAAAGCAAAGTATACTGCCATGTTTGCCTGACTGCCTGAATGAGGCTGAACATTTACATGTTCTACTTTGAAAAGCTCCTTTGCTCTCTCTTGGGCAAGCCTTTCAACTTCATCGGCATATTGACATCCACCATAGTATCTTCTGCCGGGATAACCTTCGGCATATTTATTTGTAAAGACAGAACCCTGAGCTTCCATGACTGCCCTGCTTGCATAGTTTTCAGAGGCAATCATGAGAATCTTGTCGTTCTCTCTCTTTTTCTCTTTCTGAATTAAAGAGTAAATCTCTGCATCTACTTCCCTTAAGCTTTTCATCTTCATTTATCAACAACCTTCCTTTCTATGAGATTTATTTTCTCAACTCTCTTTAGATGTCTATTACCTTCAAATTCTGTATTGAGCCACGTAAGCAATATCTCCTTTGCAAGTCCTGTTCCTATGACTCTCGCCCCCATGCAGAGTATGTTGGCGTCGTTATGAAGTCTTGACATTTTTGCGGTAAAAAGGTCGTTGCAAAGGGCTGCCCTTATATTTTTAAATTTGTTTGCCACAATAGACATTCCAATTCCTGTGCCACATATGAGAACACCTCTTTCGTATCTTCCCTCTGAAACAGCTTTAGCAACGGCCTCTGCAAAGTCTGGATAGTCAACAGAACAATTCGAGCCCGTGCCCATATCAGTTAGTTCATGGCCTGATTCTTTTATTAATTTAGACAATAGCTCTTTAAGCTCAAATCCTGCATGGTCTGCACCAATGGCTATCTTCATGTTGAGTATTATAAAAAATTGGGAGGACTTTAGTAAATTAACGCTCTGATTCTCTCTAAGATACACAAACTTATGACATGAAACTTCAGTAAAAAAACGACAAAAAATATATCGTATTATCTCCTCAGATAAGAATTGAACCTGGCAGTCCTATTCTGAAAGGCTTTAAGGTCAGTGTTAACTTCAGGGATTTTATTCTTAATGTTTGTTATTCTGTCTTCGTTGTCAGGATGGGTTTTAAGAAATCCCGTATTTGATATTCTTTCCTGAGCTTTCAATTTGTTTAAAACATTTAAAAGAGCCTCTGGATTGTAGCCAGCTTTTGCAAGATATATTAGAGCTTTTTCGTCAGCAGCGTATTCTTGTGTCCTGCTATAACCATTTACTACAAGAGTTTTCAGGACATCATCTATTGAACCTTCAAAAATATTTACCAGCTTAACGAGGTCTTCTGAACCATACTGTTTTGCTGCTTTTGTGCCGATTACAGTAAGGGCTTCAGTCCATCGAGCCTGTTTTATTGACTCTATACCGTCTCTATTGTTTATATGGGCTATCTCATGGGCAAGAATTGCGGCAAGTTCATCTTCGTTATTGGCAAGATTAATCATTCCTCTTGTTATCATGATTATACCGCCAGGACAGGCAAATGCATTTATCTCGTTGGTGTCCAGTATTGCAAAGTGATAGCCACCGTAAGTAAATGGTTTTTCTGAATTAAGAGCTACTGTGTTGCCGATTAAATTTACGTAATTTGTCAGTCGGCTGTTTTCAAGTAAAGGATAAGATTGAAATAGTCTTGCCGCTACTGCTCTGCCGACAAAATATTCCTCTTCATCGGAGATTGGACGGGAAGCCTTTGAGGTCTCTTGAATGACCGTAAAAGTCATGTCTATTGCCTTATCCATGTCCATTGTTTTGCATGAAGCTAAGAAAAGAATTAGAATTATAATTGAAAAAATCTTACTTCTCATCTCGGCTCCGTAAGTCCTCCCGCTCTTATGAATGAAACCAAATCTGCTTCAGAAGCGTTGTATCTTTCAACTCTATCAACAAGGTCGTATCTCATCTGGGGATACTTGTTTCTGTAGGCTCTTTCCACTTGGGGATTGAACCCCTTTCCTGCGAGAGTAATCTCTCCTTCTGAAACTCCTGTTCTTTGATTATTTGTTGCTGAAACAGACACGGTTCTTTTCTCGACAGCTGTTTTATGGATAAAGCCTGTTATATTTCTAAATCTTACTCTAAACCAATCTCCATCTCTGCTTAGAGCTTCAATTACATCTCCGTATTTTACATAAGCTTTTACAGGACCGAAAAATCGGGGAGTTTCTCTGATAACATTCGTTTTTGTTATTACTGTCATCGTTTCTGCAAAAGCTACTGAGGAGATTAATAATATGAGAAAGGTGAGAGTTATGATTAACCTATAATTCATTTCTCTTCAATTTTAACAACAAACCAGTTTTCTGTCAACTCTCTGGCTTCACTCAATTCTTCAATTTTTTTAAGATAAAATTGGGTTGGAAAATCATTGGAAAAATCACCGATTAATAACTTGAATATCTCCCTTGATTCATCCCATTTTTTATCTTTAAAAAGAGCAAAGGCTCGATTAAATTTTTCTGCAAAATCAATAACCTTCTGGTCAGCCTTTTCTGTGTCAGATAGTAATTCATATATTCCTATAGGCCTTGTTTTTCCCTTTACTGTTATTATTCCAAGCTGCCTTACAATAAATCTATCGGATATCATATAGAAAGTATCCTCGCTGATTATAATTTTGGTCTTAAAAAACTTATTTGCCGACTCAAGTCTTGAAGCAATATTAACAGTATCTCCTATGACGGTATAATTAAAAAGCCTATCGCTGCCTATGTTGCCAACGACAACATCGCCCGTGTGAATACCAATTCTTATATTGATTTGGGGCAAGCCTTCTCTCACAAATTCTTTATTAATTTCCTTTAAGGCATCCATGCACTCTAAGGCAGTTCTGCAGGCATTTACCTCGTCTTCTTCAGTTTTAAGAGGTGCTCCCCAAAAAGCCATTATGCAGTCTCCTATGTATTTATCAACTACTCCATAATTTTTTATCACCACCTCTGTCAATCGATTAAGCACTCGGTGTAACATCATGGCCGTTTCTTCGGCAGAGAGTTTTTCTGAGATAGTGGTAAAACCTGCTATGTCTGCAAAGAAAACGGTAACAGTCTTCTTCTGTCCTCCTGCAGATATTAATTCAGGGTTGGCAAGAAGATGTTCGACAATTCGTTTGTCCATATACTGTAAAAAAGTTTTTTTAATAAAGCTTTTTTCTCTTCCTTCTGTAGCATAACTGTAAATTAACGAGAGAATGGAGCTGCTCATGAGAGCTATAAAGGATGGAAGAAAATCCATATAAATAGAAAATCTAAAGAAAATTATTTCGGAAAAACTAAGCAGCATTAGTATCCCTAAGAATGACAGAAGATTTATTTTCATTGAATGCTGTCTTATGAATATAAAAGAGACAATGAGGGATACAATAAAGGCAATTGTCAAAACTAAAGCTTTCGGAAAGATTCTGAAAAAATCCCTCTCGATAAGGTTTGCCAAAGTGGTAGCATGGACAAATACTCCGGGAGTTTTATTTGATACAGGTGTAGGTTTTAGGTCAAAAAGCCCTGCTGCAGAAAGACCTATAAAAACCTTTTTCCCTCTGAAAGTCTCCTTTTTTATCTCAGAGCTATTAACTGGAGAAGTTGCAGAAAATAGAACTTCTGCGAAGGAATATACTCTGAAAGGCTGTTTGTCAGAGGAATACTTTAAAAGAAGGCTGTTATGATAAAGAGGAATAACTACATCTCCAAGTAATACTGAATTTTCTCTAACTTGAACTTGTTTTCTTTGTATCATGTAAGTCATTACGAAATTTGGAATTACATGTTCTTTTATTCTGAAAAAAAGTTGCACTCGCCTATAAACGCCGTCTTCATCTGGCCATATGCTCACATTTCCTAACCCTTTTGCATTATTTTTTAAAGGTTCGATAGGAAATATGGCAGATTGAAAGCCGTAATCTTTAGCCAAATAAGTAGGTGTAGAAATCTTATCTAAATATTTTTCATCAAAATCTCTTTTAGCTTTCGATAAAGCTACAGGCAAATAAACATTTCCTGCCTTTTTTATGGATTCTGCCAAAATAATGTCATCCTCTACGCCGTAAGATGAACTTTCAGTAAATAAAATATCAATAAAAACCGCATCGGCCTCTGAGAGGAAATCTATAATAGGGGCATAAATCTGTCTTGGCCACGGCCATGTGATACCTTGCTTACTTAACTCTTCAAGGCTCGTCTGGTCGATGTATATAAGATATATAGCTTCTGACTTCTTTGTAGTATTTATATTTCTTGACAGCAAATCGTAGATGCTATATTCAAAAGTCTTAAAAAAATCAAAAAGATACATTATAAAGGATATAAAAAATGAAATAAATGCGATTGCAAAAATAGCAGTAAAAGATTTTCGCTTAGATAGGTTCATCGCCTGATTTTATGGCTTCTTTTATTCTTTCTGCAATTATCTCTGCTATCTTTTCATCGAGACCTAATGGTTCTGTATAAACTATGTCAATATGGGGGGTTTCCTTTTTGAATTTCGATATGATTTCAGGGATATCATTTTTTACGTGTTTGCCAGAGGATATGAAAAGGGGGAAAATAATAATTTTCATAGCTCCTTCATTAATGCATTGCCTTATCGTATCCTCTACTGATGGAGTGGCATGTTGTAGATAGGCATGCTTTATATTTTCCAAGTTGAATGATATTTTTTTACTTACAAGCTCAGTCAACTTCTGTAGATTATTAGCCTCTTTTTTAAGGCTACCGTGCGATACAATTATAACTCTATCCATTGGCAATTTCCCCATTTTTGCTGCGTCTTCATTTTAACAAAAACTACTCCTTTATGAAAACAATATTTCCTTGTATTACTTTGCCTCCCGCTCAGCTTCTTTGCAATTAAGGGAAACAGTAGTAATGAAAAATATCGGAGACTCACATCTGTCCAAAATAATTTTTAGAAGGAAGCCTCGATAGGGTAAAATTGTTTTGCCAAAATACACAAACCCTATAATGAAAGAGAGAGTAAAAAAAGAGGGGTAACCTGATTTTCAAAACACGGATTAACCTGTCTAAAAGCCTTGCTTTATAAGGGATGATTCTATGAATTTAAATTATTTTGGATAGCAGTGATATAACATTTAAGTAATGAAGTTTGGATGGTTAGATTGGCATTTTGGCAATGACTGGCAAAAAGCCCTTTGCCAGTGTAAAATATTGATTTACAAAGAGAAATTGTATTTTGGCAATCTGAAACTATAATACCTGATGGATTAATCTTCTAAAGCCTCAAATATTTCTTTTACAATTTTTGGATGCAGAGTTTTACCAGCATGAAAAGGGATAACGATTCTTTTATCTTCTTTCATGTAGATTCTATGGCTTCCTTTTGTTCTTATAAGTTGAAAGCCTGCTTTAAGTAAGATAGATTCGGCTTCCTGAGCAGTTAACCGTGGAAGTTTTGGCAACTTAAACCTCTACGGTAGAGGTATGTATTTCTTTTCTTAAGAGTCCTTTTTTTTCTTCTTCTGTGAGTGTTTCAAGATAAAGTTCAATTGCTTCTTTAATGTTAGCCATAGCCTCATCAAAAGAATCTCCCTGAGACATACAACCTTTGAATTCTGGACAGTATGCGAAATATCCGTGTTCATCTTTTTCTATGATTACAGTTAGCTTCATGTAAAAAGTATAGCAAAAATTGTTTTATTTTTCTATATGAAATTTGAGAGCCGATGAGGCTAAAGGTTCCCCATCGGCAAATAAAGATTAATTAGATTTCACATCTGTCCAAAATAATTTTTAGAAGGAAGCCTCGATAGGGTAAAATTGTTTTGCCAAAATAAACAAACCCTATAATGAAAGAGAGAAGAAAAAAAGAGAGGAACCTGATTTTGAAAATCCTAAATTCCAGACTTTTTAGGCACTATAATATTCAATGTATTTAAAATCTCTCTCTGTTGTGTAAGTTCCTGAATAATTATTTCATTTTCATAGATCTTACATTTTAAACTTTCAATGATAGAAGTTACAATTATTGAAGTTGGTGAATCAAGATTAATAGTAAAAAATCTCTTTAAAAATTCCTCAACCGGATTGTCTGTAATTTTGACAAAATTTAAAAATTCCTAAATTCCAGACTTTTTAGGCACTATGATATTCAATGTATCTAAAATCTCTCTCTGTTGTTTCGTAAGTTCCTGAACAATTATCTCATTTTCATAGACCTTACACTTTAAATTCCTCATCACAAAGAGTATTTCCTCTACAGTATAATCTCTCCCTATCGCTCCTTTCAGTCTCACAAATACCGTTAAAACAATAAATATAAGAAATAGATACCCCCGCAATGTCTCTTCCTTGTGAACTCTAAGTGGTATTAACTTCAAATCATCCTTAAAAAATCCAAACAGCATCTCAGCCCTTTGCCTCAAGTAATAACAAGAAACTACCTCTTTTGTATCAATCGGAAAAGATGAAATAAGTATCATTATCCCTTGCTTAAGCAACTTATATTCAATTTCCTCTTCCTCCCCATCAAGCGCACTAATAAGGAGCTTCTTCATCTCTCTTCCTTTTCTCTCAGGATCTAAAACAAGATATGAATATACGTTCTTCCCATATAATTCAACCTCTTTTCTCTTTACAAAAAGAACCCTCTTACCATACTTGACTGCATGCTCAAACTTCTCTAATGCCCCTGCCTCCTCTTTTATAAGTTCCTTATACAAAATCCTCGATGAAGGTAGCCTCGTAAGAAACTCTATCCCCTTCTCATTTAACTCTCTAATGTTTTCCTCAGAAAAAAATCCTGCATCTATTAGGACAAAATTATCTCTTATACCTGCTTTTGTGAGTTCTTCAATTGTCACCCTTAAGGAAGATACATCAACTATATTGCCAGGTAAATACCTGAAAAACAAAGGATAAGAGGTCTCTCTATCAATAACAAAAAGAAATCTTATCTGTTGGTCTATTTCTCCATCATTATACCCCCATGCATTAAAAGATAACCCAATCTGATTCGGTAATGCTGTAGTATCAATAATTACACCTTTTCTATTGCCTTTTATACAAGACAGATACCGAATAAAGAAATCTCTTTGTAGTTTCTCATCCCCTATTTTCTCTAAAAGTTTACTTATCCTCTGTGAACTAAGATTTGCTCCATCAAATAAAAAACGTGCAATATTACCTTCATACCAAATCTTTGCATAATTCATTGCAGAGGGATTACTGATTCGATAACAAATAAGAGAAAGAAGTTCCTTCGAATATTCTCCAAAAATACTGTTAATTATTTCGATAAGTTCTGTCTTCTTGATAAACTCATACAGAAGATAAGTATCACCGAAATCTAAAATTAACTTTTCTTTTTGTTGAGGAATCCTTTTCTCTATAATGTTTCCTTGTTCATCAACCCTTCCTAAATATTTCACCTTTTGTCTGGGTTTTTGCTGTTTTGAATCCCAGAATGAAGTAACCTCGTATGCGTATTTTCGATTTCCGAAAGTTTTATATCGTATATAACTCATAATGCCTATGTAGGCATTATAAAATAAATCAGCATTAAATTGCAATAGTTTTTTATTCATCCAATAAAATCATTGATAGAAAAACAGTTACGATTGAAACATTATTATTAATGTATAATCTCTAATGCCTATTTAGCGGGAATTTAGGAAAATACGGATTTATCTGTCTAAAAGCCTTGCTTTATAAGGGATGACTCTATGAATTTAGATTATTTTGGACAGCAGTGTCGAAGACTTAAATTACAGAAAGAGCGAGCTTTTTGATATAATTAATGAAAATGAAGGTTCACCTGAGAGCAAAGTCTAAGGAAAATCTTAACTTTTTGTCACCCAGAGTTTCTTTGTTGTCACCCCGAGCGTTAGCGAGGGGTCTCCTAAAATCTCGGGATGACATAAATGGCGAAATAAAAGGAGGAAAAAATGACTGAAATCGGTCAGATTTACAAGTGTGAAATCTGTGGTAACACAGTAAAAGTATTAGAAGCAGGTAAGGGAACTCTTGTTTGTTGCGGGAAAGAAATGTTACTAATTGAAGAGGAAAAAGAAAACAAGAAAATGACACCGTGGGTATGCGGAAGATGTGGTTACATCTATAATCCAGAAAAAGGTGATAAAAAAGGCAAAATTCCACCAGGAGTATGCTTCGAAGACTTAAATGAGGAATGGGTATGTCCGTTATGCGGTGCTTCTAAGAAGCAGTTCTCTGAAATGCTTGGATATGAATAAGCTTTAAGAGCCTTTTTCTGAAAAAATTAGTTTTCTAATCATATCGTCGCAGATATCGCGCATCAGGCTCTCTATGGCGAGATTTCTGTTGGCAATTATTCTTTGAAGTTCCCTTGATGTTCTAAAATAAGTCGTAAAAGGTGATGCAGGAGTAAACTCCCTGATTTTCCTGCCAGAGTTGTCTAATATTAACACTTTAACATTCATGCTGACTTGATATTCAACGGTATTAAGCCCAATCTCTGAAAGGGTGGAAAGCCTGTAGTTTGTTAGCTGCACATCCATTATCCGTTCGGCAGAGGGAGTAACAGTGAAGCCGTTTTCAACTAATACTTTGTAGGCAATATTTCTAAATCTATCCTGTAACCCTGGCTCAAGGGTGAGATTTTCAACGTTCCTTAGGTAAATCTCCTGAAAAGGAAGTTCTGCCTTCTTTTGAATTGTATAGTCACAACCTATTGGAAAAAGCAGTAAAAATAAGGAAATAAATAGAAACTTTCTCATTATTGCTCCTCTCTGAATTTTATATTTTCAATTATATCATAGAGACTGTTTAAAAGTGATTTATTGAGAATCAACAAACTACAGGCGTTCTATTTGTCATCCTGAAGATTGTTACTTCTCATTACAAAGCCTTTTTTCTTTATGCTGTTTTTTCTTTTCCTATCATTCTTAATTTTTTCTCTAATGTCGTTCGGATGTTCTTTTATCTAATGTTCCTAAGTTTTTTTCTAATGTCTTTTCGAGATTTTTTCTTCTAATGTTATTCCGAGTTTTTTATTTTAATGTCATTCCGAGGAGCGTAAGCGACGAGGAATCTCATTTTTTATTATATGCTTCCTCAGGGACATAGAGTCTATTCGGAATGAAAAGGCATAGGAGACCCCTCGCTTTCGCTCGGGGTGACAGAAAAAGGCTCAGGGTGACAGTGGAAAGCATATTCAGAAGAAAACTCATTCAGAAAATTAGAATTGTCATTCCGAACAAAAAGCGAAGCGAAGTGAGGAATCTTTAACATCCTAATATCATCTCATTGGGAAAATCTACGAAGTTTAAATCTAACGATTTTCCTGTAAATCCAAAGATAAATCAAAATCCACGAAAATGTGCATATTTGTAAGAGCAAACTGCTATTCCAAAAAAGCACTGCTGGAATAAAACTCAAAAGTGTAAGCCCCCAAAGATAAACAGAAGTGGCTGAATTTCTTCTTGTTAAGTATCTCGCATCTTTTGTTCCTAATGCCCATGTTACAATTCTTTTGTAAACGAGAGAGTGAAAATGCAATCTGTCAGGACTCGAAGGTGATACTCCTTTCTTAATCCTCCTCCTGTATATTGAAAATATAGTCTCCCAAACAGGATATATCAAAAGAAGCATAGGAAGCCAAGCTGAAACCTGAGAATTTCTCCTTACAAGTAGGATAGACATTATTGCAATGAGAAAACCCAAGAGATAAGCCCCGCAATCTCCAAGAAAAATGCACCCTCTTGGATAGTTCCAGATAAAAAAACCAAATATTGCCGCGATAATTACAAAACAGCTAAAGAGAATAAAAATGTCATTTACCTTGAAGGCCACATATGCGAGTCCTGTAAGGATTATGATTGATACTCCACTTGCAAGACCATTAAACCCATCAATTATGTTTATTGCATTTGAAAGTCCAACAATTGCGAAAACAGAGAAAATAAAAGATAAAGGAATTAACTTTAGTAAATCGTCTAAATACGGAATATCTACCCTTTCAATTTTGGCATCAATCAATAGAAAAGCCAAAACTCCAGAGACAATCGCCGTAGCAAGCCTTGCCTTTGGAGAGATTTTTTTAGTTAAATCCTCCGTTATACCTCCTGCAAATAGGGGAGTAGAGCACATTAAGGCAAGGGTAAAGTTTGAGACAAAATCTCTATTTTGTAGATAAAAAATCAAAGATGCACCTATAAGCCCAAACAAAATTGAAAGTCCTCCTATCCTCGGAGTAGGATTTTTATGAAATTTCTGCGGACCTCCTTCCACAGGGTCTGAAGTCAAATGCCCATGAATGTGGCTATACCTTACAATCAAAAGGCAAACTAAGAAGGAAAGTAAGAAGGAAATCAATACTGAAAGCATTGCCTTAACCTACCATTTGCTCTGTCATTCATTCTGTTCTTCTCTTTTTAACATTGCTCCACCACTCAGCAATAAAGGCAAGAAAAATCCCTGAAAATAGTGCACTTATCCCAGCCACAGCTATAATAAGTTTTCTTTTTGGTTTTATAGGATATTCAAGAGAGGTTGGCTTTTCTATAACACTTAATATAAAATTTTTGTTGTTCTTAATTTTCTCTTTTTGTGTTGCTATTGCCTCCGCGTAGGTCTGAGAGGTTTTTTCAAGCTCTTTTTCAAATTCATCTATTGCATATCTGAGAATATCCTCAGCAACTTTTTTATCCTTCTGTTCAGAAATTAGATTAATGCTCCCTGTCTTTTTGTCTACCTCAGCCTTAAAAACAACGTCTCCTTTGCCTTTATTGATTGATTTGGTCAAACTGAGCATATCTTCGCTTTCTCCATACTGTTTTATCAATCTCTCAAGCACCTTCTTTTTAAACTCAAGGCTGTTAAGTATTGATAGGGATAGATTATTAACCTCTGGTGACTTAGTCTGTCCTAAGGGAATGATGAATGAGGTTCTGTTATCTCTTGTTGTATATCCTTCGATAAGAGATTGTCCAATAAACGAATCTACCCACAAAGTTGCCCTTGCCTGATAAATATTGGGAGATAGAAAGGCTACCAAGCCTCCAATTAAAAGCCCCATGAAAGAAACAGCAACAATAAGCTTGAGCCTCTTTTTAAGCACAAGAAGCAGTTCATAAAGGTCAATCTCGTCAGAGCATTGCTCCTTTCGCTCTTGTTCGTTCATTCAAAACCTCCAAAGTTATTGGTATATTTTTTAGAAACTTATGCCCTCTATGTTCTTTCGTTATCATTCCTTTTTTCATTCCGAGCTGTTATTTGTCATTCCGAGGAGCGTAAGCAAAGAGGAATCTCCTTAGCTAAATAGATAAGACCCTTCAGCTTTGCCTCAGGGTGACAAAAAAGCGTCATTTTATAGAGCCTCTGATATTCTCATCATTCCAATACATTATTTTTATGTTATTCTTAAACAATTTAAATTTAAAACCTTATTAATCTCGAATACTTCTTATTATCTCCACAATTCTCTTGCTTGCCAATCCATCTCCGTAAGGGTTTATAGCCTTTGTCATTTTTTGATATTCATAGGGATTTTCAATTAGAGTCTGAACTGCTTTTACAATATTTTCTTTCTTAGTGCCTACGAGTCGTGCAGTTCCAGCCTCTATTCCCTCAACTCTTTCTGTTACTTCTCTCATGACCAATACAGGCTTTCCTAAAGATGGTGCTTCTTCTTGAATTCCACCAGAATCAGTCAATATTAGAAAACATTTTGACATTAACCAAATCAAATATGGATATTCCAGAGGCTCTAAGAGAAAAATATTTCTAATCCCATTTAATATTTTATTAACTGGTTCTCTCACATTAGGATTTAAATGAACCGGATAGATTATTTTTAATTCTGGATAAATCTCAGCAATCTCTTTTAAGGCATAGCAAATATTTTCAAATCCTTCACCAAAGCTTTCTCTTCTATGCCCTGTAACTAATATTATCTTTTCTCGATGAAATTCAAAAATTCCATTAAAAAAAAGTTCAATTTTAGACCTGAGATCCTCATTTTCCTCTAAGATTTCTAATCCCAAAAATAGGGCATCAATCACTGTATTTCCAACAACCCAAACGTATTCCCTTATTCCCTCGTTATACAAATTTTGTTTTGCCTTTTCCGTAGGAGCAAAATGATAATCCGCAATGTGTCCAACTAAGACTCTGTTTATCTCTTCAGGAAAGGGCGAATATTTATTACCGCTTCTGAGCCCTGCCTCAATGTGGGCAACTTTTATTTTTTTGTAATAGGCTGAAAGCGCGCCTGTGAAAGATGTTGTTGTATCTCCTTGAACTAAAACAATATGAGGATTGAAGTCATCGTAAACCTTCTCAAGTTCTAAAATACTTTCAGACGTTATATTAAAGAGGCTCTGATTATCCCTCATCAAATTTAGGTCGTAGTCTGGCTTTATGTCAAAAAAGTTCAAAACCTGATCCAGCATCTGTCTATGTTGAGCAGTTACACAAACTTTAACATCAAAATCTTTTGGATATTTCTTCAATTCCCGGTGAAGAGGAGCCATCTTTATTGCCTCTGGCCTTGTTCCAAATATCATTAATATTTTTTTCAAAATCTCTTTACTCCTTAATCAAAAAATTCCTAAACTGAGCCTAAAACATTTAATAACATTATGAAACTTCACCTCACGGCGCTACTCATCCCTGGTGGAAAATCAGCTAAAGCTTCTATCTTTTCCCAATTATCTCTAAACCACTCAATATTTGCATCAAAACCCTCTTTAAAATCAACAATGGGCTGATAACCTATGAGCTTTTTTGCCTTTTCGATTGAGGCAAGAAGTCTCGGTTTAGTATCCCATTTTCTTCTTTCCTTAAAAATTAATCCTGCCTTATTCCCTGTTGCTTCCAAGACCATAGATGCTACTTCCTTGATTGAAATCTCTCTTCCAGCCGCAAGATTAAAATTCTCACCTATAGCCTTTTTATAATAACCAGCCTTTATAAGTCCCTGCACAAGATCTAAAACATAGGTGAAATCTCTTGTTTCCTCTCCTGATCCAGTGATTGGCAAAGAAAGCCCCTTAATTGACCAATAAATAAAATTGGGTATAACGTTTCTATACTGTCCTGGCACTTCACCAGGACCGTAGGAATTAAAAAATCTACAATTCACAATTGGCAAATCATAATGATGATGATAGAAATTACAGTACATCTCTCCCGTCATCTTGTTTATCTGATAGGGAGTAGTAAGATGCATGGAAATAAAGTCTTCTTTCAATGGTAGTTTAGGATAGGAACCATATATAGCACATCCACTTGATGCATATATGAACTTTTCTATCTTTCCCAAACGGGAGTATTCAAGTAATTTAATTTGACCAATAACATCAACTTCTGCTGAAATCTCGGGATAATCCACCGAATTCTGATTTGCAAAGAAGGCAGCAAGATGAAAAACAATGCTTATATCCTCTTTGAAAACTCTCTTCAGGTCAACATCATTTCTTACATCACCAAACACAAACATTATATTTGGAAGAGGTGTCACATTCCACGGATCTCTGACTTTTATTGCTGATAGATTATCAAGAACAATAACTTTACCCCTACTGCCAACTAACTTTGAAAGTGCGATTATTAAATTGCTTCCAATAGCACCAGCTCCACCGGTCACTAAAATATTTCGTCCCTCGTAATACTTTATTAAATCTTTCTCTAAATCTAATTTCCCCAGATACTCATCAACCAATTTTACTCTTTTTTCATAATAGTTCATTAAGCTACCTCCTTAAAAATTTTCTATCAGCTTTTGAATACAAATTTCCCTTTCAAAATTATTCACCAAATATTTATAACCATTCTCGCCGTATGTGCTGAGTGAAATTTTATTTCTGTAAATTTCTCTCACTAACTTCTCTGCTGCATGAATATCTCCATGAATGCAACTTAAACCACAATCGGCATTTTTAATTATACTGTGCCCATCACTTTCCCTATTCAAAAAAGCTAAAACAGGAAGTTTTGCAGCCATATATCCAAGAATCTTCCCTGGCACCACAGGAGTTTTGTTTTTGCTGGATAAAGATACAAGCCCCACATCACAATCCTTAACAAGATAGGGATATTCGTCTTTAGATACAAAGGGCTTGAAAATAACATTATTTAAATTCTTGGCTCTGGCTAAATCCTGTAGTTTTGTTTTCTCCATGCCATCACCAACAAATAGGAACACCAAATCTTTTAAATCCTGTAACTTTTCAGCTAGTTCTATGACAAAATCAAGACCTTGAGAGGGTCCTATAACTCCGGCGAAGAGTATAATGAATTTATCCTCTATGTCATATAGCTTCCTGTATTTGTTAGTCCTTGACAGCCCCTCAAACTGTTTTGTATCAATCCAATTATGAAGGACTATAAATTTGGTTGCAATGTCTGGATGATTCTTTTTTAAAAAGTATGAGTTACCCTCAGAGTGGACAAAAATTAAATCTGAGTTTATGTAAGCATTTCGCTCCATGTATTTAAAAAACTTTATTAAAAGAGGATTCTTTAATACTCCTAAATCAATAGCATTTTGAGGGAATATGTCCTGAACATTTAGGAAAAATTTTGCATTAAAAATTTTCTTGAGCTTAGTTCCAAGCATTGCAAGTGGCAGAGGAGGGCTGTAAACAATAATTATGTCTACTTTTTTTAAGTATTTTTTAATTTTACTCTCAAATATATAGGGCATGCTAATCTGAGAAATGCCTCTGATAATAAAATTTACTTTGTGATGTGGCAGAGTTTTTATTCTAATGACCTTAATTTGATTTTCTTCAGTAAACTCTGGATATTTTTTATTCCTCTGCTCGTTGGCTAAATTATATTCTGGATAGGTTGTAGCAACAGTAACCTCAAAACCTTTGTCTCTCAACCCTTCAGACAGCTCCAGCATCAAATGAGAGGCGGAGCGAATCTCTGGAGGATAGGAATCAGTTATTAATAGCACCTTCATAGGTGAATTACTGTACCCTTTGAGAGAGATTCGTTGATTTTGAAGGTTGCAAGGGTGGAGTAATAAATTTCATCGTAGGTTATTTTTGGTTTTTCATTCCCTTTGATTACATTTATGAAATGAGATAATTCTTCCTTATAGCCTATCTCCTGATTTAAAGTTTTAAACTTTTTAGTCCTGCCCCCTAACCAGAAATAAGAGTTTTTGAAATCTTCAATAATTAATGTCTTACCCTCAGAGTAAACCTCTATTCTCTCTCTTGAGAATGCCTTATCTCCTGAGGCAGAGTAGAAAATATTACCCACAGAACCTTCCCTGAATTTGATTACAATTGAAACGTTGTCGTCATTAACTATGGTCTTATTGTTACCAGAAACTCTCTCTGCATAAACCTGCAAAGGTAAACTATTTGTCAGATAAATAATCAAATCAATGAAATGACATATCTCTCCAATAATTCTTCCCCCTCCCTCTTCTTCAGAATGAACCCAGTGCTCAGGTGGAACAAAGCCAGCGTTGACTCTGTAATTAATCATTAGCGGGTCTTTACGATTATTCAGGAAACTTTTTAGTTTTTCAGTATGAGGGGAAAATCTTCTATTGTAACCAACCATAAGAAAGGGAAGAGATTGTTCATCATCCGTCAGAGAGGAATATATATCTGTTATCTCTTTTAACTCCTCTTCATTGATACATAATGGCTTCTCTACAAAAACATGCTTTCCTGCCTTCAAACATTCTATAACCATTTTTGCATGAAGACGGTGTGGGGTTAGTATGACTACGGAGTTTATTTCTTCATTTTTTAAAATCTCTCTATAATCAGTCGTAACATTCTCAAAGCCATATTTTTTTGCAACATGATATGCATTTATACCAGAGCTTGTAGAAAGAGTATGAAAGCGAACATCGGATAGCTTTGACAGAGCTGGAATCAGTAAAGCCTTACCGAATAATCCAGCGCCGATTACCCCCAATGTTACAGAAGAAATTTTTAGTGCCTCTTTTATCTTTTTAAATCTTTCCTGTGTTATCTCTCTTTCAGCAGAGTATTTTAGAACAACCCCCACATAGGGTCCGCCTCTGTTATTCATCATATTCTCATAAACTTGAACAGCCTCTTCGATTGGGAATCTGTGAGTAATGAGTTGCTCCAAATTGACCTTTTTTTCAGAGATAAGTCTCAAAAACTCCTCAAGATTTCTATTCTCTGTCCATCTAACATAGCCCAACGGATAATCAATGCCTTTATTTTCATAGATTGGGTCAAGACTACCAGGACCTGCTGCCTTGGAGACTATAAGTTCTAATTCTTTATGCCAGAGTTCATTTCTATCAGGGTGAATATCGGCAACTCCTACAACAACAATTCTGCCGCGAAACCTTGCTATATCTACTGCCAAATGAATAGGAGCATCAGATTTTGTTGCAGCAGTAATTATTACAGTATCTGCACCAAATCCATTTGTGTATTTATCAACCAAATTTTTAAAATTCTCAGCATCTGAGCTAACTTCATCTACTCCTAATTTTCTTGCCATTTCAACTTTTGACTCATCAATATCAAATCCCATAACCATGAAACCATACGCTTTCAAAATCTGAATAGTTAACAATCCAAGCAAACCAAGTCCAATAACAGCAACCCTTTCACCAAAGGTTAGATTACCGCATCTTATACCATGCATGGCAATTATCCCAAGCATTCCAAAAGAAGCTTCTTCAAAGCTAACATTTTCTGGAATTCTACAGCAAAGATTCTCAGGCACTGTCACATATTCTGCATGAGAGGCATATCCCGCACCAATGCAAGCAACCCTGTCACCTGGGGCAAATTTATGAATATTACCTCCAACTTCAACTACAACTCCTGCAGAACTGTATCCAAGAGGTACAGGATTGTCCAGTCTTCCCATTGCTTCCTGAAAAGTTTTCAAGAATCCCTCTTTCTTTGCCTTATCTAAAAATCTCTTTACCAAATCTGGACGGGCTCGTGCCTTACCCAGCAACGATTTTCTGCCGAGCTCTATTATTGAGCGTTCAGTGCCAATACTCACTAATGATGCATAATTTTTAACTAACAAGGTATTTGCTGCCAAGTTTGGCACCGGAACATCAACCAATTCAATCTTTCCCGTGCGATAGTTCTGGATTAGTTGCAGCATTTTTTAAACCACTCCACCGTTTTCTCTACGGCAGTTTCTCTATCATAAGGAAGCTTGCCATCACATACCTCTAAAATGGGAGATAAATCAAAAACATATTCAGTAGTAATGTTGTTAAGCCTAAAACTTGTGAGGGGCACATTGGTCCAACCTAAAAATTTTAACATATCTCCAACTTTTGCAAAAGTTTTCGCCATCCACATCGGCATTTTGTGAATTCTCGGAGCTTTCATTTTTTCTCTTACCAACTCAGCAAAATCATGTAGATCTGTTGGCTCTGGGTCTCCTACATAGAAAGTCTTTTTATGAACTTTTTCACTTGGTGCAAGTAAAATACTATGTATCTCATGGGCGATATTTTCCACGTATCCCATGGAGCGTTTATAATGACCATGCCCTATATGAAAATACCAACCTTGCTTGATGGCTCTAAAAAAATTAATATAAGGTTCAATCATCCAAGGTCCCCAAACAGAAATAGGTCGTATGATAGTCCATTCAAAGGGCAAATTCTGCCAATTACGTACAATCTTTTCCCCTTCTACTTTACTTTGTCCATAAGCAGTAGTTGGCATATAATCCTCATCATGCTTAGGAATATATCCCATTTTGCACACAAGCAGCGATGAAGTAAAAATAACTCTTTTTAAACATCCTTCCCTGATCCCATTTACCCTTTCACTCATTAAGCCACTATAATCTATTAATGCCTTAATCAAATTCTTCACTCCCTGCATGTTAGGAGCAAACTCCTGTATGTCTGTTATAGAGTGGGCTCCTGTCTTTGCAGCAAGATGGACTACGTATTTTGGTTGGAATTCAAAAATAATTGACTTTAGTTTTTGATAATCCATAATGTCACAATTTTCCCAATATTTGTGATGTTCTTCTTTAAATGGAGGCTTTATATCAATGTTAATTACTTCGCAACCTTTTGACATTGCATAATCTACATAATTTGTTCCGATAAAACCTGAGCCACCAGTAATGAGAATTTTCATACACATTTCTTGTCAATGTAATATATTATAAATATCCATTATTCTTTTAGCATTCAATTTAGCATCAAAATACTTATTAACTAACCTTTTTGCACCTCTACCAAGTTTCTCTAGTAAGGCTCGGTCTTTGTATAACAATTCAATTTTCTCAGCAATTTTCTCAGGATCTGGATAATCAATACAAATACCAGTTTCCATATCTATAATAGTATCTGGTTTAGGATTTCTGACAGCAACAATACTCGGAATTCCATAAAATCCCGCTTCAAATACAGGTCTTCCAACTGCATTTAGATGAGATGGAAAGACTAAAAGATCAATTTTAGTATAAAAAGTATTAACATCTTCAACAAACCCCATGTAAATTACGTTTTCTTCAAAATTATGAATTTTGATGAAATCAAGCAAATCTTTTTCTGTATCCTCATAAAGCTTCAATTTTTTTAGAATCACCCTAAATAAAGAATTTTTAATCTCTCTTGTATTTAATCCTGCTATTATAAACTTAATATCTTTAATTTCCTTTTTTAACAATAAAATTTTAATTGCTTCCATTAGTTCGTATATTCCTTTTGCACGATATAATACACCTATAAAGCCTACAGAAAAACAGCGACTTGATTTACTTGTATTTAGATAATTATTTATCTCAAATCCATTATGGATCGTTTGTATTTCCCGCCTGGTTAGTTGGAGTAAATTTTCTCTAACAGTCTCATCAATAGAAATAATTTGATCTATGTAATTGTCCAATATATGTTTGAAAAATTTGATTCTCAAATTTTTTTTATCGTGAATTAGACAACGGACATGAAGAATAACTTTTATATCTTTTTGAAAAAATTTTATTATCGGAGCATAAAAAAAGAAAGTAGCATCATTTAAATGAACAATATCAGGTTTTATTGAACGTATTATCTTGTAAAGTTTGAGAATAGAACTTGCCAGAAAAAGTACTTCTCTAAATAATACTAACCATCGTAAACCCCTATAATGTCCATATTGAGTTATATCAAACTTAGATATCCATCTTATTCCAATACAATTAAATTTCTCTTCATCAAAGTATTTTTTCAATTTTTTTATTGTTAATATTGATATACTTACATTTTCATTAAATTCTAAGAGTTTATTTATCAAATAAAGTAAACTTTTAGTTGCACCGCCAAAGCTTGAAGCTCCATATACATATAAAATATGCATTTATTTATCCTCTTATTTAAATGTTATACATTTACATTATTATATTTTTTGATATTTTTGCTTTTTTAAGCAGGCAAAACTTACATCCTTAAATAATAGTAATTTTTGATTTTCTATTAAAAATTTCCTCTATTTTTGATTTTATTTTAGTAGCCTCATTTTCATAACAAAAAATTCTTGCTGCTACCGATGAATTTTGTTTAAATTTTAAAATAGCATCTGCTTGCAAAGAATTTAATTTTTTAGCTAAAGAGTAGGGTTTAAAATTTTCACTGACAACTCCAAGTTCATATTGCTCTACTATTTTTGACATTTCAGGGGAAGGACCAATAGCAACCATTAGTCTTGCCTGTATAAATTCAAAAAATTTATTTGGTAAGGAAAACCTTGTATTAAAATTGGTATCTTCCAAAAGATAAAGCCCTATGTCATAATTATGAAGGGAAGTAATTATTTGATTGAATGGAATGGGATCTAAAAATCTAATTCTCTCTTTAAATGGTTCAGATTTTCTCTTTAGCTCGTTTATATAATTTTTATTGCCAACTAGATAAAAATCTAAATAAAATCTATTGTCTAAATATTTAAACATGTAAATCATGTTTTCTAATTTCCTATCTCTATTTGCAATGCCATGATGAACACATTTTATTTTTTTGTCACATACAATGTTAGGACTTAAATTATTATAAAAAGGAGTACTGTAAACAACTATTGGCTTTATACCGAAATTTTTTTCATATGCGTCAGATAGACCATTCGATACTGTCATAATTAAGTCACATTTTGATAAAAAATTTTTACATATAATTTCTCTGAAATCAGATTCAAAAAATCTAAAAAAAAAGGAATTTTCGAATTCCAGAGGATAGTATTCTCTTAGATCACATATTACCATGTTGTTCTTATCTTTTAAATTCATAACTATAGGTAAAAACTCTAAATTTTCTATGACAATTAAATTATAAACTTTAAATTCAATTTTTCTTAAATTTGAAATTCGAGCTAACTTTTCAGTAATTTTTATTTTTGCTGTTAGAGAAGGGGAGAATTTTCTAAATAGTTTTAAAAATCCTCTGGAAAGTTTACTTGTCATTGTCGTGTTTAAATTAGGTATTACATACTCTTTATTAACTTTTAACTCTGAACTTTTTTTGTGAGAAAATATATCAACTGTAAAATTTAATTCGTTTAAAAGGTTAATAATCCTGTTTGGTCTCGGATTTTTACTTGGGTCTGCTAAACAACATACTAATGCTCTAAATTTTGATTTATTTTTCATTTCTTTGTCTATTAATGAAAACATCTACAATAATATTTGATGCAATGCCCTTACCATATAAACCTGATTTGATTTCATTAGTACAAGTATTAATTTTTGAATAAACTTCCCTTTTTATTTTCTCTTTATCTGTACTTGCTAAAGAATTGAACCCAAGCTCCACCAACTCTACCCATTCCGTCTCTTTTCTTGTAATTACACACGGAGTTCCGAAAAAGTAACCTTCCTTTTGCACTCCACCAGAGTCTGTTATTATGAGCTTTGCATTCTTTTCTAAAGCTAACATCTCAAAATAGCTCACCGGATCTGAAAGAATCAGATTTTTTGAATTCCGTTCAAATCCAGTCTCATTAATAACTTTTTTTGTTCTTGGATGAACAGGAAAAAATATTTTGAATCCTTCTAAAGCAAGTTCATTTAATGCTTGCCAAATGTTTCTAAAATTATCAATATTGTCAGTATTTTCAGCCCTGTGAATTGTAACTAAAATATAATTCTTAGACTTTAGATTATATTTAGACAAAACATCTCTTTCATTAACTTTTTTAATTGCTTCAAGGGCTACATCATACATAACATCTCCTACTTTATAAACACCTTCAATTATGCCTTCTTTTTTTAAGTTCTCAACCGCTAAATCTGTAGGAGCAAAAAGATAATTAGAAATATGGTCAGTCAATATTCTATTTATCTCTTCAGGCATATTTTTATTGTAACTTCTCAAGCCTGCCTCTACGTGTGCAACAGGAATGTGAAGCTTTGATGCAGCAAGTGCTCCTGCCAAAGTAGAATTTGTATCTCCATATACTATAACAATCTCAGGTTTTTCACTTAATAATATTTTTTCTATTTCAATTAGCATTTTACCAGTTTGCTCTCCATGCAACCCAGACCCTACTCCTAAATAATAGTCTGGTTCAGGAATTTCAAGTTCTCTAAAAAATATTTCTGACAGATTATAATCATAATGCTGTCCAGTGTGAACTAAGATTTCTTTTATGCCCTTTTCCCTTAATTTTCTTGTAATAATACCCGCTTTTATAAACTGAGGTCTTGCACCAACTACGGATAAAATTTTCAACATTGTTTATTGAACTTGCTAATACATTTAGCGATTTTTACTATTTTCCAAATATATATTCGACTATTTCCTCTAAACCCTGTAAATGTTTCTCCATATTATAAAATTAATAACTCTCCACAGGAGAAATCCTTCTTTGAATATTTTACCACTCCCATAGTCTTTCAGAAGCCTGTTTAAACTAAGATAATCCTTTATTAGGTCATTATTTGAATGTAAGATGTCCTCAATAAAATCTCTCTTACTCAAAAGCCAGTTTTTCTCTGGTGTTGCAAAGCCAACCTTGTCTGTCCGCAGACGAATCTTTTCTGGAATAATTCCTCTCATGGCTTCTCTCAAAATATACTTACTCCATCCTTTATGAATTTTATATGTTGATGGCATTTTGAACAAGCACTCAATAAGATTTATATCATCTGCAAAAGGGGTTCTTGACTCAATGCTAAATCTCATTGAGTTTCTATCCTCATACCTTAGCAAAGTTTTTAAATTCTTACCAGTAATATATTGATGAAGTTGTTGATTAAGAGTTTTAGGCAATTCTTCCACATACTTTTCAATCCTATATTTAAATTTGCTTAGAAACTCCCTATTAAAATACTTAGCCCTGTTAGTTAATAGTAAGTAAAAGATGGCTAATAATCTATCAGGTATCGTATGAGCAACGAAGTTTCTAATGAATATATGTGTTAAATTCTTTATTGAAATAGGAGAATTTCTTATATTTTTCAATTCGTTACAAAATGTTTTCAAATCAAAATTCATCAAAATCTCTCTATAGAAAACTGGATAATATCCAATGTAACCTGTAAAGAGTTCATCTCCTCCCTGTCCATCAAGCAGAACCTTAACGCCTTTTTCTTTTGCTAACCTCATGACACTGTATTGGGCATATATACTTGTAGAGCCAAAAGGAATTTCTTGATAGTAAATCAAATCCTCTAAATCATTTATCAAATTTTCTGCTGTGGGATAGGTTTGATGCCATTCAGTTTGCGTATGTTTTACAACTGCCTCAGCGTATTTGCTCTCATCAACTGCTTTGTCTGTATAAGTAGCCGTAAAAACATTCTGCTTGAATCCTACTTGTGGAACAGTTTCTTTCTTTATAATTTCATTTATTACACACACAATAGTAGAACTATCTAAACCACCACTTAGGCAAGAACCTACAGGCACATCTGACCTCAATCTTAGTTTTACAGCATTAAATATCAGTTCTTTAACTTCTTCTCTATATTTCCACAATTGTTTTTCATCAAATTTTTCATATTTATCAACATATGCCAACTCATAATATCTCCATTCTCTAAAAGAAAAGTCATCAAGATTTAGAATAAAAGCACTGGAAGGATATAGTTCATATACTCCCTTGAATATTGAATTGTCCTGTTCTTCATAACCTAATAATAAATAGTCAAATATAATCTCTTCCTCTAATTCTAATTTTTGATGAGGAAGCTTCAATAATGCTTTTATTTCCGAAGCAAATGCAAACACTTTGTTGTTGTTTAGGTAATAAAAAGGCTTTACACCGAATCTATCTCTGGAACCAAAAAAAATATTTTTTCTCCTGTCAAATATAACAAAAGCCCACATTCCATTGAATTTCTTAAGACACTCAGTTCCCCACATATCATATGCAGCTAATATAACCTCAGTATCTGTATTAGTGTTAAACATGTAGCCATATGTTCTTAACTCTTCTCTTAATTCAATATAGTTATAAATTTCCCCATTAAATACAATCACATATTCCTCTTTTCCCCTTTTATAAATCATCGGTTGATGACCTAAGGGGGAAAGGTCAATAATAGCCAGTCTTCTGTGTCCGAGGGCAAAATTTTCTCCAAAATAGAAACCCTCTCCATCAGGACCTCTGTGAGCCAAGGTATCGGTCATGATTTTTATCTCATCTCGGAGAAGATTTTGGTGTTTATATACTATTCCAGCAATACCGCACATTTAGATTGACTCATAAATATTTCTCATATACGCTTTTTGTGATAGATGCTACATATTTAGGATCGTGCCATCTATAGACATATTCTAAAGATGCTTGACTTTTCTGAATTAGTAAATTTGTATTCTCTATATACTTGCTTAGTTCCTCTTCTAGATTAAATGGATTTACATTTATAATTGTATCCTTTAGCTGTTTTGCCATTTCTTTTGGTATAAATTTCAAATCCTCGTCTCTTATAAACACTGCAACAGGCTTTCCCATTTTCATAACCTCTACTGCTAAGCCTCCATACCAGCCGATAAGGACTTGGTCAATTACGATATGAGCTTTTTTATATAAGTTTAGCGCATCTTTATTTGGAATATTTTCAATTATTAAAATCTCAATATTTTTGTATCTATTTTTAAGATTTTCTAAAGCTTTTAATATATATTTTGAACCTTTTGCTCCTCTGTTTGTTGGAGCATGAACTAAACAGAGCTTGTTTTTTATCTTATAATCATCAAATTTAATACTATCCCACCCAGCAACTGCATATGGCAAAAAACTACTCTTTTTCTCAGGCAAAAAATACATTAGATCAGGGTTCACTGTAAAAATATGGTCTGCATATTTTGAGACTTTTTCAATTCGCTTTTTCTTTATGTGATCTCTATCTCCACTATTACATATACCTCCATAACAATTTTCCTCAAGACAAGCGGAAAATTGAGTCCTTTTTATCGTAGGATATTTTTGTCTTGCATCACAACCATTGTAGGTAAATACTTTTTTACCCTTATAGAATGGTAAATCAATCAGATGTATTCCATAGTTAAAATAATCTATTAGTGTGCTACCAAAATTAAAATGAAAAACATCATACTTATCCCTCACTTCAAAAAAAGTTTTAATTTTCATTATTAATTTTTCAAATCTTGTTTTGTTTTCCAAATGCAAACAAAAATCGTAAGGGTAATCTAACCAATTTTGCTCAGTGAGAAGAACTTTAGATTCCAAGCCAAGCTTTCTCTCTGCTTGAGCTAAACTCCAAGGCATTCCTCCTACAGATGTAGGTAAGTGCAAGACTCTCATGATAACTTCTTTCCATGCACAGTTATGCCGTAAAAATCTTCAAATTTATGAACTATTAAGAGGCCTGATTCTTCAAACCAAGTAATAACCTCCTCCAAAGTATGTCTTGAACAATCTTCAGGGTGATACCAGTCATAATTAACTAATCTATTCTCCTCAAAAGTAAGATCATCATTCCAAAAACATTTCATAAAGAAATGATAGATAAATCTCTGAATACTATATTCTCCTCCAACAATACCCAACTCTTTAATAGTAGGAACTTTTATAAAACAATTTGTGTCACTAAGTGTTTTGCCTAATATGGTTATTTTATCTGCTAATTTCATGGTTTCGTCATAGTTCATTTTTTTATGATATTTCTAATATAATCATCTGTAAACTCTCTTATGGGAGCTTTTTTCTTATAAACATATATAGCTATTATCCCTTCTTCTTCAAGTATTTGGATTAAATTATTAAAAGCAGTCCTTGGATCTTTAGTATGGTGCAACACTTCTTGGCAATATATAAAATCAAATTTACCTAAATCCCTTAGATTACTTAATAAATCTCTTTCATAGAAAAAAATATTCTTATAACCTTTAAGATTTTTGTGGGCAATTGAGGCTGAGACCAGATCAATGCCTATTATCTCGGTTTCGCAAGGGCTATTTTCTCTGAGCAATTTCGTTACTCTTCCATTTCCACATCCTGCATCAAGTATCCTTTTTTTGTTTTTTAAAAACTCTCTTAATTCTTTTAAATCTTTCCAACCATTTCTATTTAAAATCCAATTTTGAATTTCGCTTCCTTCTTTATTTGTTATTTCAAAAAAAGCCTTTTCATTTTTTTCCCATTTGTCCCTGAAACTTCTCTCAGTATTCGTCATTGAAATCCTCCTTTATTAGTCTTTGTAATCCTTCTTTTATAGAAATTTTAGGTACATGAAGTAAAGTTTTCATTAAGGTAATATCTGCTATTAAATCATTCTGGATTTCTTCTACTCTTTTATAAATAGGTTCTATACCTGTTATCTCCTGTATTTTAGTACAAATACCCTTTATCGTAACTATTTCGTCTCCTGCTATGTTGAAAATGTACTCACCATTTAAATATAAAGTTTTTTCTATTGCTTCAACAGCATCATAAACATAAATAGGATTTATGCTTATACCCTCTTCCCCATTTAATAATATTTCTATTTTATTTTTGACATTATTAATCAATCTTGGGATTAGCATTGACTTGTTTTGTCCTGGACCATAGACAAAAAATAAGCGTAAAATAACGAATGTTTTAAACATACGAGCATAATTTCTTAAAAGCATCTCCGCACTTAGCTTACTATTGAGATAAAATCCCAATTTTTCATTTGCATTTATCTCCAAAAATTCTTTTACTGGTTGATTTGGATTTGTATAGACACCCCCGCTTGAGGCATATAAGAAAAATTTTACATTATTCTTTATCGCCCAATTAGCCAATTTTATCGGTGCGACAACATTCACTAACAAAGTATCCTCGCTCCCCTCTGGGAACTCCCTGAATCTTCTGGATTGGGCCAGATAATATATAGCATCAATTTTAGTCGGCAATTCTTGAGTATCAAATTTAGTTAAATCCATTTCTTTAATAAATACATTATTGTTAGTTTCAAATTGAATCCCTGTCTTTTCTCTCACAATAGCATAAATTTTATTTTTTTTACTAAGAAGTGCAACTAAATGTCTACCAATTAAGCCATTTGCTCCAGTAATTAAAATATTCATCTATTTTTTCTTTTTTAGTTCAACTAGATTTCTTATGAAAGGAAAAATTTTTTGCTTGTCAATTAAAAAAAACAAATAAGCAAAATTAATTAATAAATATAGAGAAATCTTTGTAATAATCGATTGATTATTTGCTGAAATAAACAAACTAATGACAAAACTCATTATGGCAAATAATAGAATAAAAATTATCTTTTCTAATTTATAGGGAATAGGATAATATCTCTGAGAGATAAGAATATTCAAAGAAAAAAATATTATCGATGATACTAATGTAGCCATTGCAGCACCATTAAATCCAGTTAATTTAATAAATATGTAGTTTAAAATGCTATTTATCAGAAAAGCTGTAATTGTAATAATAAAAAAAATTTTTGTTTTTCCTCTAATCCACATTCCGGGCGTAAATATATAACTATTCAAAAAAAAAGTAGCCATTGTTAGAAAAGGAATAGCAGTATAGGAACCATAGTAAGATTCTGTTGTTAGTAATACTATTAAATCACGAGAAAAAATAATTGTAAAAGATGTTACAGAAATAACCAGAAAAATAAAAAAAAGAAAAATATGAGCAATCTTATTTGGGGTTTCAATGTCACTATAATCCCTATATATTAGTGGCATAAGTGAATTTTGAAAGCCATACATAAATAATCCAGCTATAGTTGAAAATCTATATGCTACGCCGTATAAGCCTAAATCATTTATTCCTAACATATAGTTTATAAAGATTCTATCTTCGTAAATAAATCCTATCATTGCCATGCTTGATAACATCAAAGGAAAAGAGAATCTAACAAGTTTTTGAAATTTCTTATATTTAAATATAATTGCGTAATCATCTCTTGAATAATAGATTGCCAAAATAGTAGTTAAAAAATTTGTTATTATCTGTGCTAAAAATATTGCTTCAATTTTTAGATTGTAATGAATCAACAAAGGTATTGAAATAGTAATCGTTAGAGTTGAATTTATTATTGAAATGATTAGATGTTTTCCTGGTTCTACTCTCCACTTAAGAAGATTTATTGTAAAGTAAAAAAGACCATTAAAAAATATAGAAACGCTACCTAAAATAAAAATTTTTTTAGATGTCTTTCCCCCAATCAAAAATTCTGCAAGACTTTCAGCAAAAACAATGCATTTCAATAAATAGATTGAATATATAAATAAGGTGAATAGGAAGGCTGTTGATATATATTCTTTGTTTTGCTTCAAATTTTTACTTTCCTGATAATATCTTGCTATGGCTTGTGTGATTTCTACAGTAAATATAATATTTATGAATGTAAAGACAACATTAAACAAATCAAGAACTCCATAATCATAGGGAGATAGAAATCTCGTATATATTGGTAACAAAAGAACCTGCAAACCTTTTATTAAAATATTACTCAAGAAATATAATAAGCTATTTTTAAAGAATTCCTTTATCATGCGATGTCATCATGTTTTCTGATTAAATTAACAACAAATTTTTAGATTTAAGAAATCATAACTAGCCAATGATAGATTTGTAATTTACTTGAAAATGATTATTTTATTAAATATGAGGTTTTATCGCAGCAAAAATAGAATTTGAACCATAACACTTTTTAATATCAATAAGTTTTCCAACTTTTGATAAGTAATCCATTATACTATTCTCAGTAAAATAATGGAAATGAAGATTGTCTATAGGAATTCTATTTTTGAGTTTAAATTTTCTCTTTTTCATTTCAAATTCTAATAATATTAATTTTATAGGTATCCTCAGAAAAGTTTTCATAAATGAAAATAAATTTCCTTACCATGAATTTCTCCTGATGAAAGCTGTCATGCTATGCTCCCAAACAATACAAGGATCATGTAATCCCACCCAGAAAAACACTATGCTATCTTTATGAGTTACTAATTTAATTTCATTCTCAACAGCCTTTAAATCTTCAAAGTGGTCTAAACTAGTTGAAAAAACTAAAATATCAAACTTTTGATTAATATATTTGTGTAAATTCTCAAATTTTCCGTTAATAAAAAGGTAATCTCGAGTTAGTTGTGTAATTTTCAGAGGATCTAATCCTATGTATATGTATCTATTATTTGATACTAAATCTCTTAAATAAGGAGGTACTTTAATATACGAACCGCAACCTACATCTAATATTATTCCTTTGTTTATCTTAGATTGAATTAAATTTTTAGCTATGAATGATTGGAAATCTCTCATCAAATATAATACCTCTTCATTAATTTTCTCATTAAATTGAGTCTCTAAATATTCTTGTTCTGAAGCTAATTGTTTGCTTAGGCAACTTAAATCATCAATTAGTTCAGTCTGAATAGTTTTAAATTTTTGACCTTTTACGTCAATAAAATATCCATTTTCTATAGAAAAATTCATTTTTTCAAACATTATTTATTATAATAACATCAAAATCATCTATTTAAAGCAAATCCTAAGAATGAACTTCTATTAAAGCCTTAAAACTCAATAAGCTCCAAATTAGAAGTCTTCTATTTTTTCTACCACTAAAATGGTCATCTATTAAATCTTGAATTATTTTCCTGTCTAAAAATTCGTAAATTCTTGCCTTGGGATTTAATAGAACTTTTCTAACAAAATCAATACTTTCTCCTCTAAACCAGCTGCTATCAGGGGCTGAGAAGCCCTGTTTAACTGAGTTGCTAATTTCTTCGGGGACATATTTTTTCATCATCTTGCGTAGGATGACTTTGCCATCATTGGTTTTTTTGATATTTCTTAAATCATTTTCATCTAAATTAGCAAAGTTTTCAATATTTGTAATCTTTAGATTAACTGGTATTTTTTGTGCAAAATCAACTAATTCATTATCAAGAAATGGAACGCGAGATTCAAGGCTGTGTTTCATACTTAATTTGTCTTCAACTATTAGTAATCCATGTAAAAAAGTTTTTTGTTCAAAATACATAGCTAACTCTATATTTTCATCTGAAGAATAGTTGTTTTTTCTAAAATTCTCAGGAATAACCGAGACAAAAATCTCTCTTGGATTAACAGTGAATTGTCCCTTAATTGGTGAGAAAACGTTATGAATTACTCCAAATGGAAGCAATCTAATCCAAAATTTGAAATATTTTTCCACAAATTCATCAAAAGTTTTTGCATTTAATACATGGTAATATCTCCAAGGATAACCTCCAAAGAGTTCATCGCCACCACATCCACTAAGAACAACTTTAACAAATTTACTTGCAAGTTTAGCAGCATAGTAATTTGGATAGCTCTGTCCAACTCTTGTATCTTCAAGATGATAAACGAGGTCATAGATACATCTTTGCATATCTCCGGCTTTAAGAACCATTTCGTAATGTTCTGTTTCAAAGAGATATGCCATATGTTCAGCCTTTTCTCTTTCATCAAAAGTTATCTCCAAACCACTGGCACTATGAAGGTCAAATCCTATGGTAAAAGTTTTAAAAGAGCCCTTTTTTTGTCTAAAATGCTTAGATGCTATAGCGGAGATGGAACCACTATCCATTCCACCGCTAAGGTAACTACCTACCTCTACATCACTCAAGAGTTGTCGATTTACCGCCCTCTCAAAAACCTCTTCTAAATTTTTTATTAAATCTGCTTCTTTGCCCTTAAATTTTACCTGAAATGGCTCAAAATCCCAGTATTGCTGAATTTTTGCTTCAAGATTAGATTGTGAGATAATCGCGCTGAAATCGCTTATAGCTGTTATTAAAGATTTGTGACGAGAATGAAAATAAGTTTTTCCTATTTCTTTTTTTCCAAGGCTAATTTCAATATAATGTCCTGGCAGAAGTATTTTTGCATCCCTCCAGAAAGTCCTATCTGTGAAAAAATTCTGAAATGAGAAGTACTCAACAACGCCGTTAAAATCCATATCTTTTTGAAAGTAGTCATATTGCATAAGAGCTTTTATTTCACTTGCAAAGAGTAATGTCCAGCCAGCAGGTTCCTTAATTAGAGAATAATAAAGTGGTTTAATTCCATACTTGTCCCTCACAAGATAAAATTTTTTCTGAAAGTTGTCATAAAGTGCAAAGGCAAACATACCATTAAACTTTTCAATACAATATATTCCCCATTCTATGTAAGCATAAATTATTACCTCAGTGTCGGTATGGCTTTTGAACTTATGTCCTAATTTTTCAAGTTCTGCTCTTAATTCTTGAAAGTTGTATATCTCTCCATTGTAAACTATCCAAATATTTTGTGATAAGTCACTCATGGGTTGATGACCTGCCTCAGTCAGGTCTAAAATGGCAAGCCTTCTGTGTCCAAGGAAAATGTCCCAGTCATGTCTATTTAATTCTCTAATAACTGGTTCATCTTGAATGTCTGGTATCAAAGGGGCGAGCTTAGAATATCTTTTGTCAGATAGATTCATGTGAAAAGAATGCCCTTTAATGTGTCTGCATCCTGTATGAAAATATAAGTATCCAGCATCATCTGGACCCCGATGAGATATTACATCTACCATTTTTTTAGTTGATGGGAAATGAACTGTTTTATGATTTAAAGCAACACAACCCGCTATTCCGCACATGGTAAATAAATTAATCTATTGTCACATTATAAAACATTAATTTTTTTCCACTCTATCAATTTCTTGAGCCCTGCTTCTAAAGTGTATTTATATTTAAAGCCAATCTCCTTTTCCGCCTTTTCAGGAGATAATACTCTATTTTTTACAAACTGCCTCGCATCGTCTGGACTGTATGGTTTATATATAATTTCATTTTTTGCTCCTGTTAAGTTCAGAATTAAATTGACCAGTTCTTTTATAGAAGTCTGAACGCCTGTACCAACATTGTAAAACCCAAAAGGTGTATCTGATATCAATGCGCATATATTAGCTCTTGCAGCGTCTTCAACATATATAAAGTCATAAGCCTGAGAACCGTCACCATTAATGTAAATTGGTTCATTAGTCTCAACTTTGTTAAGCATTATTGGAATCACACCGGTATAGGCAGCCTTCTGATCCTGATTCGGGCCAAAAACATTGGCATACCTTAATCCTATAACAGGAAGCCCATACCTATCATTGAAAGCTGTACACATGGCTTCTCCTGCAATTTTTGTCGCTCCGTAAAAATTTTTGTTATTAAAAGGATGGTTTTCTGTCATAGGTGTCTCTAAAGCATCACCATAAACAGAAGCAGAAGAACTAAAAATTAATTTTTTTACTTTATGTTTCACACATGCTTCTAATACATTAAAGGTTCCCGCTATGTTTACTTCAAAGGCAGTTCGTGGGAAATCTTTACAATGTAAAAGCCACATGGCTGCAAGATGGAAAACATAATCAATTCCTTCAAATGCCTTATCTAAAATATCTATATCTCTAATATCTCCTCCATAAGGGAATATTACACATCTTGGATCTTCAAGAGAGGCCTTTATGTTTTCAAATTTTCCTCTTGTAAAATTATCATAGATAATTACCTCCCTGATAGGATGTTTTAAAAGTTCACTTACCACGAAACTCCCAATAAATCCAGCTCCTCCAATTACCAGTATCCGAGCATTTTCTAATTTGTCTTTCTCCATTACTTAACCTCCTAAATTATCCTTTTTATCTATTTACATAAACGCACTGATTACTTCTGAAATTTCACTGTCTCCCATCAACGGCTCGATTGGCAAGCTCAATACACTGTTACTTGCTATTTCTGAGTTGTCCAGACTACCAAAAATCTCAGACCTACTCCGGAATAGTTTCATTTTATGAAGAGGCACAGGATAATAAATCATAGTTTGAATACCTTTTTCTTTCAAATCCCTTTGCAATGCATCTCTTCTGCCATCCTTTACAAAAATTGTAAACTGATGAAAATTGTGATAATAATCTTCTGATGGTGTGAATGGAAGCTTTATATTGTTTACATTTCTTAAGCCCTCAATATATGATTTGGCAATTTGTCTTCTTTTTTCATTAAACTCATCTATATACGGGAGCTTTGTAAGTAAAACCGCAGCCTGCAAAGTGTCAAGTCTTGCTTTATAGCCAATGTGGTCTACATTATATTTGTCTTTACCTCCATGCACCCTGAGCATTCTTATTATTTCTGCAAGTTCATCATCATCTGTTGTGACAGCTCCAGCATCTCCAAAGGCTCCGAAATTTTTTGAAGGAAAAAAACTAAAGGCTCCTGTGTCACCGAAACTGCCAACCTTTTTGCCTTTGAAAATGCTTCCAAATGCCTGCGCACAGTCCTCTACTACGAATAAATCATTCTCTTCGGCAATTTCCATTATTTCATCCATATTGCAGGGCAAACCGTAAAGATGAACCGGTAAAATGCCAACAACCTTTTTCCCATAAAATTTAATAGCATCTTTTATTTTTGATGTATCAATGTTGTAAGTATCTAAATCTATATCTACAAAAAGCGGAGTTGCTCCACTTCTTAAGATTGTGTCTCCTGTTGCTGTAAAGGTAAAAGGCGTAGTTATAACCAAATCGTCTTTTGACCAATATTCTTCACCCTTTTTCTTGATAGCCAGAGCTCTTAAACTTAAAAGAAGTGCATCTGTCCCTGAGGCAACACCAATAGCATGTTTTGTACCTATATATTCTGCAAGCTTATTTTCAAATTCTTTTACCTGCGGACCTAAGATATATTTAGCTTCTGCTATAGATGATAATATTGAATTATCTATCGTTTCCATGATATGTCTATATTGTTTTTGTAAATTCAATATTGATATTTCTCCTTCTCTCTTGAGAATATTATCAATGTCTGAAAGAACCTGTCTTGGAGTCATTACCTTTAAACCATATCTATTGAGGTTTTTATCTCTGCTAATTATTATTCCATCTGGGGCAATTCTTCTGAAAGATTCTGCAATAAGAGCATCTTCTGAATCGTCAGCATCCATTGATTTAAGTGCCTCATAACCGGAGGAGGTTATTACAGAAAATCTTGAAAAAAAGATTTCCTTAAATTTTAATTTGTCAATTTTATATTTGGTTAGAAAATAATCAAGCGTAGGTATCATTGAAGCAGTAATAAAAAGTTCAACATTTGAAGATGCTAATTTATCAAGAAGTTGCTTTGAGACTTTGTCCCTAAGCAATACCGCATCGAGAATTACATTAATATCCACTAAAATTTTAGTATCCATATTTATCCTCTAAATGCTTATTCCATCTCTTTTTCCAATTAATTTTTTTCTGAGGAAATTCTCCCACTGTTTCCCATAATTTTTCAGTAAAGGTTTTTTCTATTCCCAATTCATTTCTAATCTCTACCTCTATTTCTTCTTTATTTTCAAAACCTTTAATCATGGGTATCATAAATCCTCCTTTTACTCTCTTTGCTTTTAATCTCATATTCTTTCCTCCAAAGGTTTAAATATGCTATCTTTTAATCTATAAATACTTCCACAATTTGGACAAATAATCTTTCTCTCTGAGTCTGATTCTCCTAAAACATTTCCATTTATTTTATCTTTATTAATCAGTATTACTCCACATTTACAAACCCACCCAATTCTTTTTGCTGGAACACCTGCAACGAGTGCATAGTCTTCCACATCTCTATTTACTACCGCACCTGCTCCAATAAAGGCATATTTTCCAATTGTTATCCCGCAGACCACGGTGGCATTTGCTCCTATTGTAGCTCCTCTTTTTACAAGAGTTGGCCTAAATTCATGCTTCCTCTCAATAAAAGCCCTCGGATTGTATACGTTTGTAAATACACACGAAGGTCCACAAAAAACTTCATCTTCAAGAGTCACACCTTTATATACAGATACATTGTTCTGAATTTTGCAGCGATTGCCAATAATGACATCAGGTCCAATTGCGACATTCTGTCCAATGATGCATTTTTCTCCTATCTTCGTACCTTTAAGTATGTGGCTAAAATGCCATATTCTTGTGTCTTTACCTATCTCTACTCCATCATCTATGATGGCTGTTTCATGAGAGAAATAATTTTTATTTTCAGATAGATAAGTTATTGGCATGCCATTAATTATAGATTTTTCAGCCAGTTCGAGTATCTTTAGAACCTTAAGTCCTTCATATCCATCAGTGAGAGGATTTTTCCTCTCCTGCACACACTCAATAAAATGCATCAATTCAAGTTTAAGAGGTTCTGAAACTTCGACTGGAATAATCTCATAATCAGCCTTCTGTGCAACAGGTATTTTACCCTCTTTCCATTCAATTTTATGGGGATAAATGAAGAGTTTTTCTTTGCTCACATCGTCAAAAACCGCCATTGCCTTTGAGCCAACTACTATAAGCTTTTGTTCTTTGTAGGGATGAAGCCAGCTTACAAAAATATGTGCTTTTATGCCGCTCTTGAATTCAAGATTTGTAATAGTTGTATCATATATACCCCTATTAATATAGTCGCCTCCTGTAGCGTATATTTTTGCAGGCTCTTCTTCTACAAGCATTAATATGACAGATATATCATGAGGAGCAAAGCTCCAAAGGATATTCTCTTCTGTGCGAAGTTTTCCTATGTTTAACCTATTTGAATAGATATACTGAACCTTGCCGAGTTCTCCCGTAGATATCAAATCTTTAAGTTTTCTTACAGCAGGATGATACTGTAGAATATGCCCAACCATCAAAACTCTGCCTTTCCTTTCTGCGAGTTTAACGAGTTCCTCACCTTCACTTGTTTTCAATGCAAGAGGCTTCTCAACAAAAACGTCTTTATCTGAAAGCAGTGTTCTTTTTACAATTTCATAATGAGTGGCTGCTGGAGTTGATATTACTACAGCCTTAATCTCGGGGTTAGAGAGAATATGCTCAAACGAATCTGTAAAATTTATTTCTGGGTACTGTTTCTTAAATTGTTTTAGTGTAGATGGATTGACTTCACAGGCCGTGTGTAAAACTCGCAGTTCATGGAGATTACGAAGTATGTTCTTACCCCAATATCCAAGCCCTATCTGAGCAATAAATTTTTGTCCTTTCACTTTTTGTCCTCCTAAGCTCTGATAACCTTACCTTGGTATCTATTAATCTCCTTTATCAACCCTCTTGTATCAACAACAAAATTAGAATGCTCAACTATAAATGAAGGGTCATACTGGCTATGATTGGTAGCAATAACAACGCAGTCATATTTTGCAAGATTCTCAGGAGTTAACTCCACTGAAACTTTGCTGAATTTGAATCTTCTTGTTTTTGGCATTTTAGGAATATAGGGGTCATTGTAATCAACTATTGCTCCCTTTTTCTCAAACAGTTCAAAGAGTTTGAAAGATGGGGATTCCCTTGCGTCATCCACATCTTTTTTATATGCAAGCCCAAGTATTAAAATTTTTGCATCTTTTATGCACACTCTTCTTTTATTTAAAGCTTCTATGGTCTTATCTACCACAAAGTAAGGCATGTGAGTGTTTATCTCTCCAGCAAGTTCAATAAATCTGGTTGGGAAATCGTATTCTCTTGCTTTCCATGTCAGATAAAAAGGGTCTATAGGAATACAATGCCCACCTAATCCAGGTCCGGGATAAAAGGCTTGAAAACCAAACGGCTTTGTCTTTGCTGCTTCAATTACTTCCCATATATCTATGCCCATTCTGTCAAATAATATCTTAAGCTCATTAACAAGTGCTATGTTTACTGCTCTATAGATATTCTCAAGAAGTTTCACAGCCTCTGCAACTTTTGTAGAAGAAACCGGAACTGTCTTAACTACGATTGCATCATAAAGAGTTTTAGTAATTTCAAGACACTTACAAGTATACCCTCCTACAACCTTAGGTATTTTGGAAGTACTATACTCTATATTGCCGGGGTCTTCTCTTTCAGGGGAGTAGGCAAGATAAAAGTCTTCTCCTGCCTTGAGTCCTGTGTCTTCAAGTATTGCTCGCATATCCTCATCAGTTGTGCCCGGATATGTGGTTGATTCAAGAACAATTAGTTGACCTTTTCTTAGATATTGGGCGATAGTCTTTGAAGTATTGAAAACATAAGACATATCTGGTTCGCGATGCCTATTTAAGGGGGTTGGAACACAAATTAAAATACAATCCGCTTCAGTTAATTTAGAAAAATCAGTTGAAGGCTCAAATCTTGGGAGAATCTCTTTAATTTTGTCACTATTTATGTGTTTGATATAACTTTTTCCTTCCTTAAGTACTTTGATCTTTTCTTCATCAATGTCCAAACCAATTACCTTAAATCCTGCCTTACAAAACTCAATTACGAGAGGTAATCCTACATACCCGAGACCAATTAATGCTATCTTAGCATCTCTTGATTTTATCTTATCAATGAGTACAATATGAGTACTTGCCATTATTTTCCTCCCCAAAAAGCTTATTTAGTTACTTATTACTTTTCTCTTTACCCAATGCTCCGCCTCCTCAGTTACATGGGCATTAAGATAAAGCCGTAGTAACCGAGCAGGCTAAAAACGTATTAAGCCAGTTCTACTTCAGAGGCATCTATTTTAACACTTACAGACCTCTGAAGCATATGTATCGAGAGAATAAAATAATGTTGCTTCTCTTTTTTCTTGAGTATTCCCGTTGCTCCTGCAAGAGGACCGCTTTTTATTCTTACTGTCTGTCCCTCTTTAATATAGGGATACGGGTCTATTTCTCTTCCGTTTTCTATTGCCTTTCTAAGTGGAACTATTTCCTCCTCTGGCACAGGCTCTGGTTCACCGCAAGGGTTTTTTATGAAACAGACTACACCTGGCGTTTTAAGCACTCTAAGTATCAATTCATAGCTTTTCTCTAAACATACAAAAACATAGCCCGGGAAAAGAGGAAACTTAATAAGCTTTTTCCTGTCCTTCCATCTTCTAAGCCTTTCGACAGCAGGAAGAAATGTCTCTATTCCAGCTTTTGTTAGTCTGTCAAAAACCTTAAACTCATGCCTTGATTTGACGTATATACAATACCAGTTTGCTCCTAATTCTGCCACAGGTAGTACACCTTTGCTTTTATATTTTCAAGCTCCGCAAGCTCTTTTGGCTCAAAAGTTGCCGCTAAGATTGCGTCAAAATCAATATTATTTATCATATCCTTTCCGTAAACCTCACAGTCATAAAACCTCTCTCTTCCATTTAGGCTTACAACTCCAACAATACCTACAGGTAAACCTTTGGATGCAATATAGCAAAGCTCTGCAAGCTCATCACTTCCCCAAAGAATAATTCTTTTATCACCAGCCTCAAGAGCCTGTGCATATGTCTTGTCTATTTTATGCTTAATTTCCTTGAAATAGTTAAAAGACCTTGCCATGTAATTACAGGTAAGCTTTGTTTTTTCAACTATTCCTTTAGGTGTGAGGATATACATGATTCTTCTACCGTTGAGATTTCTTATCTTTATGTAGCCTTTCTTTACAAGTCTTTTTATGTAAGCATTTGTAAGGCCGAGTGCTATTCCAAGCTTTGAAGACAAGTCTCTTTGTGTGATTGCAGGGTCACTCTGTATTTGCTCAAGAATCCGCAGAGAGATTTCGTCGCTGTAATTATCATTGTTCATACTATGAACATTAACAGATTGCCGATATTTGTGTCAAGAAATAAACTTAAATGTTCAATCCGATGTCTTTTCTGTATTGCATACCTTCAAATTTTATTAATTCAATAGCTCCGTATGCTTTCTGCCTTGCTTCAGCTATGTCCTTCCCTATTGCTGTAACTCCAAGCACTCTTCCTCCGTTTGTCACAATTTCACCTTTTTCATTAAACTTCGTTCCAGCATGAAAAACAACAATGTCCTTAATGCCCTTTATCATTTCAAGACCTTTTATAGGAGAGCCCTTTTTATACTTACCCGGATATCCCTCAGAGGCGAGTATAACACATACGGAGGCATCATGTTTCCATTTCACATCTATTTTATTCAGTTTGCCCTCCCATACGGCCATGAAAATATCAAGTAAGTCTGTCTCGAGACGAGGAAGTATTACCTGTGTTTCAGGGTCTCCAAATCTACAGTTGAATTCAAGAACATATGGCTTGTTTTCAACAATCATGAGTCCCGCATAAAGAATTCCTCTGTAAATTATTCCTTCTTCTCTCAATCCCTTTATAGTTGGCTTTATTACAGTATTTAAGATTTCCTTTTCGAGTTCAGCTGTGATTATGGGATTTGGACTTAATGTTCCCATTCCTCCAGTGTTCGGGCCTTCGTCGCCGTCAAGAAGTCTTTTATGGTCTTTCGAAGTTACCATGGGCAGGATGTTTTTACCATCTGTAAATACAAGATAAGACACTTCTTTTCCCTTTAAACATTCCTCTATTACAACTCTCTCACCAGCAGCGCCAAAAATTTTTTCTTTCATTATTAATCTTAAAGCCTCTGTGGCTTCTTCGTATTTCTCACAGACAAAAACACCTTTACCGGCAGCAAGTCCATCAGCCTTTATTACTATCGGCGTTCCTTTAAGCCTGATGTATTCTTCTGCATGCGTATAAGAGGTAAAGACTTTGTATTCGGCCGTTGGAATTTTGTGCCTTTTCATAAACTCCTTTGCAAAGACTTTACTGCTTTCAAGCTGAGCGCCTGCCTTGGTAGGCCCGATTATTTTTCGTCCTTCTTTCTGAAAAATATCAACTATACCCTTAGCAAGAGGCTCTTCAGGACCAACAACAGTTAAGTCAATCCATTCGTATTTAACGAAATCAAGCAGAGATGATAAGTCTTTGCTCTCTACCTCTACACACTCGGCAATCTCGGCAATTCCTGCGTTGCCAGGAGCGCAGTATATTTTATCGACAACTCTCGATTGAGAAAGTTTCCACGCTATTGCGTGTTCTCTTCCTCCCGAGCCTATAACTAAAACTTTCATCTTCTATCCTCCTCTGTCTTTTTGACTAACCAGAATATGACACCTATGACAAGAACCGATGCCACAAGGGCAGCTATGAATTCGATGCTTTCGTGTTTCAAAGTGGCAATCATAACCTCTCTTATTGTTGTAACAAGGGCAACACCAACAAATACGCTTATCTTAAATTTTCCGCCTCGTAAATGGGCTATCTCTGTGTTTATTAACTCAAGCATGACCCAGAGGATTAAAACAGAGCCGAGGGCTGTGACTATTGTTTGTTCAAGCTTTCCTGTAAATATTTCGTATATATCCCTCGCACAGAGATACATTACAGCTCCTGTAAGAAAAATTAACCCTAAGATTAACGCTACACTTGTCAGTTGAGCAAACATCTCGCCGAATCTTACAATTCTTCCCCTAACCCTGTATGCTGCTGAATATCCCTTTACTTCTTCTTCAAGATATGCCGAGGTTATTACATCCAGGTTTATGTCAAGAATTTTATTGATTGTTATCAGATATTTATCTCTGTCTTCTATTAGGTCAACTTCTTCGCATACTATATCGGCACAGGCATTTCTGATTATGTTGATAGCTCTTATCATGAAATGGGGTTCTACGCCTACTTTTTCATGTCTTTGCCCTATTCGGATTAGGTTATCGTAGTAGTAGTTGTCGTATTTTCCAGAGAAAAGATTAATAAACCACACACGAATAAGCTTCATTACATGCCTTAGGAGAGACTCATTTTTAAAAACTCTCTTTGCTGACTCGGTAGTGTTTATCCACTGATAAAGAGCTTCTACGGCCTTATCAACTCTTTTCTCCATCAAAGGCTTAAGTTCAACAAGCCTTCTTTCATCGTCTCTTGTAAAATAATAGTTTGCCTTAATCTCTTTAAACGGTCTCATCTTAGTGCCTGAAATGTCTAATTCCAGTGAATATCATTGCCATACCGTATTGATTTGCTGCATCAATGACTTCCTGGTCTCTTACAGAACCACCAGGCTGAATTATTGCAGTTACGCCATTTTGTGCAAGGACGTCAATGTTGTCTCTGAAAGGGAAAAATCCGTCAGAGGCTACTACTGTCCCTTTCAGGGGACTCAAAGCGTGCATTGCTCCGATTTTAACCGAAAACACCCTACTTGTCTGACCAATTCCAAGACCTACTGTCCTGTCCTCTCTGGCATAGACAATGGCATTGGATTTTACGTGCTTACATACTTTCCAGGCAAACTTAAGAGCCTTCCACTCATCTTCTGTTGGTTGCCTTTTGGTAACCACTTTAGGCTGTGACAGCTCATCAGTATGCGCATCCCACTGTTGAACAATGAAGCCACCCAGTATGCGTTTCAGGTCAAAACCAGAAGGAACAATTTTTCCGTTCAAAGCAGGAAATTTAAGAATTCTCAGGTTTTTCTTTGTTCCAAAAACTTCAACGGCTTCTCTCTTAAAATCTGGCGCTACAACCACCTCGTAGAAAGTAAGAACAACCTCTTCAGCTGTCTTTTTGTCAACTGTCCTGTTAAAGGCAATTATTCCACCAAAGGCGCTTACAGGGTCACATTCGAAAGCTTTCTTATAAGCTTCATACAGGTTTTCTCCTATTGCAACTCCGCAGGGATTGTTATGCTTTACTATTACGCATACGGGTTCATCAAACTCGGCAGCGAGAAGAACAGCCGAATGGGTGTCAAGATAGTTATTGAAAGACATCTCTTTTCCCTGAAGGATTTCCGCATCTATCAAAGAAGGCTTTTCCCTTAGAGCATATAGAGCTGCGCTCTGATGGGGATTCTCTCCGTATCTCAAAGTTCTTACCATTTTTAGCGGAACTGTCCATTCATCTCTGTAGGCTAATGAGTCTGCCATTGGAGAGACTGTTTTTTCAAAGTAATCAGCTATTATAGCGTCATATCTTGCCGTATGAGCAAAAACTTTCTTTGCCATTTCAAATCTTCTTTCAAGGGATAGTCCTTCTTTTTTTAAATCCTCAATTACTGAAGGATAGTCATCGGGGTCAACAACAACTACTACATCTCTGTAGTTTTTTGCTGCAGCCCTAAGCATTGTAGGACCACCGATGTCAATGTTTTCAATGGCCTCTTCGAGTGTTATTCCTTCCTTGCTTATTGTCTCTTCAAACGGATATAAATTAACCACAACCATGTCAATTGGCTTAATACCAAGCCTGTCCATAGCTTCTATATCATCTTTGTTATCCCTTCTTGCCAGAATGCCTCCGTGAATTAGTGGATGGAGAGTTTTCACTCTTCCGTCCATTATCTCTGGAAAGCCTGTGTGCTGAGAGACGTCTATTACTCTAATTCCAGACTCTCTTAAAAGCTTAGCTGTTCCTCCTGTTGAAAGTATCTCTGCGCCTAATCTGCTTAATTCGCTTGCAAACTCAACTACGCCCCTTTTGTCAGACACACTAATTAAAGCCCTCTTAATCACCCCCGCACCTCCCTGTGATATTCCTGAATTGATTTTATACTTACAGGATGTTCTTTTAATCTTCTTATTGCCCTTACAATTGCATTTGCACCAGAGATAGTTGTTGTATAGGGAATTTTATACTGAAGAGCTCCTCTTCTTATGTACATTGAATCTCGCTGCGCCTGCTTTCCAAAAACTGTATTTATAATAAAGCTTATCTGCCTGTTTTTAATCAGGTCAAGAACATTTGGTCTTCCTTCCTGAAGTTTGTTGATTTTTTCCACAGTCAAACCTTTATCTATCAGATAATTTGCTGTTCCGTGCGTTGCTATTACTGTGAAACCAAGCTCTATAAATTCCTTTGCAATGTTCAATACCTGTGCCTTGTCTTTATCTTTTACGCTTATGAAGACTTTGCCGTTTAGAGGAATCTTGCCCATAGCACTCATCTGAGCCTTAGCATAGGCAAGACCGAAGTCTTCATCTATTCCCATTACCTCACCGGTTGACTTCATCTCAGGACCGAGTATTATGTCAACCTCGGGAAATTTATCAAAAGGAAATATGGCTTCTTTTACTGTTACATAGGGAGTTTTTATATCCTCCGTAAACCCAAGTTCTTTAAGAGTCTTGCCAACCATTATCTTGGCTGCCAGCTGGGCAAGTGGAATGCCTATACTTTTGCTAACATACGGAATGGTTCTTGATGCTCTTGGATTTACCTCAAGGACATATATATCAGAGTCTTTGATTGCATACTGAACATTCATGAGCCCCTTGACTTCAAGCTCTTTTGCTATGGCAATCGTTTCCTCTTTTATCTTATTTATAATCTCCTTGGAAAGTGAATAAGGTGGCAGAGAACAGGCTGAGTCTCCCGAGTGAATTCCAGCCTCCTCAATATGTTGCATTATGCCTGCTACAACCACATCCTCTCCATCGGAGATTGCGTCTACGTCTACTTCAATAGCATCTTCAAGATATCTATCAATGAGCACTGGATGGTCTTCAGAGGCTTTAACTGCTTCTCTCATATATCTTCTCAAAGACTCTTCATCGTATACTATCTCCATGGCCCGTCCACCTAAAACATAAGAAGGTCTAACCAATATGGGATAGCCAAGCTCACTGGCAATTTTAAGAGCCTCATCAAGAGAAGTTGCCGTTCCACTGGGAGGTTGTCTAAGAGCGAGTTTATCAACAAGCTCTTTAAAACGTCTCCTGTCTTCTGCTCTGTCAATAGCATCAGCCTTTGTTCCGAGAATATTAACTCCATGAGCTTCGAGAGCTTTTGCAAGTTTAAGAGGTGTCTGTCCACCGAACTGAAGTATCACACCTAAAGGCTTTTCTCTCTCAATTATATGTAAAACATCTTCGAGGGTGAGAGGCTCAAAGTAAAGTCTGTCGGAGGTATCATAATCGGTGCTTACTGTCTCGGGGTTACAGTTAATCATTATTGTTTCATATCCAAGTTCTCTCAAGCCAAATACTGAGTGAACACAGCAGTAGTCAAACTCAATTCCTTGACCTATTCTGTTCGGACCTGAACCAAGAATAATTACTTTATCTTTATTTTCCGTCGGTGGAGCATCGGAGTCCTTTAAGAATTCGCGCTGATGACTTAAAGCTATTGTGTAAAAACCTCTCTCATAACTTGAATACATATAAGGTGTATATGCAACAAACTCGGCTGCACAGGTATCAACGAGTTTGTAGACAGGTTTTATATCAAGCCTTTCTCTTAGCTGCCTTATATCTTCCTCTGATTTCTTTAAAAGTGAGGCTATTCTTCTGTCTGAAAGTCCATTTTGCTTGGCTTCAAATATAATTTCTTTGAGAGTCTCATCGGTCGCACTGAATTGAAGTTTTCTAAGACGGCCTTCAATCTCCACAATCTCCTTTATGTTGTTAAGAAACCATCGGTCTATTCCACTAAGTTCATATATCTCATCTATACTAAATCCTCTTCTTATTGCCTCAGCAATATACCAGAGTCTTTCGGCATTAGGATTTTTAATTCTCCATCTTATCTCATCAGAGGAAGCCTCAACTTCCTCAAATCCATAGGAACCTATTTCCAGAGAACGAATTGCCTTGCCAATTGCTTCTTTAAAAGTTCTTCCTATTGACATTACCTCGCCTACAGATTTCATCTGCGTTGTAAGAATAGGATTTGCCTCGGGAAATTTCTCAAAGGTAAAACGGGGAATTTTAACAACCACATAGTCAAGGGTGGGTTCAAAGCTTGCGGGTGTAACCTTAGTAATATCATTTGGTATTTCCTCGAGGGTGTAGCCTACAGCAAGCTTAGCAGCTATTTTTGCTATTGGAAAGCCTGTGGCTTTACTTGCTAAGGCAGAACTACGGGACACGCGAGGATTCATCTCTATTATGACCATCCTGCCATTTTTAGGATTTACGGCAAACTGAATGTTACTTCCTCCTGTATCAACACCGATTTCTCTTATTGCTTTTATGGCGCTGTCACGCATTATCTGATACTCTCTGTCTGTAAGTGTCTGGGCAGGCGCAACCGTTATGGAGTCGCCTGTGTGAACTCCCATGGGGTCAAAGTTTTCAATGGAACAGATTATTACTACATTGTCTGCCCTATCCCTCATTACTTCAAGCTCAAACTCCTTCCAGCCTAACAAGCTTTCCTCAACAAGCACCTGACTTACCGGACTAAGTTTGAGCCCCCTGTCAAGAAGTTCTTTGTATTCCTCAATATTGTATGCCACACCACCTCCTGTGCCTCCCAGAGTAAAGGCAGGTCTCAGTATGGCTGGAAAACCAATCCAATCTATTACCTCGAGTCCCTCTTTGAGGCTACATACAGCAGCTGAGCGAGGTAGGTCAAGACCTATCTTTGCCATGGCATCTTTAAATAACTGCCTGTCTTCTGCTTTCTTTATAGCCTGAAGATTTGCGCCAATTAACTCGACCGAATACTTATCAAGCACACCGGCATTACCAAGCTCTACGGCAAGATTTAGGGCTGTCTGTCCACCCAGGGTTGGAAGTAAGGCATCAGGCCTTTCCTTTTTTATAATAAGCTCCAGAATTTCGGCAGTCAGGGGCTCGATGTAGGTAGAGTCTGCCATTGAGGGGTCTGTCATAATTGTTGCAGGATTTGAATTCACAAGAACAACCTTGTAACCTTCCTGTTTAAGAGCTTTACAGGCCTGTGCACCGGAGTAATCAAACTCGCAGGCTTGTCCGATTATAATCGGACCTGAACCGATTATCATTATCTTTTTTATATCCGTTCTTTTTGGCATACTATCTTAAAAGCTCCTCCAATCCTTTTAGTCTTTTTATTTCTCTCTCAAGAGCAAGCTTGGTTTCATAAAGTTTTTTAATCTCTTTATTGCTCAGTAAGTCTTCTGTTATGTCTGAGGCTTTTATTTTAAGCCTTTCTTCAAGCTCGTTTAGCTGCTTTTCATAGCTCTTTATGTAGTCTTTGCATATTTTGATTTCCCGCATCGTTGAAATCCATACTTCATCATAGGTTATTGACATTACCCTTCTCCACTCTCCCTATATCCCCTCATATTCTCTTACAATCTCCCTGAACCTCTCAAAAACATCAAGGGCATCATTAGGTCCTGGTCCTGCTTCGGGGTGGTGTTGAACGGAAAAAACAGGATACTCTACGTGCTCCATTCCCTCTTCTGTTCCGTCATAAAGATTTTTATGGGTAAGTCTTACCTGGCCTTTTACACTCTCGATATCAACGCAGTAGTTATGATTTTGGGCGGTAATAGAAATCTTACCAGTCTTTAAATCTTTTACGGGATGATTTCCTCCGTGATGACCGAATTTCAGTTTGTATGTCTTTCCACCTAAGGCAAGTCCAATTAGTTGATGTCCAAGGCATATGCCAAAAAGAGGCTTTTTGCCAATAATTTTCTTAATATTATCTACAGCATAGGAGAGAATCTGAGGGTCACCAGGCCCATTACTAAGCATTACACAGTTCGGAGACATCTCCAAAAGAGCCTCTGCAGGTGTTGTGCCCGGAACAACATAAACAGAAAAGCCAACTCGTTTAAGATTTCTCAGTATATTCAGTTTTACTCCGTAATCGTATACTATACAGAAAGGAGAGTTCTCTTCCCTGTGATACCAATAGGGCTCTGTGCACATCATGGCTTTAACATGGTCAATCTCTGATATATCTGGATGGGCTTTAACTTTTTCGTGGAGACTAACAGGGTCTGTATCTTCTGTTGATATAATTCCCATCTGAGCGCCTTTATCCCTGAGATGTTTTGTAAGTGCCCGAGTATCTATTCCTTGAATTCCAACAATTTTATGCCTGCTTAGATAATCTCCCAAACTTTCCTCTGACCTCCAGTTGCTTGGATAGTCCTTGTATTCTCTCACGACAAAACCCTCTACCTTTGGAACGCCCGAGGATTCTATGTCCTCATGATTTACTCCGTAATTTCCAATCTGGGTATAGGTCATAACCACAATCTGTCCTTTGTATGAAGGGTCTGTAAGGATTTCCTGATATCCTGTCATTGAAGTATTGAAAACTACTTCTCCTATGGTCTCTCCCTCTGCCCCAAAGGAGAAACCTTCAAATACAGTTCCGTCTTTTAAAACTAATATGGCTTTCTTCACAATAACTCCCTCATGTCAAAAAATTTTTTTCCTTTTATTGTTATTAACACCTTTCCAGTGAGTTCCCATCCATCAAAAGGCGTATTTTTACCAAGTGAGGCCAGTTTATCTTTGTCTACCCTCCATTTTCTGTTTATATCGACTAAAATAAGGTCTGCTGATGCTCCTTCTTTTATACCTTCTTTTTTAATCTTTAGGATTTTTGCGGGATTCACAGTAAGCTTTTCAATAAGCTGTTTTAAAGTTAACACTCCTTCGTGAACAAGACCAAGGCTTAGGGCAAAAGCTGTCTCAAGGCCTGATATTCCGTTTAAAGCCTCCTGAAAGGGAACTTTTTTCTCATCGATGTGATGGGGAGCATGGTCTGTTGCTATAACGTCAATTGTTCCATCCCGAAGAGCCTCTTTTATGGCTTCTTTGTCTTCTTCAGAGCGAAGGGGAGGATTCATTTTCGCATTGGTGTTGTAGTCTTTCACAGCTTCCTCTGTTAGAGTGAAGTAGTGGGGACAAGTCTCTGCTGTTACAGGTATACCGTGTTGTTTTGCATATTTTATTAACTCTACAGAGCCTTGTGTCGATACATGGGCAATATGCAAAGGAGCTTTAGAATACTTACTTAGTATTATGTCCCTCGCTACCATGACTTCCTCAGAGGCTTTCGTTATTCCCTTAAGCCCCATGAGAAAAGACAGCTTGCCTTCGTTCATAACACCGTCTTCACTTAGGCTTAAATCTTCGCAGTGAGAGATAATCGGAGCTCCTACTGATTTTGAGTAGTCAAGGGCTCTCCTCATAACCATTGAATTCATCACAGGCATTCCATCATCAGAAAAGGCAACACAGCCTGCCTCCTTTAGCATGGCCATCTCTGATAGTTCCTCACTTTTCTGTCCTTTTGTTACAGCACCTATAGGGAAAACATCGCAATTCCCCTCTTCCTTTGCTTTAGCAAGAATGTAGTAAGTTACCTCTGGATTGTCGTTAACAGGATTTGTGTTTGCCATGCAGCAAACAGAGGTAAATCCGCCTCTAACAGCAGCAAGAGTACCCGTGCGGATTGTCTCTTTGTATTCATAGCCTGGTTCTCTAAGATGGGTGTGCATATCTATAAGGCCAGGGAAAACGTAGAGGTCTTTAGCATCTATTTCTAAGGTTGAATCGGAATTTTTTAAATTTTTGGCAAAAGGCTGATATTTGCTCTTAAATCTAACCTTAGAAATTATACCCTTATCAATAACTATATCCACTATTCCTTCTTTATTTGTAAATGGGTCAATCAGATGGGCATTATAAATTTTGATAATCAACTAAGCCTCCCTGGGTGTTAAAAAATAGATAACAGCCATCCTTGTAGCAATACCGTTTGTAACCTGTCTAAGTATTATAGAACGGGAACTGTCTGCTACTTCTGTGGAAATTTCCACACCTCTGTTCATGGGCCCCGGATGCATAACTATAGCATCCTCTTTAAGATACGAAAAGACATGCCTCTTTAGTCCCCACATGTGAAAATACTCTTTCAACGAGGGTATGAAAGCGCCCTTCTGTCTTTCAAGTTGAATTCTTAAGAGCATCACCACGTCAACATCGCTTATTCCCTCTCTGAGGTCATAAAAAATTCTTACATTATCGGGTGCATCGGAGGGCAGAAGAGTTGGAGGACCAACGAAATTTATCTGAGTGTCAAATTTGCTAAGAAGATATAGATTAGAACGGGCAACCCTGCTGTGAAGTATATCACCAACAATAGCGATTTTTAAGCCATCAAGCCTTCCTTTAACTTCAAGAATACTGAAAGCATCAAGCAATGCCTGGGTAGGATGTTCGTTTGTTCCATCACCGGCATTTATAACAGAAGCAGGAGTATGCTCTGCTACAAATCTGGCTGCCCCAGAGGAAGAATGCCTCATTACTATGTAGTCTACATTGTATGCTTCAATGGTTTTCAGCGTATCGTAAAGGGTCTCTCCCTTTACAACACTGCTCATACTTACTGAAAAATTAAGCACATCAAGGCTCAAACGCTTTTCAGCAAGTTCAAAGGATGTTCTTGTCCTGGTAGAAGGCTCAAAGAAAAGATTTATTGCTGTTTTACCCCGAAGGGTAGGAACTTTTTTGATATCTCTCTGAAGAACTTCTTTAAATGCCTTAGCTGTATTGAGAATCTCCTCAATAGTCTGCCTTGAAAGTTCTTTTATTCCGACGAGGTCTTTCATGGCGTTATCAGTACCACTGAGTCTTTTCCTGCAAACTCTCTCAAATAAACCTTTATTTTTTCATTTCTTGAAGTGGGGATATACTTTCCTGTATAATTCGCCATTATTGGCAATTCTCTGTGCCCCCTGTCAATTAGAACAGCCAGTTGAATCTCTGCGGGTCTTCCAAAATCCATAAGGGCATCCATGGCTGCACGAGTAGACCTTCCAGTGTAAAGCACATCGTCAACAAGGATAACTTTTTTTTCATTGATGCTAAAGGGAATGTTAGTAGGTTTAATTGATTTTCTCTTGTTTGAAAGGTTTATGTCGTCTCTGTAAAAGGATATATCAAGAACTCCTACAGGCACATCCATATTCTCGGTATCGCTTATTTTTTTCCTAAGTCTCTCGGCAAGATATACACCTCCCGTTACAATACCCACAAGACAGATATTTTCAGCTCCTTTGTTTTTTTCCAATATCTCGTAGGCAATCCTTGTAAGGATTCGTTCTATTTCCTGCTCATTGAGAAGTTCTTTTTCCATAGGAGAAGATAAACCCTAAATCAATAAATTATACACGATTTTGAGAAAATTTGCACACTTCGCCTAATCCATTGATTTCAGCCAATCTATTCGAAGCTTACAAAATTTAATATTTTTCTGTTACAATAAAAAATCTCCCGATAAGCGGGAGAATTTTATTTTTTGAGGTCTTAAAATGAAAATCGAGGTCTTTGAGATACCAGAAGAAGGTATGGATATTGAAGTAGAAGAAAAGCCCTTACTTGAAGGGATTAAAATCTTAAAGCCCTTTAAGGCTATTATGAGAGTTGAAAAAAAAGAAAGAGAAGTTTTCATAAAAGGTGTAGTTAGTGGAGAAGTTGAACTTCAATGTAGCCGGTGCTTAAAAGATTACATTATGCCAATAAGAACACTATTTGAGATAACCTATCATCCTGTTGAAGAGTTAAATCGGGATGAACTTGTAGAGCTTAAAAGGGACGAGATGGACGTAGATTTTTACAGAGATGGACTAATTGAAACGGAAGACATTGTAAGAGACCAGATATTGCTGAATATACCAATGAAACCGCTCTGTGCAGAAAACTGTAAAGGACTCTGTCCTGTTTGTGGTAATGATTTGAACGAAAAAGACTGTGGATGTGAAATAAAAGAGATAGACCCAAGATTTGCAGCTTTACAATCACTTTTAAGGAGGTTAAAAGCAAATGGCTAATCCAAGACACCGTCATACCCCTTCAAGAAGGGACAAACGCAGAGCAAACTGGAAAGCAGTAGCTCCCAATCTTGCACTGTGTTCTGAATGCAAGGAACCTAAACTTCCCCACAGAGTTTGTCCAAATTGTGGGTCATACAAGGGCAAAAAATTCTTAGAGGTAGAAGAGTAGCTTTAAAAAATGTTAAAAATTGCCGTTGATGCAATGGGGGGAGATTTTGCCCCCGAAGTGAATATTTTAGGTGCTTACGAGGCAGCTTTAGATAATGAAATAGAGATTATCCTTGTAGGCAATAAAGATAAAATCTCTGAGTTTCTGTCCGAAAAAAAGGAATTAAAGGGCAGAATCTCAATTCACCACACCGATGACTGTATTCTCATGGATGAAAATATATCAACAGCCATAAGAAGAAGAAATACATCCATGAGAAAGGCTGTCGAACTCGTAAGAGAAGGAAAAGCAGACGCTGTGCTCAGTGCAGGTAACTCAGCAGCGATGATGGCTCTTAGCTTTCTCCTTCTTGGTAAGCTTTCAAATGTGGACAGGCCTGCCATTGCAACGGTGATGCCCTGTCTCAAAGGACATTTTATACTGCTTGATGCTGGTGCAAATGTAGACTGCAAAGCCGAACATCTTCTTCAGTTTGCCTTTATGGGCGATGCCTATCATAAGGCTCTTTTCAATTCAAAATCACCGAAAATAGCCCTGCTAAGCATAGGCGAGGAAGGCTCAAAGGGAAATGAAGCCACAAAAGAAGCCTTTAAAATGCTTCAGAATACGACTCTTAACTTTATTGGAAACATAGAGGGAAAGGATATATTTTTTGGGTCTGCTGATGTTGTAGTATGTGATGGCTTTGTAGGAAATATAGTTTTAAAAGTAGGTGAGGGACTTGCAGAGGCACTGATGAAAATGCTTAAAAGAGAAATTACTGACCTTATTACAGGACGACTCGGATACATGATGATAAAACCAGCTGTTAAAAGCTTCAGAAAAAAGGTTGACTACTCAGAATACGGAGGAGCTCTGCTTCTGGGAATAAACGGAACGAGCCTAATATGTCATGGAAGGTCATCAGCCAAAGCAATCAAAAATGCCATAAGAGTTGCCACAGAAATGGCAAAAAAGGAGATATACAGAAGGATTTCAGAAAGTCTAAAATCAACGGAGGATATAGATGAAAGCAAGAGTAGTATCAACAGGCTCTTATGTTCCTGAAAAAGTTCTTACAAACTTTGACCTTGAAAAAATGGTTGATACATCCGATGAATGGATAACAGAGAGAACGGGAATAAAAGAACGAAGAATAGCCTCTCCAGAGCAAGCAACAAGTGATCTTGCCTATGAAGCATCCCTAAAAGCCCTAAAAAAGGCAGGACTGAAGCCCGAAGATATTGACCTCATAGTATTAGCAACGGTAACTCCCGACATGCTTGTTCCGTCAGCAGCCTGTATACTTCAGATGAAACTTGGTGCAAAAAATGCCGTTGCCTTTGACATAAACGGTGCATGCACAGGATTTGTTTATGCCCTGTCTGTAGCAGAAAAATTTATAAAGACTGGAGCATCAAAAAGAGCTCTTGTAATAGGTGCAGAGACTCTTTCAAGATTTACCGATTTTACAGACAGAAGCATATGCGTTTTACTTGCCGATGGAGCAGGAGCGGTAATTCTTGAAGGCACAAGAAAAAATGAGGGAATCCAAGTAATTGACATATTCTCCGACGGAACAATGTGGGATTTTATCCACATGCCTGCTGGTGGTTCTAAAATGCCCGTTGATGAGAAGGTGCTACGGGAAAGGCTAAATTTCATAAAAATGAGAGGCAACGAAACCTTTAAAGTAGCCGTTAAAACTCTTGAGGAAGTCGTTGAAACCACTCTCAAGAAAGCAGGAATAACTTCATCTCAACTGGGACTTCTTGTTCCACATCAGGCAAACATAAGAATTATTCAAGCAATGGCAAAAAGACTCGAACTTCCAATGGACAAAGTCATGGTAAATATTGACAGATACGGAAATACATCGGCTGCATCAATACCTATTGCTTTAGATGAAGCAGCAGAAATGGGAAAAATTAAAAAGGGAGATTATGTGATGCTTGCTGCCTTCGGTGCAGGGCTTACGTGGGGTGCAGCACTTATAAAATGGTAAATTAGCCTTTTCTCTTTTCCTTATCTTTTTTATATCGATGGATGTGCCATATTCGGAATAATCTTTCTATTCTGTCTTTGAATAACCATACTGTTACCATTATTACAACTGCTATGCCGGCAAGTCTGAAAAACTTTTCATATTCGTGATGCCTCAGATAGCTTCCTCCCAAAGAAAGTAAAACTGTTCCTAAAAGCCTACCAACTCCTGCAATGACTGTAAACTCAAGAAGGGAAAGTCTACTTAATCCCAAAAAATAACTCAAATAGTCCTTTGGAAAGCCGGGAATTAAAAAAAGAAAAAAAACAAGAAAAGCTCCCTTATGATGAAGTAGATAGTCAAATTTATTTAAAATCAACGGGTCAACAACCCTCTCAACAAAGGGTTTTCCAAAAATTCTTCCCAGCATAAAAGCAAAAACCGACCCAAGAGTAAGGCCGATAGTTGAAAGAATTGCTCCGCCTAAAGTTCCGTAAAGATATCCACCAAGTAAGCCCGTGACCTCCCCAGGAATTGGAGCAGCAACTACCTGAAAAGCCTGAAGTATTATAAATCCAGCAAAACCAAGGGGACCTAAAGAGTTGATGAAGCTCTTGAGTTTTTCCTCATTTAGAAAAAATTCAACTAAACCAGACTCATAGAGAAAAAAAATGATTAAAGAAAGAAGCACTGCAAGGAGCAAAAGCCTCAGCAGTGCCTTCAGAGTAATCTTATTTTTTATCAATCTTTAAATTCTCCAGAAATGGTGATATTAAGTCCATTGGTAAGGGGAAAAGAATGGTAGAGTTCTTCTCAGAAGCAATTTCCTTTAAAGTTTGAAGATATCTCAACTGAAGTGCCGCTGGTTCAGAAGATATAATTCTTGCTGCCTCAGTGAGTTTTTCAGCAGCTTGAAGTTCTCCTTCGGCATGAATAATTTTGGCTCTTCTTTCTCTTTCTGCTTCGGCCTGTCTTGCCATTGCTCTAAGCATCTCTTGCGGAAGGTCTACATTTTTTACTTCCACAGCAGTTACCTTGATTCCCCAAGGCTCTGTCTGAGAGTCAATGACATGCTGAAGCTCTGCATTTATCTGCTCACGATTTGTAAGAAGGTCTTGCAACTCACTCTGTCCAAGTATACTTCTCAGAGTTGTCTGGGCAATCTGGCTTGTGGCATAGTAGAAATCCTCAACAGCTGTTACTGCTTTGATAGGGTCTATTGGCCTGAAATAAACAACCGCATTGACCTTAACAGAGACATTATCTTTTGTAATTATATCCTGTGCTGGCACATCCATTGTGACGATTCTCAAACTTACCTTAACCATCTTGTCAATGACAGGCCATATTAAGACAAGTCCAGGACCCTTTACGGGTATAACTCTTCCAAGCCTGAAAACAACACCCCTTTCATATTCCTTTAGAATCTTGATTGCACTGCTTAAAACGTAAAAAGCCAGAAAAATTATTACAATCAATGAAAGCAGTGAAGTCTCAAAGAACATAAACACCTCCTCTGATTGTTATTTACAATTTTAACATACTTTGCTACACGGAAAGCGTTAATATTTTTTCCTACAAATCAGCTGATAAATGAAAACATAAGAGCTTCCTATTTCTTATTGAGGTTATTGTTTTAAATGAATAAGCCTTTTCTGTTATTATTAATTATGCTTTTTAGATTGGTTTTACAGGAGGAATATTAATGAACTTCTCTTCTTTAGTTCAAAAGAACAGTTCGAAGATAATTTTTATAATTCTTGATGGTATTGGTGGTCTTCCAATTAATGGCAAGACAGAACTGGAGGCAGCATTAAAACCTAATCTGGATAGTCTTGCAAAAACCTCTGCTTGCGGACTGCACATACCTGTCTCACACGGAATCACACCGGGAAGCGGGCCTGGTCATTTTGGCGTTTTCGGTTATGACCCACTGAAATACGAAATAGGAAGAGGTGTGCTTGAGGCTTCAGGACAGGGTATAGATTTACATAAAACAGACGTTGCAATCAGATGTAATTACGCAACCATAAAGGATGGAGTGATAACTGACAGAAGAGCTGGGAGAATCCCAACTGAAAAAAATAAAGAACTCACTGAAAGGCTTGCTAAAGAAATTGAAGAAATCGATGGGGTGAGACTCATCCTAAGCCCTGGTAAAGAACACAGATTTTGCCTCGTGATGAGATTCCCAGACAACATTACCGAAGAAGAAGCAATGGTTTCAGATACAGACCCTCAGAAAGAGGGAAAGCCTCCGGCTGAACCCTCTCCTCTAAATGAAAAATCTAAAAGAGTTGCACAGATTGCAGGGATATTCATTAGAAAAGCCAGCGAGATATTAAAACATGAAGAAAAAGCTAATTTTGTTCTTTTAAGGGGTTTTTCAGCCTTACCACACATACCTCCTTTTGAGGAGAGATTTGGACTTAAAGCTTGTTCAGTAGCAGTTTATCCCATGTACAGAGGAATAACTAAACTTCTCGGCATGAAAGCAGTTGCCGTAGAAGGCGACATAAAAGAGGAGATTGAAACGGTTAAGAGGGTATACAGTGAATTTGACTTCATTTTTCTTCACATAAAAAAGACTGATTCCTATGGAGAAGATGGAAATTTTGAGGGTAAAGTGAAGAAAATAGAAGAATTTGATGCTTTTATTCCAGAAATTCTATCGTTATCGCCTGATGTCCTTGTTATTACAGGAGACCACAGCACTCCCTCACTTCTTAAGTCACACAGCTGGCATCCTGTTCCTCTTCTCATAAAATCTCCTTATGTGCTGGGTGGCACTGTATCTTCCTTCACCGAGAGAGAGTGTTTGAAAGGCGAGCTTGGTATAATTCCTGCAACTGCAATAATGCCTCTCGTGCTTGCCAATTCTCTCAGACTGAGGAAGTTTGGCGCATGATTGACAGCCACTGCCATCTTGAAATGTTCGGAGAAGAAGTCTCAGAGGTTATAAAACGTGCAGAAAAAGCAGGCGTAACAAAAATAATTTCTGTTGCTTCAGACCCAGAAAGTCTCGACAAAATCTTACAGATTGCCGAAAAAAATCCTATTGTATATGCAACAGCGGGAATTCATCCCCATGAAGCAGTAAGTTGGAATGAAGAGCTCAGGGATAAAATATTTGAATTCAGCAGACATCCGAAAGTAGTGGCTATCGGAGAAATTGGCTTAGATTATCACTACAATCACTCTCCAAAAGAAACTCAGCAAAAGGCTTTTAAAGAACAGCTTGAAGTTGCAAATGAACTTGGCTTACCTGTTGTTATACATTCAAGGGAGGCTTTTGAGGATACCTTCGAGATTCTAAAGTCTTCAGGTATAAAGAGAGGAGTTATGCACTGTTTCAGTGGAGATGTCTATCAGGCACAAAAAGCTATTGAATTAGGTATGTTCATATCTATTTCAGGAGTTGTGACCTTTAAAAACTCAAAAAAGATAAAAGAAGTAGCCCGATTTGTTCCAGATGAATACTTATTGGTAGAAACTGATGCTCCCTATCTTGCACCAGAACCATTCAGAGGAAGAAAAAATGAACCAGCTCTCCTAAAATATACAGTTCAAGCCTTGGCAGAGCTTAGAGAGGTCTCCTTTGAAGACATTCAGAGAATAACAACTATCAATACTATGAGACTTTTCCAAATAGGAGAAACTCCAAAAGGAGAGATAGCCTATAAAATAAGAGACTCTCTATATCTCAATATAACAAACAGATGCACCAATGTATGTAAATTCTGTGTAAGATTCCACACAGACTATGTAAAAGGACATAATTTGAGACTTGAAAATGAACCATCTGTGGAGGATTTAATCAGAGCAATAGAGAACCCTAAAAACTACAGAGAAATTGTTTTTTGTGGTTACGGTGAGCCTTTCTTAAGGCTTGACGTAATAAAAGAAGTGGCAAAATGGATTAAGGAAAAAGGAGGAAGGGTCAGAGTTAATACAAATGGTCATGGAAACATCATTCACGGCAGGAGAATTTTACCAGAACTTAAAGGTTTAATAGATTCCATCTCCATAAGCCTTAATGCTCAGGACAGAGAAACTTACAATAAAATCTGCAAGCCTATGTATCCAAATGCCTACGAGGCAGTTATTGATTTCATAAAAGATGCTAAGGAAAATGTTCCATATGTTCAGGTTACTCTTGTAAATCTACCGGAGATAGACATAGATAAATGCAGGGAAATTGCCAATTCCCTTGGTGTGAAGCTAAAAATAAGGCATCTCGACAAGGTAGGATAAAGTGATTAACTCAATAAAAAAAGATTTCTTAAGAGGATTAAAAACAATTAAATTCTGGGCAGAGATTATCTCTGAGAGAATTAAAATTGAGATAAATGTAATCAAGATTACCGCTGAGATAAATACCTTTGCCGAAAAGAGAGATGAGTTTCTAAGAGAGATAGGAAAAGAAGTATGCGAAAACTCTAAAACAGACACAGGGGAAAATCAAAAAATAACAACTTTAATTAGAAAAGTAAGGGAGTTAGAGGCAGAAATAGAAGACAAAAGGAAAAAATTGACGGAGCTTGAGGAGATAAGCCGATGGAGGTTTTGATTTTATTTGTCTTTGGTCTAATAGTTGGCTCTTTTCTAAATGTGTGCATTTACAGAATACCAAGACAGATATCAATAATAAAACCCTTTTCTTTCTGCCCTTCTTGTAAAAACAAGATAAAGCCTTATCACAATATTCCTATTTTTAGCTACTTTTTTCTCAGGGGAAAATGTGCATACTGCGGAGATTCCATATCCCTCAGATATCCGCTGGTAGAGTTTTTGAATGGCGTCCTTTATGTCTTAGCATTTCTTAATTTTGGACTTACTCTGATATTACCATTTGTTTTAATCTTTATATCGGCTCTTTTAGTAATATCTTTCATAGATATTGATTTCCAGATTATTCCCGATACAATCTCTATTCCTCTAATAGCTATTGGTCTTATTGTATCTCTCATACCTCATGGGTTTTCAAATCTTTCAGAAGGGCTCATAGAGTCTATTATAGGAATCCTCGTTGGTGGTGGTAGTCTGCTACTCATATCAATAATAAGCAGAGGAGGCATGGGAGGTGGAGACATCAAACTCAATGCGGCAGTTGGTTCATTTATGGGATGGAAATCAGCTGTTCTTACCATTTTTATAGGAAGCCTTCTGGGTTCTATCATTGGCATAATAATTCTCAAAAAAACTGGCAACAGAAAAATCCCTTTCGGCCCTTATCTTGCCATAGGAGCTTTAGTAAGCCTGTTCATGGCTGATAAAATTTTAGATTGGTATTTACGATAAGGTTATGTTTAAAGAATCGCCTGCATTCATATGGTATGGTCAAGAAAAAACCGTAAAACCCGTAAAAAGAATTCCTCAGGTAGATATTAATAAACTCATTGGAATTGAAAAACAAAAGGAACTGCTACTTTCAAACACAAAGGCTTTTTTAGAGGGAAAAAGGGCAAATAATGTCCTTTTATGGGGCGAGAGAGGAACAGGAAAAACAACTTTAATAAGAGCATTGATTAATTACTTTAAGAATTCTCCTCTCAAAATCGTTCAGACTCTAAAAAGCGATATAGCCACAATACCTTTCCTGTATGACTTGATTTACGAGAATAGAGAATTTAGATTCATAATTTTCATCGATGATCTTTCTTTCAATGAAAACGAACAAGAGTTCAGAGACTTAAAAATTATAATGGACGGCGGGATTGAAGAAATACCAGAGAATTCGGTAATATATGCTACCTCAAACAGAAGAAGTCTTATGCCAGCCATGTCGCAGTCAGAAAACGAACTTTTTCCTGAAGACAGCCTACAGGAGAGAGCCTCACTAATAGAGAGATTTGGATTAAGAATAGGTTTTTATAGATTTTCCGAAGATGAGTATTTTGAAATCGTAAAGCATTATGCGAACGCTGAAGGAATAAATCTTTCCGAGGATGAACTCACTCAAAAAGCTCGCCAATGGGCTTTAATTCACGGCACAACAGGAAGGTCGGCCTATCAATTCATCCTAAGCCTTAGTATTCTTTAGAGCGAGCTTATTAAGGGCATTTATATAAGCCTTTGCAGATGCAACTATTATATCAGTATCAGAACCGTGCCCTCTTACTGTATGACCTCCTTCTTCAAGTATCACAGTAACCTCTCCAAGTGCATCAGTGCCACCAGTTATTGCTTTTATCTCAAATTTGTTTAGTTCAGCCTTTGAGCCTGTTAATTCGGTAATGGCTTTGTATACAGAGTCTACAGGGCCGTCTCCTGATACTGTAATTTCTTTAGTCTCACCGTTTATTTTCATCTGCACTTTAGCAGTTGGTTTTTTATTTGTGCCACTTGACACTTCAAGGTCAACGAGCTGATAAACCTCGGCAATTCTTAAAACCTCGTCGGACACTAATGCTTCTATATCCTCGTTGAATATATATTTTTTCTGGTCAGCAAGCTTTTTAAATCTTTCAAAGGCACGATTCAGCTCTTCATCGTTAAGAGTAAATCCAAGCTCTTCAAGTCTTTTCTTGAAAGCGTGTCTGCCAGAATGTTTGCCAAGAACTATCTTTGAACTTGGAATTCCTATATCCTCTGGCCTCATTATTTCATAGGTTGTTCTTTCTTTTAAAACACCGTCCTGATGAATTCCTGCCTCATGGGCAAAAGCATTAGCTCCAACAATTGCCTTATTAGGCTGAACAACCATACCTGTAATCTTAGTTATAAGCCTACTTGTTCTGTAAATCTCCTGTGTTACAATTCCAGTATCAGCTTTGAAAAAGTCATTTCTTACTTTCAAAGCCATGACTATCTCTTCCATTGCTGCGTTTCCTGCTCTCTCACCAATTCCGTTTATCGTGCATTCCACCTGTCCAGCACCCTTAAGAATTGCCGTAAGAGAATTGGCAACAGCAAGACCTAAGTCATTGTGACAGTGAACACTAATTGTGGCTTTGTCTATATTGGGAACTTTGTTCATTAAGTATTCAATCAATTCGCCATATTCCTGAGGAATTGTATATCCAACCGTATCAGGTATATTGACTGTTGTTGCTCCTGCTTTTATTACTTCTTCGGTTACTTTACAAAGATAGTCCCAGTCTGAACGGGTTGCATCTTCCGCTGAAAACTCAACATCATCAGTATACTGCCTTGCCTTTTTTACAGCCCTAACGGCAGATTCGATTACCTGCTGCCTGTCCATACGGAGTTTGTATTTAAGATGAATATCTGAAGTTGCTATAAAAGTATGAATTCTCCTTTGCTCTGCCGGCTTTAAAGCTTCCGCAGCTCTTTCAATATCTTCATCACGGGTTCTACAAAGTCCTGCAATTGTAACCCCCTTTATCTCCCTTGAAATTCTGTTTACTGCTTCAAAATCTCCTGGAGAGGCTATGGGAAATCCTGCTTCTATTATGTCCACACCTAACTTTTTTAGTTGCTTGGCCACTTGAATTTTTTCTTCCACGTTCATTGATGCTCCAGGAGACTGCTCTCCATCTCTCAGAGTAGTATCAAATATTTTTATTCTCCTCATCTTGCACCTCTGATTTTTTTCTTTTCTGTCTAATTAGAATTATTATATTTTCAATTATACCCCATAAAACATATAGGCTTACAAGTGTAAATATAGCAATATTCGGCAGGATAAATATAAAAAATAGAATAAAAATAAAAATCAAAAGTATCCAACCGGGTTTTTTCTCTCTAAAGTCGATTTCCTTCAATCCATGGAACTTAAGAGTGCTAACCATAAGAAGAGCAAGAAAAGCAGTTGCGGAGAGAAGAAAAAAGTTCCTCTCTGGCTGTAAGTTTAAGACATCAATGTAAAATATTATCAATGCAGAAACCATAGTAGCAGCTCCTGGAATTGGTAAGCCCTTAAAGGACTTTAATATAGAAGTCTGCACATTGAATCTTGCCAGTCTGAGAGCTCCGCAGGCAACAAAGAGAAAACATACGGCAAAACCTATTCTTCCAAAGTCATAGAGAGCAAATTTATAAATAAGAATTGCGGGAGCCACACCAAAAGTAACAAGGTCTGAGAGAGAGTCAAGTTCTATGCCAAACTTTGTGGTTGTTTTAGTAAGTCTTGCTACAAGTCCGTCCAGACCATCGAATATGTTAGCTATTATTATTGCCCATGCGGCATGTATAAATTTGCCATTAATTGCAGAAAGTATTGCATAAAATCCCAGAAAAAGACCGCAAAGAGTAAGCGCATTAGGCAGTACGTAAACTCCCTTTGCAGGTTTTCTATCGGGGTCTCTGTATTTCCTTGTTCCTCTTATCTTTATCATTTTCGCAATGAAGCAATTACTGTTTTTCCTGCCAAGACTTTTTCGCCTTCCTTTACCGAAACCTCAAAAGAAGGGGGTAGACAAATGTCCACCCGGGAACTAAATTTTATCATTCCAAATCTCTGTCCCTTTTTAAGAGTCTCTCCTTCCTTTACCCAGCAAACAGCCCTTCTTGCAACTACTCCGGCAACCTGTCTGATTATTATGTCTCCTGCTTCAGTTTGAAGTGTGATTTTAATATTCTCGTTTTCTCTGTATGCCTTTTCTTTGAAAGCAGAAAAAAACTTTCCAGGTGTGTACACTACCTCTTTAACTTTTCCATCAAAAGGAGCTCTGTTCACATGGACATTAAAAGGAGACATGAAAATGCTTATTTCCGAATATGAATCTGGGCAGAGAGTATCTCCGGACTTTCTTATCAATATCACTTTTCCATCGGCAGGAGAAACCAAAAGAGCCGGGTCTTCAGGAACTCTTCTTTCGGGGTCACGAAAAAAGTAGGCAAAGAATAACGCTAATATGAGAAAAACAATTGCTATTGGCTCAAGCCATAGCAAATAAAAGAAGGAGCTTAAAAGTAAAGCTCCTCCTATATAAGGTAATCCTTCTTTCCTAATCATGCCTTTGATTTATCCACAAGTTTTGAGCTCTTAAGCCAAGGCATCATGGCTCTTAGTTTTTCTCCAACCTTTTCAATAGGATGTTCTTCGCCTTTTTTAGTTAAAGCATTG
>DDKK01000031.1 GCA_002339325.1 Nitrospiraceae bacterium UBA2600 | reverse complement strand
TTTCACTTTTCTTTTCCTAACATTTCCCTCAGGATTGGTTCTTTACTGGCTTGTTAATAATATATTTGGAATAGCTCAGCAGTTTTACATTAATCAGAAAATTAAAAAGCGTGCGTGATTTTTTCAGAATTTGACACTATTGCTGCTATTAGCACTCCCATAGGCGAGGGCGGCATAGGAATAGTCAGAATAAGTGGCCCCGAGGCAGTAGCTATATCTTCGAGGATATTTTTTTCCTCTAAAGGTGTTAATCTCTCAACTGTAAAGTCCCATACAATACACTATGGCTATATTATTGACCCCGAGTCAGGTGAAAAAATTGACGAAGTTTTAGTCTCCGTAATGCGTGCTCCTAAAACATACACAAGAGAGGATGTAGTCGAGATAAACTGTCACGGCGGTTTCATAATTTTAAACAAGATTTTAAATCTGTTAATCAGGCAAGGTGCGAGAGTAGCTGAACCTGGTGAGTTTACAAAAAGGGCATTCTTAAGGGGAAGAATTGACCTCAGTCAGGCAGAATCGGTGATTGATTTAATAAGGGCTAAAACTGATGATGCCCGTAAAATCGCTTTGGAACATCTTGATGGCAAGCTGTCTATTAAGATTAATGAATTAAGAGATATTTTAACGAGAGTTTGTGCCCATGTAGAGGCTTATATTGATTTTCCCGAAGAGGAAATAGACGGTTTAACAGAAGCAGAAATAAAAAAGGAAATAATTAAAGTCCGAGATGAAATCGATAAATTAATTGAAGGATATGAAGAAGGCAAAATTTACAGGGAAGGACTGAGAGTTGCCATTGTAGGCAAGCCCAATGTGGGGAAGTCATCTCTTCTAAATGCACTCTTAATGAAGGAAAGAGCAATAGTAACGGAAATCCCGGGCACAACGAGGGATATAATTGAGGAATACATAAACATAAAAGGGTTGCCTGTTAAAATAATTGATACGGCAGGCATAAGAAAGTCCCATGACCTTGTTGAAAACGAGGGCATTAGAAGAACTCTGAAAGCCTTAGAAGAAGCAGAGTTAGTTCTGCTAATGCTTGACATGAGTGAAAAGATAAATTCTTTGGATATGGAAATAATCGATAGAGCAAAGGATAAAAAGACTATAGTTGTTTTAAACAAAAGTGACATTAAAAGGGATAATTTCCATATACCACAACAGTTAAAAAACAAACCTACTGTAGAAATTGCAGCCTTGAAAGGTGAGGGTATAGAAAAGTTGAAAGAGACGATTTTTAATTTATCAGTGCTCGGTAGATACAGACAGGAGGGTTTAATAGTTACCAAACTACGCCATAAGATTGCTCTTGAAAGTGCCAAGTCATCAATGAACAATGCTCTTGATAGTTTTGGAAAAAATGAGCCCCTTGAGATTACAGCCATGTTTCTCAGAGAGGGGCTCAGTTTTTTAGGTCAGATTGTAGGCGTAATAACCACTGAAGATATTTTAAATCTCATTTTCAGTGAATTTTGCATAGGGAAATAGCTAATTACCCTGTTTAGGTAACTCATCTTTTTTATTTCCCATTAGTCCCTGACTTAAAATATCCTGCAAAGCCTTTTCATTAACCTCTACTTTATATTTCTTTTTTAACTCTTCAATATAGCTGTTAAACCATTCTTGCTGTTTTTTTGCTTTTAACTGTTCTGTCAGTTGCTGCTTTATCTGTTCAAATTCAATTGGAGTTCCCTTAACATCGGTAATTTTAAATATGTAAAGACCGTCTTTTCTGTTAAGAGGCATACTTACCTGTCCTTTTTTGAGATTGAAAGCCAAATTTTCTATCTGAGGGTCAAGCTGTCCTTTCTTAAAAAATCCTATATCTCCACCATTTGCTTTTGTTCTTTCGTCTCGTGATAATTCTTTTGCAATTTTTCCAAAATCTTCACCTTTATCTATCTTTTCATAAACCTTTTTGGCTTCTTCTTCATTCTTTACAACTATCTGGCTTAATCTCACTTCTGAAGGTTTTATAAACTGGTCTTTGTTCTTTTCGTAGTAGTCTTTTGCATCTTTTTCAGTTACAGGTTGTAAGTTTTTTAACTCCTGTTCAAGTAACATGTTAATAAGAGTTAATTTTTTAAACTCTTCCAGTCTCCTTTTAAATTCCTCAGACTTTGCTAAGTCCTTTTTCTTTGCTTCCTCATAAAGAACTTCCCTCTTAATCAATTCGTCTTTTAAACGGTTAATCCCATCAGGAGAAGCAAGAAAAAGTTTGGTTTGAGGAGGTAGATTTTTTATATCCTCCTGCAACTCTTTTTTTGTAAGTTTTGACGAGCCTGCCTTTAAAATTACCTCATCCTTACTTTGACTACAGCTAAAAACAAGAAATGCGGCGAAGATAATGGCAAAAAGACTTAAAAATCTCATTATATAACTCCTTTCATTAGAAAAATTTTCTATAATTTAACATTATACAATTCACTTAAGCAAATGGATTTTAACTTTATCCTCTCTAAGAATTGGAAGGATTTGAAAAGCAATAAATCGGACTGTTAAATTACACATTGATATGAGCAAGAACTAACAAGATTTAATTTGATTATTATCAAAAAGTTATAATCTTGAGATTAGACCTTGCAAAAGTTTGGGAGGCTCTATTGATTTTAGGAGAGATAATAATATTTTTCATCGTAGGTCTTTTTTATCCGAATTGCCTTAACTATTTTCGGCGTTGAACCAGAGAGAGTTGATTTTTTTAGAGATAAGGTCAGCAATATGGTTTTCTACTACATAATTCCTGTGGTATGCTTTAAAACGACATATTTAATGCCTTTCAGTATAAGTCATCTGAAGATTTCCCTTGTTGCTAATCTCACAATAATTAGTTGTGTTTTATTGTCGTGGCTTGTTTACAACAAAATCTCTTCCTCTGAACAACTTTCACCTCAAGTAAAAGGTTCTTTGATAATGTGTTCTGCCTTTGGAAATGTTCTTTACATAGGACTGCCAATTTTAACTAAACTTTACGGCGAAGAGGGAATGAGTTATGGCTTTACATACGATTTCCTTGCAAGCACACCTCTTACGTGGACACTTGCAGTGGCGATTTGCATGAAATACGGAAGAAAAGGAAAGATAAGTCTTAAGGATTCTTTAAATACAATTTTACGAATACCGGCAATATGGGGTTTGATTTTGGGGTTTTTATTTAGGGAGTTGGAGATAACAGTAGCGGGGAGTATAATCGATGCTATAAGTTCTGCTTCGAAATACGTTACTTATCTGATGCTGATTATAGTTGGCATTTCGATAAAAGCAGTTAATCCAGAGAGGCTTAAAATCTCACTTCCCGCTATAGTTTTAAAAACATTTTTATCGCCTCTGCTTGCTTTATGCTATGGTATTTTATTGGGACTTTCTGGAATTCCGCTCAACGTATGTATAATAGAGGCAGCGATGCCCTCGATGCTTCTGAGTATGATATTTGCATCTGTTTTTGGAGTAGACATGCGAACTTCAGTTGAAATGGTTTTTATTACAACCCTAATCTCCCTTTTATCCGTAATAGTATTGCTGAACTTTTTATGAAAAATTAGAATTGATTTTTGCCAATTAAAATGTTTTAAACTATAAAGTTTTATCAAAAGGCTCTTTTATTAAAAGAAGGGGAGGCGGACGATGGATTTCTTTTTATCAATTTTTCCCATACTTGTGGTTTTAATAGGGATGCTTGCTTTTCATCGCTCTGGAACATTTGTGTCTGTTGTTGGATGGTTGCTTGCTGTGCTTGTTGCTAACTACTACTTTAAAACTCCATGGGATGTATTGTTAGGAGCTACATTGATGGGTTTTGTTAAAGCGCTTGGTATTACATTGGCCGTTGTATTTACGATGTTTTTAATATTTCTTATGAGAGAGACAGGAGCTTTAAAGAAGATTATAGAGTATGTCAAAGGAATTGCTAAAACAAAGGAAGAACAGACCTTGTTTATAGGAATGGGGTTTGGTTCTCTTAGTACTGCATTGGGAATGGTTACTCCGGCTATGTTTCCACCAATCTTTCTTCTCTTAGGTTTCTCTCCAATTGCTGCTATTGGAGTAAGCATTCTTTGCTATGACCCCCTAACATCTTTTGCGCTTTTTACAATTCCTCTTACTTTACCTTCAAAAGTTGCTATGGCCTTCGGCATCAAGCCACCAGGAATAGAAAATCTTAACGAATTCATATGGGATTATACTTTTAAAGTTACCGTTCTGCTTCCTGTAATTTCAGTAATATTTGCATTTCTTATGCTTAAAGTAGTTGGTGGAAAAGAGGCAATAAGGAGAAACTGGAAATCTGCTACATTAGCTGGTCTTGTTCTCTCCCTCTCAGCCATCATAATTGCAGGCTTCAGAATTTTACCGGTGGAAATTATCGGAATTGTCTCAGGGATGCTAACAATGATTACAGTTTACTTTATTTATCGCAGAAATAATGGAGAACAAGAAAGGATATCCTTTAACAGAGATGTGTTTAAAGCCTGTTTACCGTTCATTTTACTCATATTGATTTCACTTGTTGTAAACATTCCTTCAATAAAAAACAATCTTGAGAATCTCTTGGGAAAGAACGAAGTCATAAGCATTATTGCCGATAAAAAAGAAGATTTAAACATCCTTGGAAATGTTTGGTTCTGGATTATGGTTGTTTCAATAATATCTATATTTATACTTAAACCTTCAGGAAAGCAACTTAAAAATGCTACTTATACGTGGTTCACTCGAATATGGGGACCCTTTTTTGCCTATTCTCTCTTTTTTGCCGTTGCTTTCATAATGGCATGGTCTGCGATGGAGGTAGCAAATGGTAAGCTTATTCCTTCACAATATTTCGCTCAATACAACATGGACAGGATAATTGGAATAACCTTGGCAAACCTATTCGGTCCTGCATATCCTTTTATAGCTCCTTTCCTTGGACTGTTCGGAGCATTTGTTGGCGGAAGCGAGACAGCTTCTAATGTGCTTTTTGCAAAAATTCAGTGGGAAGCGACTCTTTCTACTGTTGGAGCAGGAGCTTTCATGTGGATTTATGCAGCTCATGCTGTAGGCGGTGGTATTGCTTCGGCAATCACGCCATCAAAAATCACAAATGCCGCTGCTACGATAGGTGTAGGAGGAAAGGAAGAGGCACAGTTTATTAAAGCCGTGTTAGTACCTGTTGTGTTAATGTGTGCCATCGTAGGTGCTATGACTATGATTATTATTTATTTATAAGGCCTTTCTACCATTTTTATTAATAATCTCTGTCCAGTATGAGTAGGAGCTTAAAGTCTTTATTCTACGTGGATAGATGCTGTATAGTTTCGCATATTTTAGGGGAGTAATGTCTGGCATCACTACATTTGCACCACAACTGAAAGCTTTAAGCCTTAAAGACGGAGACAGGGTACCTAAGGCAGTAGTGGCCGGGATGTTAGCAAATGGAAGCAGTAGTCTTGTAACTGCAATTACTTTTAGAGTTAAAATCGGATTACCTGGTGAATTTTGACTCAAAGGTGTTTCAGGATGGGGTATAAAGGGTCCTATGCCAATCATGTCAAGTTCAAGTTCCTTCATAAGAGCTATATCCTCTGCAAGGGACTCAATGCTTTGTCCCGGAAGTCCTACTATGATGCCTGAGCCTGTTTCATAGCCGAGCTTTTTAAGCCATCTCAGACATTGAATTCTTCTGTCTAAGGTTGTATCGGGCTTGAGTCTCCTGAATAGTTTTTCATCGGAAGTTTCAAACTTAAGTAGATATCTATCTGCGCCAGCCTCTCTGAGAACCACGTAATCATTGTAACTTAACTCACCTACAGACAGAGTTACTGCCACATTGAGTTTTTTAATCTCTCTTACAACTTTACTCAGTCTTTCAGCATTCCAGAAGGGCTCTTCTCCAGATTGTAAAACAATAGTTTTGAAGTCTTCCTTTACAGCCTCTGTAGCTACCTTAACTATTTCTTCTTCTTTCATCCTGTAACGAGGGAGTTTCCTGTTTTCCCTTCTTATTCCACAGAAAAGACAGTTACACTTACAGTAGTTTGAAAACTCTATTATTGCTCTAAGATGGACTGTATCTCCGTGAACTTGCTTTCTCACATCATCAGCCATCCGAGCCAATTCCTCAAAAGGAAGCTCTCTTAAAAGATAAAGTATCCAGTCTTTAAGAGAGGTCTTATTTTTACTTGATGTTAAAGCCGAAATTTCATGGCTATTCATAAATTGCTCTTTCTGTTATTTTCTTTAAAATTTCTATCTCTGCTTTTACCTCCTTTTCTGCTTCATCTATCATTCCCTGAAGGTGTGGAAAAGGAGAAAGTGCCCTATGAAGAACTCCGTGAATGTGAGCCATTATCACACCATAATTGACAATAGGAACACCAGCCCGCTTAGCCTGTAGAATTCTACTAAGCATCTCCTTTCGATTGAGCATGCAGGCACCACAATGAACAATGAGACTGTATTCAGTGAGATTATCAGGAAGTGGACCACCACCAGCTTTTACCTCAATCTCAAGCTCACCTCCAACCTGTGCCCTTAGCCAACGGGGAATTTTTACTCTTCCAATGTCATCCTCCACAGGATGATGGGTGCATGCCTCTGCTATGAGCACTTTATCTCCTGGCTTTAGTTTTTTTACAGTTAGAACACCCTCAACAAGTGTCTGCAAATCTCCTTTGTAACGGGCAAAAAGAATTGAAAATGATGTAAGCCTTATGTCTGCGGGTGTATCTGCTGCAACTTTATTGTAAACAGAGGCATCAGTAACTACAAGTGAAGGTCTTTTATTGAGTAAACTTAGGGCATGAATAAGCTCTCTTTCTTTTACAACTATGGCGATTGCCTCATTGTCAATAATGTCTCTTATTACAATCTGCTGGGGCAGTATAAGTCTTCCCTTGGGTGCAGCCTTGTCAACGGGAATTACGCATATTACTACATCTCCGGGATTTATCAAGTCTCCCAAGACGGTAGGAAGGGTCCAGTCCTTTGGAGCATTGTTTACTATAGCCTGTTTAAGCTCATCTATGCCTTCAGCTGTCAGAGCACTTACTAAAACCTTAGGTTCAGGCAACTCATACTTCTTAGCTTCTGGATGGATATCTATTTTATTTACAACATAAATCAAGGGAGTCCCTGTTTCTTCTGCTTTTTTCACTATCTCCCTTTCAAACTCTCCAACCCCTTTTTCAGGGTCAATTACAAGTAAAACAAGGTCTGTCTTATCAAAAACCTCATAGGATTTCTTTTTTCTTAATTCACCAAGTTTTCCCACATCATCAATTCCTGCTGTATCAATAAGAACAACCGGTCCAAGAGGAAGAATCTCCATGGCTTTTACTACAGGGTCTGTAGTTGTTCCGGGAACATCAGATACAATCGCGAGAGACTGACCAGTGAGAGCGTTTATAAGGGATGATTTTCCTGCATTTGTCCTTCCAAAGAGAGCTATATGAAGTCTCTGACTTTTTGGCACACTCATGGGATTGTCTCCTTTGAAAGCAGCATTTTTATGGTTGATATGATTTCATCTTTCTCGGTGATTCTCTCCCATTCATTGGAGACAGCAGCGTATCTGTCATTGATATAAATTAACTCTGGTGGAAGAAATGAGTCTTCTTTGTGTCCGGCTATGTATGAGTGTCTCTTTCCCATTATCTCTACAAACCAAATGTGGGTATTGTATTTTTCTTTGACAAACTCTGCTATTTTGTTTAATTCAAGAAGGAGATTCTTAGCCTTCGGCTCAGAATGACAAATGGATGGTTCAGAATGACTGAAGGAAGGCTCAGAGTGACAGAAAGGGGATGGCTCAGAATGAAGAGTCTCCTTAGAAATATATGTCTCTTTCTCCATTTTTAATCCTCCCGTAGTATTCAATGAGCTTGTTGTAAACTTTATGAGGCACTTTTGCCTTTAACTCGTCAAGCTCCTTCTGAATAACTTTCTCTCCTGCTTCCTTTGTCTGTTCCGAGGCAAAGTCATCAAGCCATTCTCTGAAAGTAAGCACTGCATTGAGTTTACAAAATATCGCCTCCTTTCCTGATTTAAGCAAACTCATTATTCTATCTCCTGTTCTTCCACATCTATAACCGGCTGTGCAAAAGCTTGTAATAAAGCCCATCTCTGCAAGTTCTCTGATTACTTCGTCAAGGCTACGGGAGTCTCCAATCTCAAACTGCTGTCGCTCAAGCTCCTGTTCTGTGTATCTGTCAGAGTATGCTCCTATTCCTATTTTTGTGGATGCATCTGTCTGGGTTATCATTCCTGAAGCAATGATTTCTCTTCTTATGTGAGCAGGCTCTCGGGCAGTAAGAATCATACCAGTGTAGGGAACAGAAAGTCTTATCACTGCAATGATTTTTTTGAAATCCTCATCGGAAACTTTATATCTTGTCTCCTGCACAAAGGGAGTGTTTGCTGCAGGCTCAAGCCGTGGGAAAGAAATTGTATGTGGACCAATTCCGAACCGTTTCTCAAGCTCCCTTGCATGATAAAGTAACCCCATAACCTCAAATCTCCAGTCATAAAGTCCAAAAAGCACTCCCAATGCCACATCATCAACTCCCGCTTCAAGTGCTCTGTGATGACAGTAAAGCCTCCACTGATAGTGATGTTTAATTGTTCCCTTAGGATGAAGCTTTGCGTATGTGTCATGATGATAAGTCTCCTGAAAAACCTGATATGTGCCGATTCCAACTTCCTTAAGCATCTTTAACTCATCTATGCTCATTGGTGCGGCATTCACATTAACCCTTCTTATCTGACCGTATCCGTTCTTTGTCATTACCTTGACAGAGTAAATAGTTTCTATCGTGTCTCTTATGTAATGAGCTCCAGTTGCAGGATGCTCACCGTAAACAACAATAAGTCTTTTATGTCCTATCTCACCAGCAAGCACCTCTGCCTCTCTTTTTACTTCTTCAAGAGTTAGCACCTTTCTTTTAATCACATGATTGTCTCTTCTGAAACCACAGTAAACGCAGTTATTCACACATAGATTTCCGCAGTAAAGAGGTGCGAATGTGACAATTCTGTTGTCATAAACCTTTTTCTTTACCTTTGCTGCTACATCAAAAACCTCTTGCCAGAGTTCCGGGTCTTTAAGATTAAGCAAAGCTGCTGTCTCATCGGGAAGAAGTGTTTCAATTGAAAGGGATTTCTGAAGTATATCCCATATTCGGGATGGTTCTGGATTCTGATTTTGCTTTAGTTTCTCCCAGATTTCCTCATCATTTATGAAGTCCCTTCCGTCTTCCATATATTTCTCTATCTCTTCTTCCTTAATCACGCTGTTTATCCAGTTTTTTTCCTCTTTTGCTAAAACAGCTTTCATTTTAAAAGCCTCCTTAAATGTTTAATTCCGGCAAAGCCGGGAGTTGTTAATTCCTGTGGTTGAGTTATGCTCTCAATCTCTTCCTTTGTGAAAAATCCTCTCTCAATCAGGATTTCTTCAACTTTTCTGCCTTTGCTTACTGCCTCTTTGTATATCTCTGCACAGGTTTCATAGCCAAGATAGGGAGAAAAGGCAGTTATGATACAGGAACTCTTATCAAAAAGCTCTCTACATCTTGCTTCATCAACGGTTATTCCTGAGATACATCTCTCCCTAAAAAGTGTTGAACAGCTCTTAAGCATCTTTAAAGAACCAATAAGTTCGTGTGCTACAAGTGGTAAAAACGGGTTAAGCTCAAGATTCCCCATGCTACAGGCAAAGCTTACTGCATGGTCTGATGCAATCACTTTTATTCCAACCTGTGTAACCATCTCAGGAATAACGGGATTTACCTTTCCAGGCATTATTGATGAGCCAACCTGAACAGCAGGAAGCCTTAACTCACCTATTCCTGCTTTTGGCCCAGAGCTTAAGAACCTTAAATCTGAAGCAATTTTTATAAGGTCTGAAGCTAAAGTTTTAAGATATCCCGATGCCTCTGAAAATGTATCTGTATTCTGAGTTGCCTCAAAGAGATTCTCCGCCTTTGCAAGAGGAAGCCCTGTAAATTCCCGAAGTTTCTCTATTGCCATATCAATGAAAATCTTGGGACAGTTAAGTCCTGTGCCTACAGCAGTTCCACCGAGATTGACCTGACGAACCCTTTCTACTGCCTTATTCAGCCTCCACCAGTCTCTGTTTAAAGCCTCTGCCCAGGCAGAAAACTCCTGCCCAACTGTAACTGGAACAGCATCCTGAAGTTCAGTTCTTCCTACCTTAAGAATTTTTGCATACTCCTTTTCTTTCTTTTGAAACTCACCCTGAAGTAAAGCAACCTCATCTACGAGCTCTCTCAGAAGCCTTACAATGGCAGTTTTAACAGCTGTGGGGAAAACATCGTTCGTTGACTGATTTAGATTTATGTGAAAGAGAGGATGAATTACATCGTAGCTACCCTTTTCAAATCCCATAAGCTCAAGGGCTCTGTTGGCAATAACCTCGTTAATATTCATATTAATTGTTGTGCCTGCTCCACCTGAAAGAGCATCAACGATAATCTGTCCATCTAAGTTACCTACTGCCAGCTCATCGCAGGCTTTAAGAATTGAGTCTGCCTTGTTATCCTCAAGCATTCCAATCTCTCTGTTAACCCATGCACATGCTTTCTTAACAATAGCCATAGCCCATATGAGCTCCCTGTGAGGTGGTTGTCCCGTTACAGAAAAGTTTTCCTTTGCTCTTAATGCATGAATGCCGTAGTAAGCATCCTTCGGAATAGAAAGCTCACCAAGAGAGTCCCTCTCTATGCGTATCATTTCTTCTCCTTTTCAGAGATAAGAAGGCTTTTTACAGTTACACCTTTTATCATTCCAAGCTTTCCTGTAAGAGAGCCTATTCGGTCTGTGTTTCCTTCTACAAAAAGTGAGATAAAGCCAGTGTCTGTCTCCTTTTGAGGTATTCCCATTCTGGCAAGAATTATCTCTGCATGCTCAGAGAGGATTTGGTTTACTAAAGGAGCATTTTTATTTCTTTCAGCTACGATTATTCCAACAATTCCAATCTTTCTATTCATCCCTTGACCTCAGATTTTTCCTCTGTCTCAGGTTTTATTTAACTTTTATAAACCCTCTCCTCAGGAGTTTCTCCCTCGGATAAGGCATTTTTATCCGAAAACTACGCTTCCGCCGTCAAAAACTTCTTTCAAAGCCATGAGGTCACATAAAAGCTCCTCATCTTTAATCTCGCTTGCGCATTCTTCAATTATTTCGCTTACTTTGCTTATGTAGTTTTCATCAAGAATGAACCAATCATTATAGGTAGTCTTTACAGCCTCAGTGTTATGAAGAAGATAGCTTTTCTTTGAGAGAACTTCTGCGATTTGGATTAGCCTTTCAATTGTTGTAAACCAATATTTTCTATTGCCGAGACTATAATAAACCACCATTTTAAACTCCTTTAAGCCCGGGCTAATACTATACCCTTGCCTTGTAATGCGTATGCAACAATGCTTCACTTACTTCACTTAAAGGATGATGAGCAAACTCAGAGTAAAACCTTTTTATCATCGGGTTTTCATGGGATGCGGCCATTTTGAATTTTTCTCTTGATATAACATCATCCTTATACTGCCCGGACTGTCTTGCCTTTATGAGTTTAAGTCTTTCTTTTCCGACCTTTGTCTCAAAAAAGTTTTTCTCCGCTGTATCACCGGCAAAAGATGGCTTTGTAAAGGAAAGGCTGATAATTCCAGCACCTGCTAATTTTAGAAAAGACCTTCTTGTAAGCTTTCTGATTTTCATAGTTTACCTCCTTCAAAGCTTTTTACAAGAGAATAAAAAAGCTGGTCTAAGAGAGAAAGTTCAATTGGATGAACTGGCTGTCCACCTCCGTTAATACAGCCACCAGGACAGTTCATAACCTCTATGAAGTGATAGGGGCTTTTACCTGCCAAGACATCTTCCAATATTGGCTTAAGATGTGCCCCATCTGTTCCTATACCATTTACTACACAGACCTTAACCTGAAGTTCTTTTGTTTTGAGAGCTTTCTGATATTCTTCTTTTAGAGGAACGGAAATTGTTGCTGATGCAACAGGTTTTGTAAATCCTCGCACTCCTTCAAAATCCCACTTAGGACTCATTGCCTGAGGAGACTGGCCAGAAAGCATATGGAATGCAAATCTTACAGCTGCCTCCATAACTCCACCGCTTGTGCCAAATATGGTAGCACCACCTGAGTAAAATTTAAACATCTCAGGTTTTCTGCTTGCATCCTCAGACATTTTCATTGGGTCTATGTTCATACGCTTTAGAAGTTCTGCAAGGTCTCTTGTTGTTAGAACTGCATCGACATCTTTCATACCTGACTTTTTTAAATATTTTGCCGCAGAATCAAATTCTGGACGGGAGGCTTCAAAGATTTTTGCTGTACAAGGCATTACTCCAACGGTGAAAATATTTTCAGGCTTTGCTCCCCAAAGCTTTGCACCGTAGGTCTTTGCTGTTGCTCCTGCCATCTGCTGGGGTGATTTGGCTGAAGAAAGGTAGGGAATAAGTTTTGGATAGAAAACCTCTACATATCTCACCCACGCGGGACAGCAGGAAGTAAACTGGGGTAGGGGATGATGAGAGAACTCTTTGATATCAAGAGTTATTTTTTTCCCCCAGAGCTCAACAGGTAACTGTTTAAGCCCTGCATGGGCTGCTACTTTTGCAAGTAACTCTGTGCCTTCTTCAAGAATTGTTTGATCTGCTGCAAAATTGTTGTCATAAATTAGAAAACCTGCTTTTTCTAAAGCAGCCCAGAGTCTTCCAACTGTAAGTGTGCCTGGCTCAGCACCAAACTCTTCTCCAATGGCAACTCTCACAGCTGGAGCAATAATTGCAACAACTTTTGTTTTTTTGTCTTTGAGTTTCTCCATTACCACATCAACAAAGCTCATCTGTTCAACTGCACCAAAGGGACAGTTAAGTAGGCACTGCCCACAGTTGATACATCTGTCAAGGTCAATGCTGTGTTTGTCTCCAAAGGAGCCTTTTACTGCTCCTGCAGGACAAACACTGCTACAGGTATGACAGCCAACACAGTTACCCTCGTTGATTTTGATTATTCCTCTTATCTCTCCTGCTCTGTAAGTTCCTGTCTGTGACTTCACTGTACCGTTACCCTTGAATGTGTTTACTTTTCTTACCATACAATCCCCCTTTTGTTAGTTATTTTTTCCTCTCGGTGTGTAATGAGTGTGAAGTAACTCATGAGATAGATGACCGAGAGGTTCCTTAAGGAATTCTTTGTAAATTGCCTGAATTTCAGGATTTTCATGACTTTTTCTTAGAGGCATCTTTTTGTCTCTTTCATAAATTCCAGCAATTCGCATCTCCCTCTTTTCAACAGTTGTTGGAATAGGCTGTCCACCTCCACCAATACATCCCCCAGGACAGGTCATAACTTCAATAAAATGATAATCCTTGAGCTCACCTGCTCTTACTTTCTCCATAAGTTGCCTTGCTGCACCAAGGGAGTGAGCAACGAGAACTTTCACTGTTAATCCATTCATGCTTACCGAAGCTTCTTTAATATCTTTCATTCCTCTTACATCTTCAAAGTCAAGCTTCTGAAGGGTTTTGCCTGTCACCACCTCATAGGCTGTCCTTAAGGCGGCTTCCATAACTCCACCTGTTGCTCCAAATATCTGGGCTGCACCTGTTCCTTCTCCCATAACAGGGTCATAGGCTGAGTCTGGCAGTTTGGCAAAATCAATCCCTGCTTCACGTATCATTCTTATTAGTTCTCTTGATGTAAGAACTACATCTACATCCCTTGAGATATTGGGATTTTTCCAGAATTTTGCCGCTGCGTTCATCTCAGGTCTGGCTGCTTCATATTTTTTTGCTGTGCATGGCATTATTGAGACAACAAAGATATCTTCAGGAGAAATGCCTTTTTTCTGGGCATAATAGGTTTTTGCTATTGGACCGAGCATTTGTTGAGGAGACTTACAACTTGAAATATGAGGAATCAGGTCAGGGTAAAACTCCTCAAGAAACTTAATCCATCCAGGAGAACATGATGTAAACTGAGGCAGCACTCCTCCGTTTTTAATTCTGTGGATAAGCTCGTATCCCTCTTCCATTATGGTGAGGTCTGCAGACCAGTTTGTATCAAAGACTGCATCAAATCCAATTCTTTTGAGTGCACTGACCATTTTACCTGTAATATCAGTTCCAACAGGTAAGCCAAAGGCTTCACCTATTGTTACGTGGGTTGCCGGTGCGGTTTGGACAACTACATGTTTCTTCGGGTCAGCAATTGCTTCCCAGACTTTCCATGTATCATCTCTTTCAACAATAGCAGCAGTGGGACAAACAAGGGCACACTGTCCGCAGGCAACACATTGAGTTTCAATAATTGGCTTTCCACCGAGAGGACGCACCACCGCATCATAGCCATTTCCGTAAAGTTCAAGAACGTCAACGGACTGAAGAACCTTGCAAGCAGTTATACATCGCTGACATATGATACACTTGTTAGGATTTCTAACTATTGATGGAGAGGAGTCATCAATTGGTAAATCTTTTTTCTCACCCTGCGGTCTTATCTGCCTTACATTAAGCTCTGCACAAACTGCCTGAAGTTCGCAGGCACCGTTTTTTGGACAGGTAGGACAGTCAAGATGATGTTCACTCAGCATCATTTCAAGATTTAGCTTTCGGGCAGCTAAAATCTTAGGAGTATTGGTTCTTATGACCATGCCTTCTTGAACAGGTGTATTACAGGATGAAACAAAATCTCTCATTCCCTCTACTTCTACTACACAGATCCTGCAAGCTCCTACATCGTGTTTGATATGCCTTAATCCGACATGGTCAAGAAAACAGAGAGTTGGAATTTTCACGCCTACCTGTTCAGATGCTTTAAGTATAGTAGTTCCCTCTGGCACAGTGACCTTTTGTCCATCAATTGTGATTGTTACGTTAGCCATATTTATCCTCCTCAGAAATTATTTAAGCATTACTGTCTGCCAGCCTGGATTGGCTGGAATACTATGACCACAGCTTCCTTTCAAGTGAGCCTCTATATCGCTTTTGCAGTGTTGAAGAGCAAATTTGACTGCTTTTCCTGCCATTAATCCAAGGTCACATTTGCTTGATGCTCCAATATCATCTGCAAAGTCTTCTAAAAGAGAGAGTTCTCGTGTAGATACGGAACCGTCAAAAATCTTTTTTACCATCTCTTGCATTCTCTTCGTGCCTATTCTGCAAGGAATGCACTCTGCACAGGAGTTTTCTTGGGCGTAGCTCAGGAAAAAGTCAATCATCTCAGCCATGCATTTGTCTTCCTCCCAGAATAGTTTTCCTGCGGAGCCAACGGTTGCCACAGTACGCGAAAGAGTCTGCCAGTCAATATCAACGGGAGTTTTGAGAGATAGAGGACCGAGGCTTTGAATCTTTTCAACAAATTCCTTTGCTACCTGAGAAAACTTAAACCCTTCTGAACCAGAAATCCATTCAAGCCTTACTCTTTGTTTTGGAATTCCAATTACTTCAAGAAATCTTGTGAGAAGATTAAATCTTCGGTTTGCATAATAGTTTCCTGTTTTGTAATGACAGTCTCCGGGATGACATCCTGCAACTAATACACCATCTGCACCTGACAGAAAGGCTTTAATTACAAACTCTGGCTCAACTCGTCCTGAACAGGGAACTCTAACAGGATACAAATAGGGTGGATAACTATACCTTAAAGAACCTGCCATATCCGCTCCTGCATAGCTACACCAATGACATAAAAAGGCAATAACCTTAGGCTTGAAGCCCTGCTCCATAGCAAAACCTCCTAAAAATTTTTTAGTTTTTTGCTTTCTTAGCTTTTAGCCAGCCTTCGGGCAGGCAGGTTCAGTTGAATTTTTTAGGGCTTCAGCCCTTGTAAGCCTTCCTGGCGGGTTAGTTGAGTTTATACAGATTAACTTTTAATGTTAATAGAAGATAGCATAAATTTTTCATTTTGTCAAGCCCACTCTTTTTCCTAAGATTTCGAAATCATGAAGCTCTGAGAAAAAGATGAAGTTGTCATTAGCGAGAGTTAAAATTAATGGAAGGCTTAGCCTATTCAGGATTTTATTTATTAAAGTTCAATACAGCTTAAATTGCTCTAAAAAGTCTTGACTTTAATTAATTATTATTTTATAATATTTATAAAATAAATTTTAGGAGGTGTTGTTATGGAATCAAGGATGCCCTTATTGGGTGAGAAGATTGAAGACAGGAAGTTGAAAACTACTCATGGAGTTGTAAACTTTCCTGGAGATTACAGGGGTAAGTGGGTTGTTCTTTTCAGTCATCCCGCAGATTTTACACCCGTTTGCACTACTGAGTTTGTAGCTTTTCAGAAAAGAATTGACGAATTTAAGGCGCTTAATTGCGAGTTGATTGGTTTGTCCATTGACCAGGTTTTTGCCCATATTAAATGGGTAGAGTGGATTAAGGAAAAGTTGGGGGTAGAAATTACTTTTCCTATAATTGCAGATGACATGGGTGAAGTTGCAAAGTCTTTTGGCATGATAAGTCCAGCCAAAGGGACAAATACAATAAGAGCAGTATTTGTTATTGACCCCGAGGGTGTATTGAGACTTATTCTTTACTATCCACAAGAGATTGGCAGAAATATTGATGAAATTATAAGAGCAGTGAAAGCCCTTCAGACCTCTGATGCAAACAAGGTTGCTATTCCCGCTGGGTGGCCTAATAATGAACTTATCGGAGACAAGGTTATTATACCGCCTGCATCGGATGTAAAAAATGCCAGTGAAAGACCAAAACAGTTTGAATGCTTTGACTGGTGGTTTTGCTATAAAAAATTATAAGAAATCAAGAAAGAGAGCCCTAATTAAGGGCTCTCTTTTCTTTTAAACATGAGCACATTTAAAACATTTTAAGATTTGTTGTAGAGTTTCAGAGACTTTTCCGAGAGTCTGGATGTCAGAGTTTAATTGTTGACCTATTTTCTCTCTTTCCTTAGAGAGAGTTGCTATCATCTCTATGTTTCTTGCAATTTCATCGCTTGCTGCCGATTGTTCTTCTACGGCAGTGGCAATTTGTGTGATTTGTTCTTTAACTTTTTCTACAGATTTCATTATTCTGTCGAGCACTTCATTTACATTTTGAACATAAGAGGTTGCTTCATTTACCTCCTTAGCGGCTTCAGTCATTGATTTTGTAGTATTTTTTGATTCTTCTTGAACAGATATTATGGTTGTTGAAATCTCTTCAGTTGCCTTTATAGTTCGCTCGGCAAGTTTACGCACTTCATCGGCAACTACAGCAAAGCCTCTTCCTTGTTCACCTGCTCGGGCTGCCTCAATTGCAGCATTGAGAGCTAAGAGGTTTGTCTGGTCAGCAATATCTTTGATTACAATTAAAATCTGTCCTATTTCTGAAACTCGTGTATTAAGACTTTCAATTATCCTTGCAAGTTCTTGAGTAGAAGTGTGGGCATGATTTATGAGACTAACTGCTGTATCGGTTAATTTTTTACCTTCCTGGGCAATTTGATATGTTTCTGCTGAGCTTTCAGATGCTTCAGAGGCGTTCTTTGCTATGTCTGTTATTGTCTGGGACATTTCTTCTGAGGAAACTGCAATCCTGTGCATCTGACCAGAGAAATCCTGAGCCTTGAGTTCTTCTTGGGCTATTTTGTCAGATAAACTTTTAGCAGAGATTTCAACGTCTTTTACAGTTTTATTGATTCTCTCTATCATGTTTCTTAAAGATTCAACCATTCTATTGATAACTTCTGCCATCTGTCCTATTTCATCTTTTCTGGTTATGTTTGATTTAACATTTAAGTTTCCCTCTGCTACGGCATTTTGAATTGTCAGTAGTTCTCTCATCGGATTTGTAATGCTTTTTGCAATAATAAATCCTATAAAAGTCAGTAAAAGGACAAGAAAAGCAACCTGGATGAGAATTTGTTTTAATTTCGAATAGAAAATTGCATTAACATCGTCAATGTATATTCCACTGCCGATAATCCATCCCCATGGTTCAAATTTTTTAACGTACGATAGCTTAGGGTATGTCTCCTGAGTTGTTCCTCCTGTAGCAAGTGGCTTTGGCCACTGGTAGGTTACATAACCTTCTTTTTCATTTTTAGTAATTTCTACAAAAGCCTGAAAGAGATTTTTTTTCCCATCGGTCTTAATTATTTTTCCACTACGGCCTTCTTGCATTTCTGTGGCACAGTTAAATTTTGAATCATCTAAGACTTTTCCATCCAATGAGGGAACAGTTGGATGCATTATCATGGTGGTATAAGGAAGTTTATCGTCATTAATCCAGAAGTATTCTTTCCCGTCGTATCTTAATGCTTTTATTAGAGTCTTTGCTTGAGTTTTTGCCTCTGCTTCTGATATTTTACCTTCCTTTGCAAGGTTGTTGAAATAGGTTAGTATTTCGAAAACTGACTCAACGACATTACGAGTTTTCATCTTTCTGTCTTCAAGTAGTAGTTCCTTTAGGACTGTTGCTGAGAGAAATTGAAGTACCAAAAGAACAAACAGAGAGACAAAAACTAAAGTCCATATTTTCGTTCTTATTTTGAGGTTCTTAAATCTTATCATTTATACCTCCCTGAGTAAAAATTTTAGAATAATCTACACAAATTTAATGCCAAGATAATTTTCATTTATTTTCAATGTGTTTGCTAAGCGGAAACTTATTTGTGTTACTTTTGGCAACTTAATTTTGTTTATTTTGGTAACATTATTAATCATTTCTAAATGAACTTTATCAATAATGACTCTTAATTATTGAAAGGCCTTCTGTTTGTATTAAGAAAAGAAAACTTTTTAAGAATTGTGATATAATTTTTCATTGAGCTGAATATGGACAAGAGAGAAAAAATTCTTGAAATAATAAGAAGGCTTCAAAAGAGATATCCAAATGTAAAAACAGCTCTTAATTTTACATCTCCTTTAGATTTATTGATTGCAACCATACTTTCTGCTCAGACAACAGATGTTAATGTTAACAAGGTTACGGAGAAGCTTTTCAGAAAATACAAAACTGCCTCTGACTATGCAAACGCAGCAGAAGGCGAACTTGAGAGTGATATCAGAAGCATTAATTATTACAAAAATAAAGCCAAGTACATCAAAAATCTGGCAAAAGAGTTAATTGACCGTTTTAATGGTGAAGTCCCAAAAAGGATTGATGAATTGATAACTCTGCCAGGCGTGGGAAGAAAAACTGCCAACATAGTATTGTGGAACGCTTATGGAATTAATGAGGGGATTGCTGTTGATACGCATGTAAAGAGAATTTCAAAGCTCTTGGGTCTTACAGAAAACACCGACCCAGAAAAAATTGAAAGAGATTTAATGGAGATAACCCCTCGTGAATACTGGGGAGAGATATCTCATCTTCTCATAATGCTCGGAAGAGAGATTTGTAAAGCTAAAAATCCACAACACTCTAAATGTCCATTGAATGATATCTGTCCAGGCAGTAAGCTTTAGAGTTTGACATTTATCTATAAAATTTACTAATCTTAACGTTATGCTAAAAGTTGCAGTAATTGATGGTCAAGGTGGAGGAATAGGAAGTTTTATAATCAAATCTTTGAGGGAGACCTTTGGCGATAAGATAGAGATTGTCGCCCTTGGAACAAATGCAGCAGCCACAGCAAACATGATGAAGGCTAAGGCAAATAAGGGCGCATCGGGCGAAAATGCGATTATATGGAATGTTAAGAGAGTTGATCTAATACTTGGTCCTCTCAGCATTATAGTTGCAAATGCTATGATGGGAGAACTAACAGCAGCAATGGCAGAGGCTATTGGAAGTTCTGAGGCTAAAAAAATACTTCTTCCAATAAATCAGGAAGGAATTGATATAGTAGGCTTTTTAAAAGAACCACTTCCACATCTTGTGGAAAAACTTATCCTTCATATAAAGGAGGAGTTCAATGTGTGAGGCAAATGCATATGTAATTAAAAATGGAGAAGAGGAGATTTATCTTGAAGCTGTAGACATTCTAAGACCCGAGGGAAAAAACATATATCTTCGCAACATCTTTGGAGAACAGAAGGTCTTCAGGGGAAAAATAAAAGAGATGTCATTACTTAATCACAAGATTCTTCTGGAAGAGGAAAAGGAATAATCATTTAAATAATTCATGCTAATTCGTCTCATCGAATACCAGCCTTTTGACCCTTTTTTCAACATGGCAGTTGATGAAGCAATAAGCAGCCTTGTAAGGAAGGACGTTGTGCCACCTACTTTGAGACTCTACGGATGGGAAAAAATGGCGATAACTCTTGGTGAGTTTCAAAAGCTCGATGAAGTTAACTACGAATCTTGCCTTCAGATGAAAATAGACATAGTCAGAAGACCTACAGGAGGCAAGGGAATTCTCCACTACAATGACTTAACCTATAGCTTTTCAGCTAAAAAGGAAGGCCGGTTTAGAGGAAATCTTTTTCATAATTATGAAACGTTAAGTCAAATATTCGCTAAGGCCTTTATACTCACAGGAATTTCCGTTGAAATAAAGAGAGAAAAGAGAAGCTACAACAAAAGTTCTCTGTGTTTTGCCCTTTCATCTTTTGGCGAAATCTGTTTTAAAGATATAAAAATCATCGGTTCTGCTCAGAAAAGATGGACTGACGGATTTCTTCAGCAGGGAACTATTCCTATAACTGTGAACAGAGAACTTTTAAAAGCAGTTTTTAAAAGTTCTTCCTCAGAAGCAGATAAGATTTTTGGTATAGAAGAGTTGTGTGACAACTTTGATATATCGGTTTTTCAGAGAAATATTAAGCTGGCTCTGAAGGAGGAGGGATTTGACTTTGAGGTGGGTTCTCTGACTGACGAGGAACTGGCTCTTGCAGAGAAGCTTCTCCGAGAGAGATATTATCAGAAAGTTCTCTTTCCTCGTTCTCTTTAGTAAAGTTTATGTAGTATGAAAAGAATGCTGCAAGGACAACAAGACTGATATAAATATGAGCAAATTGAATAAAAAACTGATAAATTGCTGCCATTATTGTTCCTACATGAGGTATAATGGCCAGCAAAGAGCCAATCGAAAGAAGCACTCCACCCATTAGAATGTACATTACAAATAGTAACCCCGCTCTTCCGAGAGAAGCTGGATTTTTCATAATTATGTCTTTTGTTCTAACGATGGTCTCTCGAACAGAGAATTTTTTTATAAAGAATCCATAAAAACCAAATAGAGAATAGGTTATCCAGAGAAGAAAGGCTAAAACGCTAAGTATTAGCAGGGTGAGATGTATAAAGACGCTGGAAAATGTTGAAAGAGCATGGCTGTATTTTCCTATTAACTCTACAAATTCAGAGGTTATTTCTCCTAAAAAAATGAGGACTCCTGTAATTAGAATAAAAGTCAATGCTGAAAATATGCTGAATAGGCCGACTTTCCAGAAGTAGTTTTTGCCAAATCTGTGAAAATTTCTGAGTTTAAAAGGAAAACCTTCCTGTAAATAAGCACTCATTATACCAAGAGTGCCCGAAAAAATATATACCCACAGACCGGCAACGAGAATTAGATAAACGAATAGAGTTAACAGAAAAATGACTGCAAAAATAAGAAATTTTTTCAAAAGTTTTAGAGAGGAAAGAACAATTTCAATAAAGCTACCTTTTAGGATATCTGTAAGGTCTATTCCAAATACTACGAAGAGAACTCCTAAGGGAATGCTTAAGATGAAAAACAGCCCAAAAAAAGCAATAAAAAGAAATAAAAAATGGATGAATAGGAGTTGATAATTTCGATGAACCGTTTTTAGAGAATCATTTATGCTGGCAAATATATTCAACTGTGACTGACACCTACTACAGCAATATTTAGCTCATTTGCCTTTTTTACCAATGCCTCTCTCTCTACCAAAAGGCTTCTGCCAGCTTCAACTGCTAATACGGAAGCTTTAGCTTCTCTCATAATAATTATTGTATCCATTCCAGCAACTGGTGGGTCAAGTTTTAATTCCTGCTGAGGTTTGCTGGTCTTTACTACGGTAAAATCATTCACATATTTACCGGCTCTGAGAATAGTTTCATCAGTTCCTTCAATTGCCTCTACAGCAATTACAGATTTCTCCTTAACTACAACTGTTTGACCTATATCAAGTTCTCCAATTTTTTTTGCTATTTTAAAACCATACTCTATGTCGCTCCATTCATCTTTAGTGGGCTTTCTTCTCGTTAGAACTCCCTCGGGAGTTAGCAATTCAGGACATATTTTTCCGATTTCTACTATTTTTATACCTTCTTTCTGGAGTTCTTTGTCTATAAGTTTTAATAACTCATTGTCTCCTCTTAAGCTTGCAGAAAACAGCATTTTCATTGCTTTTAAGTCGGGCTTTATTTTCTCCCTCTGAAAAATTAGATTTTTAGGGAATTTTCCCGTTAGAATGAGTTCTTTAATATTGTTTTTTTTGAGAAAATCAATTATTTTTCCAGCCTGCCCAATGTTTATGGACTGAAAAATATCGCTTACATCTCTAAGCTCATCACTTGCCAGTTGCTCAAGTCCTATAGTGGCAATCTTAAATCCTTTTTCCTTTAATTCTTTTGCTATTAATACGGGAAGGCGGCCCTGTGCTGCAATAATTCCTATCTGCATATGCCTCTTTTGTTTGCCTCAATGAAATCTAAAAGATGAATTACCTCTGGGATTTGAGGAAGTTCTTTTTTTACCTTTTCAATTGCCTCTTTTAGAGACATTTTGTCCCTAAAAAGAATTTTATAGGCTTTTTTGAGAATGTTGATGGTTTCATCGCTGAAACCTCTTCTTTTTAAACCAACAGTGTTAAGACCATAGAGCTTTGCCCTTGGCCCTGAGGCCATTGTATAGGGCGGTATGTCCTGCCCAATGCCACTAAATCCTCCGACCATTGCATATGCTCCGATTCTTGTAAATTGATGAACTGCTACAAGACCTCCTATAAAAGCGAAATCTTCAACAGTAACATGTCCAGCCAGTGTTGCAAGATTGGCCATTATAACCGAATTGCCGATTTTGCAGTCATGGGCAATGTGGACATAGGCCATTATGAAGTTGTTGTTTCCGATTGACGTCCATCCGTCTCCAGATACAGAGGCTCTGTGGATAGTTACATATTCTCTTATGGTGTTATTATCTCCAATCTTTACACCTGTAGGTTCTCCCTTATATTTGAGGTCCTGAGGCGGAAAGCCTATGGTTGTAAATGGAAAGATAGTGCAGTTTTCACCTATTTCTGTAATTCCCTCAATCTGGATATTGCTTATGAGCTTTGTGCCGCTTTTTATTTTAACACTGTCACCTATTATGCAGTATGGTCCTATGGTAACGTCTTCGGCTATTTCTGCTTTTGGACTAATTACAGCTGTTTTATGGATTTTTGACATTACGTATCACCTCACTTTGTTACCATTGCGGTAAATTCTGCTTCTGTGACTACTTTTTCGTCTACTTTAGCTATACCGGAAAATTTCCAGACATTACTGCGTCTGTGCATGACACTTACTTCAAATATTATCTGGTCTCCTGGCACAATAGGCTTGCGAAATTTTACCTTTTCAATGCTCATGAAAAGAACTCCTTTTCCTTCGATGCCCGATTTGAAGGCGAGAACACCTGCTACCTGTGCCATGGCCTCAACAATTAGAACACCTGGCATTACTGGATTACCCGGAAAATGTCCCTGAAAGAAAGGTTCATTAATTGTTACATTTTTTAGACCAATGATTTTCTCATTAGGAATAAGGTCAACTATTCTGTCCACTAAAAGAAATGGGTATCTGTGAGGTAGAAAATTCATAATTTCTTTGATATCAATCATTCTTTCTCCTCCAGTTTCTTTATTTTCTCCTCCAGTTCTTTTAATTTTCTATAAAGTTCTGGAAGTTTTTGGAATATAGCATTTGACTTTAGCCACTCTCTATGAGGCATTATAGGAGAACCTGAAAAAATCCCTTTTTCAACCTTCCCAGGCATTACGCCGGATTGGGCAGTTATTATCGTTCCTCCTTCGATTTCCACATGGTCTGATATTCCTACTTGTCCTGCCAGTATACAGCCATCTCCAATTTTCGAACTTCCAGCTATACCGACTTGTGCAACCAATATACAGTTCTGTCCGATTTTTACATTGTGAGCTATCTGAACGAGGTTGTCTATTTTGGTTCCTTTTCCTATTACAGTTTCTCCAGTTGTAGCTCTATCAATGGATGTATTTGCGCCAATCTCTACATCATCTTCCACCACAACTGTTCCAATTTGTGGAATTTTTTCGTGCTTTCCTTCGTGGAAAATATAGCCAAAACCATCTGAACCAATCACTGCTCCAGAGTGAATAATCACTCTGTTTCCTATTTTTGTTCCTTCTCGTATTGTTACATTTGGATATATTATGCAGTTAGCTCCAATTTTGCTTCCTCTTCCTATAAAGGTAAAAGGGTATATGACAGTGTTTTCTCCTATCTCCACCTCGTCATCAATATAAGAGAAGGGATAGATTGAAACATTCGGGCTGATTTTAGAGCTCTCCGAGACAAAGGCTTTATCACTTATTCCTGAAGACTGATAGGGTTTGATATAGAAAAGTTTTAGAAGTCTTGAAAATACAAGCTGGGGAAATTCAACGATTAGTTGCGCTCCTGAAAAATTTTCAATTTTTTCTTTTACAATTACAGCAGAAGCTTTGCTATTTTTTAGTTTCTCTAAGTTTTTATTTGAGGCAAGATAGGTTATGTCTCCTTCTCCTGCCTCATCTATTCCCCTGACACCTGAGATTTCAATATTAGAGTCTCCCTCAATTTTCCCATTAAAAATTTCAGCTATTTCGGATAATTTCATTTTTTACCTTTAGGCGTAGAGGTTTTCTGATTAAAGAGGGCAATGATTTTATCTGTAATATCCACTTCCTTTGTCGTGTAAATTATTAATTGTTCTGCTTTCTCAAAAATCAAGTTATAACCTTCTTTTTGGGCAAAGTCATTGATAATTTGTCTTATTTCTTTAAGCATGCTTTGGGTTATTTCATTTTGTTTCTTCTGAAGTTCAACCTGATAGTCTGCTGCTGTTCTCTGAAGTTCTCTACCGAGACGCTCTATTTCCTCTTCCTTTGATTTTCGAGCATCTTCACTTAGAACTGCCTTTTTTTTGTCGTATTCTTCTTTAAGTGTCTGGATTTTCTTTTGTTTTTCCTCTAAAGTTTTCTGTCTTGAATCAAGCATACTTTGAAGTTCATTGACTGCTTTTTTGCCTTCTTCGGATTCATTCAAAACTCTGTAAAGGTCGACAACTCCAACTTTCAATTCTGCATATGAAGGAGTATAGAATGTCATTATAAATCCTAAAATTAGAAAAAACAACAAAATCTTCTTCATTACATCCTCCCTGTTTTGATTTTATTTTAAAAAAATGAACCAAACCCAAACTCAATTTTTGATTTCGACTCACCCTCTTTTCTGTTTAGATTGATTCCGTAGTCAATTTTTATTGGTCCCATAGGAGAGAACCATCTAAAGCCAAAGCCCGTTGAATACTTAATGTTTGAACCAAACTTTTCTCCTTCATCGTAACCCTTTCCTATGTCAAAGAATATCAACCCCTTAAGCTTCATCTCCGTGACTATAGGGAATAGGTATTCTATGTTTCCAATTATTGCTTTTTTAGCTCCAATCGGGTCATTTTTACTATCCTTTGGTCCAGCCTCTCCATATCCGAGCCCTCTGATTGTATCGAGACCACCAATATAGAATCTCTCATAAAGAGGATATTTCTTTCCAAAAAGAGTATCGGACCAACCAATTCTTCCTCTTAAGTGAAGGGTGGATTCTTCAAAGACTGGTATGTACCAGCCCATATCGAGCATACTTTTCCAAAAACCAGTGTCTCCACCAAGCCCTGCTGTTGTAATGCTTAATGAATGCCTTCTTCCTTTTGAGGGGTCAATATAGCTGTCTCTGGTGTCGTTTACTATTTGGAAAGTCACTGAACTGGTTATTAAATTGCCTTCCATATCCTTTATTATCGTATCAGCATCGGTTGCTACGTCTGTAACTTTTGATTTTTCAATTTCATAGGTTACCGATGCAGACCAGTCTTCTCCATATCTTTTTCCGAATGTTATAGCCAAGCCAGTACCGTCTTTTGTATAGTTTGTATACTCTCTTTTTTGTCTGTAAATATTAAATCCAAAAAGAAGTGGCTTATCCATGAACCAGGGGTCTCGGAAGGCAATTGTGTAGTAAGAGCTTTTTCCTCCGAGTTCACCTCTGAGAGTTAGAGAATAACCTCTGCCGAAAAGATTTGTTTGGGTTACGTCAACCATTCCTATAAGATTGTCTATTGAACTGTATCCTCCGCCGACTGTTAAGAATCCTGTGGCCTTTTCCTTAACGGTTACATCAAGGTCTACGGTTTTTTTGTCTGGGTCTGGTTTCTGGTTTATATCAACGGTTTCAAAGTACTGAAGGTCTTCAAGTCTCTTCTTGCTCTTGTTTATCTTTGAGGCTGAGTATTCTTCTCCTTCGTCAAGCCTTACTTCTCTTCTTATGACTTTGTCTATAGTTTTTGTATTACCTGCTATGTTAACTCTTCCAATTGTAAATTTGTCTCCTGTTTTAATGTTGTATATAACCTCAGCGGTTATTTTTTCTTCATTAGGAATTACATCTGGCGATACAGAGGCAAGAGCATATCCTCTGTCAGAGTAGTAGGAGGTAATTGCTTCAATATCCTTTCTCATTTTTCCTTTACTGAAGATATCTCCAGCTTTTAGTTTGATTAACTGTTTTATATCCTCTTCTTCCTTTTTGTCTTTTGTTCCCGTTACCTTAAGAGAGCTTACTTTAAATTGAGGCCCCTCTGAAATTGGTATTGTTATGGTCATCCATTTTTTGTCTGAAGAAAATTCGAGCTTTGGTTCACCTACAGACACTTTCAAATATCCATTGTCGTAATATAGGTCTTTTATTTTTTCAATATCCTGTAACATCTCTATTTTTTTATAAAAACCGCTTCCCGTTATGAAAGAATAGAACTTTCTCTCTGTTGTTGACATGACTTTTTTAATTTTACTGCTGGATATGGCCTTATTACCAGTAAACTTAATCTCTTTTATTTTCACCTTGTTGTTTTCTTCAATAACATAAGTTAATTCAACTTCTTCATCGGTTTTCTTCTTTAAAACAGGTATTACTTTAGCGAAATAATAACCTTCAGATTCATAAAAAGACTTTAATCTTAGAGCATTATCATTTATGAGTGTTACATCTGCTATAGACCCTGCTGTAATTGTTACAACCTCTTTTAATTTTTCTTCGTCATACTCTTTATTTCCCTCAAAACTTACTTTTACAATTGTGGGCTTTTCTTTCACAGAGTAAATTACCTTAACGCCCCCTTCAAATGGTTCTATGTCAACCTTTACATCTTCAAAATAACCCATTTTGTAAATAGCCTTTATGTCTTCTGAAATCTTATCCTGCGAGATAGTTTCCCCAAGTTTAAGAGATATTTTATTTTTTACCGCTGCTTCTTCAATTCGTTTAAGTCCTTTAATTTCAATTGAAGTGACAATAGGTAGTTCTTGAGAGTATAGATTAGTTGTAAAAAAAAGGAATAAAAAAACGAGAATAATATTTATTTTTTTCATATAGCACCTCAAATAAATAAAAGTTTTTAAGTATATCACAAGCCTTTAAAAAATTGAAATAATTGTCCAACTAATTACTTATTTTTTAGAAAATTATTTAATAATTCAAAACTAATTACAAATAAATTTTTTATTTTTTTATTTCCTATTTCATACTCTTTAAATATATTTATTTTTATTTCTTCAATTGAATATAATTTAATACTTAATTCTTTAAAGTCAAGATAATTTAGAATCTTTTCTTTTAAATTTAAATATAATATTAACTCGGGTTGATAAAGATATTTTTCATTAAATACTATTCCTAATGGAAGAATACCAATAATATAATCATTTAAATTTTCAAATTTTATAGGTAAATTAAGCTCATCTATTATTTCTTTTTCAATTATTTTTAATATATCAATTACTTTAATGCCAGAATAGTATTCATATAAAAAATCATGAGAATCTATTAGCCCAGAGAATGACCAATCGTAAGTATCCATTTCAGAAATTACTCTTTTATTCCTTTTTCTTATTATATATTTGTCTCCAATTTGAATAATTCCAGTAATTCCAAGTGGATTTGGTAATAAAGATGGTAAAGAAAAATTTTTGTTTTTTGAGAAGTTAACAATATTATCTAATAAAATTTTTGATACATTCCTGCCTATAAGGTTTTTAAGGGTATTTTCTTCTTTTGTATTCTCCATATTTGAAGAAGATGAAAAAATATAATCAGCGAAGTAATGAGTGTAGTAAATGCAAAAAAAAGAGCAACTTGATACCTTTAATTTAAGACAATTCCCATTAGAAATATTTATAGACTCTAAAGTTAATTTTGGAATATCAAGATTTCCAGCTTCTATCATAAAAAGTTCTTTTTTATCAAAAGGGAGGAAATCTATAAAGGTTTTGACGTATAAAAAATCGTCTAATTGTTTTATTTTGGTAATATTTTCAATGTCAAATTCTATCTTTTCTATTTTTAAGTTAGTTAAATCTAAAAAATACTGATATTCCTTAATTGATAAAATTGAATTTTTTGAATTTATACCTATTGGCTTAGTATAAGAGATTGATTTAAAAGTGATAATTAGAATAAGAATTATAAAAATAAAAAAACTATACAAAAAGGAAGCAAAAAAATTACTTAATATACCTTGAAAATCTATTGCAAAAGTAAAAAAAATAAAAATAACAATTAAAATCGATATAAATATTATAAATATTTTATGAAAAAAGAGCGAAAGTATAGGATATTTAAGCTTTAGGTAAATATTCACTCTTTCTATTAAAAATCTAATACTATTCTTCATCTATTAATGGAAAATTTTTCAAATAAATCCGTGTTTTTTCAATTTAGCCATTATTTTTTCATCTGCTGTTTGTTCTCGGTAACTTAGAAATTTCTCCACATATTTAGCTATTAAGTCAGGTTCAAGGTTTACGCTATCTCCGACTTTTTTATAGCCTACGGTAGTCATTTTAGCTGTGTGAGGAATGATAACTACATTAAAGGCATCGGAGAATACTTCAACTATGGTAAGACTAATTCCATCAATTGCTATCGAACCTTTTTTTATGCAATATTTAAGAATCTCCTGAGGAGCTTCGATTTCTATTTTTAGATAATCACCAATTGTGTCAATGTTTCTTATCTTTCCAATTCCCTCTACATGGCCACTCACTAAATGTCCGCCAATTCTGGTATTAAGGGTAAGTGCTGGTTCAAGGTTTACGGGAGAACTTTTTTTTAATTCTCCTGTAGTGGTTTTCTGAAGGGTCTCGTTAGACACATCAAAGGATATTATTCCTCTTTTTCTTTCAATTTCTGTTACAGTGAGACAAACACCGTTTACGGATATGCTGTCACCGATTGAAGCATCTTTTATGACTTTTTCAGAAAGAATATTTAATTTGGCTGAATTGCCAAGTTTTTTAATATCGTAAACTTCGCCAAGCTCAACTATTATTCCTGTAAACATTACTTTATTAGTTTACCAATTCTTTCCAGTCTTGGTTTACTCTTTTCGCTATCCCAAGACCAGTATATTATCAAAGCCTTTCCTCTTACATCTTTAAGGTCTACGAATCCCCAGAAACGGCTGTCATAGCTGTGGTCTCTGTTGTCTCCCATTACAAAGAGTTTACCTTCAGGCACTTTTATCGGACCTAAATTGTCTCTCGGGTCTAATTCGGATGGATGCATGTAGGCGTCAGTATATCTCGCATATGATTCTTTGAGTTCTATGCCATTTACAAAAACTTTTTTATTTTTAATCTCTACTGTATCACCTCCTACTGCTATTACTCTCTTTATGAAATCTCTACTTGGGTCTTCAGGATATTTAAAAACTATGATATCTCCTATTTTAGGCTTGTCTATTACTAAAATCTTATTTTCCGTGAAAGGAGGCTTTACGCCATATATGAATTTAGTTACAAGAAGATGGTCTCCAATTAGTAGAGTTGGAATCATAGAGCCCGATGGAATTTTAAATGCCTGAATTATGTATGCCCTTATGAAAAGAGCTATTAGAATTGCGATTCCTATGCTCTTTACATATTCAAGAATTTTTTTTGCTGTCAATTTGACCTCCTTACTCTACTTTCAGAACTGATAGAAATGCCTCTTGAGGTATTTCAACTCTGCCAATTTGTTTCATTCTTTTTTTACCTTCCTTTTGTTTTTCAAGAAGCTTTTTCTTTCTTGTAACGTCACCGCCATAACATTTTGCAAGGACATTCTTTTTAAGTGGAACAATGCTTTCACGAGCAATTATTTTACCACCTATGGCTGCCTGTATTACTACCTCAAATAGTTGTCTGGGTATCACCTCTCTTAACTTCTGGGCAATGGCACGACCTTTATAATAGGCTTTATCTTTGTGGACAATCACTGAAAGGGCATCTACCTGTTCGCCATTAATAAGGATATCAAGCTTTACAAGACTACTCGGTCTATATCCGAGGAACTCATAATCCATAGAAGCATATCCTTTTGAGAGTGATTTAAGTTTATCATAGAAATCCCATAAAATCTCATTTAAGGGTATTTCGTATACAAGAAGAATTCTGTCCTTTGTTATGTAGGAAAACTCTTTCTGGATTCCTCTTTTTTCCTGGCATAACTTCAATATCTCTCCAACATAATTTTCAGGCACTATAATTGAAACTTTCATGAAAGGTTCTTCTATACTCTCAAAAAATTTAGGCATTTTACTTGGATTATCAATAAGATAGGCTTCACCACTTTTTTCAATAATTTTATATCTCACCGTAGGAGCAGTACTGATGAGGGAGAGATTAAACTCTCTTTCTAATCGCTCTTTTATTATTTCCATATGAAGAAGACCTAAAAAGCCACACCTAAAACCAAATCCAAGGGCTGCAGATGTTTCTGGCTCAAAGAAAAAGGATGAGTCATTAAGCCTGAGCTTTTCAAGAGCTGTTTTTAGTTCTTCATATTGATGTGTTTCTGTTGGATAAAGGCCACAGAAAACCATTGGTTTAACTTCTCTGAATCCTGGTAAAGGTTCAGTAGCAGCATTGTTTGCTTCTGTAACGGTGTCACCTATTTTGGTATCTGCTATATTTTTAATTCCTGCGACAATAAAGCCTACTTCGCCCGCTGATAAAAACTCTGTATCTTTTGGAAGAGGAGTAAGAATGCCAAGTCTTTGCACTTCATATTCATTTTCAGTAGCGAATAGCTTTATTCGCATTCCCTTTTTCAGCTCTCCGTCAAAGACTCTCACAAGAATGATTACGCCGAGATAATTATCAAACCAAGAATCAAATATCATCGCTCTTAAAGGAGCTTTTGGGTTTCCTTTGGGAGAGGGAATTTTCTTTACCACTGCCTCAAGAATATCTTTAGTTCCGATTCCCTCTTTTGCCGAAGCCAGAATTGCTTCCGATGAGTCTATTCCAATGATGTCTTCAATTTGTTTTTTAACCCGTTCTGGGTCAGCTTGTGGCAGGTCTATTTTGTTTATTACTGGAATTATCTCGTGATTGTGGTCTATTGCCAGGTATGCATTTGCTACGGTCTGAGCCTCTACACCCTGAGTAGCATCGACAACCAATAGGCTACCTTCACAGCAAGCTAAAGAACGAGATACTTCATAGGAAAAATCCACATGTCCTGGAGTATCAATTAAGTTCAAAGTATATACTTCGTTATCATCAGCTTTATAAGTAAGTCTTACTGCATGAGCTTTTATTGTTATTCCTCTCTCTCTTTCTAAATCCATTGAATCAAGAATCTGTCCCATTTTTCCCCCAAGATTTACAGCACCTGTAAATTCAAGCAGTCTGTCTGCAAGAGTTGATTTTCCGTGGTCTATGTGGGCTATTATTGAAAAGTTTCTGATATTTTTCATGCTCTTGAGCATAAATTAAAATTAGGAAGAGCAGCAACTGCTCCTATTATTCCACCTTTATCTACTAACGAAGAAACAAACATTTCAGTTTTTAGTCCTTTCATAGCTCTCTTTTGTGCTTCAGAAATGGCTGTTTCAATATAAATGTTAACAGCCTTTGATAGTCCTCCAGTGAAAATTATTCGTTCAGGTCCAAAAATATTTATTAAATTTGCTACACCCGCTCCAAGTGCCTTGCCAGCTTCTTTGAGAACGCTTCTGCATAAGGGGTCTCCTTCTAATGCCGTTTTGTAAATATCCTCAGCTGTTGCTTTATAGAAGTTACCCTCGTAAAGCATTTTTATGTTACTCTGTTCACCTTTTTCAATTTTCTCAATTAAGTTATCTTTTATTGCTCTTGCAGAGGCGTAAACTTCCAGACATCCTGTATTACCACAACTGCATGATTTTCCCTGATAATTAATCGTCATGTGTCCTGCTTCCATTGGAAATTTCATATTTTGTTCTTTTGACCAATACCCACTTCCTATGCCTGTGCCAAGAGTAAGGAGAATAAAATTATTAGAATTTTTGCCCTCGCCTATTAGAGCTTCTGCTAATGTTGCAGCAAAGGCATCATTCTGAACGGCTATCTCTACCTTGTATCTTTCTGCTAATATTTTTTTCAACGGAAAATCATTGAAAAAAGGAATATTCGATGCTTTAATTACATTTCCCTCTTCGTCTACCAGTCCTGCTATGCCTACGCCAATTCCATCGATTGTAAAAACATTAAGGATATCGTCTATCTCTTCAAATATAAACTCAAGAGGTTCTCCATAAGTGGGAAACTTACAGAGGCGCACAACTTCCCCTTGCTCAGTTAATACTCCAATTTTTGTGTATGTCCCTCCTATATCAACACCTATGTAAGCCATAGCAGAAAATTATTATAGCATAGTTTTAAGCATCTAAGCTCTATTTATGGGTTCTATGCTTTATATTTGAGAGAGTTAGAGGTGTCTTCAAATATCATCTTTAAACAATATTCTAATTGACTTGTCAGTATTATATACGATATATTTAACTTCTATGCACAGTCTATTAAGAAAAAAACTTGAAGAAGCTATATTAAAGCTAAATTACCAATTGGAGCCACAAATTGAAGTAGAAATTCCTAAAAATGAGTCTTTTGGTGACCTTAGCTCTCCTGTGGCAATGGAATTAACAAAAACTTTGAAAAAACCTCCCAGAACTATAGCAGATGAGATTTTATCTGTAATTGATAGAGAATTTTTTGAAGACATTTCAATAGCAGGCCCGGGTTTTATAAATTTTAAATTTAAAAAGGAATTTTTATTTAATCAACTTAAAGAGCTGCTTGAGAAAGAAGAAAAATTTTTCATAACCGACATTGGTAGGTCGAGGAAAGTTCAGATTGAGTTCGTGAGCGCTAATCCAACAGGTCCGCTTCATCTTGGACACGGAAGAGGGGCTGCAATTGGCTCGGCTCTGTCAAATATACTAAGAGAAGCAGGCTATGAAGTTACTACGGAGTATTACATAAACGACGCTGGAAAGCAGATTGAAATACTGGGGCTCAGTGTTTATCTTGCCCTTCAGAGAATTTGGGGTAAAGAGGTTGAATTTCCAGAGGAATGCTATAAAGGTGAATACATAAAGGAAATTGCTCAGGAATTATACGAATCATACGGAGACAGCATTAAAGGCAGATCTTACGAAGAATTGGGAGATTTAATAATTGATTTTTCCTACAGAAAAATTATCAATGAAATAAAGAAAGACCTCGAAGATTTCGGAGTAACCTTTGATAGCTGGGTAAGCGAGAGAAAGTTATATCATACGGGAGAAGTTCAGAGAGCAATTATAAAGCTTAAAGAGCTTGGTTTTGTTTATGAGAAAGATGGGGCTTTGTGGTTTTGTTCCACTTCATTTGGTGACGATAAAGACCGAGTAGTTCTAAAGAGTGACGGAACATATACATATTTCGCTTCTGATATTGCCTATCATAAAAATAAAATTGAACGGGGTTTTGATGAACTGATAAACATCTGGGGGGCTGATCATCATGGCTACATTCCCCGTGTGAAAGCAGCAGTGCAAGCACTTGGATTTAAGGCATCGCAGATAAAAATTCTTCTTGTTCAAATGGTCAATCTTCTGAGAGAAGGTAAACCTTTCCAGATGTCAAAAAGAGCAGGAACCTTTGTGACTCTGAGAGAATTAATAGATGAAATAGGAGCTGACACGACAAGATTTATTTTTCTTACACGCAGGCAAGACAGCCATCTCGAGTTTGACGTAGAGGTTGCCAAAAAGCAGTCTCAAGAAAACCCTGTTTTCTATGTTCAGTATGCTCACGCAAGAATTAACAGTATTTTCGAAAAAGCAGGCCATGTATCATATGTCTTTAACGGCGAGCTTTTTAATGAAGAGGAAATGAGATTAATAAAAAAAGTTCTCCAGTATCCAATGATTTTTGAATTGGCAGTGAATTTTCGCGAACCCCATAGAATTACCTTCTATCTACAAGAATTAGCATCTCTATTTCACAGTTATTATCACAAACACAGAGTTCTTTCGGATGATGAAAAATTAAGCCAAACAAGATTAAGTCTCTGCAGGGCTATAATGATTGTTTTAAGACACGGACTTAGGATGCTTGGCGTTAAAGCACCTCACAAGATGTAGTTAAGATAAGCCAAATTTTATAGCATCTGCCATTTTTACAACTTTAGCCATATAGGCTACATCGTGCACTCTGACTATATTGGCACCGTTAATTACTGAGATGGCAACAACAGAAGCTGTTCCCTCAAGTCTTTCATCTGGCGAGTTTGCATTCAAGACCTTGCCAATAAAACTTTTTCTTGATGGCCCAATTAAAATAGGTTTTCCAAGAAGGGTAAACTCTCTCAAGTTCTTGATTATTTGAAGATTATGTTCTGGTAACTTGCCAAAGCCAATTCCGGGGTCAATTATTATTTTATCTTCATTAATTCCTGCATTTTTCGCTATTATTATGGAATTTCTGAGATATTCCGTAATTTCAGGAATAAGAGCATTATAGGTGGGATTTATTTGCATATCTCGAGGAGTTCCTTTTATATGCATTACCACTATGGCAACATCATATTTTGAGGCTACATAGGCCATTTGGGAATCAAATTTCAATCCACTTATATCGTTTATTATTGTTGCTCCAGCTTTAACAGCCTCTTCAGCAACTCTGGCCTTGTATGTGTCAATTGAAATAGGAATAGAAACTCGAGAAGAAATACTTTCAATTACAGGAATTACTCTCTTTAACTCTTCCTCTTCACTTACTGGTTCTGCATTAGGTCGGGTAGATTCGCCTCCTATGTCGATAATGTCTGCTCCCTCATCAACGAGTCTCATGGCATGGTCAATGGCTTTCTGAACTGAAAAGTATCGCCCTCCGTCATAAAAGGAATCGGGAGTGACATTGACAATCCCCATAATGTATGTTTTTTTAAGGAAATCGAGCTGGAAGTTTTTAAAATTTAACTTCATGCAGCCTTTTTAGTCTCTATAACAATCTGGTCTATCTCTTGTGCTTCGAGGGTTTCCCTTTCAAGAAGAGCTTTAGCAATAGCATCAAGAAGGTCTCTGTTTTGCTCTAAAAGCTCTTTAGTGTTATGATAAGCCTCTGTAACTATTCTTTTAGTCTCTTCATCTATCTCTTCAGCGGTCTTGTCTGAATAGTCTCGGTGTTTTGCAATCTCTCTTCCGAGAAAAACATGTTCCTCTCTTTTTCCAAAGGTAAGTGGTCCCATTCTTTCACTCATTCCCCACTCGGTAACCATTTTTCTTGCAAGTTCTGTAGCTCTTTCAAGGTCATTTCCCGCTCCTGTGGTCATGGTGCCAAGGGCAATTTCCTCGGCTACCCTGCCACCAAGAAGCACCTTAAGTGTGCCATATAAATAATCTTTTGAATAGGTATATCGGTCATCAAGGGGAAGTTGCTGTGTAACTCCTAAAGCTCTTCCTCTTGGAATAATGCTAACTTTATGGATTGGGTCAGTTGATGGAGTAAGCTTTGCCACAAGGGCATGACCTGCTTCATGATAGGCAGTAATTTTGCGTTCTTCTTCGCTTAAAACCATGCTTTTTCTCTCAACTCCCATTAAGACTTTATCCTTGGCAGACTCAAAATCGCTCATACTAACGGTTTCTCTATTTTTTCTTGCAGCAATAAGGGCGGCTTCATTTACAAGATTAGCTAAATCTGCACCTGAGAAACCAGGTGTGCCTCTGGCTATTTTTTCAAGGTCAACATCTGTTGCAAGCGGTATTTTCCTCGTGTGGACTTTGAGTATTTCTAACCTTCCTTTTACATCGGGAAGTGGGACAACTATCTGTCTGTCAAATCTACCCGGTCTTAGCAAAGCAGGGTCTAAAACATCAGGTCTGTTTGTGGCAGCAAGCACTATAATTCCCTCATTGCTTTCAAATCCGTCCATTTCTACAAGAAGCTGATTGAGAGTTTGTTCCCTTTCATCATGACCTCCTCCAAGTCCTGCACCTCTTTGTCTTCCCACCGCATCTATTTCATCGATAAACACAATACAGGGAGAGTTTTTCTTAGCCTGGTCAAAGAGGTCACGGACTCGGCTTGCACCTACTCCCACAAACATCTCAACAAAATCAGAGCCAGATATAGAGAAAAATGGCACTCCTGCCTCACCAGCAATTGCTTTAGCAAGAAGAGTCTTTCCTGTACCAGGAGAGCCTACCAGAAGAATTCCCTTGGGAATTTTAGCACCAAGCTTTATGTATTTCTGAGGATTTGTGAGAAAGTCAACTATCTCTTTGACTTCTTCCTTTACTTCCTCTATGCCTGCCACATCGGAAAAGGTTACTTTTATTGCCTTATTAGATATCATTTTAGCTCTGGCTTTCCCGAATGACATGGCACGACTGCTTCCAGCTTGCATCTGCTTCATGAAAAGTATCCATAAAAAAACAAGGAATATTACAGGCCCCCAAGATATAAGAAAATTAACATACCAAGGTGTCTGCTCAGGAGGCTTTACGGATATTTTCACACCATGAGATGTGAGCTCTTTAATTAGTTCAGGATAGTTTATGTAGTAGGTTTTAAACTGTGAACCATCTTTGAATTTACCCGTAATTGCATTATCCTTAATTAGCACCTCATCAATCTCGCCTCCTTGAACTTTTAGGAGAAATTCAGAAAATATTATCTCTTTCTCATTTTTTTGGGGCATACTAAAGAGATTAAACAGAGCTATTATCGATATACCAATGATTAGCCAGATTAGAAATGTCTTTAATGAACCCTTTGCCTGACCATTCATACATTAATTGTAACTTAAACGCAGAATAAAAGTAAAAAGTTAAAATAGAAATAAAAAGTCGTTAGGAGGAGAATATGAGAGAGGTAAAAGAAAATTTTTACAGACTTCTTCATCCTAAAGTGGTATTTTTTCTAACCTCAGCGGGAAAAAATGGAGAGCATAATGTTATGTCTTGTGCATGGGCAACCCCTGTTAGTGAAGAGCCTCCGATGATTATTGTATGTGTTGCAAAGAGCCATTATACAGCAGAGCTTATCATTGAAAAAAGAGAATTTGCCGTAAACATTCCTACAAAAGAAATGGAAAAAGCAATATGGATATGCGGTAGTAAATCAGGTAGAAAAGTTGATAAGTTTAAAGAAGCTAAATTAGAAAAAATAAAGGCAGACCATATTTCAGCTCCTCTTATAAAAAATTGTGCAGGATGGATAGAGTGTAGGTTAACGCAGAGTATTGATGTTGGTGAATGCTATGCCTTTATTGGCGAAGTTTTATCTGTAAAGGTAGATGATAGATACTTTAAGAGAGCCATGTGGATTTCTGATACTGTTCCTATGCATCTTGGAGGCAGAAAAGTTGTTTACTTCAAAGATGAAAAATTAGCTTGATATCTTTTAAAATATGGCTATGATAAGATACCTCAGCGCAGGAGAATCACACGGAAAGGGCTTAATAGGAATAATTGAGGGTATACCTGCTGGAATGTCTTTTTCGATAGAAGAGATTAATCAGGAATTAAAGAGAAGGCAACAGGGGTATGGAAGAGGTGGAAGAATGAAAATAGAGTCCGACGAAGTTGAGATTCTCTCGGGAGTTCGATGGGGTAAGACTATTGGTTCTCCCATATGTTTATATATACAAAATCGGGACTGGGTCAACTGGGATAAGGGCATGGCGGTTGAACAAATTTTTAATGGAAGCATACCTCCAGTGACAAGACCAAGACCTGGACATGCAGATATTGCCGGAGCTATAAAATATGCCCATATAGACATAAGAAACGTTCTTGAGCGTTCCTCTGCTCGGGAAACTGCCATGCGGGTTGCCATAGGAGCAGTGGCAAAACAGTTTTTGAGAATTTTTAACATACAGATTGGAAGTTTTGTTAACTCCATCGGCCCGGTCTCTTTAAAGTTAACTATGGAGACTTTAAATGACGAAGAACTCCTTTTGCTTGCCGCTGATGCGGAGAAATCCACCGTTAGATGTCCTTTGAAAGATTATGAGCCAGAATTTATAGAAGCCATTGACAGGGCAATCAAGAATGGTGACAGTGTTGGTGGAACTTTTGTGGTATTTGCAGTAGGTGTGCCAGTTGGACTTGGAAGTTATGTTCATTGGGACAGAAAGCTTGACGGACGAATAGCAGGAGGATTCATGAGCATACAGGCTATAAAAGCTGTGGAGATTGGAGACGGTGTTAGAGTAGGTGAGAAATTTGGTTCAGAGGTTATGGATGAGATTTTCTACGAAGAAAAATTTTTTCGTAAGACAAATCACATGGGAGGCATAGAGGGAGGAATGTCAAACGGAATGCCCATAATAGTAAAAGCTACCATGAAGCCCATTCCAACATTGAGAAAACCTCTTAAATCTGTTGACATAATTACTAAAGAATCCGTCTTGGCATCCTATGAGCGTTCTGATGTATGTGCTGTGCCTGCTGCAAGTGTTATAGGAGAAGCTGTTTTGGCATGGCATATTGCAGAGGCTTTTGTTGAAAAATTTGGTGGCGACAGCATAGATGAGGTTTATTCCAACTTCGAAAACTACATGGCAAGGATAAATTTGAGATGAGATATGTATATCTTCTTTTAAGCACTCTTCTGCTAATAGTTCTTCCATCGGCAACGCTCTCACAGGATTCATCCATAGGCATGATAGTTGAAGGCAAGAAATATCTTGCCTGCGGAGATTACAAAAAAGCAGAGGAGCTATTTACAAATTCTCTTCTTGAGCTTAAAGAAATAGGTGATTATATTTTTCTTTGGCGAGCTACTGCCTACACAGGATTGCAGAAGTATGAAGCTGCATTGAAAGACATAGAAGAGATAAAAAAGAATTATCCTCGTTCTCCTCTTATAAAAGAGGCAAGAAAAATGGAAATCGGATTATCCAAGAAAATAAATAGCTCTAATGTCGAAATTCTCTATGAATCTTTCGTTAATGAATACTCAGAGGATATTTCAGTTAAATTTGAGTATGCTCAATATCTCAAAGAGAAAGGACAGGTTGAAAAAGCAAAGAAATTGTTCAAAGAGGTATTTATTACTTCGTCATCATTAGCTGACAGGGCTGAATCTGAACTTTCAAAAGAGGATATTACAGCCAAAGACCTTCTTAAAAAAGCCAAGGCATTAAATAGTGCTTATCAATTCAAAAAAGCAGAGAAGTATCTAAAAGAGGCTCTTTCCTTGGCAAAAAATTCAGATAAAAACGAAATACTTCATACTATAGGCTATTCATTATTCATGCAAAAGAAATATACGGAGGCAGCAGAAGTATTTAAAAACTGTGCAGATAAATACTGGCGGGCAAGAGCACTTCTTAGAGCAAAAGATTTTTCCACCTTTGAAAAAGAAGTGCCATCTTATTTGAAATCCGATGACCAAAGAATGGCGGACGTATTTATCAATTATGCAAACATAAAAAGAAGAGCAGGGGCACATAAAGAAGCATCGAAGATACTCAAAACAGTTATTGCAAAATATCCTGAATCAAGAGAGGATGCTTTATGGAGCATGGCATGGAATTATTACAACAGCGGAGAATACGAAGAAGCAAAGAACATACTTCAAGAGCTCTACAGCTCCTATGGAAAATTAAAATATCTTTACTGGATTGACAAAATAAACGAAACTAAAGGCGTTGTTACAACAACATATAAGAATATTCCCTTTAAGCAGGGAGATATATACTCCTATTTACTTTACATGAAGGGAAAGGCAAATTTAATCTCCCAACAGAATCGATTAATCAGAGAATTTACAGTGACTAAAAGAATTGAAATTCTGCTAAAGGCAGGTTTTAGAGAAGAAGCTTTGAGAGAGATAAAGCATCTTTTAAAGGACAACAGAGATAATGAAGCCATTCCATTTTTTAGCAAAATTCTTCAAGAACTTGGTGACTATCCAACTTCTGTAAGATTAATATCAAAAGTGCCGAACAAGTGGAATTTTCAGGAATTACTTTATCCTCAAGCTTATAAAGACTCCGTAATCAAAGCGTCGAGAAAATTAAATTTAGACCCTTACCTCATATTTGCCATAATGAGAGAAGAGTCAAGGTTTGACAGAATGGCAATCTCTCCGGCTGGAGCAGTTGGTCTTATGCAGCTTATGCCAGATACGGCAAGAAGGGAAGGCAGAAAGATAGGGATAAATTTCAACAAAGACATGGAGCTTTTTGAACACGAAAAGAACATACTTATTGGAAGTAATTATCTTAGAAGTCTCATAGAAGAGTTTGGTAGTGTAGTTTTTGCTGTGGCTGCCTATAATGCTGGAGAAAAGGCAGTATGGTCGTGGCTAAATAGTAATAACTACAAAGGAGTAGATGAATTTATGGAAGACATACCCTTTGCAGAAACGAGAAACTATGTCCAGCGAGTTATGTCTTCATATTTTGAGTATTTAAGAGCAGAACAGAAACTTGACAGAGAGAATATTTCAAAAATAATAAAAATTAAGGGAGGAAGTTTATGATTGAGGAAAAAATTCTATCAGCTCTTGAAAGAATCAGGATTCTCAAACAGGAAAAAGAGGAATTGACAAAAAAAGTTAAAAGCCTTGAAGAAGCTTTAAGAGTAAAAAATCAGGAAATAGAAACACTTGTATCAGAAAGAGAGGCAATAAAAAAGCAGATTGAGGAACTTCTGAAAGAGCTCGAACTGGAAGCCCATGCATAAAGCAGAAGTATATATACTGGGTCAAAAATATACTATAAAAGGAGAGAAAGACGCTGAATATATACAAGAGCTGGCTGCCTATGTGGATAAAAAACTAAGGAAAGTTTATGAGCAGAATGCAAATATGCCACCATTAAGGGCAGCCATTCTTACATGTCTTTACATTGCCGATGAACTTTATGAGGTCAGAATGGAACTTGAAGAGACGAAAAAACAATTTAAAAAACTTGAAGAGCGAACGAATGAATTATTGATTCTGCTTGAATAAATCAGTTCATTGTATTCTTTAATTTATACCACTAAAAATATCAAAATAGAATTTTTAAGTTTTTTGTCTTAAATTTGGATAATTCCTTATATATTCAAGAGCATCCTCTTTAGTTGATAATTTACCGGCTAAAGTGAGGAGTTCAACTCTCTCAAGAAGATGTCCTATAGTTGGAGAAGGTTCCATACCCATATTTATGAGGTCATCTCCTCGTATGAGAGGAGTCTTTTTCTTATTTTTAAGATAAATCTTTTTATAAAAACCCTCCATTTCCCTGTAAAACCACAATCTTGAAGTGGCAAGTGGGTCTGTGCTTACGCTATATATTAAAGCAGGATAAAAAATACTTTCGTATTGTCTTATAAAATTAACTTTATCGAATAGATTTTCTATTTTTCTTAAGCTTTTTTCTGCTTCTATCAGTTTTTCTATGAATCTCTCCTCTCTTTTTGAAGGTTTTATTTGTCTTATCAATTGAGTGGCCTGAAAACCAAATAGAGCAGCAAATTTAAGACAAACCTTAATATAAGGTTGATTTATCTTGAAGTTAGAGAATATATTTTCAGGTTTTCGCAGAATTTCTTCTATTATTGATAGGGCTTTAGTGTTGTATTTAGGTTTAAGAATCTCTGAAAATTTAAAAATTGAATTAAAAATTTCATCTTCCAGCATTAGCTCAACTGTTTTTAGACTAAAATCAGTTGCAAATATTTTCCATATTTCTTCCTTAATCCTTTCTTTTGCTGTAATTCTTAGTAAGGGCGCATTTCTCTTTAGTGCGTCTCTTGTTTTGTTTTCTATATCAAAATTTAAAGTGGCATTAAACCTGTATGCTCTGAGTATTCTGAGGGGGTCTATTTTTAGATTTTCCTCATTGACCATTTTTATCTTCTTTTTCTCTATATCTCTCATGCCGTTGAGAGGGTCTATGATTTTATTAGAGGCTATACTGAAAGCAATGGCATTAATTGTAAAATCCCTTTCCATTAAGTCTGACTCTATTGATTTACCTCTTATTTCAGAAAAATCGATAGTGATATCGTCTTTAACAATTCTGCCTATAGAGAAATGTTCATCTAAGAGGACAAAAGTTCCTCCAATCTTTTTTGAGAATTCTTTTGCAAGTTTTATTGTGTCTCCTTTGATTGCAAAATCAATATCTTTTATCTCTCTTTTTAGGAGTAAATCCCTCAGAGTGCCACCCACTACAAAAGATAATTCGGAGAGATTTTTTTCAGATAAAAAATTAACAACTTCTGTGTAGATATCGTTTTTTAGCAAATCTTCAAACATGCTCTATCTCGAACTTAATATAAATGTCACAGGCCCTTCATTTGTTAAGTTTACCTTCATGAAACTTCTGAAAAGCCCTTCTTTTACATTTATTCCGTAACCTTTAATCTTTTCAATAAAATATCGGTAGAGTTTTTCTGCTTCTTGTGGAGGCATGGCTTTTTCAAAAGAAGGCCTTAAACCTTTTCTGCAATCTCCTGCTAAAGTAAACTCCGATACAATCATTATCTCTCCCTTTATGTCCTTTATGGAAAGATTCATCTTTCCAGCGTCATCTTCAAAAATTCTCATATTAACAATTTTATTTGCAAGATAATCTGCATCTTTACGCTGGTCATTCCTTTCAATTCCAACAAAGACCAGTAGTCCCTTTACTATCTCCGAATATCTTTTCTCGTTTATGTCAACAGATGCATTTGATACTCTCTGAATTAATGCAATCATTTATGTTAATATATCATATTATGCTTGATGAAGTCTCAAAGATACTTGCTGTTGATGATGAGTTCATCAATCTTGAGTTAATAACAGCAATTTTCGCTGATGACCCAAACATAACTGTTCTTACCGCAAGTAACGGAGAAGAAGCTCTTGAAATTCTTAAAACCCACTCGCCCGATGTCATAATCTTAGATTTAAGAATGCCAAAACTAAACGGAATAGAAGTTTTAAAAATTTTAAAATCGGAAGTGTCAACCTCTCAAATTCCAGTTATAGTGCTTTCAGGAGACGACAAAGAGAGGAAGAATGCCCTTAAAATCGGTGCCAATGACTTTCTATCAAAACCATTTGATGCAGAGGAGCTAAAATTAAGAGTTACCAATAATCTTCAAATAAAAAAATATCACGATATAATAAGAGACTTAAATGAAATTTTACAGAAAGAAGTTAGAAGAAAGACAAAAGAACTACAAAGTGCCCTTGATTTAGCCAAAGAAGCAGAATACGAAATGGTAGTTAAACTCGGTATGATTTCCGAGTCTAGAGATGAAGAGACAGGGCAACACATCAGGAGAATGAGCTACTATTCTAAATTGCTTGCACAAATGGCTGGCTTATCTGATTATGAGCAAAATCTTGTATTCTTTGCTTCTCCGCTTCATGACGTAGGAAAGGTTGGTATTCCAGACAGAATTTTAAGAAAACCAGGTCCCCTTACATCTGAGGAGTTTGAAATAATAAAACTTCATACAGTGATAGGTGCTAAAATTCTCGAATCTGACCCGAGATTAAGAACACTCCAGGCAGGTAAAATAATAGCAAAACAACATCATGAAAGATGGGATGGCTCAGGTTATCCCAAAGGACTAAAAGGAGAGGAAATTCACATTTATGCAAGAATTGTGTCAATATGCGATGTATTTGATGCTCTTACTTCAAACAGAGTTTACAGACCAGCTTTTTCAATAGACCAAGCCATAGGTCTGATGAAAAAAGATTCGCCCGTTTTTTTTGACCCTAAACTTTTCTCTCTTTTTATTGACAACTTGGATGCTTTCCTTAAAATTAGAGAAAACTTCAAAGATTAGTTATAAAAAATTTACTGCCCATAAGCATGAAAAAAATGTAAAAATGTTCTATAATAAGAAATAATTTGCCGAGAATTTCAAACTCCTTCAGATTAAAATTAAGCGAGAGTGGCGGAACGGCAGACGCGCTGGACTTAGAATCCAGTGGGGAGACCCGTGAGGGTTCAAATCCCTCCTCTCGCATTGTTTTAAAAAAGATAGCCTATCTTGATTTTTTAATGGGACTTTCTGTAACCTATCTGCGTAAAGAATAAGAATTTTCAATTATTCCTTTAGGGAGGAGTTGCAATGAGAATTCTAATTGTAGATGATGAGGCTATTATAAGGGAATTAATGCTTCAAATAATTGACGAAATAGAGAATTTGGATATCGAAACTCTTGAGGCTGCTGACGGTCTTGAAGGACTTGAATTGATAAAAAAAGAAAAACCCGACATTGTCTTCCTTGATATAATGATGCCGAAGCTAAACGGATTTGAAATATGTCGAATCCTTCAAAATGAACCTCCTTCGTGGAATATGAAAGTCGTTATACTCACTGCAAAAGGTCAGGAGATTGATAAACAAACAGCAAGAGAACTCGGCGTTAAATGGTATATTACCAAACCTTTTAAGATTGATGATATAATAAAACTTTTGAGAGAACTGGCTGAGGAGGAGACAAATGTCTGTAGATAAATTTTTTCTTAATTCTGAAGAGGCTCTAATTGTTGCTGTAGATTTTCAGGAAAAATTAGCAAATGCCATGAAAAAAGAAATTCTTGATAAAATACTCAGTAATGCAACTAAAATTTTGAATCTTGCCAAAATTTTTAATATTCCAGTTATTTTTACGGAACAGTATCCTAAAGGTCTTGGTCAAACTCTGCAGAATATCAAAATTTTTATGGAAGAAGAGCCAATAGAAAAGCTTCACTTTAGCTGCCCCGGAGAAGAAAAATTTATGCAAAAATTTCTCGAAAAAGAACGAAAAAAAGTTATTTTAATAGGCATGGAAACTCACGTATGTATCTTGCAGACGGCATTAGATTTTCTTGCAAGAGATTATGTGATTTTTGTTCCCAAAGATGCAGTGTGTAGCCGAAGAAAAGAAGATTGGAAAACAGGACTTGAAATTATTGGTCAGGCGGGAGGAATTGTTACTTGCACAGAGACGCTAATATTTCAGATTTTAAGAAAAGCAGGCACAGCAGAATTTAAAAAGATGCTCGAGTTTCTCAAATGATAGATTTTCATATTCATAGCGTTTTCAGTGATGGTGAGCTTATTCCTGCTGAGATTATCAGGAGGGCTGAGGCTATTGGTTACAGAGCTCTTGCTATAACCGACCATGCAGACCATTCAAATATAGATTTTATTATACCCCGACTGGTAAAAGTTTTAAAGGAAATCCAGCCCTATACGCCTTTAGTTTTGATTCCAGGAATAGAGATTACTCATGTTCCGCCGGCGAGTATTCCGGAACTTGCAAAAGAGGCAAGAACGCTCGGAGCAAAGATAGTAGTTGTGCACGGTGAAACTCTTGTAGAACCAGTTAAAGAGGGAACAAACAAAGCAGCCCTTCAGTCAGACATTGATATTCTTGCACATCCAGGCTTGATATCTGAAGAGGAAGTAAAGGAAGCGTCAAACAGGGGTATTTCTCTTGAAATAACAGCTCGAAAGGGACACAGCTTAAGTAATGGACACGTAGCAAGGCTTGCCCAAAAATACTCTGCCAAGTTAGTAATAAATACAGATGCCCATTCTCCAGGAGATTTAATTTCGAAAGATTTTGCCTGCCGGATATTAAAAGGTGCAGGTCTTTCAGATACGGATATACAAGAGATATTTAGAAATATGGAGGACATTGTAAGGAGGAAAACTGCATGAAACAACATGTTGAACACATGGAAAATTTTAGGGAAAAATTAAATTTACAGAAAAAAAAGCTTATTTTCATATCGGCAGCTGTATTTTTAATAATTTTAATAGTTTTGGGTGTTTACCTTTATACTGTAAAACAACAAACGGACGCTAAGGAACTTGAATCAGAAGCCTACAAGTATTACTTTGGAATTATAAAAAATGTGGACATATCTAAAGAACAGAGATATATGAAGGCTGCACAGCTATTCATGGAAGCCTATAACAAGAGAAGTAACCTCACATATCTTCTCAATGCAGGTTATGCCTATGATATGGCAGGGCAAAAAGACAAGGCTTTAGAGGTTTTAAATAAGGTGGTAGCAAGTAATGATATTAACTTTACTAATCTTGCAATGGTAAGAATAGCGACTATTTATCTGAAACGCAATGAAAAAGCAGAAGCCGTAAAAAAGCTTAATGAGATAGTGAGTGGAAAATCCGAGATTTTAAAAGATTTTGCTTTATATCAACTTGGAAAAATTTATGAGAATGAAAACAAAGAGGAATCTCTCAGATACTATGAAAAGCTTATTAAGGATTTTCCTAAATCGCCTTTTGCCGAGATGGCAAAGAAGTATGTAGATGCAGGTAAAAATAAATAAAAATAATCTATTATTTTCTTGCTTTAACTTTTCTAACTATTTTCTCTTTACTGGAAGTCTTTTTGTTCTGATTATTCTTTGCTATCTTTGAAGATGCTTTGCTGGACTTTCTTGTAATTTTTTTCTCCGAGTATTTATCTTCTTTGGTAAGAACAAATTTATCATGAGGCGGAATCATTATTTTAGTGCCTGGTTTTAAGTTTTTAAATATTTCTGTTCCGTTTAATTCATATATAACTTTGGAAGTCAATTTAGTTTTTTGAACTATTTTTGTGATATTGTCTCCTTTTTGTGTTATATAAGTGTCGTAACTAAATCTCTTTTCAGGAGGAATCTTTTCAAAATTCGATATAAAAATTTCTTTTTTGTCTGCAGGAATTCTTATTTTGTATTCCTTAACATTCATTGGTGTTGACCATCTTTTCAGTTCAGGATTTAACTCCTTTATAGTTTCTAAGTCAGTCTCTGCACATTTCGCTATTAAATCAATATCAGTTGGAGAAGGAATGGTGACTTCTTCATAATTTAGAGGCTCATGTTCTTTAATATTACTAAAACCGAAATTCTCTGGCTGTTTTGCTATTGTTATAGCTGCTATGTATTTAGGAACATAGTTTTGAGTTTCTTTTGGAATATATCTCGTATTTAAGAGAGACCAGTAATCGTTTTCACCTATTTTATTTACTGCTCTGTATATTCTGCCTTCGCCTGCGTTGTAAGCGGCGAGAGCTAATGACCAATCACCAAACATTTTATACAGGTCATTTAAGTAGTTCGCTGCAGCAATAGTTGACTTTATAGGGTCTTTTCTTTCATCTCTCCACCAGTCTACTATCAGGCCGTATCTCTTTGCTGTGCTTTCTATAAACTGCCACGGACCTACTGCTTTAGCAGGAGAACGGGCATTAACATTAAATCCGCTCTCTATTAATGGAAGGTAGACGAGTTCTTCGGGAAGTCCTTTTTCAATTAAGATTTCCTTCATTATCTCTATGTAGCGTCCTGAACGTGATAGCCATAGAGAGAATTTTCCTTTCAGTCTTTCGGAGAAAAGATTTATGTGTTTTTCGATTTTATTTATAAAATTTTCTTTTGTCTCAGGAAGAAGCGTAAAATCTTCACTGCCTGAAAAAATTATCTCCTTTTTCTCATCTTGTTTTAAAGTAATTGCCTTATTCTCTTCTTCTGCATAATTTATTGGGGCATAAAGGAAATTAAGCAACAAAAAGAGTAGGGTAACGAATAATTTTTTCATAACTTATTTTATAACTTAAAAGGGCTTAATTTTGCAACATTACATAATTCTAAGCTTTGGACAGTTTTTGCAAACTGAAGGAGGGGCTGAAGATACATGAACTTTTCTGAATTTTCTATAGTTTTTACTAAACCATATGGACTCCAAACTCTTTTCGTTTATATTTCCAAAATGGATATTTTGCTCACTATTAAAAGGCAGACCTGTGAAAACACAGGGAGAGACAAAGCCAAGAGAATTTATAAATAAGGCATTTGTGGGCTTCTCTGAACATACTTCTCTTCTTTTGAAGGGATGTGGAAGATTGAAAAAGAGAGATAAATTTTTTATTTTAGCCCTCTCGGTTATTTCTTGAGTTATTTTGCTCAGTCTTTTAAAATCCTCTTCATCTTTTGGCATAAGCGATTCTTCTTCTAAAGATTTATCGGGAATAAAATCAAGAAAACTAACAACTATATGTTCGATTCCCCTTGAATGAAAAATTTCCGGTATGTTTTCAAGTTCTTCTAAGTTTGATTTTAAAAGTAGATAAGCAATATGAATATTAGGTTTCTGGCTGTTTTGTTTCAATTTTATCTCGTTTAACTCTTCGACAGTTTTTAAAATTTTTTCAAAATTCGTTCCTTTTCTCAAAGTATCATTTTTATGTATTCCTGTCAGTGAAAAAGCAATTATGTCCATCTGCAAATCTACCATTTTTTCCAAATGTTTCTGTTCTATTAAAGTCCCGTTTGTTGTAGTGCCTACTTTTGTATTGTATTTTTTAGCTATTTCAACAAATGTAAAAAAGTCTGGATTGCAAAAAGGCTCTCCCCATCCCTGAAGATATAGAAGTTCTGTTTTTTTAAGAAAAGGTAAAATTTTATTGAATTCCGATAAAGACAAGTTTCTTCCCTTCCAATTTTTTCTGAACACTGTATGGGGACAGTAAAAACAGGATGCATTACAAAGCCCGGATATTTCAAGTTGAATCCATGAAAGATTAGGCATTAAAAATTTTTTAAGAAGCTGCATTTACGATATTATAAATGATGAGCTCTTATTTTTCATCTCTATATGTGCATGTTCCATTCTGTATGAAGAAATGCAGATATTGTAGTTTTTATTCAGTTAAATGGTCAGAAGAGGTAGAGCAAGTTTTCATTAAATCTATTTTGAGAGAAATAAAGCTCTGCTCAGAATTGCCCCATCTATTTGAGACTGTTTATGTCGGTGGTGGAACGCCTTCAAGTATGAGGCCTAAGACATTAGAGATGCTTTTAAAAAGTTTAGTAACAAATTTTAGATTTGCCAGCGGATTAGAGTTCTCCATAGAAATAAATCCAGCAACAGTTAATTTGGAAAAAATGAATATAATGAGAGACTTCGGTGTAAATAGAATAAGCATAGGCGTTCAGTCATTCAAAGATGAAGAACTGAGTCTTTTAGGCCGAATGCACAGCTCAAAGGCTGCTATAGATACGATAGGACTGGTTATTCGAAGCGGATTTGAAAATATCTCAATTGACCTTATGTATGCCATACCGTTTCAGACTGTTGAAAGTTGGATGAACTCATTGAAAATGGCCACATCTTTGAAAATAAGTCATGTTTCCATTTATGAACTCACTTTAGAGGAAAATACTTTACTTTTCAAAGACCTATACTCTGGTAAAGTTAGCTTGCCTCCTGAAAAGGATATTGTTCAGATGTATCTGAGTGGAACTGAATTTCTTGAATCAAAGGGATTGATAAAATATGAGATTTCAAATTTTGCAAAAAAAGGTTTTGAATGTAGACATAACAATAATTACTGGCAAAGAAAGCCCTATTTGGGAATAGGCCCCTCTGCTCATTCTTTTAACGGAAAAGAGAGATTTCACAATCCATCCGATTTATTAAAATATTCGGCTATTTTAAAATACAACAGCTTAATGCATATAATTGACTACAGGGTTGATGCAAAGGAAAGTTTGAAAGAGAAAGTATTTCTTGGCTTAAGAACAACCGATGGAGTTGTATTAGATAGCGAATGCCTGCTTAATTTCTTCCGTGTTTTTGAAGAAGAAAATTTAGTAAAGATAGTCGGGAAAAGAGTTTTTCTTACTGATAAGGGTATGATGATTTCTAACGAACTCTTTGTTGAGGCACTATTACATATTGAAAATTGTCCTGTCTGTAAACAAGAATAAGAAGGTCTCTACCTACAAAACTTGCTATTATATCCTCAAAAGCCTTAACGTTAGTAACGGCTTTTTTGTTTATCTCCATTATAATATCTCCATTCTTTAAAATGCCCAGTGCTGGACTGTCCTCTTCAATCTTTTTTATGAATATTCCCGTTACAGATTTAGGAAGATTTTTTTTCAAGGATTCAGGGATTTCAGACACTATTAAGCCTCTGATACTTTCCTTTTGAGAGGAAATCATGTTTGAGGTTTTCTCGGGAGGTTCTTCAAGAACTACGGTTATATTTTTCTGCCTTCCATCCTGATTAACTTTTAAATCTATCTTTTCTCCTGAAAATTTGTTAGAAATAACGTCCTTGAGGTCTTTGAGTTCCCTTATTATTATTCCATCTGCTTCAGTTATTACATCACCTCTACTAATCCCCACTTTGTCAGCAGGACCTCCTTCGTAGATATTAGTTATAACAACTCCCTCAGATACATTGAGGATTTTACTTAATTCTTTACTGACTGTTTGCGCTTGAATTCCCAGCCAGCCGGGTTTTTTATTAAGCATCTTTTTTATCTCCGAATAAACCTGCGATATCAATAGAACTTCCGAAAGTGTATCGCTTTTTGTTACGATGCCCAGGGGTTTAAGGTCAAAGGACAAAAGCAGAGAACCCAATGGAAACTTTCCATCTATATTGATTTTATTTGTCTGCTGAACTCCTTTAACCAAGATTACAACCGGTTGCTCAAATATTGTAAGTAAAAGGAATACTTCCTCTTCTTTTGAGGGAAGGTAGAAGTTTAGGTCTGGAAGTTCATTGTTTAGTTTTACTATGGATAGATTTAATTTTGAATCTAAGGCAAGGATAATGTTTTTATTGTCTTCTATGGCAGAAGCAGGCACAAGAGCCTGATTTTTATTTATTGGAATGGCAATACCTTTTTGTAAAGGTATCAGATATCTTGAGTATTCTCTGTTTATTTCATCAAGTTTCAGCTTCATGGCTGCTGAATTGGTGTTGTCGCAGAAAGATGGCGAGGCTATTAAAAAGGGAGAGACTATCGATAGAAGGAATATTACAATTTTGGTATAACTTTTATCTGTAAACATCTTTTTGTATTATCACTAATTTTAAATCTGTCGTCAAGTCTGTATCCTGCGATAAGAATAATCTCTCCATTGCTTTCAATAATGGGGATTAAATCTCTGTCTTCTCTTGGAATTTTCTCGTCCACATAGAAATCCTGAATTTTTTTTCTTTTCCCAAATCCAAATGGATAAAAATAGTCTCCTTCTTTTCTGCTCCTTATAAGAAGAGGGAATTTTATTTTTTCAGCATCTACAACTACAGTATTTTTTCCATCTCCAAAATAATTTATTTCGTCTCTTTTGAATTCCTTTATGCTTATCAATAGAGAAGCTTCGGAGATGAAAACATCTTTAGGCTCATTCACCATGTATGTGGAAAGTTTTTTTGGTTTTTCTGCTGTGATTATTAGAGTAGAATAACCTTTTATAGCTCTTATTCCTTTTGGTAAGTATACTCTGTCTCCGGCTTTGCCTCTCTTTATAAGTTCAATTATGGCTTCAATATGGTCGAAATCTATGCCTCTGAGGCCTTTAACACTGTCTATGGCAACTCTTAATGCCCTTCTTAGAATTACGATATTTAATATTTCCATGGGATTACAGAAAAGTTCCACCCTCTCATCAGTCTTTCTGCTCATAAGTCTCATTAGTGCTTTAGTTACAGAAGTGTTAATAAAGTCATTCTCTTGCTGCATTATCTCTGCTGTTCTTACAATTGCTCTTGTTGCTGATGGAGATATGGATTTAATTACTGGCATTAAATTTTGTCTAATCTTGTTTCGTAGATATTTTGTATTTTTATTAGAAGAATCAATCAGATAAGTTATCTGTCTTTCACTTAAAAAGGCTTCGATTTCGCTTCTCTCGATTTCAATTAGAGGACGAATTAATTTTTTTCTAACAGGAGGTATTCCGCCTAAGCCAGCGGGTCCGGCTCCTCTGAGAAGTCTCATTATTACAGTTTCTGCTTGGTCATCGGCGTTATGGGCAACAGCAATTTTATGGGCTTTAATATTAAGGCTAATATGGTCAAGAGCCTCATATCTTAGAATTCTTGCTGCTTCTTGGATATTTATTTTCTCAATTTCAGCAAGGGCTCTAACATTTATTTCTTTAGTGTGAAAGTTAATATTTAAATCATCGCAGAGTCTCTGGCAAAATTGAATTTCTCCTGGAATTTCGTCTGGTCTTAGTCCATGATTTATGTATGCCGCAGAGATTTTTAATTTGAATTTTAAGCTAAGCTCTTTAAGAACATTCAAGAGACACACAGAGTCAGGACCTCCCGAAAGTCCTACCAGTATATGATCTCCTTGTGAAATCATGTTATACTTTTTAACGGTTTTTTCAACTTTTTCAAGCAAACTCATAATTTATAATTTTAACAGATTTGAACGGCTTTTTTTTCTAAGTTATGCCTTGACAAGGAGATAAATTATTTTTAATCATAAATTATTATGCTTCCCACGCTAAAAGATTTCAGCCGAAGTAAGCCTAATATTATCTTCAAAGATAATGATATCATGAAGAGACTTTCTATTCTTTCTATGTCTGCAAGATATGATAACTCCTGTAGTAGTTCTGGAGGAAAAAGAGAGACCCATCCTTATGGTCTTGGTAATTCTCACTTAAGCGGTATATGTCACAGTTGGGCTTCCGATGGACGATGTGTATCCCTTTTAAAAATTCTGATGACTAACATTTGCATAAATGACTGTAAATACTGCATAAACCGCATAAAAAATGATGTGCCCAGAGCGATTTTATCTCCGCAAGAGATAGCAACTTTGACAGTTGAATTTTACAGAAGAAACTATATTGAAGGATTATTTCTGAGTTCGGGAATTGTTCGTAACCCAGATTATACTATGGAATTGATGCTTAACGCTTTACGGATATTGAGATTTAAAAACTATTTCAATGGTTATATTCATCTGAAAATCATTCCAGGAGCATCAGGGGAATTAGTTGAAGAAGCTTATAAACTGGCTGATAGAGTTAGTTCAAATCTTGAACTACCAACAGAAGACAGTCTCAGAATGCTTGCGCCAGATAAGAATTTTAAAGAACTATACAGTCCTTTGCAGCTAATCAGGGATTTACACAATGAGAGAAAACAGAAAGCTTCTGCTTCAACGCAGTTAATAATAGGAGCAACACCAGATACTGATAAAACCATTCTTTCCCTATCAGACAGTCTTTATAAGAAAAAAATGGTAAGGAGAGTCTATTATTCCGCTTATATTCCCGTAAACAAAGATTCGGAATTGCCTGTCATAAAAGAACCTCCTTTTTTGAGAGAACACAGACTCTATCAAGCAGATTGGTTGCTTAGATTTTACGGATTTGTTATTGATGAAATATTTGAGGAAGGTGACAATATCTCACTTGTTGCAGACCCAAAACTTCAATGGGCATTAAGACATCTGGATTTTTTCCCAGTCGAAATAACAAAGGCGGACTATTATGAGCTTCTAAGAATTCCTGGGATAGGGCCAATTTCAGCCAGAAAAATAATAAAGGCAAGGAAATATGGGGAGATAACAGAAGAATTTTTGAAAAAATTGGGTGTACCTCTAAAGAGAGCTAAGTATTTCCTCACTATAAAAGGTAAGCCAATAGTGAAAGTTTCGAAAACCGAATCTCGATATCTCGAGGAGAGAAATCTTTCTCTTTTCAACTAAAACCATGCAAACAATCTATTATGATGGCACTTTAGAAGGCTTTTTGACCCTTCTTTACAGATATGTTCATCAACAAATTCCTTTCGACGGAATAATTATAAAAAACAGCAGACTCCACTCTTCAGAGTTAGACCTTTTCTCGTTTCAGATATATACAGAGATTGAGACTGCAAAAAAATATTATAAGTATTTAAGCTCGAAATTGCCTAAAGAGATTTTTAGAAAAATATATCTTTATTATCTCTGTGATTCTGCAAAAATCGAGGATGCTTTAATAAGAGTTTTAAGGCAAAGCTATGAAAATCCTTCAATCTGGTATACTCTGGACTCGGATATTGTCAAACTAAATAATGCCGAGAGGATGTTCAGAAGAGAGAAGCATCGATGGTTAGGTTTTTTAAGATTTACCGAACTTCCCGATAAAGTTCTTTTTGCAAAATTTGAGCCTAAATTTAACGTTCTTCCAAAGTTGTGGTTACATTTTGTAAAAAGACTGCCCAATGAGAAAATTATAATCTTTGATTCTCTGAGAAAGCTGCTGTTCGCTAATTCGGGGAAGTATAGGAGACTCCTCTGGGCAGATGGTTTTGAAGTTGATATTTCCTCTGAAATCGATTCTTTCATAAATCTCTGGCAGCGATACTTTAAGGATATTGCCATACCGGAGAGGCTAAGTTATGAAAGACAGAGAAATAGGTTGCCTTTAAGGTTTAGGAGATTTCTTTCGGAATTTACGTAAAAAACTTTTAATCAAAAAACTGTCTCTAATATTAACCTTGAAAGGACAGAGAGAAATACAGCAACTGTTATTGTTAGAATGGTAACGAGCATGGCCTTTTTAATACCTATTTCCCTTATTAGAACGCCCAGAGTTCCTATGCAGGGCAGATAAAATATCGTAAAAATAGTGAAAACAATTATCTGAGTCTTTGTCATTAGTTGACCTATATTAGTCGTATCCAGCGCTTGAAATAGCATTATCATTGAAAGTTCTTTTCTTAATATTCCAAAAATGAGAGTTATACCCGTTTGTTCGGGAAGCCCTAAAATCCAGCTCACTAATGGCTTAAAAATCTGATTTAGAACACTGTCAAGATTTAGAAATTCAAGAAAACTTAGTATGATACTGCTTAAAACAAGAAGTGGCCAAGCAACTACTGTAAAATCTTTTAATCTTAACCATGTTTTCATAAAAACATTTTTTAGGGTCGGAATTCGAAGAGGTGGAATTTCCATAATTAATCCAGGGGTGATTTCTGGAATAAAGCGAGTAAGTATAGCTCCCATCGTCATGATTACTAAAAGATTGAGGATATACAGTCCTGCTGCAGCAATTCCGCCAATAAATGCTCCTACAAGCCCAAATATAACGGTAGTTCTTGCGGCACAGGGGATAAAAACAGAAAGAGCGGCTGTTATAAATCTGTCCCTGGGAGATTCGAGTATTCTCGTAGCCATTACTCCCGGAACATTGCATCCATAAGATATTATGAAAGGAAGGACACTTTTTCCGTGAAGCCCTATTCTGTGCATTATAGTATCCATTAAAAATGCCATTCTTGGTAGATATCCAACATCTTCAAGAATGGTAAGACCAATAAAAAAAGGTATTAAATAAGGGATTGCAACACCAAGTCCACCAGCAAATCCTTCGAGTAAGCCTTTAATAATATAGAAAGTCAGAGTATTTTCGCTAATATATTCGGGTAATCTCTTGATTAGTGAATCAAAGATATGGACGAGAGGTTCTTCTAAAAGTTTTCCCACTTCAAAAACCAGGAAAAATATTCCAAATAAAATAGAAAAGAGAAGGGGATAGCCGAGAAATCTGTTTGTAAGAAGGTCATCTAATTTTTCTCTTGCCGATTTTATAGGTTCACCAACCTTTGTGACCTCTTCAAAAATATTCATTGTTAAAGCATGTCTCTCAGAGGATATGACTGTATCAGCGTGTCTTCCGTGAGAACTTTTTATTTCGTCCCGGATTTCATTAATTTTTAATATAAGCTCCTTGTAATCTCTCAAGTCCTCAAAAAGTTCGGCATCGCCTTCTAACAACTTTATCGCTATATAGCGTCTTGGAATATTGGGTAGTAACTTTGAGGGAATTATTTTTTCTATTTCTTCGATTTTTTCCTCTATGTCTTTATGGAAATGTTGAATTTTCGGAATTTTATTCTTATAAAAAGCCTCTTTTGCAGATGTGAATATTTTACTGAGACCTATTCCTTTATTAGCAATAGTTTCAATAACTGGTACGTCAAAGACTTCGGAGAGCTTTTTGAGATTTATCTCAAGGCCTTTTCTCTTGGCTTCATCAATCATATTTAGACAGATAACCATTGGAACTTGTAGTTCTGCCAGTTGAATCGTTAACTCTAAGCTTCTTGATAGAGTGGAGGCATCAATAACGTTTATTACTACATCTGCTTTGCCCGATAGGATGAATTTTCTTGATTCAAGTTCTGCTTTATCTATTGCCGTAAGAGAGTAGATACCGGGTAGATCAACAATTTCAAAGGTCTCTTCGCCTACTGTTACATTACTTACAGTGTAGTGAACAGTTTGTCCGGGGAAATTAGCTGTTACTGTTTTGTATCCTGCAAGTCCATTAAAAATGGTGCTTTTTCCAGCATTGGGCTGCCCTATAAAGGCAATCTTCATTCTATTTCCTCAACCTCTATTTTAGAGGCAATTCCCTTTCCTAATGCAATATCATAACCATTTATCTCCAGAAGAACAGGACCGCCCAAGAAAGAGCTTTTCTTTAGAGTCACCACATCTCCAATATGGATGCCGAGACATTGAAGATGTTGTCTAATTCCCTTTCCTCCAGAAATTTTTAATATCTTAACTTTCTTACCGTTTTCTATATTAATTAGAGTTTTCATTTAATCCTCAATTTTATTAAATTATTGTTAATAATAAAACTTTTAGTCGATATCTTGCAACTTGATAGCTTCGGTTTCGTTGAATTTTATATCTCTCAAGAGCTATTGAAAATTGATATATTTCCACGTTTAATGGTAAATTAATATTATTAACCCTCTAAAGAATTTTTTATAAAAACTGAGCAGAGGAGGTGTGTAAAATGCACACATTGAAGACAATAGTTTTAATGGTTTTTCTTTCTGTATTTTTCATTTTTGTGGGTTCTGTAGTAGGTGGCAAGCAAGGGGCTACCATTGCACTCTTTATGGCTTTGGCGATGAATTTTTTTGCTTATTTCTTTAGCCATAAGATTGTTCTCTCCATGTATGGAGCAAGAGAAGTTACAGAATCTGAAGCTCCGGAGCTATATGGAATAGTAAGAAGACTTGCCCATAAAGCCGGTCTACCTATGCCAAAAGTATATATCATTGATTCGGAACAGCCTAATGCTTTTGCTACAGGTAGGTCTCCTAAACACGGCGTAGTAGCGGTAACAACGGGTATAATGAGGATTCTTTCAAGGGAAGAGCTTGAAGGAGTAATAGGACATGAACTTGCTCATATCAAACATAGAGATATACTAATAAGCACTATTGCTGCAACAATCGCAGGTGCCGTATCATATCTCGCTCAGATGGCAATGTGGGCAAACATCTTTGGAAGACATGACGATGACGAAGGTGGACATCCAATAGTTGCCCTTCTTATGATGATAATTGCTCCAATAATTGCTATGATTATTCAACTTGCCATAAGCAGATCAAGAGAGTATGCGGCTGATGAAGAAGGTGCTGAAATAGCTGGAAATCCTCTCTATCTTGCTAATGCGCTGAAAAAGCTACACTATGCCTCTCAGGCAATACCAATGGATGCAAATCCAGGAACAGCCCATTTGTTCATTGTAAATCCTCTTTCAGGAAAGACAATTATGAAACTTTTAAGCACCCATCCGCCTATTGAAGAAAGAATTGAAAGATTAGAATCAATGGTAAGAGGAGGAAGATACTAATGGCAAAAGTTTTGATTTTAATGGGAAGTGACAGCGACTTTGATACAATGAAAAAAGCTGCAAAAGTTTTAAAAGAGATGGGCATTCCTTTTGAGCTTGATGTATGCTCAGCCCATAGAACACCAGATAGAGCAAAAAAATATGCAGAAGAGGCTGAGGCAAGAGGTATTGAGGTAATAATAGCCGCTGCTGGTATGGCAGCACATCTTGCAGGATTTATAGCTGCCCATACAACTTTACCTGTTATTGGAGTTCCTGTAGCAAGCGGAGCTCTAAATGGCTTTGATTCTTTACTTTCAACAGTTCAGATGCCACCTGGCATACCTGTTGCAACAGTTGCTATAAATGGAGCGGAAAATGCAGGCTGGCTTGCCTGCCAGATATTGTCTTTGAAATATCCCGATGTAAAAGAAAAAGTTAAACAAAAAAGAAAAGAGATGTACAATAAAGTGCTTGAAAAATCTGAAAAAATTAAGAAAGAACTTGATTGACAACTATTTAATTGTCTGAGTTTGATTTTGCTGCATTATATTGACTTTTGATGCTTGCTGTTCCTTTTCAAACATTAATATTATGCTGATTCTTCTGTTTCTTGGGTCTCGAGGATTATCTTGAATAAGGGGCATGGTATCGGCGTAACCTACAACTCTTGCGATTTTACGAGGGTCTACACCGTTTTGTTCAAGCTCTCTTCGAGCTGATGAGGCTCTATCGGTTGAAAGTTCCCAGTTTGTTATTTTACCTCTTTTATAAGGCACTGAGTCAGTGTGTCCTTCAACAGCAACTTTTGCGTTTTCTTCCTTTATGTTTTCCGCTACGACTTTTAAAATCTCCTTTGCTTTTTTAGTTGGTTCTGCAGAGCCAGATGGAAACATGGACTCACCTTCTAAGTCTATAATCTGAATTCTTACTCCGCCTTCTACTGTGTCTATCATAATGTGATCCTTTAATTCTTTTAGTTTTTCTTCAATGATTTTTTTCATTTGTTCTTTGAATTTTTCAGAAGCTGTCTCCGTAGGTGTAATATCCTGAACAGATGATTTTACTTCCATCTGAATTGTCGTTGACTGCTCAAGAAAGGATTTTCCCGATTGAAATAGATTGAAATATCTGAAGTAGTCGGCAACAGCTGCTCTTTTTACAGGGTCAAGCATCGAAAGAAGCCATAGAAGCAAGAAAAAAGCCATCATTGCCGTGACAAAGTCAGCATAGGCAACTTTCCAGCTTCCGCCATGATGTTCACCATGACCTTTTTTGATTTTCTTTACTATTATTGTTGTTTTTGGTTTATCTGCCACTCTTAAGTGCCCTTATTTCTTCTTCAAGTTCATGGAAAGTGGGTCTTACATTGGCTGGAATGCTTCGTCTTGCAAATTCAACGGCTATTTGCGGAGCAGCACCACCTACAAAGGAGATTAAAGCGGATTTCAATGTTTGTAAATATTCTCTCTCCTGATTAATAGAAGCTTCCATTCTTCTTGCCAGTGGTCCTACGAATCCGTAACAAAGGAGAACTCCCATGAATGTTCCGACTAAAGCTGCTCCTACAGAATGTCCAATAACCTCTGGAGGCTCTTTCATTTTTCCCATTGTTAAAACAACGCCTAAAACTGCAGCAACAATACCGAGACCAGGAAGACTATCGGCCATATTTGATAGATTTTTAGCAGGAGCAGATTCCATCTCGTGAAGAGTTTCAAGCTCATTGTCTAGAATGCTCTCGAGTTCATATGGTGAGACAGTTGTTGTCATGACAGTCCTTAATGTATCGGTCAATAAATGAAGGGCATGATGATTTTTCATGAACTTAGGATATTTAGAGAAAATCGAGCTGTTTTCAGGGTCTTCAACATCCTGTTCAATTGAAATAAGCCCTTCTTTTCTTATTTTTGTAAATAGTTCGGCAAGTAAAAGAAGAACGTCGAGATAATCCTGTTTGGAATAATTTTTACCTCCTGTGAGCACCGATAATGTACCCTTGACAACACCGACAACTACATTGGGAGGAGCTGCAATTATTAGAGCTCCTATAGCTGCTCCAAAGATTATAACTACTTCGGCAGGTTGAAATAATACAGAGAGATTACCGTGCTCCATTATATATCCACCGACCACGGCTCCAAGAACCACTACACAACCTATTATTGCAGTCATTTTATCTCCCTCTTTTGTCTGAGAATCTGTCTCTGTCTATGAAATACAAATCTAATTATATGATCTCTGATGTCTTCATCGATATTTATAAATTTTAAAGCCACTCTGAATTTATCCTTATCTTTCAACTTTTCACACTTTACAACTTCACCGTATAAGTATAAAGCAATGGAAGAAGGACTCTCAAGAACAGTTTTTAGCTCAAGAACTTTCCCTTCTTCGTAACATACATCGGAATTGAAACTCATTCCGCCACCGCTTATGTTAACTTCATAAATGGGGAGACATGAGAAACCCTCTTGGTGAAAACTCCAGAGATTTATTAAATAGTCAAGCTTTGAGTTTATTATTTTTAACCATTCCGCCAGCGCTCGGTCTGTTGGTTCTTCAGCAGGCACATTTCCAAAGGTCATGTCACCTGCTATTCTCGCCTTTCTCATATCCTTCTCATCTTCCCCTATTACGGTGATTCCTAAAGGAATTGTTGCGTCTACTCTTGAGTACTCTCTCATTATCCTATACCTCTCCTCGCTCATATTTTTGATTATAATTATCTCTGTATTATAAGTTCAACTCTTCTGTTTTTTGCTCTTCCTTCCTCCGTATCATTCGGTGCAATCGGCCGGTATTCGCCGTAGCCAGCAATGGTAAATCTATCCGGAGAAAGTCCTTGCTCAAGGAGAAAATGAAGTACCGACGATGCTCTTGCTGAAGAGAGCTCCCAATTTGATTTATAAAGTGAATTTGGAGAAACAGGCAGACTGTCTGTGTGTCCCTCTATTATTATTTTCCCTGGTATCTCTTTGAATTTTTCGGATATTTTTACCAACGTTTGTTTTGCCTCTGGTCTTATTTCAGCAGAACCAAGATTAAAGAGCAAAGAATCAGGTAATGAAATTACAATACCTCTGGCGTCGGATTTAATTGTGACACCTGATATGTCATTTAGGATTTTTTTCAAATCTTCAATTACTGCTTTGTTTCTGTCTTCTTCAAATGATATTGGTTCATCTATTACTTTGAAGACTTTTCGTAGTGAAGTAGTCATTTTTTCTGCTTTTATTAAGTCTAAATTTGACAAAGCATATAGGGCTACAAAAAAAGTAAAAAGTAATGTAAGAAAGTCGGAGTAAGAAATTAGCCATCTGTGAATATTTTCATCGTGGTCGTTTTTATTATTTTTCTTTCTTGTTATCATATTCTCTCTCTTTGTCTGTCTTTAATGAATGCCTCAAGTTTCGCTCTTAAAAAATACGGATTAACCCCTGCTTCTATGCCAAGAATCCCTTCAATAATTAGTTCCATAAGAAGAATTTCTTCTTCCATTTTATTTATAATCCTTTTTGATACAGGAATAAATATGAGATTGGCAGAGCCAACACCGTAGATTGTGGCCACGAAAGCTGTTGCTATACCAATACCGATTTTTGAGGGTTCAGCAACGTTTTTAAGAACATGTATTAGACCCAAAATGGCACCAATTATTCCTATTGTGGGTGCATAACCTCCTGCAGAGTCATAAACTTTAGCAGCTCTTCTCAGTATATCCTCATAGGCGTAAACTTCCTGATATAAGGCTTCTTTTATTATAGCCGGAGAAATTCCGTCTATTATGTAATTAATACCTCTTCTCAGCAAAGGGTCTTGTATTTTTGGTAACTCTTCCTGCAAGGCTAAAATTCCCTTTCTTCGTGCTATTACAAGAAGGTCAAGTATTGTTTCAACGGTTTCGTCTATATTAACTTTTCTTTTTAGAAATGCGAATTTAAGGCATAAAAATGCATAAATTAAATCTTTTGTAGTAAAACTTAAAAGAACAGCTCCTATGGTTCCACCGAAGACTATTATGGCAGCTGCCAATTGGATTAGATGGGCGGTTGTGCCACCTTCTGCAATGTTGCCGGCTACAACTGCTCCTAAACCAATCAAGATGCCTATTATGGCAATCAGGTCCATACTTTCACAATAATATAAAATATTTAAATAATTTTCAAGGGGACTTTAATTTCCTCATTTTTTCAAATTAAACAGTTTATAATTAAAAATAATATCTTAAGCTATGAAAAGAAAAGTCATTATTTTACTAGGACCCACAGCAACTGGAAAAACTGACATATCAATAGGGTTGGCAAAACTTCTCAATACAGAAATCATAAGCGCAGACTCAATGCAAATTTACAGATACATGGACATTGGCACAGCAAAACCTTCCCTTCAACAGAGAACAGAGGTGTCCCATCATATGATAGATATCGTTAATCCCTGGGATTATTTTAGTGCTGGTGCTTATATTGAAGAAGTTGGTGATATATTTGAAAAATTATTAAAGAAAGATAAAATTCCGTTGGTCGTAGGTGGTACGGGTCTGTATATGAGGGCAATGACTGAAGGAATTTTTGAAGGCCCCGATGCTGATTGGAACTTAAGAAGTAAATTGTTAGAGATTGAAAAGGGTAAACCTGGAAAGCTTTACTCAATTCTACAAGAAATTGACCCCTATAGGGCAGAAAAAATTTCTCCCTCTGATTTGAGAAGAATAATAAGAGCATTAGAAGTTTGCTTTAAAGAGAAAGCAAAGATGAGTGATTTACAGAAGAAGTTTACAAAACCGCTTCCCTATGAATTTATAAAAGTTGGAGTGATTCGCGAAAGAGAGGAGTTATACAGCTTAATTGAACAAAGAGTAGATAAAATGCTCGAAAATGGATTGGTTGAAGAGGTTAGAAATGTATTGAGACTTATAAAGAAACATGGAAAGACGAATTTTCCTTTACCTTCTCTGCAGGCAATCGGATATAAGGAAATTGCCGGTTACTTGGCAGATATTTATCCTCTGAAGGAAGCAATAAGACTTATCAAGAAGAGGACAAAAAACTATGCCAAAAGACAAATTACATGGTTTAGAACTGAAAGAGACATTTTGTGGTTTGATATTTCTGGGAGATACGATAGCGATAGAATTGTAATGGATATTTTCAGTAAAATAAATTTTCTATTGCATAAATAGTTGCATTTAATAATGCTAATATAATATATTTAAAAGTTAAAGGATTAAATTCACGGAGGTTGAAAATTGGTTAGAATTAGACTAATGAGATTAGGAGCAAAAAAGAAACCCTTTTACAGAGTAGTTGTGGCTGATGCAAAGGCTCGCAGAAATGGTCCTTTCATTGAGATTATTGGAACTTATAATCCCAAAAATGACCCGGCAGAAATCAAATTAGATATGGAAAGGGTTAATTACTGGCTTGGAAAGGGCGCACAGCCTTCGGATACGGTTAAAAAGTTAATTGAACGAGTTTCTGCTTAACATACCCAGTGGGGTATTTACTACTCTTTGCACGGAGGTTAGAACATGAGCATGAAGACACTCATTGAGACAATGGCTAAGTCACTGGTGGACAAACCAGAGGAGGTTAAGGTTACTGAGATTGAGGGTGAAAAAACAACTGTTTATGAACTTAGAGTTGCTCCAAGCGATCTCGGCAAGGTTATTGGAAAACAGGGTAAAACTGCAAGGGCTATGAGGACAATCTTGGGTGCTGCTGGAACAAAAGTTGGCAAAAGATGTGTCCTTGAAATCTTAGAATAGTCCAATTAAGTGAATTAAATAAAGGGCGTGATTATCACGCCCTTTTCTTTTGAGTTTTATGATATTTGAAGTTTTGACTATATTTCCTGAAGTTATTGAATGCTACTTGAAGCACGGCATTGTTGGAAGGGCTTTAAAAAGAGGGATTGCTCAGGTGAAGGTATATAATTTAAGGGATTTTACAACAGATAAGCACAAAAAAGTTGATGACTATCCCTATGGTGGCGGTGCAGGAATGGTTATGCAGATAGAGCCTTTTTTTAATGCTATAAAGCAAATAAAAAGCGATGGAAAGAAGAGAAAGATTATTTTACTCTCTCCTCAAGGAAGGAGATTTAATCAAGAAGTGGCTCTGGAGTTTCAAAGAAAAATGGCAGTATTGACTTTTATTTGTGGAAGATATGAAGGAATTGATGAAAGGATTAAAGCTCTCGTTGATGAAGAGATTTCTATTGGTGATTATGTTTTAAGTGGTGGAGAACTGCCAGCTTTAGTTATAATAGATAGTATTTTGAGATTAATTCCCGGAGCACTGGGAGATGAGATTTCAGCAGAAGAGGATTCTTTTATGAAAGGTTTTTTGGATTATCCACATTACACAAGACCTGAGGAATTTGAAGGAATGAGAGTGCCCGAGATTCTTTTAAGTGGAGACCATAAAAAAATAGCTCTCTGGAGAAGAAGGGAAGCTTTGAGAAATACCTTTCAAAAGAGACCTGACTTGTTGAAGAACTTATCTAAAGAGGATATGAGGATTCTCAAAGAGCTTTGCTCTGAAATAAATAAAAAAATTCTGGAGGATGCCTATGAACCAGTTAATAATTAGAGCCATAGAGGAAAGATTTAAAAAGTCTGATATTCCTGATTTTAAGCCCGGTGATACCGTAAAGGTGCATGTAAAGGTTAAAGAGGGAGACAAAGAGAGAATTCAGGTATTTGAGGGAGTTGTAATTGCCCGTAGAGGCGGAGGATTAAGGGAGACCTTTACAGTAAGAAAAATCTCCTTTGGAGTAGGTGTAGAACGTGTATTTCCTCTTCATAGCCCAATAATTGATAAAATTGAGCTGGTAAGAAGAGGAGATGTAAGAAGGGCAAAACTTTATTACCTGAGAACAAAGAAAGGTAAAGAGGCAAAGGTTAAAGAAAAAACTGACTATCAGAAGGCATGAGCCTTTTTGCCTTCGATGAGTCTTTTCGGCTTCAGGGTTATAGCATAATTGCAGGAATTGATGAGGCTGGAAGAGGATGTCTTGCAGGACCTGTTGTCGCAGCATGCGTAAGTTTTAGGGATAGTTTTTTTGTCGAAGGCATAAAGGATTCAAAGGAACTCAGTCCTGAGCAAAGAGAAAGTCTTTTTCAAGAAATACTCAATCATGCCTTTGTGGGCATTGGAATTGTTGATGTAGATTTGATTGATAGAGTTAATATTCTTGAAGCAACTCGTCGTGCAATGATGGAGGCATTTGAAAATCTCGGTAGAGAAATAGAGCTTTTATTAATAGATGCCGTAGAGTTACCTGCATTAAAAGTAAACCAAAAAGCCCTAATAAAGGGAGACCAGAAAAGCGCCTCAATAGCCTCTGCAAGCATTGTAGCGAAAGTAACAAGGGATAGAATAATGAGGCAGTATCATGAAGCCTATCCAATGTATGGTTTTGATAAACACAAGGGATACGGCACAAAAGAACATCTAAAGGCTCTGAAAAAATTTGGTCCCTGCCCAATTCACAGAAAAAGCTTTTCACCTGTAAGAGAGTTAATGTTATTCTAATACATGAAACGCCTTCATATTGAAGTTAAGGGAGTTGTTCAGGGAGTAGGCTTCAGACCATTTGTTTACAACCTTGCACAAAATCTTAATTTAAAAGGATTTGTTACAAATACCTCAAAAGGTTTGACAATTGAGGTTGAGGGTGAAAGGGTTGAAGAGTTTATTAGTAAACTTCAAAACAATCCTCCTCCGCTTGCTAAGATTTACTCAATTGAAAAAACTGAACTTCCACCGAATAATTATAAAACCTTCGAAATTATTAAAAGCATTGATGAAGCAGGGTTTACACATGTTTCAGAGGATGTGTCAATATGTGAAGACTGTCTGAGAGAGCTTTTTACCCCTACAGACAGAAGATATCTCTATCCCTTCATAAACTGCACAAACTGCGGTCCCCGATACACAATTACCATGAAAGTTCCCTATGACAGACCTAATACAACAATGGCTGTGTTTAATATGTGTCCTGAATGCCTCAGTGAATACAAAGACCCAAGTAACAGAAGATTTCATGCTCAGCCCAATGCATGCCCAGTTTGTGGTCCTCAGGTAAGGCTTTTTATAAAGGAAGGTAGTGCTTTAACTGAAATTGAAAATCCAATTCCAGAAGCCATTAGGCTCATAAAAGAAGGCAAGATTTTGGCAATAAGAGGACTCGGAGGTTTTCATCTCTGCTGTGATGCAAGAAATGAAGAGGCAGTTAAAGAATTGCGGAAGAGAAAAAAAAGAAGCAATAAACCCTTTGCACTCATGTCTCCCTCCGTTGAGGCTATTGAAAAATTCTGCCTTGTAAGCGATGAAGAAAGAAAAATTCTTACTTCTCCAATGCGTCCTATAGTGCTATTAAGAAAAAAGCCCCAGTGCAATTTACCAGAGGCATTAGCACCTAAGAATGCCTATCTTGGCTTTATGTTGCCGTACACACCTCTTCATTATTTGCTGTTTTATTATCCAGCTAAAGTAGGAGATTCCTCGTCGTTTTCACTCCTCGGAATGACAGAGGAGGGTAGGAGGGGATTCCTCGTCGCTAACGCTCCTCGGAATGACAGTAAAACAGATACTACGCAGCCTTACAAGGATAACTCAGCCCTTCGGACCTCGGACTTCAGTCTTCAGCCTAACTTTGATGCCCTTGTTATGACAAGTGGAAACATCTCTGAAGAGCCTATTATTACAAAGAATGAAGAGGCCTTTGAAAAACTCAGCAATGTGGCAGATGCTTTTCTCATACACAACAGAGATATATTTATGAGAGTTGATGACTCTGTTGTAAGAGAGCTTGAAGGCAAAATCTATTTCATAAGAAGGGCAAGGGGATTTGTTCCGAAGGCTATACAATTGAAAGAGGAGTTGCCCGATGTTATGGGTGCTGGTGCTGACTTGAAGAATACTTTTACGCTTATAAAAGCAGACTCTGCCATAATGAGCCAGCACATAGGTGATATGGAAAATCTTGAAACAATAGAGTTTTATGAGGAGGTTTTAAACAATCTCAAAGCCGTTTATCGAACAGAGCCATCGGCAGTTGGGCATGACCTTCATCCCTTGTATTTTTCAACAGCTTGGGCAAAGGAGTATGCTGAAAAAAGAGGCATTCCTTCTTTTGCTCTTCAGCATCATTACTGTCATATTGCATCCTTAATGGCAGAGCATGGACTGGATGAGCTTTTCGGAATTGCCTTTGATGGCACAGGATACGGAACAGACGGCACAATTTGGGGAAGTGAGTTTTTATACTGCACTTTGAAGGATTTTCAGAGACTTGCCCATCTAAGACCTGTCAGCTTACCAGGAGGTGAGAATGCTATAAAAGAATGTTCAAGAATAGCTCTTTCTTTGATTGACGATGCTTTCGGTGAGGATATGGATTTGATAATGAGACTGCCTCTTTATAAAGTAGTTTCAGAAGAAAAAATCAGGCAAATACTTAAAATAAAGAGACTTTCTCAATTTAGCCCTCTTTCTTCAGGTATGGGAAGACTTTTTGATGGTGTCTCTTCCCTGATTGGATTATGCCATTACAACACCCATGAAGCAGAGGCAGCAGTAGCCCTTGAAAGTCTAATAGAGGAGGGTAGGGAGTTCTCTGAGAGGGACTGCTACCCCTTTGAATTAGTGAATTCCAATGAGGGAGAGGCTTTAGTTATAGACTACAAGCTAATGATTAGAGAGATTGTAAGGGATTTTTTAAAATCTGAAGCCAAGTCGATTTGTCATTCTGAGCGTAAGCGAGGAATCTCCTTTATTTCATGGAAATTTCACAACACAATTATAAAAATAATCCTCGAACTCACAGAGCATTTCAGAGCAAAATTTGGCTTTGATGCAGTTGGCTTAAGTGGAGGAGTGTTCCAGAATGCCTATTTGATAAGGGAAACCATAAAAGCCTTAAAAAAACTTGGCATAAAACCTCTTTATCACGTAAATGTTCCCAGCAACGATGCCTGCATATCTCTTGGCCAAGCTTACATTGTTGGTAAGAGAGTTAAAGGTTAAGGCATTTCTGAGATTCTTTCTGGATTATCTTTAAACCAAGTCATAAAGCATAGCTCTACCTCACGGTAACCTGTCTGTTTAGCAAGGGTTTCAACTTTATGAATGAACGCTATATCATCATATAAAGGTTTTTCGCCTGCTTTTATGAGGATTTCGTTTATGACTCTCTTTACAATTTTATCGGGCATGACTGTGTCAATGCCTCCCATCATTCTTAAGTATTGATAGGTTATCAACCCAACTCCCTTTATTTTTCCAATAGGGTCGGATTTCCAGTTTGAAAGAGATGAGCTTTTAGCCCACGTTCTTAAGGCTTCTTTATCGTTGTTCGATAGAGTTGACAGATACTTAGCAATTTCCTTCGCAACCTGCCATGAACGCCTGTTTTTCCATATATGAAAGGCTTCTTCATAGTTAAAATTGGCTAAGTTTGACAGAGAATTGACTTTTCCGGTTTTTATAAACTCTTTTTCAAACTCTCTTACCTTTGGAACAACTACTTGAAAATAATTCACTCCAACAGATGTAATTGCTGCATCAAGTAAGATCAGGGGAACATTGCCATTCCACCTTTCAGTAGTAAGGCATCTTTCAGCAATTTCCTTAAGGGCATCATAATCGCTAATATAGGATTTGATTAGTTCCAGCATGTTTACTCCAAATAGTATAACTCTAATGATTATTCATTATGCTATAATTTATTTCAGCCTATGTTGCCTGTAATTTATGTAGCGATTGTTAATCTTATTCACAGAAAGTTTGTTTTTGTGTCCATTCTTCTTGTGAGTATCCTCCTTTTTGGCACATTTGGATATATGATTATTGAAGATATGCGGTTTCTTGATGCACTTTATATGACAGTAATTACTCTCGCTACAGTTGGTTTTAAAGAGGTTAAAGATTTAGACGAGAAGGGTAAAATTTTTACTATAATTCTTATACTTACAGGATTCGGTGTTTTCACATACACTCTTACGGTAGGTGCGAAAATTTTAATAGAAGGAGAGATAAAGGAGGTTTTTAAAAAGCGAAAAATGAGGAAAAAAATTGACTCCATATCAGAGCATTATGTTATTTGCGGTTATGGTAGAATGGGAAGCATAATTGTAAGAGAACTCCAAGCTAATAGTATTCCTATCGTAATTATTGAAAAAAACAAAGAATTTACCTGAAAATGAAGAGATTATCTATATCGAAGGAGATGCAACACACGATGAGGTTTTAAAGGCCGCAGGCATAGAGAAAGCAAAAGGACTTATCACTGTTCTACCTTCTGATGCAGAAAATCTGTATGTTGTATTAAGTGCGAGAGAATTAAATAAAAATCTCTTTATAGTTGCAAGAGCTGTTGACAGAGAGGCTGAACATAAGCTAAAGAGAGCTGGTGCTGACAGAGTGGTTTCTCCATACTTTATAGGCGGACTTAGAATTGCTCATACTGTTCTAAGACCAACAGTTGTTGATTTTCTTGAATTTGCTACAAGGGCAGAGCATGTGGAGATTCAGATTGAGGAGATAGAGATTTCAGGTAAATCTCCTCTTGTTGATAAGACCATAGCTCAGAGTGGCTTAGGAAAAGATTTAGGCATCATAGTTATTGGTATTAAGAGAAATGATGGAAGAATGAAGTTTAATCCGACTTCCCAAACAATAATTAAAGAGGGAGATATTTTGATAGTGCTCGGACAAGTAGACAATCTGAATAAATTAGAAAAACTTGCTAAAGGATAGCTTTTAAGTGGTTTAGAGTTCTTTCGGTAGCACCAGACTTCTTTTTGAAAATTTCATAGGCTTTTAACCCAATCGAATTTCTAAGAGAGTTGTTGTTAATTAATTCAAGAATTCGTTTATCAAGAAGTTCCTTTTCAGTCATTATGCAGGCCTGCTCTTTTATGAACTCCTCAATAAAAGGGAAATTATTCATATGAGGTCCGCATATGAAAGACTTTTTCCAGTAAGCAGGCTCCAGTGGATTTTGTCCACCGTGAGGAATAAAACTTCCTCCAATTATTGCAATGTCGCACATTCTATACAGAGAACTTAAGATTCCCATCCGGTCAACAAGCAAAATCATGGTTGAAGGTTTAATGTTGAGGGATGTTTTTATTTCACTTAATTTTGAGAAATAAATTTCTCTTTGTGATAGAGTTATCTTATTTTTTATTACATTTTCAACTCTCTCAAATCTCTCAGGATGTCTTGGCGTAATAATCAAAGTTCCATTAATGTTTAGTTTAATAAAAATATCTGTAATAATCTCTTCTTCAGGTTCATGGGTACTTCCAGCAAGAATTATAGGTTTTGGAATAGAATTTTCCCATTCAAAAGTTATCTCTTTTATTTCGATATCAAATTTCATATTACCAGTAGTGTAAATCCTTTCCTTTTCTGCCCCGAGATTTATAAATCTATCTTTATAAGTTTCTTCTTGAACATAAATGCTGTGAATTTTTCTTAAAAGAGGTTTTATGAAAATTTTTAATTTCTTATAGCCTTTATAGGATTTTTCACTTAATCTACCATTTACAATAAAAACAGGGAATTTCTTAGAGGAGAAAAATATCAAATTAGGCCATAATTCTGTTTCTACCAAAATTAAAGCCTTTGGTTTAAAAAAATTAATCGTTCTTCTGATTGCACAAGGAGTGTCAAAGGGAAGATATATTATTTTTACAGGATAATTCTTAAACCTTTCAAAAGCTACTCTCTGTCCCGTATCTGTTATGGTGCTAATTATAATTTCGTAGTCTTTTGATAAGGCTTTTACAAAGCTTGATATAGCCAATACCTCTCCTACAGATACAGCATGAATCCATATCTTAGGTTTACTGTCAGTATTTGAATATGAAGAAGATTTTGCAAAAAAGCCCATTTTTTCTAATAACCAGCGTTTCCGTATATTAGGAGGTCTTTTAAAGTATTCAAAAGGAAACAAAAAAATCAAACCAATCAAATATAGCAATGTGTATATCACTAAAAAAGCTGTTTGCATAGACTGTAAACTTCCTTTGATGCCTCTTTTCCATGGAAATATCTGCTTATACTTTTAAGAAAACTGATTATTTGCATTCTCTCATAACTGTCATATAGTAGTTTGTTTATTTCTTCGGCTATTTCATAGACATCAAGCTTTTGTATGAACTCTGGTAATCTCCTGTCACCTTCATTCATGAAGTCTGCTATAACATTTGGAAGGGATATGTGTTTTACTCCTTTGATGAGAATTTTACCAATTACATATGAAAGAGGATTTACTCTGTATATTACAATCATTGGAATTTGTAAAAGCGCTGCCTGAAGAGTTGAAGTGCCCGATGTTATTACAGCAGCATCACTCATTGCAAGAGCTGTAAAGGCTTGTTCATTTAGTATTGTTATATTCTCATGCTCTTTAAATTTACTCTTTTCTTCATCGCTGAATTCAATATTAGGGGCTTTTGGTATTATAAAGTGTATCCTCTCTCTGTCGAATTGGTTAATCAATTTAAACATGAAGGGCATATTTCTCTTTATTTCTGAGGGTCTGCTACCAGGCATTAAAGTTAATACGACTTCTCTCTCTATTCCGAATCGTTCTCTGAGTATCTTCTTATCCTCATCACCAATAAAGCCTCTGAAGAATACTCCCCTGTTTCCAAGCTCCTCATGCAATAATTCATACATTGGATGTCCAACATATTTTACAGGGATTTGTGCTTCCCTGTAGATTGTTTCCTCAAAGGGCAGTATTACTGCCATCTGGTCTACAAATTTTTTTATCAGTCTAATTCTTCCTTTTCTCCATGCCCATATCTGAGGACTTACATAATAGAGAACTTTTTTACCTAAAGCCTTTGCTTTGGCTGCAAGTTTTAGATTAAAGTCAGGAAAGTCTATTAAAACAACACCATCGACTTTTCTTAAAAATCCCTCAGCCACCTTCATGTTAGCTTTTATTTTTCCTAAGTGGGATAATACCTCAAAAATTCCGAAGGCGTGTGTTATATCGCCAATAAGTTCAACCCCTGCCTCCTTCATGTGTTTGCCACCGATTCCGAATAGTTGGAAATCTCTCTTAAGTTGACGGGCAAGAAGAGAGCCGTATAGTTCTCCTGAGGATTCGCCTGCTATTATAAGTAGTTTTCCTGAAGGCATCTTAGAATTATCTGAGAGATTTGAAAAATTTCCTCTTCGGCTAATTCAGGATACAGGGGAAGCGAAAAAATCTCTTTTGAGATTTTCTCAGCAACTGGAAAATCTCCTTCTTTGTAGGAAAGAGCCTTTAATGCTCCTTGAAGATGCATAGGAATTGGATAGTATACGACCGATGGAATTCCATGTTTTTGTAAGGTTTTCATTATTTTCTCTCGTCTGTCTGAACGGATGCTGTAGAGATGGAAGACATGATAGACGTTTGTGGGCTCATCAGGCGTTATTACTGCATCACTTAAGTATTTCGTGTATACGGCAGCTTTTTTTCTTCTAAGTTCATTATACTGGTCAATGTATTTAATTTTTACCCTTAAAATTCCTGCCTGAATTTCATCAAGCCGTGAGTTTAATCCTACAGTATTATGAATATATCTTCCGGGAGAACCATGATTTCTTAAAATTCTAATTTTTTCAGCCAGCTCATCATTATTGGTTACAACCATGCCTCCATCACCAAAGCAACCGAGATTTTTGCTTGGATAAAAACTGAAACAACCTATATCTCCTATAGAACCAACTTTTTTGTCTCCTATTTTAGCCCCAAAAGCTTGCGCAGCATCTTCAATTATTTTTAATCCGTATTTACTTGCCAGCTCAATTATTTTTTCCATATTTGCAGGACAACCAAAAATATGAACCGGAATTATGGCTTTTGTGCGAGGCGTAATTTTCTCTTCAATTTTATCGGCGTTTATGTTATAAGTTCTACTGTCTATGTCAACAAAAACAGGCTTAGCTCCCACATAAGTTATTGCCTCTACTGTGGCAAAAAAAGTGAAAGGCGTGGTTATGACTTCATCTCCTTTTCCAATATCTAATGCTTTTAAGGCAAGATGGAGAGCGTCTGTTCCAGAGGCAACTCCAATAGCTTCTTTTACTCCTAAGTAAGATTTTACTTCATCTTCGAATTTTCTCACATTTTCTCCCAGTATGTAATGAGAGCTTTCAAGAATCTCATTTATTATTTCCAGTATTTCATCTTTTATGTTTAAATACTGGGCTTTCAGGTCAATGAATGGCTTCATCAATTTTTCCTCCGTTTATTTTGTTTATTATTTCTATTGTTCTGACTATCTCATCAGGCTTTGGAGCTATGTATGAAAGTCTTTGTTCTTTAATAGACTGAAGAAAGTCTTTTATTTCTTCCTGAAGAGGCTGCTTTTCTTTATTTTTTACGGCTATTTCTATGGAATTTCCTTTTTGGTCAATTTTTACTATAGTTTTTCCTATTAAATCTGCATATAAAGCACTATCTTCATCCATTATTGATAATCTCCTTTCAAAACCATTTGCTACCCGACTTGCTGTAAGATTAGTCCCTATAGTTTTTTCTTTTATTGAAAAGTCAATCCAGACTTGGGAAAAGTCAATTTTATCTGTAACAATACTATTATTGAATGATTTTATTTCCTTTACTTCTGGAGTTTCATTAGTTTCTTTTAATAAATAGAAAATCAAATCTAAGTCATGTATCATGAGGTCAAAGGTTACATGGGTATCAGTGGCTCTTCCTAAAAAGGGTGAGACTCTTCTGGCAACTATAAATTTGGGATTTTTAAGTAAACCAAATAAAGTTTCAATGACAGGATTAAATCTCTCAATTAAGCCTATCTGAAAAATTATACCTCTTTTAATAGCCTCATCAATTAATATTTTTGCCTGTATTGGATTTTCCGTGATAGGTTTTTCTATGAAAATATTTTTTCCTGCTTGTATAAGTTCCATTGTAATTTCAAAGTGAGTTTTTGTGGGTGTTACAATAAAGAAAGTTGTTGCTTCCTCTAAAAATTCTCTGAAATCCTCTGCATGTTTTATGTTAAAGCTCTCTGCAATTGCCCTGCCTCTTTCGGTATCTTTTTCGGCAATACCAATTATATTTACCTCTTCTATTTGAGATAGGGCTTTTATGTGCCTTTCTCCAAAATATCCTGCACCTATTACAACAACCTTATGTTTCACGAATTATTCTGTCTATCTCCTCTTTTGCTTTTTTGAAACCGCATTGTCTCAAAATTGACACAATTTTATTCGAAGCAATTTTTCTGAAAAGTCTTTGCCTTTCCTTACTGTCCCTTATTTTTTCTTTTAAGACTTTTCGAATTTTTTTGAGGTATTTTAAATATAATGCAAATTCTTTGCCATAAATTTCATTTAGTTCCTTTTTAATTGTTTTACTTAAAGCAGGAAATTCTGTCGAGATAGCAATCTTTAAGTTTTCCTTTTCAAAAACTGCAGGCACTATATACTCTACATTATTACTTTCTTCGAAACTTTCTTTTTGCTCTACGCAGTTTATAAGGAACTTCGCATCTTTTTGAATCTGAGAGTTTACTTTACTGTCCGATGTAGCAGCAACTACTATGACAGCATCTCTTAAGTCTTTTTTCGAATACTTTTTTTTTATATATTTAATTTTTCCTTTTTGAATAATCTCTTTAAGGGTTTCTGTAGTCTCTGGACTAATAAGAGTGATATCCGCACCATATTTTAAGAGAGTTTTTATTTTTCTTTCTGCAACTTTTCCACCGCCTATTACAACGCATTTTTTATTTTTAATGTTGATTAAAATTGGTAAAAAGCTTTGCATCTATTGAATTTTAAGTCCATCTACTTTTTTAGCAAATTGGCTGTCGGGAAATTTATCTTTTAGCATTTTTAGATATTGCCTTGCCATTTCTGTCATTTCGATTTTTCTGTAAGACTCTACAAGAAGATATAAAGTCTCATCAAGATTTTTGAAGTCTGGGTAATTTTTAACAATACCCTCAAACCTGCCTATAGCAGCTTTATAGGAACCCTTTTTGTAATAAAATTTTCCTATTATGAGTTCTCCTTCAGCAATTATGTTTCTGCATTTTTGTATTCTAAGAGGCAGGATTTCTCCATATGGATGACGGGGATAGAGTTTTTCAAGTTTGAGAAATTCTTCAAGTGCTTTCTGAGCTGTTCCAGCACCTCTCTCTGCTCCCTCAATCTGCCTGAAATAAGCCATTGCAATGCTATATTGGGCGTATGGGGCATAGGTTGACTCTGGATAGAGCTCTAAAAATCTTCTATATTCTACAATGGCAAGTTCTGGCTCATCTTCTTTAAGATAGGAGTCGGCGATTTTTAGCTGTGCTAAAGGTGCATACTCTTTTGCAGATTCTCTATTTTTTATCTCGAACAAAAGCTTTCTTGCTTCTTCATACTCTTTTTTCCCGATTAGTTCATCCGCTTTTTTGAGATATACGACAGGGTCAAAGTCTTCCTTTTTTACCTCTTTCTTGCCACCACAACTGATTAAACTCAGAGAGAGTAGGGAAATTATCAGAAAATAAAGAAATTTTTTCAAATAAAGCTTCATTTTTACACCTCATGATTAAATGGTTTTTTTTATTTCAAAATCGGTATATCCTTCTGCTTCATCCCAGGTTATTTCGATACTGTCTACCTTAGCATATGGAGGGCCTTCTTTACATCTCTCTATGGCAATAGAGATTTTGTCTTCGTCTCCTTCAAAAACTGCTTCAACTCTACCATCTCTTAGATTTCTAACCCAACCTTTTAGTCCAAGAGATTCGGCTACTTCTCTTGTAAAGGCTCTATAAAAAACTCCTTGAACTCTGCCACTAATTAAAAGATGTGCTTTTTTCATTTTCCCTCCTCAGTAACCTCTTAATGCTTTTAATCTTCTTTGTGCATCAGCCTCCCATCCTCGTTTACCGTCTGTAAGCTGAAGTGCTGTGGAAAGATTGTCAATTGCCTTTGTTCTGTTGCCTACTGACTGATAGTTCACTCCTAAGTAATAATAAAGGTCTGCATTATCATTTATTAGACTCTTGGCTTTCTCAAGAGTATTGATACTCGAATTCCACTGTCCCATTTGATTTTGAGCTACGCCTTTTATAAACATTGGTCTAAAATAAAGACTGTCAAGAGAAATGGCTCTGTCAGCATCAGATATGGCTTCATTGTATCTTTTTAAATTTAGATTTACCAGAGCCCTGTAAGTATAGGCATAATTGCTTCCGTATCTTGTTATTGCTCTGTCAAGAAGATTTAATGCTTGAGTGTAATTACGTGATTTAATGTATTTTTTAGCCTCTTCGACCAAATCATAGGATTCTTTTGTTGATTGTAAAATTCCTTGAACCCTATTGAACTCACTACTGTTCTGTCTTAACCTTTGAGAGTCTCCATACTGCTGAGCTATCATCTGCTGGACATGTCTTATTCGTGTATCTGGTAAAGGATGAGTGCTTAGCCACTCAACAGACATGCCCCTCTCGAGAGTCTTAAATTTCTCAAACATTGTTACGAGGCCTCGAGGGTCATACCCTGACTGATAAGCAAATTTTACTCCCAGTGCATCAGCTTCGTTTTCTTGGTCACGGCTGAATTTCAACTGAAGCAATCCTGCAGAAATCTGAGCAACTGTCATGACTGCTGAAGCATAGTTACTTCCTTGCAAGGCTATTCCCAAAATGCTTACAAGGGCGCTCATTCCGAAGCTTTTTTCAAGAAATTTAGCATGATGCCTTGCATTTATGTGACCAAGTTCGTGGGCTAAAACACCAACGAGTTCGCTTTCTCTTTCCATTTTGAGTAATATTCCTCTGGTAATAAACACAGGCCCGCCTGGCAGTGCAAAAGCATTTATTTCTGGCGAATTTACAATATAAAATTGATAGTCCACCTTTCTCGGAGTAACAGCAGCAATCTTTGCTCCGAGCTGTCTTATGTAATTTTGAACTTCCCTGTCAGGATATAAACCTTCGTTTTCATTTATTCCAGAAGGAACAACTTTCTGTCCTATCTCAATTTCCTGTTTAGTAGAAAGTAGGGTGTAGGTTTTTTTACCTGAGATTGGGTCAACTTCAGCAATACAGGAGAAGGATAAAAGAGAGATTAAAAGAACAATCAAAAGTTTAGAAAATTTCCTCTTCATTTACAACCTCATTTTTAATTTTTGCAACAAGTTCTTGAAGGGCAGGGAATACGTCTGTCCTTAGTCTTCCTGCTACAAGAACAATCATTATGTCATCGCCTACTTTTAACTCTCCCTCATTTATCCATACCTTGACATCTATAATTCCATCTTTTGTTTTTATTTGGTTTATTGCTTGTTCAAGTTTTTCTTTGTTATAGCTAAGTTTCATCCCTTTTACAGCTTTACCATCCTTAGAAGTTTCTCTAACTATTCCATTATGAATTAGAATCATTCCGGCTGATTGGCTTTTCGGATTAGCTTTGATTTCTTTTATCCAATTGTCTATCATATTATGTAGTTTAACAAAAAACTTATTTTTAGTTAAGATATTTTTATACGTAGGAGGGTGTCTATGGAAGAAAAGAAAATAAATGATAAGGTGTTAAGAATAATAATTGGCGATATAACAGAAAGAGATACGGATGCGATTGTAAATGCCGCTAATAACTATCTCAAACATGGAGGCGGAGTAGCAGGAGCTATTGTAAAAAAGGGTGGTCACATAATCCAAGAAGAAAGTGACAGGATTGGCTTTGTTCCTACTGGAGAAGCAGCAGTAACAAAAGCAGGAGCTTTGAAAGCTCAATACGTTATTCATGCTGTCGGACCCATATGGGGCGAGGGAGATGAGGATAAAAAATTAAAAAATGCCGTTTTAAACAGTCTTAAGAAAGCTGAAGAATACGGCCTGAAAAGCATATCCTTTCCAGCAATAAGTTCAGGTATCTATGGATGTCCGAAGGATTTTGTTGCAGAAATTCTTATTAAAACAGCAGTTGACTACATGAAAAAAGAAGCTTCTTGTCTTGAGACATTAGAATTCTGTCTATACGACGAAGATACCTATCGCTACTTTAAGAGAGAGTTTGATAAAATATAAAAAATAAGCCGGGATAGCTCAGCGGCAGAGCAGTCGATTCGTAATCGACCGGTCGTGGGTTCAAATCCCATTCCCGGCTTTTAATTTGTATGTCTGTCTGCTACTTTTGAGGCACCGAATGAATCTGGCTTGGTAACAGCTATGTAGCCAGAGCCGACAATCATCTTTATTACTTCTTTAACAAGACTTCTTGTTGCTCCGTTCTTACCCACATCAAGATGTATCTCTACTGGTAGGCGAGAAAATCCATTTTCCATTAGTTTTTTCTTCATCATTTCCGCCAATTCAAGACTTAAGGAAGCTTCTGTGAATATCCTTAATTTTAGATTTGACATTTTTTCAAGGCGAATTTTTCTGTAAAAATATATCCCACCAGAACCTTTACGATGAACAATAATTGCAGTTACGAATACAGTTTCCTCTCCGGGGAATGAATCGCTTCCTATGATAAGACTGTAACTTTTCTCTTGCTCATTTTTTACAAACTGAATTATTTTTGCAAAGACTTCTTCTAAAGAAAGGATGCCAAAGGTAGGACTAATAAAACAACGCTTTTTTAACGAATCATTTTCCATTTTTTCAAGTAAAGTTTCAAATTAAAACTATCATGTTTATTCTTTAAATGTCAAGGAACTATCCTTATTCTGAAAAAAGACGAAAAATCTCTCTTATTCCTTTTTCAGCTAAATTTAACAGATGCTGTAAACTCTCTTTTGAGAAAGGCACTATTTCAGCAGTTCCTTGTATTTCTATGAACTTTCCACTTCCCGTCATTACTACGTTCATATCAACTTCTGCTTGAGAGTCCTCAGCGTAACAAAGGTCAAGCCTTGGTTCTCCACTTACAATTCCAACACTTATAGCTGCAATCGTGTCTTTGATAGGGTTTTCTGTAATCATTCCTGCATTTATTGCCTTTTTTATTGCCTCTCTTAATGCAAGATATCCACCAGTAATTGAAGCTGTTCTTGTTCCTCCATCCGCTTCTATAACATCGCAGTCTATCCATATTGTTCTCTCTCCAAGTTTTTCAAGGTCAACAACAGCTCTCAATGACCTACCAATTAATCTCTGTATTTCATGAGTTCTTCCTCCGACCCTACCAGCTGTTGACTCTCTCAGCATTCTAACAGGTGTTGAACGGGGAATCATGCCGTATTCGGCTGTTATCCACCCTTTTTTCTGGTCTTTTAAAAAAGGAGGCACTTTATTTTCAATAGAGGCAGTGCAGATTACTCTTGTATTTCCAAATTCAATTAAAACAGAACCATCTGCATTTTTGATGAACTCCTTTTGAATTTTGATTATTCTCAATTCATCATTTTTTCTACCGTCTGGTCTCATTTATCCTCCTCAAGTGATACTTTGAAAATTTTTTCAATGCCATAGTTTAAAAAAATTTCTCCAATTTTTTTAAATCTCTCTGGGTCATCGGTTACATAGAAAGTTTTAAAACTTTTTCCTCCCTCTTCATTAAGTAGATTCAATTCCTTTAGCATTTCTTTCACTTCTATGGCAACCTCCTCAGCCGAATCGACAAGTTTAATACCATCCATATATTGCTGAATTGATTTTTTTAGTAGAGGATAATGGGTGCATCCAAGTATCAGAGTATCAATCCCACTTTCTTTAATCTCCTTTAAATACCTATCAATTACTAATTCAGCAATTTTCCCCTCCAGAATCCCCTCCTCAACAAGTGGCACAAAAAGAGGACACGGTTTTGATATGACCTCAATGGCTGGATTTATTTCCTTTATTCTCTTTGTGTAGGATTGACTCCTTACAGTAGCTTCAGTTCCGATAACTCCTATTTTACCCTTTTTTGTTGTTTTTAGGGCAGCCTTTACTCCAGGAATAATTACGCCTATTACAGGTATTGGTAATTTCTCCTTCAGTATGTCTAAACTCACAGATGAAGAGGTATTACAGGCAACTACTAAAATTTTTATTCCTTTCTTATGTAAGAAGTTTGCACATTCTATAGAATATTTGACTACTGTTTCTGAAGAACGGATTCCATAGGGCACTCTTGCCGTATCTCCAAGATAGATTATACTTTCATTTGGTAATAATTTTGATATCTCCTTTAGGACGGTTAATCCTCCTACACCTGAGTCAAAGATTCCAATTGGCTTTTCTTTCATTTATTATCCTCCAGTGCTGTCTTCAGTGAGTTTTCAATAGAAAAATGACCTCCCAATGTCTCTAATTCCTTTCCGTTAATTAGTATTCTTATGTCTTCTACCCAAGCAAAATTGTCCTTTATTGTTCTGTAAAGGGATTTTAAAATAGCATACTCTTCGAGAGCATCTCCCTGAGTGAACAGATTTTTTGATAAATCTATGTAAATAACATTTTCTTTGTCTCTATAGACACCTAAGACTTTTATATCTTTTATGTGAGATGGTAATTCGGTAATATAGTTTTCTAACACTTTCTCAAGAAGTTGTAAATCGTTTCCTTCCTTTTTTAGAAATAACTCTTTTGTTTGTAGCATTTTAAAATCAGCTATAAATATCCTGTAGCTTTGCATGCTTTCGGGAAGTTCTTTCTTGTTTTGCGTTTGTCCTTTTTCTCTATAAAAGAATAGAAAAATTGCTGTTCCAATTGCGATTAGAGCGAAAAGAACAGCTACATAAATTAGTATTTTTTTATTCATTCCTCTTGCCGCTTTCTTGCTTTTTTAAGAGTTCTTCAATTGTTTTAACAAAAATTTCTGATATTCTCTCTATATACTTCGAATCACCTAAGGCTGTTCTTTTTGGTAGTTCAATTAACAGAGATGTAGAAGTTGTATTTTTTAGCAAAGTAATAGGCAATTTTTCAGAATATACTTGTTCTGTAAAATGTTCATTGATTTTTTTAGTTAAGATTCTCAATGCCCTGTCTTCATTTAAAAATACAATTGAAGCTTCTTGTCGGGATATATTTTTTTTAATCGGAGAAGTGTAAACTGTAAAATTTTCCTTGTTTGATAGGTGGAGACTTAAAGTGAGAGCGGGTTTAATTTTGTTTTCAATTTTAATTCTACTTTCTATTGATAAGTCATCATCTGTTGCCCTTGTAAGAGAGGCTTTTATTCCTCTTTTTGCTAATTTTGAAGCTATATCCTTTCCCAAATTTAAAACAATAGTCTTTTCATTGGTGTCATTGAAATTCAGCCCTAAATCTTTTCCTCCATGTCCTGGGTCAATCAGAACTGTAGTATTTTTAAGGGGCTTTTCATCAGCCACACTTTCCAAAAAATATCCATCAACGACAACTCGTGATGGATTTTCAAGTCTCAATACTTTTATTTCCTTTATTGGAATTCCTTTAATTAAAAGCGTTTTGTTTTTTATTATGACCCTTATACCTTTTATGGTGTTGTCTTCCTCAAGTGTTTTACCTTCAAAATCGAAACTAAACAGTTCAGGAAAGAAGAGTTTAATTGTGCCTTCTGCAGAGAGATTTACATTTATTGACTTGCTTATCGCGCTGTTTTCACATACGAAGACAAATCTATAAAAATCCTGATATTTGCCAATTTTTATAGAGATTTTACGGGGCTCTTCTTGTGCATTTACAATAGAAATTAATAAGGAGATTAATAGAATAACTATTGTCTTTTTCATTTAACTGGTTTAGGTGTCTTGAGAAATCTTATACCAGTCCAGATTATAATTATTGCGAATATTACCCTAAGATTGCCTTCAGAAAGAAAATGAGCAATAGTAGAACCAATATAAGTACCTGCTATAATTCCGATTATTAAGCCGGGCAATAGCCCTTTAATTACATTTCCAAGCTTAAGATGAGTATAAGCTCCAACTGCTCCTGCTGGAACCATACACAGAAGAGATGTTCCTTGTGCGATATGCTGACCATAATTGAGTATTAAAACTAAAGCAGGAACCATAACAGTTCCTCCTCCGATTCCCATCATCCCTGCGAGAAAACCAGCAAATATTCCAACTATCAAAAGGGTTATAATTTTTAGAGAACTTTCAAATTCGAAATGATACAAACTGGCGAGATAGGGCTTTAAAAGAAGTATTAAAGCTGCAAATATGAGAAAACCTCCAAAAGCTCTTTTTAATTTCCATTCTGGAAGACTGTGGGCAAATTTAGCACCAGCCCTTGCTGTAAAAATAGCTGTGATAGCAAGTATAACAGAGGCAATCACATCTACAGAGCCTTTCATGCCATAGGTTACAGCACCAGTAATTCCTGTGAATACAAGGGCAAATAGACTTGTTCCATGAGCTTTGTGTTGAGTAATCTTCAGGACAGCTACCATTAGAGGAATCATCACGACTCCTCCTCCAAGCCCTACAAGCCCTCCAAAACAGCCAGCCAAAAGTCCTATCCATAGGGAATGAATAACTTGGCTTTTCATAATCTGAAAATGTAATATTTAATGAACTAAAATGTCAAATTACTTCTTTTGTTGAAGTTCAAAGGCCTTCTTTGAGGCCTCTGCTGCGGCCTGTGCTTTTCTTGCAGCATCATCAGCACTCATCCTTGCTGCATTTGCCTCTTTCTTAGCTTCCTCAGATTTTCTTAATGCCTCTTGGGCTGTCCTATTTGTTGAAGCTAATTCGGATTTGAGATTTGATATCTCTCTGTTCGTTTCTTTATTCATATTCTCTAACTGTTTTTCAATTCTTTCAAGACGCAAATTAACTGGGTCAATCTGCTCTTTTACATATTCTTTTGTTGCACAACCACTAAGAAGGATGAAACTCGCACCGGCAACGATTAAAAATTTTTTCATCGAAAACCTCCTTAAAATGTTTTTATTCTAAGTTTTTATCATAAAAATTCAGAAAAAGTAAAGAAAAAGTAATATAATAAAACTGATGATCAAAAGGTTTTCAAGTCTGTTCATAATAACTTTAATGACTGTTTTGTTTTTTATACCTTCCGCGTATGGCATTGAAGACATAAAAATGGAGGTTAATATAGACGGTGGATACGTATCAACGAGTGCAACCATTGTGCCATCGGTTGAGTTTGTGGAGGATTTTAAAAATGGCCTTGGTAAAAATCTTCTGATAACAATAGAACTATACAGGCGATGGTCAATTATACCAGATGAATTTATTGCTACCGTGCAAATCCAAAGAGCTATGTCTTCTGACCCAATAAAAGGTGAATTTACAGTGAAAAGTATATTGAGAGATGTGCTCCTCGAAAAAAGATTTAATAATTATAGCGATGCGATAAAATGGGCTATGCATATAGAACCTACAAAAGTGGCTGATATAAGCAGACTTGAAAAAGGCACATACTATCTGAAAATTACTGTAGAATCTAATATCAAAAGACTTCCATCGATTCTTGAGAACTTTTTGTTTTTTATACCAAAGTATGAGAAAAAAATAAGTAAGAATTCCGAGAGTTTTAAGCTGCCATGAAAGATAGATTAAAAAAATATTTTTTGCCTATTTTTTTGACGTGCTTGCTTTTTCTGGTTCTTGCTTTCGAGATATATCTTCTTAGAATCCCTTCGGAGCAAATTCCAACTCGCTTCATAATTGTATCTCTCTTTGTTATAAACATAATATCGATAGTAACGCTTGGATTTTTTGTTATTAGAAGCATTTTCAGGCTATATCTCGAAAAGCACAGGGAAGTTCCTGGTTACAGGTTTAGAATAAAAATAGTAACAATTTTTGTTGGTTTGGTGCTTATTCCCTCTGCCCTTTTATTCGTTGCTTTCAGTGGTGTGCTCGAGAGTTCCATAGAAAAAATTTTTTCAAAATCAAACAGGGAAATTGTATCAAGGGCTGTTGAAACAGTCAGAGCCTTCTATGATTTGGAGAAAGAAAAACTCTTAACAATACTCGAAGATTATTCGCAAGGGAGAATTAAAACACTTCCAAGATATATTTCTGTTGAGAGAATTGATGCTCCAACAGAAGAGATGCCCGAGATTTACAGAGAAGCTTTTCAGGGTAAAAAAGTGAGCCAGATTGTTTCATCACCAGATGCAGATACGGTAGTTGCTGCTATTCCTTATGGTAAAGGAATTTTAGTCGCAAAAATGCCAATTTCACAGGAGGTAACAAAAAAAGTAGAGGAATTAAGAGGCTATCACGAGGAATATTTAAAAATGGGCTCTATGAGAAGGGCTGTAAAGACTAATTATCTGTATTTTTTGGGTTTTTTAAGTCTTATTATAATTTTTCTTGCTTTATGGGCAGCTATGAAAATTTCTCAGGAAATAACTAATCCATTAAGAGAACTTGTTGATGCGACAAACAGGGTTGCTATGGGAGACCTTAAGGTTAAGATTTTGACAAAAAGTTCTGACGAGATAGGCATACTCGTTAATTCTTTCAATGAAATGATAGAGAAGCTTGATAAGGCTTATCTGCAAATCTCTGAGAGAAATATACTGCTTGAGAACATTCTTTCTAACATCACATCAGGAGTTATTTTTATATCTCCCGATGGTAATATCTTAACAATAAACAAGGCCGGAGAGAGAATTTTGCATCTGGAAAAAAATAAAATTGAAGGAAAGCACTATGAGAATATACTCTCCCATCTTGAATCAGATGAGTTGAGAGAATTCATTAGTAAAATATCTCAAGAACGTATTTACGAGATTGAGAAAGACTTAAATATCAAAATTAGCGGACAGATTAAAAATATAAGGGCAAGAATTATATCTCTTAGAGAGAGTGAAAACGAAAAGGCATCTGGAATTATCGTGGTTTTTGATGATATAACGGATATTGTAAAGGCACAGCAGGCATCAGCATGGGAAGAGGTTGCCCGTAGACTTGCCCATGAAATTAAAAATCCGCTTACTCCTATAAAACTTGCCACAGAAAGACTTATCAGAAAATGGAGAAGCGGTGATGAAGATTTTGAGAGGGTTCTGGAGAAGTCAACCCAAACTATTATATCTGAAGTAGACTCTCTGAAGGCTTTAGTTGACTCTTTCCAAAGATTTGGTAAACTGCCTGAGATTAAAAAGGAAAGTATAAATCCATTGAAGCTTCTTGAAGATGTGAGAGAGCTTTATAGAGGATACAAGGATGTAAAAATTAATCTTGTATTTAAAGATGAAGTGAGAGATGTATTATTAGACCAACAAGAGTTTAAAAGAGTGCTTATAAATTTAATTGACAATGCCATAAGGGCTATGAATGGTAAGGGAGAGATAACTATCTCTGTTAAAATAGGTGAGAGTTTGATTATTGAGATAGCAGACACTGGTCCGGGCATTGATGATGAGGTAAAAGAAAAGCTTTTTCTGCCTTATTTTTCAAGAAGCAAGGATGGCACAGGCCTTGGCTTGGCAATAGCAAGAAAGATTGTGACTGAACATGGTGGTAAAATTTATGTTAAAGATAATCTGCCAAAAGGAACAGTATTTACCGTAGAGGTGCCTGCATGAAAGAGAAACTTTTGATAGTAGATGATGAAAAGGGTATCCTTGAGACACTGTCAGAGATTTTGTCAGACGAGGGATACTCTGTAGTTCAGGCAGAAACTGCAGAGGAAGCATTCAATATTATTGAGAAAGAGGAAGTAGACCTTGTTCTTCTTGATGTATGGTTACCAGGTATGAGCGGAATCGATGCAATAAAACAGATAAAGGAAAGATATCAAGAGCTGCCAGTTATAATGATTTCTGGTCATGCTAACGTAGAGATGGCTGTAAAGGCAGTTAAGATTGGAGCATTCGATTTTCTTGAAAAGCCTCTCTCTATTGAGAGAGTAATATTAACTGTCGAGAGGGCATTACAATTTAAAAATTTAGAGAGAGAAAATGTTAAGTTAAAAAGCAGTTTGTCGAAACGACATGAGTTAATCGGTAATTCAAAGGTAATCAACTCTATTAGACAGCAAATAGAGTTAATTGCAAAAGGTGACTCAAGGGTATTAATACTCGGCGAATCTGGAACAGGCAAAGAACTTGTGGCAAGAGCAATTCACTCGTTAAGCGAAAGAAGTAGCGGAGCTTTTGTAGAAGTCAACTGTGCAGCTATTCCGCAAGAGTTAATTGAGAGTGAACTTTTCGGCCATGAGAAAGGAGCTTTCACCGGTGCAATAGATAAAAAAATAGGTAAGTTTGAACTTGCCGATGGAGGCACTCTCTTCCTCGATGAGATAGGAGATATGTCACTTCTCACGCAGGCAAAATTACTGAGAGTCATAGAAACACAAAGATTTCAACGAGTTGGAGGCACTCGGGACATAAAGGTAAACGTAAGAATTATCTCAGCGACGAACAAAGACCTCTCAGAAGAGATAAAAAAAGGCAGTTTTCGAGAAGACCTTTACTACAGACTAAATGTTGTTCCCATTTATTTACCACCGCTTAGAGAAAGAAAGGAGGATATTCCTGAACTGATACACTATTTTATGACAGAATTTGTAAGAGAAAAAGGATGGAAATACAAGGCGCTAACAGAAAGGGCTTTCAAGATTCTTCAGAGTTATGACTGGCCTGGCAATGTTAGAGAACTTAAAAATGCTGTAGAGAGATTAATGATAATGATACCGTCAGACAGGGTTGATGCTGAGGATATCGAAAGGTTAGGCTTAATAAGCAAAAAAGTGAGTGAGGAAAGCTATTTTAAGTATAGCTCTCTTAAGGAAGCTCGAGATGCCTTTGAAAAAGATTTTATAATTAAAAGACTTAAGGAAAACAATTGGAATATGAGAAAAACAGCAGAGCTCATTGGTATTGAAAGAAGCAATCTTTATAAGAAGATAAAATCTCTTGGCATACCTCTGCCTAAAGAACTTTCAGAAGATTAAAGGGAGTTTAAATGTTTACAGTAGTAATCGTGGGAAGACCAAATGTTGGCAAATCTACTCTTTTTAACAGATTAATTAGAGGAGAACAGAAACTTAAAGCAATAACTGACCGCCTTCCGGGAGTTACGAGAGACATAAACTATGGCACTGCAAGGTGGGAAGATAGAGTATTTAGCGTTGTTGACACTGGAGGTTTTTTCCCAGAAGAGAAGGCAGAGGATATAATTCAAAAACAAATGTTACAACAAGTTGAGATGGCAATATCGGAAGCAGATATAATAATCCACTTACTTGATGGCAAAGAGGGATTGCTACCCGATGACTTAGAAACTGCAAGAAAACTAAGACAGACAGGCAAGGAAATTCTATGGGTTATTAATAAGATTGATGACCCCTCAAAGCTCAACAGAGTAGCAGATTTTTACAGTATAGGAACAGATGAGTTTATTCCTGTTTCAGCCATTACAGGTTTTGGAGTAGATGAACTCATAGAGAAAATTGTAGCTAAGATACCTGAAGCCGCTCCAGAACTTTCTTCGGTCGAAAGAATTCCCAAAATAGCAATTGTTGGTAGACCAAACGTGGGTAAATCTACTGTGGTTAATGCTTTAGTAGGAAGAAATAGAATGATAGTAAGCCCTATTCCCGGAACAACAAGAGATGCCGTTGATACCATCTGTAAGTATTACGGGAAAAAGTATATTCTTATTGATACAGCGGGAATAAAGAGGCTTTCTTATTATAAAAATGAGATTTCTCAAGAACTATATGTGGAAAAACTATCATTTTACAAGGCCATAAGAAGTATAGAAAGGGCAGATATTGTAGTGCTCGTAATTGACGCTTCAGAGGGCATTGTAAGTCAGGATCAAAAAATTGCAGGAATGGTGGCAGAACAAAAAAAAGGATTGATAATTCTGATTAATAAATGGGACCTTATACCTCAGGATGAAAGAGACCGCAAGGCAAAGTATTTCAGTGACCAGATAAAAAGAAAGCTCTGGTTTGTAGATTATGCACCCTTTATTACAGTTTCAGCTTTAGACAAAAGAAGGCTTACTAAGGTATTCCCCCTTGTTGACGAAATTTTACTTGAATACGATAAAAGAATAGCCACTTCAGAATTAAACAGGATTTTTTCAGAAAGAATTCAACAGGTAGTCTTATCCTCTGGAGGTAAGGAGCTTAGATTTTACTATATTACTCAAATAGCAGTTCGTCCGCCTTCCTTTGTATTATTTGTTAATGACGAAAAAGCTGTAAAACAGCATCATTTAAAATTTTTAGAAAAACTTCTCAGAGAGGCTCTTAATTTCAAATTTTCTCCGATTTTTATAAAAATCAAACAAAGAAAATAAAATTTTATGGTAAAATAAAAAACTATGCAGACGATTTTGGTAACAGGAAGTGCAGGATTTATTGGATGGGCTACTTGTAAGCTTTTGCTTAAGAAAGGGATAAATGTTATCGGTATTGATAACATTAGCGATTATTATGACCCTAAAATAAAACATTTGAGAATTCAAACACTTAAAGAAAATAAAAATTTTGTTTTCTATGAGGATGATATAGAAAATCTTCAAGTACTAAAATCAATCTTTAATTCTCATAAAATCGAAGGTATCATAAATCTTGCTGCCAGGGCAGGTGTTAGGGCATCTGTTGAAAATCCTTGGGGTTATCTCGATACGAATGTTAAGGGAACTATAAATTTACTTGAATGTGTAAAGGATTATGGAATGGAGGTTTTTGTTCTTGCATCCACATCAAGCGTGTATGGAGACACAGATAGGATGCCTTTCCGGGTGTCTGATACGACTGACAAACCTCTGGCTCCCTATCCGGCATCTAAAAAAGCAGCTGAGTTGTTCTGTTACAGTTATCATTATCTTTATGGTATTAATACTATAATTGCCAGATATTTCACTGTTTATGGTCCCTTTGGTAGGCCAGACATGAGCATATTCAGATTTATTAAAAAAATAGATATAGGTGAACCAATTGTAGTTTACGGGGATGGAAAACAAAAGAGAGACTTTACATATGTTGAAGACATTGCAGAGGCAACTGTTTTATGTCTCAATTTAAAAGGTTATAAGGTATTAAATCTCGGCAATGACAGACCCGTTGAGCTGATTTATGTGATTAAAATCATAGAAGATTTACTGGGTAAAAAAGCAAATATAGAATGGCAAAAAAGGCATCCTGCGGACATTTATGCGACGTGGGCAGATATAACTGAGGCAAGAGATTACTTAGGATGGAGACCGAAGGTATCAATCGAGGAAGGAATAAGAAAGACCATTGATTGGTATAGAGAAAACAGGGAAATACTGAAGGACATAAAGATATAAAGAGGAGGGATAAAATGCAAAGAATTCTTGTCGCTCATGATGGCTCAAAGGCATCGGACAAAGCTCTAAGAAAAGCTCTTGAGATTGCACTTAGCATGCAGTCTTCACTCACGGTTCTCGCAGTTGTGCCAGAACTTTATCTAACAGAACTTTCTGATGCAGACAGACAGAGGATTACAGAGGTTCTTACAAGAGAGACAGAAGACACTATGGAGAGAATCAGAAAGACTCTTTCTGGAAAACCCATTGAGATTAAATTTCTCGTAAGGCAAGGTGACCCAGCAGAGAAAATTCTTGAGACAGCCCATAAGATGAAGGTAGATTTGATTGTTACAGGCTCTCATGGTAAACATGGAACAAAGAAATTCTTAATAGGAAGTGTTTCTTCAAAAGTAGTTGAATATTCTAAATGCCCTGTTCTTGTGGTAAAGTAACGGCGGGAAAGTGAACTTTTACAGTTGTTCCTGACTCGGGAACGCTCTCTATCTCAATTTCTCCTGAATGTTTAGTAATTATACTTTTTACGATGGATAGACCTAATCCAAAGTTTGTAGGATTTGTTGTAAAGAGAGGTTCAAAACATTTCTTCAGAATTTCCTCATTCATTCCTTTACCGTTATCGGAAATTACAACAAATACTCTCATTTCCGAGTTTACAGTTTTCTTTTCTGTGGAAATTTTGATAATTCCTTTGTCAGTTATTGAGTTCTTAGCATTTTGAATGAGTTCTAAAATAACCTCTCTAATTTGAAATGGGTCGGCGGATATTAATGGAACTTCTTTAGTAAACGAAAATTCAACCATCACCTTTTCGCCTACAACATTTTCAATTAACTCCCTGATAGAGATTATAAGATAGTTTAAGTCAATAACTCTTTTTACAGATGGTATTTTTTTAAGATTGGCAATAGAATGCATGAACTTTGAACCTTTCTCAATGCCATCTATAAGTTTTCTAAGATATTTAAGTGAGGTTTCGTCAGTAAGGCGATTTTCCAGTAATTGGGCAAAGCCATATATGCCCGTAAAAATATTGTTAAATTGATGAGATAGGTTATCAAGTGTTTCGTATATGCCCTCAATTTTTATAACTTCTCTTAATCTTTTCTCTATAAGTCTTTCCTCTGTAATTTCCTTTCCTATTTCTAAAACGCCTTTAATCTGGTTATTTTCTTTAATTGGTATTGCTGTAAGTATATAATGTCTTTCCTCCGAGGATATTCTTTCAAATTTTTCAATATTGCCTGTATGTAAAGCTTTTACACAAGGGCAGTTATCACATGGAAGACTTCTTCTATGCCAGAGTTTATAACATTTCTTCTTTATTGCCTCATTTTTAGTAATTCCGAGTCTTTTAACGAAGGCTTTATTAACCCATAGAACATTTAAATCTCTATCCATTATCGATATATTGTGTTCAAGACAGTCAAAGGCTAAAAATAAAGACTCTATCTGTTCTTTCAGGTCAAATTCGGATAGAGGTTCCATGGATATGTAAAAAATTTAAGGGTGGCTTCATTGTTTGAGCCACCCATTTAAATTCACTATTCAGAAAGATATTTCGTTGGTATTTCATTCAGTTTAGTCTTACTTTCCGTTTCTGTAATTAGTGGTGTTTTACCTCTTAAAATATTAACCCATACTCTTATTGAATCCGCTACTATTAAAACAACCATTATTATCATTATAGCAGAAATTGTGGCCAACAGATAGTTATTCTTTGGAAGATAGTTATTTACGATGTTTTGATAACCTGCAACAATTGTTGTTATAAGAAGAAATGTCATAGGAATAGCAGTTACCCATATGTATTTTGCCTTCCCCATTCTTAAAAGAAATGTCGTAGCTATGGCCAGAGCCATTCCTCCAAGAAGTTGGTTGTTTACTCCGAATAAAGGCCATATAGTAGAGATTGTTCCTGTGTAAAGCAGATAGCCCCAGCAAAAAGTGAATATACCACTTGTTATTATTATTCCAGGCCACCACTTATAGTCTCTCAGTTTGGGATAAACAACCCCACCTATCTCTTGCATTAAATATCTACCAACTCTCGTTCCTGCATCAATTAAGGTAAGAATAAATAGGGCCTCAAACATTATAGCAAAATGATACCAGTATCCCATAAGATGTCTAAGCCCACCAATTCTGGAGAATATGTCTGCCATACCAACTGCCAGCGATACGGCACCACCAGGACGCCCGGCCAGCTCTTCTCCTACAAGAGCTGAAAGATAGGGTAGGTCTTGAACCTGCATACCGAGTTTCTGGAACAAAGCAGGAGGGCTGTTGATGGCAAAGTAATCTGCCGTTGGCAGAACTGTTGCTGCTATTAAAGCCATTAGTGCTACAAAGCTTTCAGTAAGCATAGCACCGTAGCCAATAGGTCTTATATCTCGCTCATTGGCTACCATTTTCGGAGTTGTTCCAGATGATACGAGAGAATGAAAACCGGAGATAGCACCGCAGGCGATGGTTATAAACATAAAAGGCCAAACTTTTCCAGGAATTACAGGACCACCTCCGCTTATGAACTGAGTTGTAGCTGGCATCTGAAGTATAGGGTTAACAAGTATTACGCCTATTGCAAGTAAGAACATTGTTCCAAATTTCATATAAGAACTAAGATAGTCTCTTGGAACAAGTAATAGCCATACAGGTAGTACCGCAGCAAAAAATCCATAAAGTGGTATTAAAACAGAGAGTTCCTTTTTGTTAAGTGTGAAAATAGATGCAAGGGGAGAACTTTTAATGACAGGACCTATTACTACAGCCAGAATTATGAGTAAAACTCCAATTATACTTGCTTCAACAATTTTACCAGGTCTTAGCCATTTTAGATATGCTCCTATAAATAGTGCAATTGGAATAGTTAAACCAACAGTGAAAGTTCCCCAAGGACTGTTAAAAAGAGCATTAACAACAGCAATCGATGCTCCAGCTAAGACTATTATTAGCAGAAAAAGCGTTGCTACGAGCACAAGCCAGTAAGATACCGGGCCTATTTGAGCTTTTGCTATTTCTGCCAAGGATTTACCGTTGTGTCTAACAGAGGCAAAAAGCACAACCATATCGTGAACTGCTCCAGCCAGAACCCCACCAATTAAAATCCATAAAAATCCTGGCAAATAACCAAATTGAGCAGCAAGAACAGGGCCTATTAAAGGACCAGCACCAGCTATTGCGGCAAAATGATGTCCGAATACGAGCCATCTGTTTGTTGGGACATAGTCCCTTCCGTCATTCAGGGTGTTAGCTGGCGTAGGACGAGCAGGATTGAGAGAGAGAACCTTTGCGGCTATAAAAGCGCCGTAGAACCTGTATGCCAGGACAAACACACAGGCTGCTATTACCACCAATACCAAGGCATGCATATCCATACGCCTCCTTTTTGAGATTTAGATTATTCAAAAACTTGTAAGCTATTGAAATTAAATAAAATAAGCTCTAAAATTTTTCAATCACCTCCATCTGTCATTCCGAGCCGAAGGCGAGGAATCTCCTTTTTCCGATTTAAGGAGGAGACCCTTCGGCTTCGCCTCA
>DDKK01000051.1:5198-6221 GCA_002339325.1 Nitrospiraceae bacterium UBA2600 | reverse complement strand
CCATCGGATTGATATACTCGGGATATATTACAGGCATAGCCGTTTCATTCATTGCTACTAAAATTATTAAGCTCCTTGGAAGTGAGAAAAAAACCCTCCTTACAGGCCTTTTAATATACAGTCTCTTTCTTTTAATGTTCAGCATTCCAAATCTTTTGATTATATTTTTTGTGATGTTCGGATTTTGCTCCGGTATGTTTCTTGTTCACTCCGTAGCTTCAGGATATTTAAATAAACTTGCGACAACTCAAAAAAGTCTTATAAATGGTGCTTACATTGCAACCTATTACTCGGGAGGAGTTCTTGGTTCATATCTGCCGGGAGTTGTTTATAAAAACTTGGGTTGGGAGGCATTTATAGCATTTCTGCTAATCATGATATCCGTTGGAATTTACTCGGTCTCTAAATTATCAACCCGTGCCTGATTGCATAATTTATTATCTCAGCGTTGTTCTGAAGATTTAGCTTTTCGAGAATTCTTGCCCTGTATGTGCTTACTGTTTTTATGCTTATGGATAATTCTCTCGATATCTCAACAAGGCTCTTACCACGAGCTATCATCATAAAGACTTGAAGCTCTCTCTCCGAAAGCATTTCGTGAGGAGAGAGAGCTTCTGACTTGTCTATGTAATGAAGAACTTTTTCAGAGAAAGCTTCTGGAACGTATTTGCCACCGGCAATTATCTTTTCAATTGCTCTCATTAGTTCTTCTGGGTCTGCAGATTTTGTTATGTAACCGGAAGCACCACACTTCAAAGCTCTTATGGCATACTGCTCCTCTGGATACATGCTTAACATGAGTATCTTTGTCTGGTAGTCTCTGTTCTTTATCAGCTTAAGCGTCTCTATGCCATCCATGTCAGGCATGGCTATATCAAGAAAAAGAATGTCAAATTTCTCCTGCGAGAGAATTTCTAAAGCCTCTTTACCACTTCTTGCCTCTTTACATTCTTCGATAAAGGGAAAGTCAAGCAGTATCTCTCTTAATCCCTTTCTGAAAAGGGTATGGTCATCAATAATCAT
>DDKK01000051.1:0-4860 GCA_002339325.1 Nitrospiraceae bacterium UBA2600 | reverse complement strand
ACTTTAATTTTTCTGTTCATTTTTCCTCAAGGGAACAGATATTATCACTTCCGTTCCGCCTTCCATTGCTCTCCTAATGTCAATTGTACCATTTATTGAATAAGCCCGTTCACGCATGGCCATAAGTCCAAAAGAATCGGGACTTTTAATTTTCTCTTCATCAATTCCCACACCATTGTCTTTTATTATCAGCACTATGCTTCCATTTGATTTGAACATCTTAACAAAAACTTCCGACGCATTAGCATGCCTTGCAATATTGGTAAGTGCCTCCTGAAATATTCTAAAGAGGGGCAGAGAGATCTCTTTAGGCAGAGAGAGTTTATCCTCTACAATTTCGAGTTTACAGTTTATATATGTGTTTCTCTCGAACTCCTTTACCTGCCATTTTATTGCATCCTGTAAATTTAAATAGTCAATCAACGATGGTCTAAGTCTGTTAGCTATGTTCTGAACTTCTTTGATAAGAGCATTCACAATAGAGAGAGATTCGTCAAATTTTGTCCTTAGAGTTTCATCGTCAATTCTTTTTCTTATCCATGAAAGAGAGAGTTTCAGGGCTGTAAGAGACTGACCAAGTTCATCGTGAATTTCGCTGGCTATTTCCTTTCTCTCATTCTCTCTGGCATTCTGAAGATACACAGAGAGCTTTCTTAAGGCTTCCTTTGACTTTCTTAGTTCCTCTTCAATTTTCTTTCTGTATGTTATGTCCCTTCCGATTGTTTTTGTCTTTACAAAATTTCCTTTCTCGTCAACTTCTACATATACATTTAGAGACGCTGTAAAGACAGACCCGTCTTTTCTTACAAAATCTCTCTCTATCTGAACAAAGCTGTATTTATGAATGTTTGGAAAAAACTCAGCTTGTGCTTTTTTTGATTCCTCTGTCATAAAGTAAGTTATTGGTTTTCCGATTATCTCTTCCTTCTTGTATCCCAGCATCTTTGCTTCTGTTTCATTGCAGTCAATTATTATTCCGTTTTTATCGACAGAATGATACATGTCAGGAGCATTGTCATAGAGGTCTCTGTATTTTTCCTCTGAAATCCTTAGTTCCCTCTCTATCTTCTTTCTTTTAGTGATATTGATGGTAAGCACAACTATAACAAAGGAAAGAAAGACAAAACCAAAAGCAATTGTTAATAAAGTTCTTCTGTATTTAATAAAGAAACTCTCGGGAAGATTTATTATCCTGCTTTCCTGAGGAAGTCTTTTAAGAGAGATATTAAATCGTTTCAGCTCATTGTAATCAAACATAAACTCATTAGGGCTTTCTTTAACAACAGGAATTTGAGAGGGTGCTTTACCTCTTAAAATCTGAATTCCCAGTTCTCCTGCTTTTTTCCCCTGTAAGAATGCACTGGTTAATTTGCCTCCCACAATTCCCCTGCCAAGATAGAAATCCCAGACACTATAAATGGGAAGTTTTGTGTGAGGATAGAGCAGGTCTAAGCTTTCCTCATAGGCAAAAAAATTACCTGTCCTGTCTCTGTTAACAAGCAGCAAAAGTATTATACTTTTTGGAGGGATTTTCTCAACTTCGCTCAGTAATTCTCTCATATCGGGATTTTCAAGCATTATGAACTGAACTTTTCTCAAAAATCGAGGAGCTACTTCAAGGAGGCTTCTTTTCATTGCAAGACCTGTTGTGGTAACATCGTTTATCACATAAATACGCTCTGTATCAGGATGTAGTCGCAAGGCTACCTGTATTGTTCCTGCTACATCTGTTTCTTCAGCAACACCTGTAAACCACTTTCTGTATTTATGAATCATGCTATCACTGAAGTTATTTATGCCGCAGAATACTACAGGTGTATCCCTAAACAGCTCTCTGTAGTGCTTCATGGTAAAAAATAAAGCATCATTATCAGAGACAAAGATTAAGTCGAATTTTTTGTTGGCATACTTGTCTTTAAGAAGTCTGTATATTCTGTTGAAGTATGCCTCTCTATAAAAACGTTTTGTATCCATGTATTCAATATAATACTCAATCTGACTTTCAATGGGTTTGAGCGACTCCTTAATGCCTTTCACTATGTTGTCTGTCCAGCTTAGGCCGTGATGATAGGAATTAAGTATTAGAATCTTTTTTTTACTTTCTGTCTGCCCATATAGGTTTGAAGAGAATAAAAACAAAATTAATAAAAGAGAAAGAAGACATCTATGCATTTCCAGTTTCTCTTAGCCAGTCACTATATCTTGCCGCTCTTGGAATTATGGAAATGCCAGAAGCATCAATGTGACAACGGAAGCGGTCTTTTTCGGGCAGAAAACCAATCTCTTCTCCTTCGTAGATAACATTTTTTTTATCCACTATGACCCGATGTAGCTTGCTGTTTGCCTTAATAAAAACATCATCGAAGATTATCGAGTCTTTTATCTCTGCACCCTTCTCAACAACAACTCCACTTCCTATGAATGAGTTTTCTATTCTGCCTCCTCTGACTACAGAACCATCGGCAATTACGCTGTTAACGATTACACCATCCAGAATTTTCGATGGCGGAATGTCGTATCTTGATGGATAGATTGTCCACATTTTATTAAAAATATCAAAAAGTGGGCTGTCTCCAAGCATGTCCATGTGGGCATCAAAATAGGCCTTAATTGTGCCCACATCTCTCCAGTAGCCTTTTTCCTCGTAGATTTTAATCCCGGGCACCTCATTTTTACCGAAATCATAGGCATATACCTTAGAACCCCTTTGAACAAGGTCTGGAATTACGTGAGCGCCAAAGTCATGTTGTTTTTTCTTCTCCGCTCTAATGAGTGCCTCAATTAGTATATCCTTGTTAAATATGTAATTGCCCATCGAAACATATGCCATATCTGGATTATCAGGCATTGGCATAGGATTTTTAGGCTTTTCCTGAAAACCCGTAATTTTGTTATCCCTTTCAGCCACTATCACTCCGAAAGATGAAGCAGTGTCTATTGGTACAGGACGGGCTGCTACAGTTGTCTCAGCAGATTTTTCAAGGTGGAAATCAATCATCTGCCTAATATCCATCCTGTAAATATGGTCTGCACCGAATATTAATACAAGTTCAGGGTTAATGTCTTTAATGAGTGCCATATTTTGAAAAACAGCATCTGCTGTTCCTTGAAACCACTCAGGGCCCATTCGCATCTGGGGAGGCACAACAGTGACGAAGTGGTCTCTTCCAACAGAAGAGAAAAACCAGTTTTGACGAATATGTTCAATGAGAGACTGAGATTTATACTGAACAAGAAGATAAATAGAGTAAATTTGGGAGTTTACAAGGTTACTGAGAACAAAGTCTACAATTCTGAATCTTGCTCCAAATGGCACAGAGGGCTTTGAGCGAAAAGAAGTAAGCGGAAAAAGCCTCTCTCCTTTACCACCTGCAAGGACTATTGCCAATATCCTGGGGTTTGCCATCTTCCCTCTCCTTCTTTAATTTACTCTCTCTATCAAAAGAGTCCAGAAATCTGTCTTCTGCCACTTCTTTACAAAATCATCGATATCTATTTTTTTATGCCTCTCTTTTTCCGAATTTACGATAACTTTTGAACCTTCAAAACCTAAAACCACCATGTAGTGATACTTTTTATAGAACCACACTCCCTCATCGGTCATTACAATCAAAGGTTTTCCCTCTTTGATTTTTTCTTTCAAATCTTCAAGACTTCCTCGATACTGCATAGTTTTAAGTCCTTTTTTAATAGGGTATAAGACCATGTCAAAATCTGCTGTTCCTTTAGCTCCGGAGCTATATATTTCCTTAGATATATCATCTGGTATTACTATAATCCCCAGATAAACCAAAACTGAAGCCAGAGAGGCAGGCCCGCATTGATAGTCTTCGGAGGGGAAAAAGGGAACTGATTCGATAATATATCTTTCCTCAGATAGAGCTTGAACAGACATAAATGTAAGAAAACATATCAATATGAATAGAAAAGTTTTCATCGTTAACTTCTCTTTAATATCATAACTCTATCAATTCCTGCAAGGTCTTTAACAATTTTTAATATTTCATATCCTTCATTTTCAGCCATTTTTCTAATACTTGATATCTGCCCTATTCCCATCTCAAAAAAAATCAAGCCCCCCGGCAGTAAATACATATCTGCTTGCCTTATAATCTGCCTGTAAAATAAAAGGCCATCCTCACCTCCGTTTAAAGCTAAATGTGGTTCATGGTCTCTTACTTCAACCTGTAATTTTTCTATCTCCCCTTTGGTGACATAGGGAGGATTTGCTGTTATAGCCGCAAAAGCACCATATCTGAACGGAGAAAAAAGATTACCCCCTATGAAATGAACATTTTTAATATCGTTAATCTTCTTGTTGGCCGATGCGTAAGAGAGGGCTTTAATAGATATATCAACACCAAAAACTCTTAGCTCAGGAAACTCTCTGGCTATTGAAAGGGCTATACATCCTGAGCCTGTGCAGAGGTCAAGGATTCGATTATTCTGCCTTGGCAGGAACTTTACGTTTTTTTTAAACTCTTCAACGATAATTTCTGTCTCTGGTCTTGGGATTAAAACTCCTGGTCCTACTTTAACTCTAATATTACAGAAATCACACTCACCAAGCATGTATTCAAGGGGTTCTCTGTTAAGTCTTCTCTGGACAAGTGAGTTTATTATTCTTATTTGCTCTTCAGTGAGGAGAGGATTTTCAGTAAATAATCTGACCTTTGTTGTCTTTAATACATGTAAAACTATTTCTTCTGCTTCTTTTGTGGCATTAGCTAAAGAAATTTTTTCGAGAGACGATTTGATTTGTCTTATTTTATCAAAGGCTCTCACATCTCTTTGAGTTTCTCGGCCTGATAATGAGAGACCAAGGCATCAATTATTTCATCTAAGTCTCCATTCAAGACC
>DDKK01000048.1:1966-3344 GCA_002339325.1 Nitrospiraceae bacterium UBA2600 | reverse complement strand
CTTACAAAAATTATTTTAGCCTTGCTTTTAGTTGTCGGAATACCAGCTGTGAGTATGGCTACTTGCTTTAATTGTAATCCTTGCGGAGCAAATGGATACAATGGTTGCACAGTAGCAGATATTACTCAGGTTGGAGGATTTAATCAGGCCTCTATAGAACAAAATGGAGGTTCCTGGGCATCTAATCTGGCAGTTATTGACCAAAATGGCGTTGGCAATAAAGGGTCTATTGTGCAGTCACCTTTTGCAGACCACAACAAGGCAATAGTTGAACAGGAAGGATGGAATAATCAGGCAAGCATTAAACAAAGTGGGTTTCTCGCTGATTATAACGAGGCCTACGTATCACAGAGTGGTCTTGGTAACAAGTCCTCTGTTGAACAGTATAGCGCTCATAACCTGTCCTCGGTTGGACAGAGTGGAATGTGCAATACTGCATCCATTTTACAGGGAACAACTGGCGGTTCACACTATACTGCCACAGTATCACAGATTGGAGTTGCAAACTCAGCCATGATTCTTCAGAAATAATTTCTGAAGAAATCGGCCTTGTGCTGGGTTTTCAGAGGGGCGGAGGAAATCCGCCCCTTTAAATGAAAAGGAGGTTTAGATATGGAGATAAAAAAAACTTTAGTAATCTTCGTTTTCCTGATATTTACATCTATTTCCTATGCCTTTGATTGTGGCTTCAACGGATACATCGGTTGTTCAGTGGCTGAGATTGAACAAATAGGTATTAAAAATAATGCTTACATTGAACAATCCATATCAAATAAAGCCTCTATTCATGAAGATGGAGTACTGAACATTGCAGAGATTAAACAGTCTCCAAACTCATTTCTAAATATGGCATCCATCAGGCAATTTGGGATGGGTAATTTCGCATCACAGAGTCAAAAAGGAATGGCAAATTTATTAAATTCAGAACAGGTGGGTTTTATGAACAGTATCTCCCAGACTCAAGCTGGTCAGAATAATCTTGCCATGGCTTCACAATTTGGAGTAGGGAATAAAATATCTCAAGAACAGTATACTTCTCATAATTCTGCAACGGCTACTCAGATAGGTTTTTATAACAGCCTTTATCAAATCCAAGGATTAACAGGAAGTATGGGCAATAAAAACCGTCAAACTCAGATAGGTTATGGCCTTTTTACAATAATTGTGCAGTGAGAAAAAATGAGAAGGAATATATTTTGCTTTATCGTTATTTTTACCTTTATATGTCTGCTTAGTTCATATTCGTCAGCCCAGATTGAAGGATTAGTAATAGACAGAACGAAAACAAAGATTGGAAGAGATTTTTATGAATTTCTTTACATATCACTGGAGACCAAATTAGAGACAGACGGAAGAGTTAACATAACAGTAGATGAAT
>DDKK01000048.1:560-1628 GCA_002339325.1 Nitrospiraceae bacterium UBA2600 | reverse complement strand
TGTAGACCCCCAATTTGGCAGTAGAATATCCGTATCAATCAACGATAATACGGTATATCAGAATTTTATTAGCTCAAGAATTGATGATATAGAAGAGAAAGTCATGGAAGCTACAGAAACAATAAGATATTTTTTAAACAACTGGAAAGAATATGAAAAATACCTCGAAGAAGAGGGCAAAATAAGATGACAAAGGAGATAAGATGGTAATCAAAGCTTCTATAGCATTCTTAATTTTCTCTTTCTGCTTTATGGTAAACGCAGAAAGTAGTGAATTAATGTTTCAGTTTACAAATCCCTCATTTGGAGGAAATCCTCTGAACGGTAACTTTTTATTGCAACAGGCGCAGATGCAGAATAAGTTTAAGGAAAAGACAACGGAGAAATCACTTCTTGAACAGTATGCTCCTATGTATCAGGCTCAGTATCTTAGTGCCCTTCTTGATGAAGCCTATGAAAACAATGGTACAAATCTGCCAGACAGCGGCGAATACATAATCGGTGGATTAAGAGTGAATGTGACAAAAGACTCTGTTAATCGCGTCATTACTCTGCTTGTCACTGACCCAGGCACTGGCCAGCAAACTACTTTTCAGATACCCTACACTCCATGAAAGGAGATAAATTATGTTTGATACAAAAATTCTAAAATATGGCATTCTTCTCATTTTTATTGTATCTTTTTCAGGCTGTATGGCTATGACTCCGAATATAGCCTCTCAAAGAGCTATAAGTGGACCAGAGTATATAACCTCTATCCATAAAGAACTCATATCACTTCCAAAACCTGAAAATCCTATTCCTGTGGCAGTTTACAAATTTCGTGACCAGACAGGGCAGTATAAAGCACCTGGCAATGCGACAAATTTTTCAACTGCCGTAACTCAGGGAGCAACGGCAATTCTAATCAAAGCAATAGAAGACAGTGGTTGGTTTTTACCGGTTGAAAGGGAGGGTCTTTCAAATCTGCTTCAAGAGAGAAAAATAGTAATTCAGATGAGAGACATTTATCTTAATGAAGAGCAAAAAAAGAGTTTCGAGCCCCTTCCTCCCCTTCTTTATGCGGGA
>DDKK01000048.1:0-220 GCA_002339325.1 Nitrospiraceae bacterium UBA2600 | reverse complement strand
TACTCTTTGAAGGAGGGATTATCGGTTATGATTCGAATGTAACCACCGGAGGCGTTGGTGCAAAATACTTTGGTGCAGGAGGCTCTGCAGAATACAGAGTTGACAAAGTTACCGTATATCTGAGAGCAGTTTCAGTAAAAAATGGAGCTGTTCTAAAAACTGTTCAAACCTCAAAAACTGTTCTCTCCCAGATGTTATCTCTGGGAATTTTCAGATTTGT
>DDKK01000041.1 GCA_002339325.1 Nitrospiraceae bacterium UBA2600 | reverse complement strand
CTTATCAGGGGTGCGCTCTAACCTACTGAGCTATAGGCCCATCAACATTTAAAAATACCTGAAAAATGTGACTTTTGTCAATCCTCTTTTTATAGGTTAGTAACAATCGGCATTATAAAACTTTTCATGACCTTAACTGATACTGATTGGAACAATTTGAAGACAGATGTGGTATATTATTTGATATATATCGAACAACATACAAATAAAATAAAAAAGGAGAAGCTATGGAAAGCAGATTAATGCTTGGCACATCGGCAATTGCTCTCGGAGCGATAGAGGCTGGAATTTCTTATGCCACCTCCTATCCTGGAACACCAGCTACTCAAATTCTTGAATACATAGCTCAGAATTCAAACGTTAAGGCAGAATGGTCTGTAAATGAAAAAGTTGCCTACGAAGTTGCATACGGCGTTTCCCTTACCGGAAAAAGAGTCCTATGTTCAATGAAACATGTGGGACTCAATGTGGCTTCAGACCCATTTATAACCTCCGCCTATTTGGGAGTAAAAGGAGGTTTTGTTCTGGCTATAGGAGATGACCCTAATGCTTATTCCTCACAGAATGAGCAAGATAGCCGTTATTATGCCTATTTTGCTAAAATCCCATGTTTTGAACCAGCAGATGCCCAAGAGGCAAAGGATATGACAAAGCTTGCCTTTGAAATATCAGAGGAATTAAAACTACCAGTTATGATAAGAAGTATCACAAGATTGCTTCATTGCTACAGTCCTGTTCCTCTTGGAAATAGAAGATTAGAAAATCAATTGAATCTCGAGAAAGACCCAGAACACATGATTGCTATTCCAAAACATGTATTAAAACTCCACAAAGAACTAAATGAAAAACAAAAGAAAATCAATCAACTTATCGAAAAATACGAATTAAATAAGGTTATTGCCGGTGAAGGCAAGAAAGGTATAATTGCCTGTGGCATCTCATTTTTATATGCCATGGAAGCACAAGAAAAACTGCCAATCTTAAAAATATCAGCCTATCCCATTAACGACTCAATTATTAAAGAATTTGTCAGCAATCTTGATGAGGTAATTGTTCTTGAAGAGGGTTATCCTCTTGTGGAACAAATGGTTAGAAATTATCATTCAAAAGTTAGAGGCAAAATTTCAGGTGATTTTCCTATGGAGGGTGAAATAGGAGTTGATGCTGTCATGAAGTTTCTAAATAAATGTGGTTCTCAGTGCGATACAGAGCTAAATAAATATCTCCTCCCAAGACCTCCTGTTTTATGTCCTGGTTGTCCCCACAGAGAGTTTTATAAAGCTCTAAATGAGGCAAAGCCAAATTTTGTCTCTGGAGACATTGGTTGCTATACCCTCGGAGCTAATCCACCTCTTAAATCAATTGATACATGCCTTTGCATGGGAGCAAGCATTAGTAAAGCCTCTGGTATTGCCTCGCAAGGAGTAAGCCGAGTGGCTGCTGTTATAGGAGACTCAACTTTCATTCACAGTGGCATTCCCGCTTTAATAAATGCCGTTTACAATAAATCAAATATTTTGGTATGTATTCTTGATAACTCATCTGTAGCTATGACAGGACACCAACCAACGCCAGCCACTGGAGTTACAGCAAAAGGAGAAGAGACTAAAAGACTTGATCTTGTTGAGTTATGTAAGGCTTGTGGAGCAGATTCTGTTGAGGTAGTCGACCCATATGATAAAAAGTCGACTTTTGAGGCAATTCAAGAAGGATTATCCAATCCTGGCACTAATGTGATAATAGCAAAACGTGCCTGTGTTTTAGTAGCCAAAAAATCAAAAAAATAAGGCATTATCATATACTTGACAAAAATAATATTCAGCTGATTTAATATCTTAAACCCACGAAGGGTAGAAATGGTCATGAAGGCCGTGGAGGGGAAGAATCCCAGCCACGGCTTTTTTTATTAATCGGACTCACGAAGAGTCTCAAACCTCTCAGAAGGGAGTGATAATTGTCACCCTGAAGGACTTAGCTCCGAAGGGTCTCTTCCGAAGTTTAATAAATGGAGGAGATTCCTCGCCTTAGGGCTCGGAATGACAAAAAATTCAGAATGACAGGATGAAATTCATGACAACTGAATTATGGAGGGGTTGAGATGATTTATTTAATGTTATTTTTGTTACTTTTTGTTCTATATCTTTTCAGTCCTGCTTGGGCAGAACAAAAGGAGGATTCAAAACTTGAAGAGATTGTGGTTACTGCAACAAGAACGGAAACTCCTGTTGAGTCAGCACCTGGAAGTGTGAGTGTTGTCTCCAAAGAAAAAATTGAACTCAAATCACCTAAGAGCATTGACCAAGCATTGAATGATTTGCCTGGAGTTTTTGTTAGAAGGGGTAAGGGATTGATGGACACTCTTTCCTCAATTACTCTTAGAGGTGTGCCTGAGCAAAAGAGGACACTTATTTTAATGGACGGGATAGTATTAAATAATCCCTATTCAGGAAATATAAAAATTGGTGGTAATTTTTCAGAAGACCTTGAAAGGGTTGAAGTTGTAAGAGGGCCTTTTTCATCTCTTTATGGTGGTTATGCAATGGGTGGAGTAGTGAATTTTATTACTAAAATGCCTGAAAAAAGAGAGTTTACTTTGAAAACAGGCTACGGCTCAAGTTGGAGTCGGGGTGAGGCAATGGATGACTTAAGAAGAATTTACATGTCATATGGCGATAAACTCTGGAATAAATTGAGCATTTTCTTAAGCTATGGCTGGCAGGGAACAGATGGTTATCCGACAGATTTGAATGTTCAGACAACTAAACCAACTGCGGGAATAACTGGATATGAGACAACAACTACAAGAGAAGGTAGGACTGCTTATATTATAGGTGATAAGGGAGATAATCGCTGGTGGGAGGATGGGATAACTATAAAGGCACAATATAAATTCATAAATGATACCAAAGTAATTTTTTCATTTAGTAGAAATCGTTATGAATACAATTATGATGAACCGCATACCTATCTAAGAAACGCATCTGGAAATCCTGTATGGAGTTATGGAACCGTTAGAGAAAATTCTTTTCTTCCAGGTGGAGGTGGAAGAATTCAGAATACCTATGCTTTAGGTTTTGAAACAAGTATTTATAAAGAGCTAAAAATGAAATTGAATCTTTCATATGTTGATACAGAAAAAGACTGGTATGTAACAACTTCATCGGGAGCAACAAGGTTTGGTTGCGGAACTAATCCGACAACATGTGGATATGTATCAAATACTCCAGCAGAAGCATATATGGCAGACCTCCAGTTTACCTTACCAATTTTTGGCAACCAGATTCTTACATTTGGCGGCTCTTTCAGGCGAGGATATGCAAATACGAAAGAAGAATACTTAAGAGATTGGCGAGATGAAAATTCTACAACAACGCTTAAATATGAATCAAGAGGAAAGGACAGAACATATGCTATCTTTGTTCAGGATGAGATAATGCTTCTTAATAATTTAACTGCCTATATAGGCTTCAGGCAAGATTGGTGGAAGACCTATGATGGATATGTAGTTGATTTAAAGACTGATGGCACTCCTAAAGCTGGATATCCTAAGTATTATTCATCAAATTCTGCTTCTTCATTTAGTCCAAAGTTTGCATTAGTTTATAAACCATTTGAAATTACTACTATGCGTGGCTCTATAGGTAAAGCCTTCAGGCCACCAACTGTTTATGACCTTTACAGAACTTGGACTTCATCTACTGGTACAACCTATGCAGCTAATACTTTTCTCGAACCAGAAAAATCAGTTTCATGGGATTTGGGTATTGAACAGAAACTATGGAAAGATGCTAAATTCTCTCTAACTTATTTTGAAAATTATTTCAAAGACCTCATTTACAGAAAAACAGTAACTACAAATTATAGAGAATTTGTTAATGTGGGGAAGGCAGAATCAAGAGGTATTGAATTTGAGATTGAACAAAAGTTTAGTGACTGGCTTAAAATTTTCAGCAACTTTACATATACAGACTCTGAAATAAAGGAAAACGATACAAATCCGCAAAGTGTCGGTTGTAGATTAACTAATTTACCAATGTGGATGGCAAATGGTGGTTTTGAATTTAAATATAAAGGACTTTCAGGTTTCATTATAGGTAGATACGTTGGCAAAAGATTTAACAACGACACTAACTCGGACTATGTTAACAATGTCTACGGCTCTTATGACCCATACTTTGTTGTTGATGGTAGAATTGCCTATGATATAACAAAGTTTGCAAAACTTAGTTTTTCAGTCGATAACATCTTTGATAGAAAATATTATTCTTACTACAGAGCACCCGGTAGGTCATGGTTTACAGAACTTACATTAAAATTTTAATAATTTTAATCACTTTAGTGATGGTAGGGGTAGCTTCTGCCTCTACCATTACTGTAACTGACAAACTTGGAAGAAAAGTATCTATCAATGTACCTGTTAAAAGAGCTGTTGTTGTTATTTCATACGAGTTAATTCCTGCATTAAATTTATGGAGTCAGGTTTCAGGAGTTTCCCGCTGGGCAGAGGAAAACTGTGGACTTTACAAGACAATCGTGACTGATAATAAAAATTTAAGAAAACCATTGGTAGGCACAGGAAGCGATGTTAATGTAGAAGCTGTAATGAAGCTAAATCCTGATTTAGTAATTACTTGGACATACAACCCATATACGATAAAATTCCTTGAAGAAAAGGGAATAAAAGTAATCGGAATGTATCCTGAAAGTCTCGCTGAGCTATACAAAGACATGAGAATGCATGGAATTATTTTCGGAAAAGAAAAAAGAGTGGAAGAAGTAATCAGAGAGATGGAGAAAGTGTTTAAGCTCATCACTGAAAGAGTCAGTAAAATACCGGTAGAAAAAAGAAAAAAGGTCATTCATCTTGGAGGAGCACCAACAAGGGTCTCGGGAGCATTGGGTGTTACTAATGATATAATAAAAATCGCTGGAGGGGTAAACCCAGCGGAGACCTTTATTCAAAGACACATTGATGTTTCTTTGGAGAAAATAGTTCAATGGAATCCAGACCTTATTTTTATCTGGGGGTCTGCAGGATATGATGAATCATGGCTTTATAATAATTCTCAATGGAGGTTTATCAAGGCTGTGCAGAACAGGCAAGTATATAAGCTTCCAAAGTGGTCTACATGGTCACCCCGTCTTGCACCAATTGCTCTTTATATGGCAATGAAGATTTATCCTGAAATATTTAGGGATATTCATTTTGAAAAGGTAGCCGATGACTTTTATAAAAATGTATTCGGTATATCTTATTATAAAGTGAGACAGTATGAAGGGTTTTAAGGCTATTTTAATTTTTTTATCGCCTTTATGCATAGGGTGGTTCTCACTTTTTGTAGGTGCATATGGTATAACACCTTTTATGGTAATAAAAATTTTACTTAACGAAACGCTTCATATTTTTGAAATTTGCGATATACCAGAAAAAGCAATAGTTATTGACATAAGGCTTCCAAGAGTTATTCTCGCAGGGCTTGTTGGTGCTGCTCTGTCATGTGCTGGAGCAACATTGCAAGGTATTTTCCGAAATCCCCTTGTTGACCCATTCATACTTGGTATTTCAGCGGGTGCAGCCTTTGGATGTGCCATAACAATTGGATTTTTGAGCTTTTTACCCCTTCAGCTTATAGCTTTTGTATTTGCGACAGTTTCCGTCATGATTGCCTATGGAGTGGCAAGAACTCAGGGAGAGGTCTCCAGGCTCCCTTTGATTTTATCTGGAGTAATAGTATCTGCCTTTTTCACAGCCATGGTTTCAATAGTAAAGTTTCTTGTTGACCCCCACAAACTTCAAAGCATTGTGTATTGGCTAATGGGAAGCTTCAGTCTTGCAGACTGGAAAGCTGTAAAAGTGGCTGCAGTAGGCGTTTTAGCAGGTGTAATGCCAATTTTTCTTATGCGATGGAGGCTTAATGTAATGAGTATGGGAGAGGAGGAGGCAAAGGCATTGGGGGTAAATATAAGACGGGAGAGATTGCTTTTCATAGGCTTTTCAACTTTTGCGGTAGCAGTGGCTACCTCCCTTTGCGGGATAATTGGTTGGGTGGGGCTTATGGTTCCCCATCTTGTAAGAATGCTTACAGGACCCGACCATAAAACTCTTATTCCCTTAAGTATTTCCGCAGGTGCAGCCTTTATGATTGCTGCAGATACAGTCTCAAGGACACTTACAACTTTTGATATACCTGTTGGCATAATCACTGCCCTTACAGGTGCACCATTTTTTATATATCTTATGAAGCGTGGCGGTAAAGAGGCATGGGGGAAGTAGATATTTTCTTCTATCACTCGGAGCGAGGGAGGAGATTCCTCGCTTTGCTCGGAATGACAGAAAAAGGGAAGAGGGTATAAAAGGAATAAATTATGGTTAGTGTAAGAAATATATATTTTAGGCATAAAGATAAAAAAGACGATGTTCTTAAAGGTATTAGCTTTAATGCGGAAAGGGGCTCTATTACCACAATTCTCGGACCTAATGGTTCAGGGAAAACAACGCTTTTTAAATGCATTGCCGGACTATGGAAGTATTACCAGGGTGAGATTTACTTTGATGGAAACCCGATTGATAAACTCTCATTCAGAAAAAGAGCAAGATTATTTTCAATGGTTCCTCAGGAGCATGAGCCACCTTTTCCATATTCAGTTTTTGATGTTGTGCTTATGGGAAGGGCAAGCTATGTGGGAGTTTTTTCCTCTCCTGGAAAGAGGGATTATGAAAAAGTTAAAGAGGCTTTGACAACAGTTGGAATTGAACACTTGCAGGATATCCCCTATACAAAAATTAGTGGTGGAGAGCGTCAACTCACTTTGATTGCAAGAGCACTTGCTCAGGATACACCTGTGATGTTACTTGATGAACCAACAAGTCACCTTGATTTTAGAAATCAGATAAATGTGCTTAAGAAGATTAAAGAGATTGCGAAAAATCGGTCTTTAGTAGTTGTAATGACCCTTCATGACCCAAATCTTGCCGGGCTTTTTTCTGATAAGGTGGTGGTTATAAATTCTGGAACAAAGATAGCGGAAGGCAAACCAGATGAGATTATTACAGAGAAGCTTATAAAAAATGTTTATGATGTAGAAGTAAGAAAAAGCAATATTAATGGACAGAGTATGATTTGTCCAGTGCTATAGGGGGCATCAAATGCTCAAGATTTTAGCCATTGTATGGCAAAGTTATTACAATATTATTCGGGTATCAAAAAATATAAAAGACTTATCTCTGAAAGTATACTCAGCAAGAGTTCTTGATTCTGAACCTGAAAGGCTTGAAGAAGTTTTCAAAGATATGGAAGAGGCTGAGATTATCTTTCTTTATCGCTCAAATGAGGCTGTTTGGGAGGAGATTGAGAAAAGAATAAAGAGCGAACAAACAAAGGCAAAAGTTGTCTGTCTCGGACATGATCCATCATACTGGATGCTCTCAAATGTAGAGCCTGAACTTCTGAGTAAGGCATACAGCTATCTTGTTATAAATGGTGAAAAAAACATTACCAACATGTTCAGATTTCTTGTAAATAAGCTGTTAGATAATGATATTTCCTACGAAGAGCCTGAACAAATTCCCTGGGAGGGGCTTTATCATCCTGAAGCGGATAGAACTTTTACAGATATTGATGATTATTTTAATTGGTATAAAATGAAAGATGCTCCAACACTGGGCATTCTCTTTTCAAGACATTACTGGATAAATGGAAACACAGAGGTTGAAGATTTATTGATTAAAGAGTTTGAGAGAAGGGGATTCAATGTAATTGCTGCATTTGCTTACTCTGTAAAAGATAATGCTCTTGGCACAAAGGGAAGCGGAGAAGTTGTGCTTGAGTGGTTTATTGACAAAGAGGGAAAGCCGAGAATAGATGGATTAATTAAGTTAATCTCATTCTTTCTTGGAACAAGCAGAGAGAAAAGAATGGACAACACCGATGTAGCCTCTGATGGAGTTGAGATACTTAAGAGGCTTAATGTGCCTGTTTTTTGTCCTGTAAGTTCCTACTATAAAACCGTTGATGAGTGGGAAAAAGAGGAGCTCAATCTTGACATAGGCTGGAGCATTGCTTTGCCAGAGTTTGAGGGAGTTATTGAGCCATTAATGGTTTCTGCTCAAGTTGAAGGAGAAGAGTCTGAAAGAAGAAAGATGCCTATTAGGGAAAGAGTAACCAAATTTGTTGATAGAATCTGCCGATGGATTGAACTTAAGAGAACTCCGGTTAATGAAAGAAAGGTTGCTTTCGTCCTCCATAACAATCCCTGTGCTTCTGTTGAGGCAACAGTTGGCTCTGCAGCTCATCTTGACAGTCTTGAAAGCGTTGTTGAAATTATGAAGAGAATGAAAGAGGCAGGATATACAGTAAATCCTCCGGAAAGCGGAAAGACACTGATTGATGAGATAATGAACAAAAAGGCAATATCAGAGTTCAGATGGACCACAGTGGAAGAAATAGTTGAAAAAGGCGGTGCCATTGCTTTTGTGGATAAAGAAAAATACATGGAGTGGTTTAACGAAATTCCTGAAAAAACCCGTTTGCGTATGATTGATTCATGGGGTGAACCTCCTGGGGAGCATAAAAACGGAATACCTCCTGCAATGGTTTATAATGGCAAGATTGTGATAACTGGGTTAAGATTGGGAAATGTGCTCATAATGGTTCAGCCAAAGCGGGGCTGTGCAGGAGCAAAATGCGATGGGCAGGTTTGTAGAATTCTCCATGACCCTGACACTCCTCCACCGCATCAGTATGTTGCAACATATAAGTGGCTTTCTCGAGAGTTTAAAGCCCATGCAGTTGTGCATGTAGGAACACATGGAAACTTAGAGTTTTTACCTGGAAAGGGTGTTGGTTTAAGTTCAGCCTGTTTCCCCGATATATCTATTGATACTTTGCCTCATCTTTATATCTACAATGCTGACAATCCTCCAGAAGGCACTATTGCAAAAAGGCGTAGCTATGCAGTACTTGTTAATCACATGCAGACAGTGCTTACTGAAGGTGGACTCTATGATGAGCTAATGGAACTTGACAGGCTCCTTAGTGAGTATGAGGAGGCAAAAAGAAAAGAACCTGCAAGACTTCATACGCTTGAGCATATGATAATAGGTGCAATAGCTAAAGCAAAGCTTGACAAGGAGATAAAAATCCTCTGGCATGATAAAAAAGTGTGTCTTTCTGAGCTAAGTCATGAGGAGCTACATCAGATTCCCTTTGAAAAAATCATTGAAGAAGCCCATGCAAAGCTTTCTCTCATAAGAAATACTCAGATTCAGAATGGAATGCATGTATTTGGGAAACTGCCTGAAGGTGACAGAAGAGTAGATTTTATATACTCAATAATGAGATATGACTCTGGACAGGAGCTTTCCCTTAGAAAGGAGATAGCAAAACTGCTTGGATATGATTGGGAAGAAATCTTGGCAAATTCTCAAAAAATTGACCCTCTCACTGGTAAATCCTTTGGAGCCATTTCTGAAAAAATAGATAAAATCGGCAAAGAGATTGTAAAGAAAGTATTAATGGAGGTCTCAGTATGAAAATTCTGGACAGAATAAACTGGCAGGACCCAAAATGGAAAGCAATAAAAGAGAAAATTCTTGAGCTTAATAGAAAGATTGAGCAATCAAAGGAGATTGAATCACTTCTTAGCGGTTTTGATGGTAGTTACATTCCCCCAGGTCCATCAGGACTTATAACAAGAGGAAGAGATGATGTTTTGCCTACAGGAAGGAATTTTTACAGTCTTGACCCTCATAGAGTTCCCACACGAACTGCCTTTGAGATAGGAAAAAGGCTTGCTCAGAAGCTGATTGAAAAGCATCTTTCTGAAGAGGGTAGATACCCTGAAAATGTGGCAGTATACTGGCAGTCTACAGACATAATGTGGGCAGATGGTGAGGGTATGGGGCAAATTATGTATCTAATTGGTGTTAAGCCGATTTGGTTTTCAAATGGAAGAGTTAAAGGCTTTGAAATAATTCCACTTAGTGAACTTGGAAGACCTCGTATTGATGTGACAATAAGGGTTTCTGGTATTACAAGAGATAATTTCCCAATGTGCATTGAGCTTATTGATGAGGCTGTGCAGCAAGTTGCAACCCTTGATGAGCCAGAAGAGATGAACTTTGTGCGAAAACATACCTTAGAGCAAATGGCTCAGAACGGTGTGGATATGCGGGCTGCCACATTGAGAATATTTTGCTCTATGCCTGGAACATATCAGGCTGGAACTCAGCTTGCAGTTTATGCTTCTGCTTGGAAGGAAGAAAAAGACCTTGCAGAGGTTTTTCTTTACTGGAACGGTTATGCTTACGGAAAAGGCATATGGGGCGAAAGCAAACATAAAGAATTTGCAGGCATTCTTAAAAGTGTTGACATTACTTATAACAAAGTTGTCTCCGATGAATACGACCTTTTTGGATGTTGCTGCTATTTTGGCACACACGGAGGAATGACTGCTGCTGCAAGACATTTAAGCGGTAAAGAGGTAAAAACCTATTACGGAGATACAAGAAATCCAGATAATGTAGAGGTAAGAGACCTTGCAGATGAAATAAGAAGAGTTGTAAGAACAAAGCTTTTAAATCCAAAATGGATTGAGGGAATGAAAAGACATGGATACAAAGGTGCTGGAGATATCTCAAAAAGAATCGGTAGAGTCTACGGATGGGAGGCAACAACAAAAGAGGTTGATGACTGGATTTTTGATGACATAGCAAGAACATTCATGATGAATGAGGAAAACAGAAAATTCTTTGAAGAGCATAATCCATGGGCAATGGAGGAGATTGCCCGTAGACTTATTGAGGCAATGGAAAGAGGACTGTGGACACCTGCAGAGGATGTAAAAGAAGCATTGAAAGCAATTTATCTTGAGATTGAAGGCTGGATTGAGGAGAAAATAGGTGAGACAAAGGGAAATTTTCAAGGAGGAAGTATTGATATAGTAACAGCAGAGGAAGTTCAGTTCTGGAGAGACAAGATGAAGGAGGTAATTAAATGATATTCCCTTTTACTGCTATTGTTGACCAAGAGGAGATGAAGCTTGCTATTATTTTGAATGTTATTGACCCAAGTATTGGCGGTGTTTTAATAATGGGCGAGAAAGGCACAGCTAAATCAACAACTGTGCGTGCTTTGGCTGATTTACTTCCTGAGATAGAGGTTATTAAAGGATGTAGATTCTGTTGCTCACCTCAAGGACCTTTTTGTAGTGATTGTTTGGATAAGATTGAAAAAAATCAAGCCTTAGAGAATGAAAAGAAAAAAATGCGGGTTGTGGAGCTTCCTCTGGGTGTTACAGAAGACAGAGTTGTAGGCAGCCTTGATATTGAACATGCCATAAAAAGAGGTGAGAAACGCTTTGAGCCAGGAATTCTTGCTGATGCAAACAGAAATTTTCTCTATGTTGATGAGGTAAATTTGCTTGAAGACCATATTGTTGACCTTTTACTTGACTCTGCTGCTATGGGAATTAATACAGTTGAAAGAGAAGGTGTTTCTTTTGTTCATCCTGCAAGATTCATTCTTGTAGGCACTATGAATCCTGAGGAAGGAGAGCTGAGACCTCAGCTTCTTGACAGATTTGGTCTCTGTGTTCAGGTTAATTCAATAAGGGATAAAGCACTAAGGGTTGAAATTTTAAAAAGAAAGGCAGAGTTTGATGACGACCCTGAGGGTTTCCATAAAAAGTGGCAGAATGCTCAGGAAGAGATTGCCGAAAAGATAATCAATGCAAAAGAAAGACTTAAAGATATAGCAATTACTGAAGAATCAGTTTCAGCGGTTGTGGATATCACAGCAGAGCTAAACCTTGATGGTCACAGGGCAGACTTAGTCATGCTTAAGACTGCAAGAGCTTTTGCTGCATTCAGTGGAAGAGCTGAAATAACCCAGGAAGATATAAAAAAGATTGCTCCGCTTGCTCTGAGACACAGACTTAAAAGGCTTCCCTTTGAGGATATCTCGCAAGAGGCAGAGAAACTTCATGCAATCCTTGAAAGAATATAAAATAAACTTTTTCAACTTCGTAAATCAGGAAAATGCCAAACTTGCTCTATTGCTTAATTTAATTGAGCCAAGGTGTGGAGGTGTTTTACTGGCTGGAAAAAGAGGCACAGGGAAATCAACTCTTCTTAGAGCATTTTGCGATATTTTAAAACAGTTAAAAATTCCTTCTGTTCAACTTCCAATAAATGCAACTGAAGAGGCGGTTTTGGGCGGGATTGATATTGAAGAAACCATAAAAACTGGGAAAAGAGTTTTTCAGAGAGGACTTCTTTCAAGGGCAAACAGAGGTTTTCTTGTGATTGAAGATATTAATCTTTTTCCCCAGGATATTCTCTCAATTGTTTTTGAAGTTCAGGCAAGAGAAGAAAATATCATTGAAAGAGAAGGAATTACCTTGAGAGAGCCTGTTCAGTTTCAGATTCTCGCAACCATGAATCCTGAAGAGGCTGATTTTTCATCTCACTTTCTTGACAGATTCGGCATTTGCGTGATTATGGATGAAGTAAGGGATAAAGATAAAAAAGTCGAAATATTGAAGTTAAATGCTTTAGATGAATGCCATTTTACAGAGCAATATCAATTATTTAAAAAAATATTAAAATACAAAGATTTTATAAAAAAAGTTAAAGTTTCAGATGAGATAAAAGAATTTATTGCAGACTTGATTTTAAAGGAAGCTGTTTCGGGGCATAGAGGAGATATTTATCTTTACTATGCCTCTAAAGCCTTTGCTGCATACAGGGAAGAGGAGACTGTTACTGAGGAGCATGTTCAAGCAGTAGCACCTCTTGTTTTAAATCACAGAAGAAGAACTATTGAACCAGAGCCTGAAGAAAAGAAACACGAACAAGAACATGAAACCGACAGTTCAAATAATTCAGAAAACAGACAAGAGCAAAAAGACAGAGAGCAAAAAACTCCTCTTTCCCAAAGCCAAGAATCCCATGATGGTAAATCTCAGAGTATTCCTTCTTCTGAAAAAGAAGAAGTTTTTCCCATTGGTGAAAAATTTAAAGTAAAGAGATTTATTTTCAAGAAAGATAGAATAGTAAGGCAAACAACAGGAAGAAGAACCAAGACTAAAACAAAGGGTAGGGGAGGTAGATATGTAAGAAGTCTTATGCAAAAAAGACCAGATATTGCAATTGATGCAACTCTGAGAGCCGCAGCACCTTTTCAAAAACTTAGAGCAATGAAGGATAATGTAGTAATTTTTGATGATGACCTTAGATACAAAGAAAAAGAGAGAAGAATGAGTCATAATGTAATTTTTGTTGTTGATGGTTCAGGTTCTATGGGTGTAGAGCAGAGAATGAAGGCAACAAAAGGAGCAGTGCTTTCGTTGCTTATAGATTGCTACCAGAAGAGAGACAAAGTTGCTATGATTGTATTCAGAAAAGACAGGGCAGAGATAGTTCTTCCTCCGACCTCCTCTGTGGAACTCGCTCAGAGAAGACTGAAGGAAATTCCAACAGGAGGTAAAACTCCACTGGGAGCAGGCATTCTTGAAGCCTATAAATTAATAAAAAAAATCAGGTTAAAGGAATTAGAAAGTCGATTTATCGTAATAATTATTACTGATGGCAGAGGTAATGTATCTATTTCAAATAACCCTCCTTTAAAAGAGTTAGAAAGTGTATGTTTTCTGCTTAGAGGTTTTCCCCATGTTGATTTTATTGTTATTGACACTGAGAATAAGAAAGGCTTCTTGAAAATGGATATGGCATTAAAAATTGCTCATCTACTCGAAGCTCGATATGCTACCTTAGAAAATATCAAAGCAGAAGACCTTACAGAAATTGTTAGAGAAGTCCATCAAACAGCATAATCCTGTTAAAATAAAATATATGAAAGATATCAAATTTTATTTCAACAAAGCAGCAAATACCTACGAATCCTATGCCTCTATTCAAAAACAAGTAGCTCTTGAACTTACAAAGAACATACAGTTTGGCATTTATCCTAAAGTTGTTGAAATAGGAAGTGGAAGCGGAATAATTATGACCATTTTATCAGATAAAATTAACTTTCAGAAATTTATCCATGTAGATATTTCATTTGAATTTTTAAAGAAAATGAAGAATAATACAGATAGTTCACATTATCTTATAAATGCTCGAGCAGAGGAAATTCCTCTGAAAAATCAAATAGCTGACTTGCTGATTAGCTCCTCTGCATTACACTGGCTATCCAATCCTAAATCAAACTTTTCAGAACTTTTGAGGATTCTTAAAAAAGGTGGCAAATTTTATTTTTCCATATTTACATCACAGACTCTAAAAGAAATAGAGCAAGTATCAAAAATAACAGGTTTTGGTTCAGTATATGAATTGAAAGAAGCTGATTTTTACTTATCCATATTTAAAGATATTGATATCCCCATTAAATATAAGATACTTAAATACAAGCAGAAGTATTCAAGTGTAAGAGAACTTTTCCTTTCCCATAAACTTACAGGCACTAATTTTACGGAAAAGAAGAAATTTTCCGGTAAACAATCCTTCCAAAACTTCTGTCGTCTCTACAATAAACTCTTCGGAAATTCAGATGGTATTTATGCTACATACGAAGTCCTATTTATAGAAGGTCAAATATAATTTCTCTGTCTTCAATGTTTACCTTGCATAATCTTACAGAAACAGGAGTTCCAATAGTAAACTTTCTTTTTCTTCTAAGACCAATAAGGCAGTATCTGTTTTCATCAAACTGATAAAAATCATCAGTCATATGTGATAGATGTAAAAATCCCTCAATATAGTAATCTTCAAGTCTTACTCTAAGTCCTTCGGAAGTAACCATTGTAACTTTACCTTCAAATTCTTCTCCCACACGGTCTTTCATGAACCATACCCTCATTATCTGCACAGATTCTCTTTCAACTTCATCTGCTTGACGTTCTTTTTTGGAGCAATGAACGGCAAGGTCTGGTAGTATTTCATTTAATTCCTTGATTTTCTCTTTAGACAGCTTACCTTTTGTTAAAAATTCCTTCAAAATCCTGTGGACAATGAGGTCTGGGTATCTTCTAATGGGCGAGGTAAAATGGGTATAACACTGTGAGGCTAAACCAAAATGACCAACGTTTTCAGGACTATATCTTGCCTGTTTTAAGCTTCTTAAAATTAGATAATTCACTATCTCTTCTTGAGGAGTTCCTTTTATAATACCAAGAAATTCGTGAAACTCCTTTGGTTTTAGTTCTCCCTTTAAAATGCCAAGATTTCGTATTATTTTTGTTAGATAATTTATTTTATTCGCTTCCGGTTCCTCATGGACACGATAAAGACAGGGTATTTTGTTTTCAAATAAGAATTCCGCTACTGCTTCATTAGCTGCTATCATGAATTCTTCAATTATAAAATGGGCGAGATTTCTTTCAGCTTTTATAATTGCAAGGGGGTCTCCTTTTATATCCAGTAAAACCTCTGGTTCTGGAAGGTCAAAATCAAGACTTCCCCTTTTTTGTCTTCTATTCTTTAGTATATCGCATAGCTCTGCCATTTTTTCAAAATGAGAAACCAAGTTTTTATATCTCTTTGTCTCATCTTTGTCTTTATCTAATAAAATCTTTTTTACAGATGTATAGGTCATTCTCTCGGCAGTTTGAATTATACTTGGGTAAAAAAGGGTTTCGACTCGTTCTCCCGAGTTGTTAAAGTGCATTTCTACGGTAAAAGTTAATCTTGGAGTTTTGGGGAGTAAACTACATAGATTTTCACTCAATTCTGGTGGTAACATAGGTATTACCCTGTCTGGCAAATATACACTCGTAGCTCTTGTCCTTGCCTCTTCATCTATTAAACTATTCCATTTTACATAGTGGCTGACATCAGCTATATGTACCCACAGAATAAATCCCTTTTTTGATTTTTTGATTGAAATGGCATCGTCAAAATCCTTTGCATTCTCTCCATCTATTGTCACAGTAATAAGATTTCTTAAATCTATTCTGTTTTTTATATTCCCTTTTAAAACTCCCCTATCAGCAATTTTCTTTGAAAATATTAAAGTATTAGCTGAAAATTTTCGGGGAAGGTCATATTCATAAAGCAATATTTCAATATCCTCTTTAGGAGATTTTGGCTTTTCAAAAATTTTCACAACTTTAGCTACTGGAGGTTTATTTCCAGAGGGAAAATGAGTTATCTCTGCAAGTACAAGGTCACCTTCACTAACTTTAATTTCTGAAGGTTTAATAACAATCTGTTGATTAAAAAACTTTTTTCTCGGCTGAAGCGTAAGAATAGGACCAGTTTTCTCTATAGTGCCAATTATTTTTTTAGTGGCTCTCTCTAAAATTCTTACTATTCTACCCTCTCTTTTTCTCCTATGTTCAATTCTCACTATAACTCTGTCACCATTCATAGCTCCCATAGTGGCATGCGGTGGGATAAAAACATCGTTCTCAGAGGGAGAGTCGGGAATTAAAAAGCCATAACCATTTCTATGGGCTTCAAAATAACCGGCAACAAGTTTTACTTCTTTTACAGGAAGATAAAGCCCCTTCCGATTTCTTAAAATTTTTCCTTCTTTTATAAGATGTTTTAGTATCGTTTTTAATTTTTTTCTCTCTGAAGATTTTAGAGATAAGCTATCTGATATTTCCCTAAAAGAGAGGGGTTTTCCTGCTTGTGTTATTATTTCTAAGATTTTATTATCTGTCAATTTCTATCCTGAGGAAGATTTAAATAAACTACCTGTCCAGTTTCACCCAATTTCTCGAATTCCTTATTATCAAAGACAATCTTTACACCGCCAGCATTTCCGATGTGTAATTTGAAGGATTTTGTAGCTTTTAACTCAAGAGACTGTCCTGGATTTAGAAAAAATTCCTTTTTTTCCTTTTCATCAATAGTAATCCTCATCCATACTTTATCAGTAGCCTCTATTTTAAGAGTTTTCTGTTCAAGCATATTTTCATTTTTTTTGTTTATCTGCTCATCTTTGCTTTCTTTTTTAGCATCCTCAAGAGTTACCTGTTTTTGTAAGTTTAAGGAAGGAGGGGTATATTCTTTTTTTTCAATATTTAGCAAGATAATTATCAATAATAAAGCTGCCCCTATTATTAGGGCTGTTGAGACTCCTTTAGGAACTTTTTTATTCTTTTTCTCCTCTTTTATAGGAATTTCTCTAACTGAGACAACTTCTGGTTTTTGAGAAGTTTGCTTTTTTTCTAAAAATTTATCATATTCTTTCAATATTTCAGTAGGGTCTATTTTGAGATATTGAGCGTATGTTTTTATGTAAGACCGTGCATAAACCTCAACAGGTAATTCTTCAAAATTTCCATCTTCTATGGCTTTGAGGCAACATTTTTTTATTTTGGTATGTTCAGAAATCTCCTCTAAGCTTTTATTAAGCTCAATTCTCTTCTTTTTAAACTCCTCATGCATTAAAAGACTTCCTTCCTTCTAAAGCTTTTGACAATGTTACTTCATCTGCAAATTCGATGTCAATACCAATAGGTAATCCATAGGCAATTCTCGTAATCTTTAGTTCATAATTTTTAAGAGTTTCCTTTATCCACTGGGCTGTAAGCTCACCCTTATTATTAGGACTTGTTGCTATGATTATTTCTTTTACTTGTCCTGTTTTCACTCGCTCTTCAAGTTCTCTTATTTTGAGCTTGTCTGGTGTAATACCATCAACAGGCGAGAGTGTTCCGCATAGAACGTGGTATACACCCTTGTAGCCTGTTTTCTCGAATAAGACAATATTACTTGGTTCTTCTACTACACATATTGTAGATTGGTCTCTATCTTGATTTTCACATATGCTACATCTTTCATTTTCGGTAATGTTATAACAAACAGAGCAGTATCGGGCTTTCTTTTTTATATCCGTTATTGCTTCCGCTATCTTTATCGCCTCTTCTTCTTCCATTCCCATAATATAGAATGCAAGCCTTTGAGCGGTCTTTCTACCTATGCCTGGTAGTTTACAGAGGTTTTCTATCAGATTTTCTAAGGGATTGCTCATAGTTTACCAAAAAGACTGCTTAAATCTGGCATGCCCGGAAGATTAAATGGCATTGAAACCTTAGCCATCTCGCTCTGGGCAAGTTCATGAGCCCTTTTCACTGCTTCGTTTACAGCAGCAAGGACAAGGTCTTCAAGCATTTCAATATCATCAGGATTAACAACCTCTCTGTCGATTTTGATTGAGACTATTTCTCCAGCACCGTTTGCCTTGACTGTAACCATGCCTCCTCCTGCTGTAGCTTCAACGGTCATCTTTTTTACTTCCTCTTGCTTTCTCTGAATTTCTTCCTGAATTTTTTGAGCCTGCCTCATAATTTCACCGAACATTTTTTTAGACATTCTTTCCTCCCCTTTTAGGAATTATATTGTAAATTCTTCCTTCAAAAAGCTGTAGCGCTTCCTTTACTATTTTGTTTTCTAAAACTTTTTCATTATTGTTGTTTGCGTTTAATGAAAAATTATCTTTAAGATTGTCTGATTTTTTATGTTCTTTTACTAAAATTCTTTTATTTAATCCTGCCTGCCTCATTAACTCTTCTATTTCTTGCAGGCGTTCTCGAACAGATTCGGCACAAAATGTGCTGCCACCATTGTAAATCAGTTGAATTTCTTCATCTGTAAAATTAACATTAGCCTGTTTTATCTTGGCAGCGAGAATGTGATTTTCTGTATCAAGCTTTTTTAAAAAATTCTGCCACTTTTCCTCAAATGTATATTCACCTGAGATTTCATACTTTTCCTCTGTTTTTTCTTCTTCCTTATGTTTCTTAAATTCTTGCATGACAGAGTCAATATTTCTAAAGCTTGACAACATGCTGAGCCTTAATAAAGCTAATTCGAAATTTATTCGTGGAAATAGGGAATTTTTTATTGAATATTCTGAATTTATTAGCTCTTTTAGAATTAAAATTAAATGTTCTTCCGATGTCTTCTTTTCGAGTTCCTTGAGTAGATTTAATTCTTCTTCGGAGACAAAAATAATTTTTTCACCTGCAACTTTTTTTATGAGTAGATTTCTTAAGAAATTGATTAAATCTCTTGTTAAAAGTTTGAAATCTGTGCCACAGTCATTTAGTTCATCAATCTTAAAAATCAATTTCTCCCTGTTTCCATAAATTATATACTCCGAAAGCTCATAGAGAATCTTTACATCCATTGTTCCAAGCAGTAGATTTAGCTCCTCAACAGAGATTTCATCTGCATAGGCTGCAATCTGATCAAGCAAGGTTAGAGCATCTCGCATACTTCCTTCGGCATTAGAAGCAATTATCCTTAAAGCTTCGTCGGTAATCTTAATATCTTCTTCTTTACATATGGTCTCAAGTCTTTCTTTTATAGAATTTATAGAGATTCTTCTGAACTGAAGATGTTGACAACGACTTAAAACGGTAAGAGGAATTTTTTTAGGCTCAGTAGTGGCTAAAACAAAAACTACATGAGGGGGTGGTTCTTCGAGAGTTTTTAGAAAGGCGTTAAATGCTGCCTGACTTAACATATGGGCTTCATCGATTATGTAAACTTTGTATAGACCTTCAGCAGAGGCATAACGAATATTTTCTCTCAAATCTCTTATGTTTTCAACAGAGGTATGAGAGGCAGCATCTATTTCTATTACACTCATTGCTTTACCTTCTTTTACTGCAATACAGGAAGGACAGTTATCACATGGCTTTTCTTCTTCATTTTGACAGTTAAGAGCTTTTGCCAGTATTCGTGCCGTTGATGTTTTTCCAACACCTTTAGGGCCAGAAAATACATAAGCATGAGAGAGTTTATTTGATTTTAATGAGTTTTGAAGTATCTTAACTATTATCTCTTGACCTATAAGGTCTGAAAATTTCTGGGGTCTGTATTTTCTTGCAAGTCCGAGATATGCCATTTTTATTCCTTGTTAAAGGGACCGACTTGCTGCGGCACCCAGAATTAAATGCTTACCGTTGCTTCCTTCCGGACCTGGCGGGGTTCACACCATTCTGTTGCGCAGGGTCGGTCCCAGCCGAATTTTCCTTAAACTCTATTTTAACTTTACATTTGTTATTATGGCAAACTAAAATTTCATTTCCCTCTCTATCTTTTCTCTTAAGCATATAAGGTGCTCCACATTTAGGACATTCTTTTGGGTAAGGTTCGCTTGGTAATATAAACTTACAGTTAGGATAATTCGCACAGGCCCAGAATGTTCTATTTTTTCTTCCGTTTTTTCTTACAATATCACCTCCACAGTTTGGACATTTTGCTTTAGCTGTTATGGATTTTGTAAATTTACATTCAGGATACCTTGAACAGGCGATAAATTCACCTCTTCTGCCTGGTCTTAATAGTAGTGGAGAACCACACTCCGGACATTTCTCATCTAACTGTTTGATAACCGAATTGTTTTCACTTTCATTTATTATTGATTTAGTATTTTTACACTCTGGATAACCTGAGCAAGCCATAAAAGGATTTCCTTTACTCCATCTAATCACCATATCTTTTCCACATTTATCACATTTTACCGAAGTTTTTATTTCTTTGGGCTTGCTAATTCTCGATATCTTTGAGGCACTCTGGAGAGCCTTTTCAAATTCGCTGTAAAACTCCTCTATTACTCTCCGCCATTCTGCCTCTTTTAATGAAATCTTATCTAAATCTTCCTCCATTCGAGCGGTAAAGTTGTAATCCATTAATTCGGGAAACTTTTCTTCAAGAAGGTCGTTTACGAGAAATCCTAAATAGGTTGGCTGAAGCCTTTGTTTTATCTTCCTTACATATCCTCGGTCTTGAATTGTACTTAAAATCGTTGCATATGTTGATGGTCTTCCTATTCCCTTATCTTCCAATGCCTTAACTAAGGTGGCCTCTGTATAACGAGGAGGTGGTTCAGTCGTATGTTTCTGCGAACTTATATTGATAATTTCGAGAGTAGTATTTTCTTGTAGAGGTGGTAAGATTAAATCCTCTTCAGTTTCTTCATCGCGATACAGCACAAGAAATCCGGGAAAGGAGATTAAAGAACCACTAACCCTGAACTGAGCAGTATTATTCAAATCTTCGATTACATAAGTAGTCTGGTCAATTTCTGCAGGAGACATTTGGCTTGCTAAAAATCTATCCCATATAAGTTTATAAAGTGCAAATTGGTCTGGAGATAGGTTTTTTTTAATTGTATCGGGAGACTTGTCAGGATATGTTGGTCTGATACATTCATGGGCATCCTGAATAGATTTTGCCTGTTTTTTGCCTTCCCCTATTTTGCTTCCTCCAACATATTCCTTTCCATAGCTTACTTCTATTATTTTTTTAGCCCATTTTTTTGCTTCCTCTGCTACTCTTGTCGAGTCTGTCCTCATATAAGTGATTAATCCTACTCGAACACCTTCTATGTCTATTCCCTCATAGAGCTGTTGGGCTAACATCATCGTCTTTTTTGGTGAAAATCCTAATACCGACGATGCTTGAGCCTGTAAAGTAGCAGTTCTAAATGGTTCAGGTGGATTTTTCTTTTTCTTCTTTCTTTCTATCTTTGAAAGAATATAACTAAGCTTACCTAACTCATCCTTAATTTTTAGGGCTGTTTGTTCGTCGGTTATTAAAAATTTTTTATCCTCTTTTCTTTCGACAAGAAGCTTACCTTTATATTTATATAAATTTGCCTCTATCTCATATTCTTTTTCTTTAAATTTAGCAGTTATTGTCCAGTAGTCTTGAGGCTTGAAGGTAAGTATCTCTTTTTCTCTTTCAACAACCATTCTTAATGCAACAGACTGAACTCTTCCTGCAGACAAACCTCTCTTAACTTTCTTCCATAGGAAAGGACTTAAGTTGTATCCTACAAGTCTATCAAGTATTCTTCTTGCCTGTTGAGAATAAACTTTGTTTATATCAATTTTAGAAGGATTTTCAATGGCAGACTTAACAGCTGTTGGAGTTATTTCATTGAAAATTGCTCTGTATACCTTGTCTTCAGGAGATTTTATCTCTTCAGCTATGTGATAAGCAATTGCTTCACCTTCTCTGTCAGGGTCTGTAGCTATAAAAATTTTGTCTGCATTCTTTGCCGTCTCTATTAGTTCATTTACAATCTTTTCCTTACCTGGAATTATTATGTATTCTGGTTCAAATTTATTATCAATATCTATACCGAGCCTGTCTTCAGGCAGGTCTTTTATGTGTCCTACTGATGCCTTGACCTGAAAATCTTTACCTAATATTTTATTAATAGTCTTTGCCTTAGCTGGCGATTCGACAATTATTAAATTTTTTTTCTTCAGTTCCATACTATCTGTTTACCTTTACTGAAAATAAAACTATATATATCATCTTCGTGTAAATCGGTCTCCCTCATAAGTAAATAAACCAGTAAAGCTCTTATCATGTCAATCTCTTCGATATCAATCAGTTCACTTCCTTCAATAAAATTAAGCTCTTCCTTGATTTGATTTAAATCAATATCCATTAGCGATAGCTCTTTTATTGACTCTTCATTGTAGTCATTGTCTATGAGTTGTCTTGCGAGCACCCTTAAAAAATCAAGAAGTTTCATCTAATTCCTCCTGATATATCTTCCTTCTCTCTTTATTATTAATCCTTTTATCTCTAATTTCAAAATAATGTCAACTAAATTCGAAATATTTAATCCTGTTTTAATTAAAATCTCATCTAAATTCAATGGTTCTTCAAGAATATCAAAAACCGCCTTTTCGTCTTCCTTTAAAATAACCGCTGGAGCAGCCTTTTGTTCTTTTATTGTGTCCTTTAATGATGGAATAAAGGGCATAATTTCTTCAAGTATGTCTTCTACAGATGAGACTAATTTGGCTCCTTTTTTTATCAAATAATTTGTTCCCTCTGAATTTTTAGAGGTTATATTTCCTGGAACAGCAAATACTTCTCTACCTTGTTCAAGTGCAAAAGAGGAAGTGATTAGTGCTCCAGAGTTTAAAGTTGCCTCTGTTACTACTGTTCCGATGGTCATGCCACTTATTATTCTGTTTCTTCTTGGAAAGTTCTCTTTCTTAGGTGGCTCGTAGGGATGAAATTCACTGATTATTGCTCCACGTTGAATTATTCTATCTGCAAGCCTTTTGTTTTCAGGTGGATAGATATTGCATACTCCACTACCTAAAACGGCAACTGTTCTTCCATTTCTATCTAAAGCTGCTCCGTGTGCAGTTGAGTCTATACCTCGTGCAAGACCACTTACTATGCATATGCCCATTAAAGCAAGCTCAGCAGCTATTTTTTCAGTTACCCGTCTTCCATATTCAGTCATTTTTCGCGAACCAACAACTGCAATTCCAAATTTATCCTCTGGTATTATCTCTCCTCTGCAAAACAAAACTACGGGAGGGTCATAAATCTCTCTTAAGTTTTTTGGATAATCTTTGTCCATAAGAGTGTATATTCTAATGTCTTTCTTTTCGCACTCTTCAATCAGTTTTTCTATTTTATTCCATTCATTGAAATTCCTTATCCTTCTTGCTCTCTCAATACCAACTCCCTCGACAGAGGAAATTGCATCTATGTCGGCATTAAATATATTTCTGAAAGAACCAAATTTCGAAAGGAGCTTTTTTATGCTCACAATACCAACGTCTTGTATCTCATTTAGAGCTAAAGCAAACTTCTTTTCTTCTTCATTCATTATATTTCTTGATTGTTCGAAGCCTCAGAGCATTTATTTTAATAAAACCTTCAGCATCCTTTTGATTATAAACTTGGTCTTTTTCAAAAGTTGCAAGCTCTTTTTTGTAAAGAGAGTAGGGTGACTTTCTACCGAGAACAATACAGTTACCTTTATAAAATTTAAGTCTTACTGTTCCTGTAACATTTTTCTGAGTTTCATCAATTAACTTCTGTAACGCCTCTCTTTCTGGTGAAAACCAATAGCCATAATAAATCAATTCAGCATATCTTGGTATAAGACTATCTCTAAGATGCATTATTTCTCTGTCCATTGTAATAGATTCAATGGCTTTGTGAGCAATATGAAGAACTGTACCCCCAGGAGTCTCGTAAACACCTCTCGATTTAATACCAACATATCTATTTTCGACAATGTCGACTCTTCCGATGCCGTTTTCTCCAGCCATTTTGTTAAGTCTCTGAAGTAAACTGGCGGGACTTAATCTTTCTCCGTTAATTGCTACGGGGTCTCCATTTTCATAATCTATTTCAACAAATAGAGGAGTATCGGAAGCTTTTTCTGGAGGCAAGGTCATTGTATACATATCAGAAGGTGGTTCATTCCAAGGGTCTTCGAGTATGCCTCCCTCATAACTTATATGAAATAAGTTTCTGTCAATACTGTAAGGCTTCTCCTTTGTTGCCTGAACGGGTATTTTATTTTTTTCTGCATATTCAATCAGTGAGCTTCTCGATGAAAACTCCCAGTCTCTCCATGGAGCTATAACCTTTATGTCCGGCTTTAGAGCATAATAGGTTAGCTCAAATCTAACTTGGTCATTTCCTTTTCCTGTAGCTCCGTGAGCCACAGCCTCTGCTTTTTCACTAATGGCAATCTCTATTTGTTTTTTTGCAATTAAAGGTCTTGCAATGGAAGTTCCCATAAGATAACCACCCTCGTAAACGGCATTTGCTCTTAACATGGGAAATACAAAGTCTCTTACAAATTCTTCCTTCAAGTCCTCTATAAATACCTTAGATGCTCCGGTTTTAATAGCCTTTTCAGCAATTTCTTGAAAATTCTCCTCCTGTCCTATATCGGCGCAGAAAGCTATTACTTCAGCAGAATACTTATCCTTTAACCATTTAATTGCAACAGATGTGTCAAGACCGCCCGAATAAGCTAATATAATTTTCATTTGTTGCCTCCAATTTTTAATAATAAAATCCTTTTAAGGAAATTTTTAAATATTTATTTTAGCATAAACACTTACAGTGGTAAATAAGCACGGGCATTAAGGTATAGGTCTGACCTTTCTCCTTTTTTAAATCTATGTAAACCTGCAATAGCAATCATTGCTGCGTTATCTGTACATAGAGATTTTGATGGCAAATAAATCTCAAAACCTTCTTTTTCGAGTTCTAATGCTCGCTTCCTGAGTTCACTGTTTGCAGCTACTCCTCCTGTTATTACAACTCTCTTTAGATTCTCCCTTTCTGAAGCGGTTTTTATCTTCTCAATTAACACTTCTACTACAACAGACTGGAAAGATGCAGAAATGTCTTTTCTCAGTTTATCAGATAATCCTCCCTCTTCATCGCTTAAGTTATTTAGTATCAACTTTACAGCGGTTTTTAAACCGCTAAAACTGAAATCAAATGTGCCGTGAAGCATAGGTTTTGGCAGTTTTATAAGCTCTCCGTTACCCTCCTTTGCAAGTTTATCAATTAACGGACCTCCTGGATAGGTTAAACCTATCATTTTGGCTATCTTATCGTATGCCTCACCTGCTGCATCATCTCTTGTTCTGCCTAACTCCTTATACTTTCCAATATCCTCAACTCTATATAAACTTGTATGTCCCCCTGATACGATAAGGCTTAAAAAGGGGAAATTAGGGTATCTATCTTCCAGAAAAACTGAGTGAATGTGTGCTTCTAAATGATTAACGCCTATAATTGGTTTTTTACTCGCAAAACTTATAGCTTTGGCAAAACATAGGCCTACAAGAAGAGAACCAATTAACCCTGGGCCTTTACATACAGCTATCAGGTCAATGTCTTTAATATCAATCTTAGCTTCTGTTATAGCCCTATCGGTAACATCCCATATCCACTCAATATGCTTACGAGAGGCTATTTCAGGAACGATGCCACCGTATTTGCTGTGAAACTGTATCTGAGAAGAGACAATATTGCTTAGAATTTTTCTATTCTCTAAAACAGCCACAGAGGTGTCATCACAAGACGTATCAATTCCCAATACTAACATCTCTTTACATACTTCCGTATGAGTGCAATCCGCTTAGAAATAGATTAACGCCGAGATAAGTAAAAAGGGTTACAATAAAACCAACTACGGCTATCATGGATGTTTTATTTGCCTGCCAACCCCTTATAAACTTTGCGTGAAGATAAAAAGCATAAACGAACCAAGTAATCAATGACCACGTTTCTTTTGGGTCCCATCCCCAGTATCTACCCCACGCCTGATCTGCCCATATAGCTCCGAACACAAGTCCGCCAATCGTAAATATAGGGAAGCCAAAGGCAATTCCTTTGTATGTTATATCCTCTAAAAAATTATCATCAATTCTAAAATCCTTCAATATCTTAACTAACTTATCGCTAAACTTATAGGAAATAAAAATGAAGCCCAAAAGAGATAGCCAACTTAAAATTGCAATAGATAGTGAAGAATTTCCAAGGGTAGAGTGAAACATTTTTACAGATTTTGGATTGCCAGCGGTTATTATGTCTATTATCATTGATATAAAGACAAATAACATAACTCCCAGCAAAGCTGTTGAAAAATAATACTTGAAGGATTTTTTATTCTCTGATGATACAATTATGTGTAAAAGAGCAGTTATAAAGCTTATTGCAAAGGCTGCATAAGCGATAAAACTTAGCGTTACATGGGCAAGTAACCAATTGCTCTTAAGCGCTGGAACAAGAGGTTGAACTTCTCTTGCCATTCCAAGCAGCTCGGTAAGTCCGATTCCAATACCTGCTATTATAGATATAAAAACTCCGAAACTCTTCTTTCTATACTTCCATTCTATAAAAAGATAACCAATAACCAAAGAAAGAACGAAGAAAACAAGACTTTCGTAGAGATTAGTAATCGGAATGCTTCTCATGACAGAATGATTTATCGCATACATTTCCAAAAATCTTCTTACAAACCCGTATATATGAATAGATGCTCCTAATAATAAAGTTGTGGAAGCTAAATATCCAACTTTGTTATTTTTTGAGAGCATATAAATTATGTATATAGGCATTGCAAGAATATAGAATAAGCCTGCAATTGAAATTATCTGATAGCTCATGATACTTCTCCTTTCAATTCACTAATTATTTCTTCAAGCTTTTTCTCTGTCATGACCTTACCCTTCGAAGAGGGGGCATAAAAGCATATTGTATTATTCTTTATTGTAACAAAATAATTGATAGGTCTTAGGAAAAGAGACACAAAAAGCCCTATGCACATGAGTATTGAACCAGCGTAAATTAAAGGAACGCCAGGGTCTTTACGAACCTGAATACCTGTGTATTGTGCTCCCCATAATTCATCAAATCTTATCCTGCCGTATGGCGTCTCCCATGTCTCTGGAATTTTTTTCAAAATCCACTGATTCTCTCTCTTTCCTTTGTCTTCAAATAAAAGAAGAACCGCTGGATTTATCATATCTGTTGTCATATTGAATAATCTTCCTTGTTCATCTATCCCTAAAGCTGGTGAAAAATCTATTACAGAAACTGATACAGTTTGACCTGGAAGTTTAAATTTTTCCTCAAATTTTGCTTTTAGAGGAACAGGTTTTCCGTTTTTATCAAAGTAAGTAAATCTGAATTCTGCATTTTCTTGTGGTTGAAATCCGTAGCTGGCCTGATAAAATGTTATTCCTTTGTAGGAAAGGGGATGGTTTACCTCTATCAATACAGTCTCTTTTCCATTAAATTTTACAGGATTTTCATTTTCTATAATTCTAAGATAGCTCCTGTAGGCTTTAGGCACTGCTGAATTTTCATAATAGTCTACTTCAAAACGGTCACAAAATACCTTGAAACCTAATGGAATTGCCTTGCCATCATCGGAAATGGCAAAATCAGTGCCTGTGCCCTCAACTATATTCATATGGCCTCTAAAACCCCAAAAAGTTCCAATAAGGGCTCCTGCCAGAATTATTAGGATACTTAAATGTGTGACATATATGGCCAACCTTGTCTTAATCCATTTTTTTGCCTGAATTTGCAAAGCTTCTGATGTATGAAAAATATCTGTTTGAAAACCTTTTTTTTTCAAAAGATCGATAACTTTATTTTTGAAATCTGATTTTTCATTAAACTTTATCTCTCTCTTTATTGGCATTTTTTCAATTATACTTATTGGAAGAGGTTGTGGCTGGGATTTAAAGGATTTAATAAGAACAGGCAATCGGTCAAGGGAACAAACAATAAGATTTAGAGCAAACATGAAAAGCAGAAAAGTAAACCACCAGCTGTGGTAAAGATTATTTAAGTCTAAAAGATTTATTACTTCGTAGATTTTAATGGCATTTTCTTCAGACATTATTTTTGAAAAAAATCTAACCGTTATCTCAGGCTCTGGTTGTTGAGGTATGATTGTGCCAACAGCAGCACCTATCGAAATTACTATGAAAAGAGATACGGCAAGATCCACCGATGAAAAAAAATCCCAAACTTTTTCATTCAATTTCTCAAACTTTGACATTAGTCCTCCATAAAAGGATTGTTCATAGATAATAACTTGTAATTGATTAATTTATCATATACATGGTATATTTTTCTATGAATGACGCTAAAAGGCTATTGATATCTTTAATACTTATTAGTTCTGCTATTCTTTTAATTTTTTCTGTAGCATCGGCTGAACGCAAAAATAAGGTAATTTTATACTTTTTTTGGGGAGATGGCTGTCCCCATTGTGCAAAGCAAAAAGAGTTTTTATCGGTTATAAAAAAGAAATACACAAAGCTTGATATTAAAGATTACGAAGTATGGTCTAATCCTGCCTCAAGAGAACTTCTGCTTACAATGTCAAAATCTTACGGAATAACCCCTTCGGGAGTACCTGTTACCTTTATTGGAGACAAGGGATTTGTAGGTTTTAATGAAGAAATAGGTAAAGAAATAGAGAAAACAATAAAAGCCTGCCTTAAGAAAATCTGCGAAGACCCTCTTTTTTATAAAAAGTATTAATCACTTAATTAAAAAAGTTTTATAGCTTTTAATTCTATTTTAATTGCTATTGTCTCTGCTGTTTGTGTTATAATTTTCCAACTCAAATTTTAAAAATATCAAACTAAGGAGTGTGGGATGAGGGCAATTGTTATTGGTGGATTAGTAATAATGTGTTTCTTTATCTCCTACTTATTGCCAATCAAAGATGCTGTTTCTCAAGACGCCAAATCGTGTCTGCGATGTCATGGAATTAAAACCCTACAGAAAAAATCCGAAAGCGGAGAATCAATCTCTCTGTTTATTGATGGAACTAAGTTTGAAAAATCTGTTCACGGTGCATTGGATTGCTCTTCCTGTCATCCAAACATCACTCTTAAAAATCACCCTAAACCAAGAAAAATAGGAAGCAAAAATGACTATATCAAGGAATTCTCTCCTAACTGTCTAAATTGTCATCCTAAAGATGCTTTAATGAAGCCAGCAGTACATGGAACGATTGTCAAAAAAGGAGATATATATTGTTCTCAATGTCATGGTAATCACTATATAGGTTCAATGAAAGAATGGAAAAACAAAGTAAGCTTTTCAGAATACTGTATGAGCTGTCATCAATTTGATATAAGCAAAACTCTTCCAAGCAAAGAAAAGAAAAATTTAAGAGTAAACGAACAGGAGATAAAAAAATCTGTTCACGGTAAATTTCAGTGTCTCGTATGTCATGATGATTTTTCAAAAGTAAAACATCCTGTTTACAACTTCAAAGACAAAAAGCAGTATACCAATGAAATGAACAAAATCTGCACGAAATGCCACACAGATAAAGAACTTCAGAAAAATCCCGCTCACTATGCCCTGACAAAAACGGCCTCATGTATTGAATGTCACGGTTATCACGGAGTAAAGGCTGCCAAAGTGGCCAAATCTCTTCCTGAAAATCAATACTGTCTGAGTTGTCACAGCAGAGCAATATCAATGAAATTCAAAAATGGAGAAACTCTTTCTGTGCAAGTAAGGGAATCAGATATATTAAATTCAGCCCATAAAAAACTAAAATGTACAGAATGTCATAAAGAATTTTCACCAACTCAGCATCCCATAAGAAACTTTGAATCTCTTGCTGACTACAGAGCAAAATCAAAAGACATATGTAACAACTGCCATCAGGATGCAGTTAAAAAGTATGAACTAAGCATACATTCCGCCGCCCTGAAGAAAGGCAATCAACAATCACCAGATTGCCTAAAATGTCATGATTACCACAAAGTAGCATTCATAAGCAAAGATAAAATGGCAAGTTCAGAGCTATGTATAAAATGTCATAGCGACTCAGGCAAGGCATTTAAGGAAAGTGTGCACCAAATGGCCATAAAACAGGGCAAACAAAATGCTCCCACATGTTCTTCCTGTCATAATTCCCATGATGTTCTTCCCACAAATCTTGCAAAGTTGGGAGATTCATGTATTAAGTGTCATAAAGATGCCAAGATAAGTCATAATAAGTGGCTATGGAATCCACCAGTAAGGCTTACAAGTTTTGTGGATGTACATTTCAACTCAGCCTCTTGTGCCTCTTGCCACACGAAAGCTGAAAAGGCTGTATTTCTTACTCTAATGGAAAGGTCAAAAAATAAGCCTATAACTGACGAGGCAGTTGCAAAGGCACTAAATGTTGATATTAAAACATTAAAATCCAAAATTGATTCAAATGGCGATGGAAAGATTCAGGAACAGGAACTATGGAAATTCATGGCCGCTATGAAAGAAAAATCAAAAGCTAATTTGAGTGGAAGAATAGACGTTTTAAATCCTAATGATGCACATAAAATTGAACCAAAAGGCAACTCAATAAAAGACTGTTCGTACTGTCATAATCCAGGTGCTCCTTTTAAAGGACAACTTGAGATTAATAAAGAAGGAGCGAAACCTGTAAAATTTGTAATTGACAACAAATCTCTAAATTCTGCCTATGCAATTCCTAATATCAAAGATTTTTATGTTCTTGGATTAACTAAGATAAAAGTGCTTGATATTCTATTTTTCTTAGCTCTTGCCGGTGGTATAGCGGTGCCAATAATCCATATAACTTTAAGAATTTTAACTGCACCAATTAGAAGAAAGAGAAGGGAGGGAAAATAATGAAGAAGGTCTATCTACACCCATTGCCCGTTAGAATATGGCACTGGATAAATGCAATAGGATTTATAATACTAATCTTAACTGGTGCTCAGATAAGATTTGTCGATTCAATGGGGTTGATGAGCTTTGAAACTGCTGTCGACATTCATAGTTGGCTTGGATTTATTCTGCTCGCAAACTACTTTATATGGCTTTTATATTATTTGCTCTCTGGTAAACTCTTTAAAATATACATACCACCTTTCTGGAAGCCAATAGAATTTATAAAAAATTCAATTCGGCAGGCTAAATACTACGGATACGGAATAATGATAGGCGATAAAAATCCTCATCATCCAACACCAGAAAGCAAGTTTAATCCGATGCAACAAATATCTTACTTAATGATAATGGTCTTATTAATTCCACTTCAAATTTTGACAGGTTTGATTTTATGGGATCCTCATCTTTTCAGTCCTTTAGGCAGTTTAATAGGCGGCATTCAAATTGCGACATTAGTCCACACTGGTCTTTGGATTTTCTTCAGTGCTTTCATTATTGTTCATTTCTATTTAGCGACTCTCGGACACACTCCAATGGCTCATATTAAAGCAATGTTTACTGGTTATGAAGAAGAACATGAGGAACACTAAAATAACCAATATGAATAATGAAAGGAGGTGAGATAAGTGAGATCTAAAAAAGGACTGATAATCTTAACATTAGCTATGTTTCTTCTTGCTATTTCTCTTGTTTATGCTCAACAAAAACCGCAAGATGTTTACAAGCTCCATTGGGAAGGTGCAAAATTTCCACCTACTGAATTCAATCACAAAAAACACGCAGAAAACTACAAGATTGATTGTAAAACCTGCCATCATACCGATGCTAATCCTGCAGAAAAAGCAACTAAGTGTATAGAATGCCATGATCCTGAAGGAGAAAAGGCAACTGAAAAGGGTGGAGGCATAAAAGCAATGGATGCCTATCACAAACAGTGTATAGACTGTCATAAGAAAGAAAATGAGGCAGGTAAAGCAGCACCAACTAAATGTAATGATTGCCACAAAAAGGCATAATTTTTAATTTTTTCAATCCGGAGGGGCAATTCTATAAGTCTCCTCCGGATTTTGTTTAGAAAGTAAACAAGCTTTTAATTTTTTTTTTGAAAATATGACAATCTAAATGCTAAAATACATAATATTTTGGAGAGGTGCCGGAGTGGCCGAACGGGCGCGACTGGAAATCGCGTGTGGGGTCTAAAAGCTCCACCGAGGGTTCAAATCCCTCCCTCTCCGTATTTTATTTTGGAGGTTAAAAAATGAGAGTAGTAGCGTTTAATGGTAGTCCAAGAAAAAATGGTAACACCTTTAATGCCATTAAGATGGTCGCTGAAGAACTTGAAAAAGAAAATATTAAAGTTGAAATAATTCAGGTCGGTAGTAAAACAATAAGAGGATGCATTGCCTGTTATAAATGCGCTCAGAATAAGAATGAAAAATGTAGTATAGATGATGAAGTCAATGAATGGATACAAAAAATTAAAAAAGCAGATGGTATTATTTTAGGTTCGCCAGTTTATTTTTCGGGTATAGCTGGAACTTTTAAATGTTTTTTAGATAGAGCATTCTTGGTATCCTCGGTAAATGGAGGCTTATTCAGACAAAAAGTAGGAGTAGCTGTAGTTGCCGATAGGCGTTCAGGAGGTGTTAGCACCTTTGACCAACTTTTACATTATCTCCATTATGCTGAAATGGTTGTACCATCCTCTAATTATTGGAATGTAATTTTTGGTAGAAATCCAGGAGAAGTTTTAAAAGATGAAGAAGGAATTCAGATAATGAGAATACTTGGAAAAAATATGGCTTGGATACTAAAAGTAATTGAAAATTCAAAAGAAGTAACTAAACCTGCAAGAGAAGATAAAATATTCATGAGTTTTATAAGATAAATTAATCTGAACCTTTTTGAAAGAAACTTAAAGCTTCTATTAACTGCCTCTTATTACCAACATATATTATTATATCTCCCTCTTTTAAGGTAAAATCTGCTGGTGGGTTTAAAAAGGTTTCCTGTCCCCTCTGAATAGCAATTACTGTAACTTTTGCTTTATGTCTCAAATCAAGAGACCTTAAAGAGTGTCCTTTAAGCCACGAGTCTTTATCAATCTGAAAACTATCCATCTCAAGTCCTTCGAAAAGAACGCACTCTACTCCTGCTCTTGTTCTGGGTTGTTCTGGCAATCTTAATATTTCATATCCTTCCTGTCTTATTGTTTCTATCATCTGAAGTATCTTATTTCTTGGAACGCCGAAAAGATGTAAAACTCTTGCAAATATTTCAAGAGAGGTTTCAAACTCTTCTGGAATGACCTCATCAGCTCCCAATTTTCTCAGTTCTTCCATTTCTGTTATAAAACGAGTTCTTACAATAATATGAATTTTTGGATTTTCAGTCTTTGCTATCTGGACTATTCTTCTCGTAGCAGTTGGGTCAGAAATAGCAACAACAAGAGCCTTTGCTCTTTTCAAACCTAATTTGTGAAGAATTTCTTGACTTGTTCCATCTCCATAATATATAGGTTCTCCCTTTTTTTTCATTTTCCTCACAGTATCAGGATTTAGCTCTAATATTGTATAGGGTATTTTGGTCTCTTTTAGAACTCTTGCGAGATTTCTACCATTTAATCCAAAACCAATTATTATTACATGGTTAGATTTTTTTACAATCACGTCAGTGTCCTTTATTTTGTCAGACTTCTCAAAATATTTGAATGGTTCTTTCTGTATGATGTAGTCAATGAAATTAGGAGAATATTTGATGATTAAAGGAGTTACCAGCATTGTTATAACAGATGCAGAAATAAAGCTCTGATAAGTAGTTTCATCTAAAAGTCCTGAGGCTTTTCCTGTAAAGGCAAGTATAAACGAGAATTCACCAATCTGCGATAAAGAAAAGGCTGACTTAAGAGATACCTTTAAGGAGTGGATAAAAACATAAGATATTAGAATTATAATCGTTGCCTTGATAATAAAGATATTTCCAACAAGAATAATTTCTTCAATTAGATTCTTACTTATGAATTCTAAATTGAGAAGCATCCCAACGGATATAAAGAAAATTCCAGAAAAAGTTTCCTTAAAAGGTAAAATATCTGAGACTACTTGAGCTGAGTACTCTGACTCAGAAATAACGACGCCTGCCAAAAAAGCTCCGAGAGCAAGGGAAAGACCCAACTTGGAGGTAAAGAAAGCCGTTCCAAGGCAGATAGAAATAGTCACAATTATGAATAGTTCTCTACTCTTTGTCTTTACAACCTCATGGAGAATGTAAGGAACTGCAATTCTTGAAAACAAGAAAACTATCGATAGTATAACAGAGGCTTTTAGGATAACGGTAAAAAAGTTGTAGTAACTACCTCCCTTACCTGAAAGCATTTGAGTGAAAAGCATGAGTGGTACAACGCAAAGGTCTTGAAATAAAAGAATACCGAGACAGATTTTACCATGTGGAGTGTTCAATTCTCCTCGGTCAGCAAGTAGTTTCATTACAATTGCCGTACTGCTAAGGGCTACTATAAAACCATAGAATATGGCATTATTTAAGTCAGCATTAAGGGTAAACTGACTGATAAGGGTTATTGTTAGTATTGTGACAGCAACTTGAAGCATGCCGAGAAGAAAAACTTCTTTTTTTAAAGAAAGCAGTCGAGGTATGGAAAACTCTATTCCAATTGTAAACATTAGTAGAATTACTCCTATCTCAGCAATAACTTCAACTTCGTGGGGGTCTTTTATCAACCCCAATCCATAAGGACCAATTATTGTTCCGGCAAGAAGAAAGCCAACAATAGGGGGAATATGAAGTTTTCCGAGAAAATAGATTATTAATCCTGAAATCCCAAAGATAATAAGAATTGCCTGAAGAAACTCATAAATCATGTATTATTATGTGCTATCTTAAACACATTCATCAACAACAAATTATAGCCTTTCAATTGACTTTTAATAGACCTGTTATAATAAATATATGAAAGGGAAGACCGTATATATTAAAACATTTGGATGCCAAATGAATGAACATGACTCTGAGAGAATGTTGGGCATTCTTTACTCAATGGGATTTAATGAGGTAGATGAGCCTAAAAATGCAGACATAATAATATTTAATACCTGTGCAATTAGAGAAAAAGCTGAACAGAAGTTTATGAGCAGCTTGGGAAGAATTAAACATCTAAAAAGAAGAAAGCCAGAGTTAAAAGTAATAGTAGCTGGCTGCTCTGCAAAGCTCCAGGGAGAGAGACTGATTAACAAAGCACCTTTTATTGATTACATTATAGGACCTGACAATATTAGTATTTTAGGAAAAATTATTGAGAATAATTCGGAAGAAAAAATATTCATCGATGGAAACTCAGAAATAGCCTATTTTGACTTTCCAACTTTAAGAAAAGATAATGTTAAGGCATGGGTTAACATAATCTACGGTTGCAACAACTACTGCGCCTATTGCGTTGTTCCTTTTACAAGAGGAAGAGAGAGAAACAGACCTTTTGAAAAAATATATAATGAAATCAAAAGGTTAGGAGAGGAAGGATTTAAAGAAATTACACTTTTAGGACAAAATGTCAACTCCTACCAGCATGAAAACATAGATTTCCCCTTGCTTCTTGAAAAAATTTCAGAAATAGAAGGTATAGAAAGAATAAGATTTGTCACATCCCATCCAAAGGATTTATCAGAAAAATTAATCTATGTAATGAAAAACAATCAGAAGGTGTGTGAACACATCCATCTTCCCTTGCAAGCAGGGTCAGATAGAATTTTAAAACTAATGAATCGAAAGTATTCCTATGAAGAATATATGAGAAAAATTCAAACACTAAGAGACAATATTCCAGATATTGCAATAACTTCAGATATTATTGTAGGCTTTCCTCAAGAATCAGATGAAGATTTTGAAAAAACAATCAGTGCATTAACGGAAATTCAATTTGACGGCATATTTGCCTTTAAATTCTCTGCCAGACCTGGAACAGCTGCTTCAAAGCTTGAAGGAAAAATTAATGAGGATATTAAAGCTAAAAGATTAATGGAAGTTCTAAAACTTCAAGATAATATTACTGAATCTAAAAATAAGCAATTAGAAGATACAATTCAAGAGGTTCTAATAGAAGGGGAAAATGAAGAAGGTTTTACCTTCGGAAGAACAAGAACAAATAAAATTGTAAAACTAACCAGCCATTTTCCTTCCGGGAAAATCATAAAAGTAAAAATCAAAAAAGCTAACCGACATTCCCTTGAGGGAATCGTTATCTAAAAATGAAAGTAGCATTGATTGTTTTTGGATGCAGAGTAAATCAAGCAGAGTTTCAAAAGCTTGAAAAATCACTCAAGATTAAAGGATATGAAATTACAGATGATTTAAAAAAGGCAGATTGTTGGATTATAAATACATGCGCTGTAACTAATAAAGCAGAAATCCAGTCGAGACAAATAATTAACAGGGCATTAAAGGAAGGCAAAAAATGTTTTGCCACTGGATGTTATATTAATCTGAGATTTCCAAAAGAAACAGAAAATTTAAAAATAATCTCTAATCAAAACAAAGACAGTATAATTAATTACTTTAACACAATAACTTCAAGTATTACTTCAAAAAAAATTAACCGGCATAGAGCTGTTGTAAAAATACAAGATGGATGTAACAACTACTGCAGTTATTGTGTTGTTCCTTATTTACGAGGTAAGCCAATTAGCTATAAAGTGTCAGAAATTATCGAAGAAATAAAAGATTATGAATCTTCCGGAATTAAGGAAATCATATTGAGCGGAATTAATATAGGACTTTTCGGCTTTAATGAAAAAGAAAAGACAAATCTGAATTTTCTTCTCAAAAATATACTTAAAAAAACTTCTATACCTAAAATTAGATTAAGCTCCATTGAGATAAATCATGTCGATGAAGAGCTTTTAGAAATTATGGGAGATTCAAGGATATGTAAACATCTTCATATACCTTTACAACACGGAAGTGACAGAATTCTGAAATTGATGAATAGAAAGTATGACATAGCACAGTACTTGAAAATAATTGAAAAAATACTTCTCATGTATCCTAATATAGCCATAGGAACAGACCTAATTGTTGGCTTTCCCTCCGAAACCGAAGATGACTTTAAAGCAACACTTAAAATAGCAGAAAAAGTCAACTTTTCATACCTTCATGTTTTTAATTATTCAAAGAGACCATTTACTGTAGCCGCTAAAATGCCTAACCACTTACCAGAACAACTAAAAAAAGAAAGAACAAGCGTTTTGGTCGATATAGCTAAAGCTAAAAAAAGAAAATATATTGAAAAATTTATAAATTCTCAACTTGAAATAATAGTTGAAAATAGAAAAAATCATTTATTTACAGGAACATCGGATAATTACATTAAATGTATGATTGAAGATAAAGATGGAATATCTTCTGGAGAATTAGTAATTGGAAAGGTTAAATCAATTGATAACGATATGGCGTTTGTAAGTTGCGCGATAAAAAGATAAAATTCTGATAACCCTTAAAAATTTTAATTGCCCACTTAATATACAATCCAAAAATTTCCCATATAAGTAACGGGATTTATCTTTCTTTTAACTAAAATTTTCACAGATTTTAAACATTTTTTAGTCTTAAATTTTTGTCTGATAATGTATATTATGTTAAATTTTAAAATTTCTATCTGGTAAAGGCGATATGATATACTTTAATTTAATATCAAAATTTTGGAGGTTGAAGATGCGATATTCTAACCTATTCATTCCTACAATGAGAGAAACTCCATCGGGTATCAATGCAATATCTCATATCTTAATGTTAAAAGCGGGCTATGTAAGACAACTGGCTGCAGGTCTTTTTATATTTTTACCTCTTGGATGGAGAGTTTTAAATAAAATAAACGTCATTCTTAAAGAAGAAATGGAAAGAATTGGAGCTCAAGAGATATCAATGCCAATCCTCCATCCTGCAGAAATATGGCAGCAAACAGGAAGATGGTATTCTATAAAAGAAGAAATGTTCCGTTTAAAAGACAGAACCGGCAGGGATATGTGTCTTGGTATGACGCATGAAGAAATTATGACGTGGATAGCTGCTAAAGAAATTAAATCATACCGACAACTGCCACAAATATGGTATCAAATTCAAACAAAACTCAGAGATGAGGCAAGACCTCGAGGCGGAGTTCTTAGAACAAGAGAATTCATTATGAAAGATAGCTATAGTTTTGATGCTGACAATGAAGGTCTTGACAGAAGTTACCAAATGCATGCCGAAGCCTATCATAGAATATTCTCAAGGTGTGGTCTTAGATATTATCAAGTTGAATCAGATCCAGGAATAATGGGTGATATGGAATCTCACGAATTCATGGCTCCTACTCCAGCGGGTGAAGATGAGATAGTGCTATGTGACCAATGTGGATATGCTGCTAACATTGAAGTAGCAAAAAGCAATCCCCCTATTCCTCCCAAAATAGACATGGAATTCTCCGAAGTTTATACGCCTAATAAAAAATCTGTCAAAGAAGTTTCTGAATTTTTAGGACTGGATGAGAGGTATTTTATTAAAAGTCTTCTCGTAATTACTGAAAAAGAGCCGGTTCTTGTCTTAATTAGAGGAGACCATGAAATAAATGAGAAAAAGCTTGCAAGAATAATTGGAGAATTTAGCTTTGCCTCACCAGAAGAAGCCCATAAAATCTTAGGAATAGAAATAGGGTTTATCGGACCTTTGAACCACAAAATAAGACTAATTGCCGACAAATCAATTAGTAAGGACATCCTCTATGTATCTGGAGCAAATAAAAAGGACTATCACATTAAAGGAATTACTCCCGAAAAAGATTTCCGTCCTGAATGGCACGATATTAGAAAGGTTTCTGAAATTGATAGATGCATAAAATGTAATGCTCCTATTCGAATTGAAAAAGCCATTGAAGTAGGAAATATTTTTAAACTTGGCACTAAATATTCCCTACCCTTAAATGCTATCTATCTCGATAAAGATGGTAAAGAAAAGCCTATAATAATGGGAAGCTATGGAATAGGACCTGCAAGAGTCGCTGCGGCAGCTATTGAACAGAATAATGACCAAGATGGAATAATATGGCCTAAAAGCATTGCCCCATTTGATATTGAGATAATTCCACTAAACATGGGTGATTCAAAAACAACAAAAATAGCTGAAGAGCTCTACGAAAAAGTCTCAGAAATATATAATAGTTTTGCAGACAGGCACATGGAAGTACTTATTGATGATAGAGACGAACGTCCCGGAGTAAAATTCAAAGATGCCGATTTAATAGGCATACCAATTCAGGTTATAATCGGAGAAAAAGGATTGAAAGAGGGAAAAATTGAAATAAAAAAGCGAAGGACAAAAGAAAGTAAAAAAGTTACCATAAATAAAGCCGTTGTTGAAATTGTAAACTCCTATTATGAAACCTACTGAAATCATTGCTGTAATTGATGTTGGAAGTAATACTATCCGAATTTTAATAGGAAAATTAAAAAAAGACAAAATAATTAAAATTTACCATGACCGCGCAGTAACGCAGCTCGGTAAAAATATTAACACAACAAAAAGACTTAATAATAATTCCATAGAAAAATCAATAAAAATCATCAAGAAGTTTAAAGCTATAGCTGAAGAATTTAACTCAACAGAAATAATAGCCATAGGAACAAGCGCACTAAGAGAGTCCTTGGACGGACAAGATTTTTGCAATAAAGTAAGAGAAGAATCAGGATTAAGTTTAAAAATAATCACTGGCAACCAAGAAGCCTATTATATGTTAGAAGGTATAGTTGCAGGGCTTAAGGTACAAAAAAAGGAGTTATTTGCTATTGATATAGGTGGTGGTAGTACCGAGTGGATTTATTTAGATGGACAAGAGATTTTAAAGGGCAGTATACCTTCGGGAGCATTGAGAGATTATAAAATATTTTTTAAATCAGACCCTCCCCTTCAATTTGAAATTGAAAACTTCTATCAAGACTTAAGAAAAAAAATTGAAAAGAACATTCCTCTTTTAAGAATTAACAAAATTTACGTAACCGGTGGAACAGCCACAACTATTGCTATGATAGAAAAAAAATTAGATTTTTATAATTCCGAGGACGTTCATTTAACAAAAATATCTATAAAAAACTTAAAGTCTATTTTTAGTAAAATCTCAAAACTTCCTGTGAATTCAAGAAAAAATATTGCTGGTTTAACTCAAGATAGAGCTGGTATTATTATTCCAGGAATAATAATAATGGACTCTATATGTGAATATGTAAAAGCGAAGGAAATAATTGTAAGTGACTATGGCCTAATGGAAGGAATAATGAAAAATTATAAGGATTTCTGCTATAATTAATCTTTATGAAAAAAGTTTTTGAAAGACCATCATCTCTAAAGAAAGTGCCTTTCAGGTATTGTCCTGGATGCGGACACAGTATTGCTCACAGACTTATTGCAGAAGTAATTGACCAGTTAAATCTCAGAGAAAGAATAATTGCCATAGCGCCTGTTGGATGTGCTGTCTTTGCCTATGATTATTTTGATTTTGACATACTTGAAATTCCTCATGGCAGACCACCTGCTGCAGCAACAGGTATTAAGAGAGTTTGTTCAGATAAGGTCGTATTTACCTATCAAGGAGATGGTGATTTAGCAGCAATAGGAACAGCGGAAATAATACACGCTGCAAACAGAGGTGAAAATATATGTGTATTTTTTATAAATAATGTAAACTACGGAATGACTGGTGGACAAATGGCTCCAACCACGCTTCCGGGACAAAAAACAACAACAACCCCCACTGGAAGAGACCCTAATCAAGCAGGGTATCCTATTCATGTTTCAGAACTTCTTGCAACGCTCCAGGGTAGTTCTTTTGTTGCGAGAGGCTCATTGGATTCATACAAAAATATAGTTCTAACTAAAAAATATATAGAAAAAGCCTTTAAATATCAAATTGAAGGAAAGGGTTTCAGTTTTGTAGAAATGCTCTCACCCTGCCCTACTGACTGGGGAATGACTCCTGAGCAATCATTAAAGTGGCTAAGAGAAAATATGCTAAAAGAATTCAAAATAGGAGTTATAAAGGACAAATGGAACAACGCATAATAATTGCCGGTTCCGGAGGTCAGGGAATACTATTTTTAGGTAAAGTAATAGCCTATGCAGCTATGAAGGAAGGAAAAGAGGTAACATGGTTTCCCTCCTATGGAGCAGAAATGAGAGGGGGAACAGCAAACTGTATGGTTATAGTTGCCGATGAACTTATCGGATGTCCAATAATAAAAAATGCCGATTTTCTTATTGCATTAAATGAAGCTTCGTATAAAAAGTTTTTCAATAGAGTGAAGGAAAATGGTCATGTCATCTATGATTCGTCTATTATACAAAATTCAAATTCTTCGGAGCGTAAAAAAATTCATTCGGTCGAGGCCTCCCAAGAGGCGTCTCTCATAGCAAATCCTAAGCTTGCCAATATGATATTACTTGGAGCTTTTCTTAAAGTATCTGGCTTGATTAATATTGACAATGTAGTAAAGGCACTTGAGGAAATTATCCCTCCAAAGAGAAGAGAACTGCTCGATATCAACAAAAAGCTTGTTTTGAGAGGTTTTTCAATTATTGAAAATTAGAAAAGCCAAAATAAGCGATATAAAAACAATACACAAACTCATTAATGAATTTGCAAGAAAGGGAGAGATGCTTCCCCGCTCGTTAAATGAGCTTTATGAGAATTTAAGAGATTTCTATGTAGCAGAGGACAAAGGAGAAATTTTAGGGGTATGTGCTCTTCACATTCTATGGGAAGACCTGGCAGAAGTTCGTTCTTTAGTCGTTAGAAGGGAACATCAAAAAAAAGGCTTAGGTCGTCTACTTGTAAAAAAATGTCTATCGGAGACAAAAAAACTTGGTATAAAGAGAGTTTTTGTATTGACATATATACCTGAATTTTTTAAAAAAATTGGCTTTAAAGAAATCGATAAATCAAAGCTTCCTCAAAAGATTTGGGGAGACTGTATAAGATGTCCTAAATTTCCAGAATGTGATGAAAGTGCTTTAATTTATAATATCAAGGCATAAAAATTACTTTTATATCCTCATCTTTTTTTATTTCTTCAATATGTTCCTTGAGTCTTTTATTTAACTCTCTCTCAAATAAATATTTTTCAATCTCACTTCTAACAGCAGCATATGGTCTGTCATTCATTTTTTCCCTGTTTTCATCATAAAACTGTCTCACTTGATTTTCTGGTATGATAATGGAAGATTTTATTTTCAAATCAATATAGCTGTTGATAATATCTTCGTCTCTGCCTTCCATGAACAACTCTCGTGCTTTTTTAAGTAAAATAGTTTTATTTATTAAAATGTTAATAACTTCTTCACTTTTTATGTCAGGCATTTTTTCTCTAAGTTTACTCAGTTCTTCTTTGAAATCATCAAGGGTTATAGCAATGTTGCCCACATATGCCACAACTCTGTTGATAGTCTCAGAATTTGCATGTTCAATCAAACAAATATTAAAAAGCATGACCAATACTAAAATGAATCTCACCTCTTGATTCTCCTTTTTCTCTGTTTAATTTATATCCATAGTCTATTCTAAATGGACCAACAGGTGTTTTATATCTTAGCCCTAAACCAGTTGTGTATTTAAGATTTGTTATACTCATATTATCAATTTTTTGCCAGAGATTTCCGAAGTCAAGAAAATTTATCAGATAAAAGTTCTTTCCTAAAGAAGTTCTTAATTCTAAATTACCCATTAGAAAAGCATTTCCTCCAGTAGGCTCATTGTCTTTCTTTGGTCCGAGAGTGTTTTGAGCATAACCTCTTACAGTGTCCCTTCCTCCTAAAAAATATCTTTCAGAAATGGGCAGTTCTTTACTGTTGCCGTAAAGCCATGCAAAACCTGCTCTCAAGGAAGTTGCTAAAACCAATCCTTTTTTAAGTTCCGTGTATCGATTTATATAAAAGGAGGTTTTTGAGAAGTTAATTTCAGAACCTAAAGCCTCGCTGCTTATCTTCGAAGTTACACCAGCCAACCATCCTCTTGTGGGGTCAAATACGTTGTCCCTTGTATCATATATCAATGAAGCCTTGATACCGCTAATAAATATTTCGCCTATATCTTTATCTGAGAGAATTACCTCGGGTCTAACGTCCCATATTTTAGAATAAGTTGCTTCATAAAGCAACTCTCCCTTGAAATAATCAAAAAATTTTTTCTCAAAGCCACCCGATAAACCGTATTTTCTAATTCTATAGATGATATATTTAGTATCAATATTTTTCATATCTGTTCTCTCGAAAAGTAATGACGATTTAAAAATGAGGTCACTCCATAACCAAGGGTCAATATAGGTAATGTAACTTCTTTTCTCAATACTGCTTATTTCAAGGCGTGAAAATAACTGTTTGTTAACTCCAAACAGATTAATATACGACAGTTCAACAAATCCCTTTGCCCTCTCATACTCACCATATCCTAATCCAAACTCAAAAATTCCTGCAGGTAATTCTTCTACATTGTATATTAAATCAATTGTATCGTCATATTTTTCATAGTTTATGTCAACTCTTGAAAAAAGTCCTGTTTTATATAAATTTTGTCTATCCTTATCTATATACTCTGGATTAAAAGTCACATTTTCTTTATGTGTTAGTCTATCATAAATAAAATTTGTCTTAGTTTTCTTATTACCAAGAATAATTGACCGGCCAAAATACTTTTTATTACCTGGATGCACAGTTATTTTTATTAATATCCCCTCGTTAGTCTTCTCAGTTACTCCCTCTACTAATGTTTCTTGATAGCCCTTTTTTATATAGACTTCCCTTATCCGTCTCTTAATTTCAATGAAAACGGAGTTACTGAAAGGGAAATTTATAAAACTTGCCACTGCATCAATAGCTTCCTTTTTAAGGAAATTCTCTTTGACTTCTATATTAATCGATATTATCTTGAGAAGCTTTCCTTCTTCTATATTGAAGCTAATTTCTATTTTATTTTCTCTATCTTTTATATCTGGCTGAGAGACCTTTGCTTCATAATAACCTTTTGTTCTGAGAAAATCCTCTATTCTTAGTCTGTCATTTTCAAGTTCTTCTGGATTAAAATCAATACCCTCCCTGTTGATTAGAATTTTTTTTAGTTCCTCTGGAGGAGTTTTAAAGTTTCCCATGAATAATATCTTATCAACAATTCTCTTTTCTCCCTCATTTATAATATAAGTAATGTTCCACTCATTGCCTTTCTTTTCCATTAAGGGAGATATCTTTACATCAATAAATCCTTTTGTTCTATAAAAAGTTATCAGATTATTAACGCTGTCTTTAATAATATCTTCACTCACCTTATCTTTGAAATGAGCCATTATCAAATCCTTTAATTCTTTAGAGGTAAGAGAATCTGCTCCCTTTATTTCTATCTCTAACTTTACTCCTTCATCAATAAAAATTTTTAATTCTCCTTTTTCAAAGGAGTATTTGATACTCGAACCTTTAAACCCTTTTTTTTCTAGATACTCCATTGATTTTTTGATAAATTCTTCAATCATTACTTTATCAAAAGGGTCGTTTTGATTTATAGAAAGAAGGTTTTTAATATTTTCATTAAGACTACCCTGCCAGATTATATTTTTTACCCTCAACGGATTGCCTTCTTCAACTAATATTCTCATTGAAACATCCTGTCCTTCCTGTGATACTACATAGGAAATTTTATTTTCCGGAAAGCCTCTTTTATTCATTTCATTTTGAATATTGGCGATTGCTCTTTGAAGTTTTACTTTACTGAAAAAGTCACCTGTTTTTAAATTTAAAGAATTTATATAGAATTTTTCACTAAAATATTCGTTACCCTCTATGTTTATCCTTTTTATTTTTAACTTTTCTTTGACTTCTATTTTTAAAACTCCATTGTCATAGTTAACGACAATATCATCAAATATACCCTTCAAAAAAAGCCTTTTAATTCCTCTATTTATCTCTTCTTTATTTAAAACTTTACCCTCTTCTACTCCGAGAAGATATATGAACTCCTTGTTAGAGATAGAATTTAATCCTTCAATTTCAATTTTTTTTACAATTTCATCTGCAAAGGCATTATTAAAGAGTAAAATTAGGATACTAACGAAACTCAAAGCGAAACTTAATAGCACCCGAGATACCTCCTGTCTCGTCTTTTGTTCCAACCAAATAAACACCCCTCTTAACAAGGTATTCAACTTTTATTGTCTGTTCAGCTGTTGCGCCGGTAGCTGTAGAATAGGTGACAGTCATTTTTCCATCGAGAAGCTTCTTTCCCACGGTTATGCGAGGATTGATTGCCCCTGTTTTTTTGGACAAATACGGTTCTACGGTCATCACATCAAGGCCTGTAATACCTCGAATTCTTTCCTGAAAAACCTCTTCCATCTGTCCTGTTATAAATGAGGCTGCTTCTGATGCACCTGGCATTCCTCCAGACGAAACTCCATTTTGTCCAAGCACCAGCAGATTAAGTAGCTCTTGTTCAGCAAGGGGAGGATTAGAACTTAACATAAGATTAAACTGGTCAATATAACCATTAATATTTAAGTTTACGTTATATTGATTAATCGCTGTTCGAGCAGAAATATTAATATATGGCTTAACTGGATTAGACTCTGTGAACTGTATGAGCAATCGGGATAGCTCAAATTTATTGCCTCTAAAATAAATCCACCCATCCTTAGCATTTATCCATCCGATTAGTAAGGGTTCAACAACTGTTCCCTTAATTACAATATCGCTATCTAAATTAACAGTAGCAAGGTTATTATTGACAAAAAATTTATCTGTAATTACTCTCAGGTTGAATTTTAAATTACTTAAAACTCCATCCCTCTGGGTAACATTAGGAGATGAAGATGACCTTAATGCAAATTTTGTCCAGTCTAATCTATCACTGTATATTCCTTTACTTACCCTCACGCTTCCAGAAAATAAAGGATTTGCATAATCTCCAGTAAGATAAACCTGACCATCTAAGTATGCCCATGCTTTAGGCGTAAAAATCCATCTAACATCTGAGAAATTTCCTGACAACCATATTTGTTTCAAGGCAAAATTCTCAAGATAAACACTCCCCTCAAGATTGAATTTACCTTGCGAAAAATTACCCGATGCTTTCTCAATAAATGCTCTGTTCTCATTAAATGAAATAACAGCATTTATGTTGTTAAAAGTTGGTATATCCTTTCTTATGGTGATTGCGGAGTCATTTACATCAAGTTCTCCTATTATTTCTGGATTGTTTCTCTGACCATATATGTATATGAGCGTAGATGCTCGTCCCTTAATATCATCTGCCTTGAAAAAAGCTTTTAAAGGTCTCAAATCAGTATTCCCATCTATTAAAACATCATAATAGTCAACTATTTTACCCTTAATTGTAAGTTCTGTAGACTGACCTATAAGCTTTATAGGTTCAAACTGGATATTGCCTTTATTTATTGAGGCTTTAATCGGTTCTTTATTGTTAAGTCCTATTCCATACATTCTCATAAAAAGTTTAGGAAGGTTAATTAGGGCATCTATATTTTCTCCCTCTATTTTTGCTTCAAATTTTCCATCAATCAGAACTACAAGGTCTTCGGGAAGGCTGTTGCTTAATAAACTCAAAACTGGGTCTACTCGGGCAAAACTGAATTTAGCATCTATATGCCATTTACTCTCTTGAGGTATTCCTTCAGCCTTAAGAGTAATTCCCTTAAGTAGATTTGTATTGATGGAGATATTACCAGCGGTATATTTTACAAAAGCACTTCCATTGATATACTTGGCATTTTTTGTTTTCAATGAAAGTTCTGAACTCGCATTAATTTCTGGTTTATCTAAAGAACCTTCTATTTTAAAATTGAGCTTATTAAGAATAAGCTTTTCCAAATACTTAACTCCAAATAATCTCGTAAATTTTCCTGAAAATTTAGTTATATCAAACTCTTGAGAATGGCCTTTAATAGCAAATTTTCCATCAAAATTTATAAATCCTTCTGCATGGAGCAAATGGTCTTCAACATAGAAATCAGCCTTTTTTATTAAAAAAGAGTTCTCTAATAAGGTAGCTTTAATCATTGCTTTATCTGCTATTTTCCTGCTATCTAATAATAAATTTGTTGTTGAGGCATCAAAATAAACTTTGCCATTGTCTTTTATATTCCCAGCAATACTTATATTAGTTGATATCAATTCATTCAAACCTGTGACAGGCAATTTTTTAATTTCAATATTATTCATAGTGAAGCTCAAATCGTATAAGGGGTTTTTAAATTCAAATAGTCTCTTAGCCTCAGGAAATATTATATCTCCAGAAATAGAGAAATCCTTCCCATTAATTTTAGTATTTAATCTTGCCTTTGAATAGGAAATTACTCCCTTCGCATTATTAAATTCCAATATTTGAGATTTTAGTTTATCACTAATTTCTTCTAACCTCACTAACAGCCTGTTTAAGATAAAGCCTATCCTTAACTCAGGATTATCAGTATTCCCAACAATACTTCCATTAATATGTGCATTTCCGTATAGTCCCTTTTGATAGGGCATTATGAGTTCATTTATGTCGGTGGTGTTAGATTTAAAATTAAAATTTATATAGTTCCTGATTGAGTCAAAATAACCAACTGCTCGTGTGATTGTTTTATCCATTTCAATCTCAAGAGAATTAAATCTATAAATGTTATCGGTAGCCTTGAAATCTCCCCTTATTGTTCTAATCTTGCCTCTTAAATCCTGAATTTTATCTGACTTTTTTATATAGACAAAAGAACCCTCGGGAGAAAAGACTCTTCCCTCTGACCTCAACCAGCCATCTACCTTGCCCTCTGGTATTTCTGGATTCCAGTTAATCAGCTCAAAAATACCGCTGCTTGACACAGAGTTAACTCTTAGAAATACATAATGGTTGAAAACTTTTGGAAGTGTTATCCATACGTCTGCTGTAGCCTTCCCACCATAAAGATTTAGCTTTCCTTCAGTGAAATAAAGAATACCCTTTTTGTATAGTGCCTTTGTCTGAACTTTCTCTACTTTTACGCCTAAGATATTCCCATTTTTTAGATAAACCTCTCCTGTAACATTAAAATCTAAAGGACTTCCTTCAAGTTTTGCTTTATATATTTGTGCATAACCTTCTAATCTTTCTGATACTTTTAAAATTTTCATTATTTCTTCAAGCATGAAATATCCATCAAAATTAATGAGGAGATAAAGTCTTTCCATCAAATTTTTTCCATCAATCAATTTTATTTTTCCATTTAGATTCAATTCACCAAAGTCAGAACCATGTATTTGAAATACTCTCAGCAAAGATTTGACAAATATTTTACCACCAATGACAAATTCACCCATGAATTTAGGATAATTAAATCTTCCTTCCGATTTAACAAGAGAGTCTAAATCAAAAATCTTCAACTCCTGCAGAATTATATCTTTTTCTTGAATCCTTAGAGATGCCTTTAAATTAAATTCAATTGGAGGAGAAGTCAATGACATTATTTTAAGATTGGTGAGAAACGAGAGCTCGGGTTCTTTTTTAATAAACAGCCTACTGTTTAATTCGGAAATTTTTATTGTCTTATCATTATTAAAAATAAATACACCAGAAGAGTTTTTAAGCTCTAAAGCTTTAAAGGTTAAAAGAATTGGCATATCAGTAGTTTCTTTGATATATTTACTTATACTTTCTATTAATAAATTGAATTTATTATATTCAAAGGAAAATTCGCTATCATAAACTACAGTCCTCAATATTTCAATCTCGCCATTAAAAATTTTTCCAAACCCTGGGTAAAGTTTGACTCTTTTAACTTTCAAAACTTCGTCTTTTCCATAAGCTATTTTGATATCTTTTATCTCAAAATAGAGAGGAATTAAATTTAAGTATATCGATTCAACTGATACATCGGCACTGGTAATTTTTCTTAACTCATTGGAAATAGGAGTTTTTAATAAAGAATTCAGATTTATCTTTCCGAAGATAAAGAAGAGCATGAAAACTGATAAAATTAACACTAATAAGACTTTTTTCTTCAAAATCAATCCTCCAGTGTAATCTTTTCATTCTATATATGTTTCATACTACAGGTCAACTAAGTGTTATACTATCTTATGAAAGTAAAGACAAAATGGATTATATTCGCCTTAATTGCCTCTATAGCCATTCATATAAGCATATTTGCTATTGTAGGAAAAATTCATCTAAACCTGCCTGAGATTGATTTTATTGAAACCTTTTTCTTTGAAAATAAACAGAAAACCAATGCTAATCCATCTAATTCAAAACCTACAAAGGAAGAAAAAATCTCTGAAAAGGCTGAAAACTCTGAAAATAAAACAGATACTTATACCGCTACTTCACACAGTGATGAAAATCCTCTTGCCGAATCTGATACACAGGTGGCCTCATCAGCAGCACCAACAATAGCTTCAAAGCCTCAGTCCATAAACCCGCTTTCAAAATTTATAAATGAGTATATGAAATTTGATATATACTGGATGGGTATTTATGTTGGTTCTGCAGTAATGTCTGTGAAAGGTAATGAAAATGATACAGTTATAACTTCAGAAGTAAGGTCTGCAGGGTTTATATCCAATTTTTATTATGTAAATGACCGGGCACAGAGCAAAATAGAGAGTGGGAAGCCTAAACATTTCACTTTAATTCAGGTTGAAGGAAAACACAGGGGAAATAAAGAAACACTATTTGATTATGAAAAAGGCGAAATAGTCTTTATCAATCATCTAAAGAATAATACAACCTTTCACACTAACATAGATAAAGTCTTTTGGGATGTCCTTTCGGGTTTCTTTTATCTAAGGAGTTTGCCTATTGATTTAAAAACCAATCCCTCTGTTGATATATTCGACAGCAATAAATTTGTAAAGGTAAATATCCAGATATTAAGAGAAGAAAAAATTGAGAGATATGACAAAAAGGAGGTGGATGCTCTGGTAGTAAAACCCCAACTTGATACAGAAGGACTATTTAAGAGAAAAGGAGATATATTAATATGGCTTAGCAGAGATGAAAATAAAATTCCTTTAAAAGTTGAAACAAAAGTGCCTGTAGGAACAGTAGTAGCAGAATTAAAAGAATACAAAAAAGAGTAATATGCAAAACACTATAATTATTAAAGGTGCAAGGCAGCATAACCTAAAAAATTTAGATATAACAATACCGAGAAATAAAATAATTGTAGTAACAGGTCCTTCAGGTTCAGGTAAGTCTTCTTTAGCTATTGATACAATATTTGCAGAAGCTCACAGAAGATATCTCCATAGCCTACCAGTTGAGGCACGAACCATATTCGACCAGCTACAAAAACCAGACATAGACTTCATAGAAGGACTCTCTCCTGCAATCTCCATTGACCAGAAAACTATCTCAAAAAGTCCCCGCTCTACAGTTGGAACAATTACAGAGGTATACGACTACTTGAGACTTTTGTATGCAAAGATTGGTATACCTTATTGTCCCTCTTGCGGCAAGAGATTGTCTTCTCAGGACATATCAAAGATTACAGAATCAATAATGCATTTAAAAGAAGGAACTAAAATCCAAATTCTTGCTCCCGTAGTAATTGAAAAGAAAGGTGAACACAAGGCAGAACTTGAAAAGGCAAGAAATGAAGGTTTCATAAGAGCAAGGATTGATGGCAGTATCATTGAGTTAACTCAGGATATTAAATTAAGTAAAAACATTAGACATACAATTGAACTCGTAGTTGATAGAATTATAGTCAAAGAAAAGTATACAAAGCACGTAAGAAGAGCTATAGAGCTTGCGATGAAGTATTCCGATACTGTAGTGGTAAATCTTGTTGATGAGGGAAAAGATATAATTTTCAGCAGTAAGCTTGCATGCTCAAATTGTGGAATAAGCTTACCTGAAATTGAACCAAAAATATTTTCATTCAACAGCAAATACGGTGCTTGTCCAGCATGTAGAGGGCTTGGATATGACAATATCGTAGAAGATGAAGAAATTGATACTTTCAACCTTACACCTTGTAAAAAATGCTATGGAGCACGGTTGAGAGAAGAGGCTCTTGCAGTCAAAATAAATGGCAAAAACATATACGAATTGTCATTGCTTTCACTGGACGAACTGGCTATATTTTTGTCAAAACTTGAATTTAAACCTCACGATAAAATAATAGCAGATAGAATTCTTAAAGAAATTTTTATAAAGTTAGATTTTCTAAGGAAAATTGGTCTTGGTTATATTAGTCTAAATAGGCCTGCCTTTAGTCTCTCAGGAGGAGAGGCTCAAAGAGTGAGACTTGCCACCCAGCTTGGTTCAAACCTTAGCGGAGTTTTGTATATTCTCGATGAACCAAGCATAGGTTTGCATCCAAAAGATAGCTACAAACTAATTGAAAGTCTGAAGGAGTTGAAAGAAAGGGGGAATACTCTTCTTGTGGTAGAGCACGATGAAAACACCATTCTCCATGGAGATTTAATCTTGGAACTTGGTCCTGGTGGGGGTAAGGATGGAGGCTACATCACCAGTTTTTCCACACCAGAAGAATTACTGAAAAATAAACACTCCATTACTGCTTCATATCTAAGAGAAAAACGATTTGCTTATAAAGACATAATCCGTAGAAAGCCAGAAAAATATCTAATAATAAAAAGAGCCGAAGCGTTCAATTTAAAAAGCATAACTGTAAAAATTCCTCTTAAAGTATTTGTATGTATTACAGGAGTGGCTGGCTCGGGTAAAAGCACTTTGGTATATGAAATTCTCTATAAAGCTTTGGCTAATAAGTTATACAACGCCAATTTAATACCAGGTAAACACGAAAAAATTGAAGGAATTGAATACATAGATAAGGTTGTGTTGGTAGACCAGTCACCAATTGGTAGAACTTCTCGCTCTACTCCTGCTACCTATACTCAAATAATGACCGATATAAGAGAACTTTTCTCTATGCTACCAGAGTCTAAAATTCGTGGATATACAAAATCACATTTCAGCTTTAATTTACCAGGAGGAAGATGCGAAGCCTGTCAGGGTGATGGACTAAAAAAGATAAAAATGAATCTCCTTCCAGATGTATATGTCCTTTGTGATTCCTGCAAAGGCAAGAGATATAAAGAAGAGATATTAAATATAAAATACAAAAATAAAAATATCAGTGAAATCCTTGAAATGACTGTTTCTGAAGCAAGAGAGTTTTTTGCAAATATACCTAAATTAACTCATAAACTCAAAATAATGGAAGAAATAGGCCTTGGCTACATATCAATTGGCCAACCTGCCAATACTCTCTCTGGTGGAGAAGCTCAGAGAATTAAACTCTCAAGAGAATTGAGCAAAAAGGCTACTGGAAATACCCTATATATCCTTGATGAGCCAACAACAGGTCTTCATATGGTAGACATAGACAGACTTTTAAAAATTCTCCAAAGATTAGTTGATATGGGAAATACTGTTATAGTTATTGAACATGACCTTGATATTATAAAATGGGCAGATTACATAATTGACCTCGGGCCTGAGGGTGGTGAAAAAGGTGGACAAGTAGTAGCTACTGGAACTCCAGAAGAGATAGCTATGAATCCAGATTCCTATACGGGAAAATTTTTAAAAAGTAAACTATGTTTATGAACCATTCATTTATCGCTGAACTCTCCGATAAGGATTTAAGGCTTGATACTTTCGTTGCTGAAAAGCTTAAGATTACGAGGTCAAAATCTCAGGAACTTATTGAAAGAAAGCAGGTTAAAGTAAATAATCAGTATAAACCCAAAAGTTACAGATTAAAATATAATGATTTAGTTGAAGTTGTATACTCAGTTGCTGAGGAAAAAGATAATTTAGAATTAATACCGCAAAATATTCCCTTAGAAATTTTGTATAAGGATGACTTTATTGTAGGTCTTTCAAAGCCTCCTGGCATTGTTGTATATCCATCAGTGGGTCATAGAGACGGAACAGTAATGAATGCCCTTGCCTTTCATATGAAAAAACTGGCTAACGTTGGTGGTCCTCTCAGACCCGGTGTTGTCCATAGATTAGACAAGGATACCTCTGGAGTACTTATTGTTGCAACTGATGATGTTGCCTATTATAAATTAGTAGAACTCTTTAAAAAAAGGGAGATTAAAAAGGAATATATTGCAATAGTGTACGGAGAACTCAAAGGTAAAGGGCAAATAAAATCTTCAATTGGAAGGTCAGAAAGTGATAGAAAAAAAATGTCCGTCAGGTCAAGAAAAGGTAAGGAAGCGATTACAGAATGGGAATCTATTAAAAATTTTAAAAATTATACTCTTGTTAGAATTAAACTTATCACCGGTAGAACCCATCAGATAAGAGTTCATTTCTCCTCCATAGGACATCCCATATTAGGTGATAAGACATACGGCAAAAAAACTTATCTTGAAATCGATAAAATAAAAGTTCCTGTTCACCGGCAGATGCTTCATGCCTTCAAGATAGAGTTCAAACATCCAATTAATGGAGAGGTTATAAGTTTACAATCTCCCTTACCGCAGGATATGAAATCAGTGATTGATATTTTAGAACAAAATTATCATTCTAAAATCTAAAATTCTGAAAAAAATTTTTTACACCGAAAAAAAAATTTTGAATTATCAGTCAACTAACACTTCCCTTATTTTTTCAACAAGAAAAGAATGAACATAAGGATTGCCAGCTATTATATTTCCGGTTTTTAAATAGTTCTGTCCTCGTTCAAAATCAGACACAACTCCTCCTGCTTCTTTTATAATGACTGTCCCTGCTGCTATGTCCCATGGACTGAGAGCAAACTCAAAAAAGCCATCTACTCTTCCACAGGCAACATAACAAAGGTCAAGAGCAGCTGCACCAGGTCTACGGAGGTCGCTTACGGAGTAAAGAAGTTCTCTGAATATTTTCATGTAATCATCGATGTAATGTTTATTTCTAAAAGGAAATCCTGTAGCAATAAGTGCCAATGAAGGGTCTTTTATAGTTGAGACTTCTATTTTTTCATCATTTAAAAAAGCACCAGAGCCTTTTTCAGCATAAAAAATCTCATCTCTTAGAGGGTCATAAACTACGCCTACTACAACCTCTTCCTTAAACATTAAAGCGATTGAGATTGCAACTACTGGAAAGCCATGAATAAAGTTGGTAGTTCCATCAAGGGGATCAATTATCCACATATATTCAGCTTTTTTTATTTTGTTCGATGATTCTTCGGCCATAAATTGATGTTCTGGAAAGTGTGTTTTTATTTTTTCGATTATCGCTCTTTCAGCCTGAAGGTCAAATTTAGTTACATAGTCGGATATGCTTTTCTGTGTTATATCCTCTTTAGTTATCGTTCCAATATTCTCTTTAATTATCTTTCCTGCAAGTTTTGCCGCTTCAATCGCTACATTAATGGTCGATTTCATTCGATAAACTCCACAGCTTCATCTTTACTTACTCTGGAAGGAGGTAGAGGTATGTTAGCTGGATAACCTACAGGTAATATTACAACAGGTCTGAAATTTTGTGACAAACCAATAATTTTAGCAACCTCTTCTTCTCTGAAAGCACCAATCCATACTGAACCAAGTCCGTTTTCATGAGCAACAAGCATCACATTTGTAATACTGCATGCCACATCTTGAATAGCATATAGATTTACTCCCCTCTCACCGTATCTTGGATATATTCTGGCTTTATCAACGCATCCCACAATTACAAGAGGAGCTTCGGATATGAAGTTTTGTGATAGAGCTGCCTGAGCAATCTTTATTTTCATCTCCTTATTTTTTATAAAATAAAACTTTCGTGCCTGAAGATTGCCTGCTGAAGGTGCCCATATTATCGAGTCTATAAGCTTGTTTATTATTTCTTCTGGAATATCCTTTTTTAGGAATGTTCTTATGCTTCTTCTCTCTTTAACAGCTTTTAAGACCTCGTCCATCTTCATATTGTATCAACTTTTCCTTTAATCTGCAAACACTGCACAAATCAGAAGTCGTTGGATAGCCACAACTCTGGCAAGTTTTGAGTTCTATGTATTTTTCATACGAAGCATAAAATTGTCTGCTTCTCTTCAACCATCCTTTATAAAATCCTGCTATTGACCCAGGGAAAATATCATTGAAGCCTTTAACTGTAGTTTTAAAAATGTCATAAATTTCGGGCTTGTTTGGACAGGGTTCATCAACGTATTCGATATTCATAACTTTACAAAAAGCAAGAGTTTCCTCTTCAGAAATTAGACATAGCGGCTTTACCTTTCGGCTTAGACCTTCCCTTTCCTGAAGAACAGGATTGACCCTTGCTAAAAGTTCATCATTCCAAAAAAGAATATTCTTCAATATAAAAGAGACTTCATCATTTAATGTATGACCTGTTACAATTACTTCCTCTTGTGCTTCTTTGTTGATAAAATATCTTCTCATCATTCCGCAAACAGAACAAACTGGCTTCCCTGAAATCTTAGATAAATCTTCAAGAGAAGCTTTAATTTGCTCGTATAACTCTATTGTTTTTAGGGGAATATTTTCTTTATTACAAAAATTTTCAACAATACTTTGAGATTTTTGTGATACTTCTGATATATTTACGTTCATATGAAATGCTCTCATTTTATAACCTAATTCCTTTAGGGCTTTTGCAAGGCTCATGCTGTCTTTCCCACCAGAGATTGCTACTATCAAATTAGAGTCTTGATTGAACATTTTAAACTTTTCTATTGTATTTTGAACTCGTTTTATAAAAAATTGAGGAAAACAGTCGAAGCAAAGCTTAATATTGTAATGTTTAATAGATAAGCCCTCTTTTATAATACCGCATATCTTGCATCTTACTTTCATACTTTGTGCGATGCTAATTTGGCAAGCTTGTCTGCCTCAGAGTTATTCTCTCTTGGAATGTGAAAAATCTCATAATTTTTAAATTCTGATAGAAGTTTTATTGCTTGATTATAAAACGGAAGTAAATTTTTATTTTTAATTCTGTAGACTCCCTTTAGTTGTAACACAATAAGTTCACTGTCTAAAAAAATTTCAATACTACTTATACCAACTCTTAAAGCCTCCTGAAGTCCCCTTATTAGAGCAGTATATTCAGCTACATTATTGGTTGCTTTTCCAATATACTCTGAAACTTCTACTCTTTCATTGTCATAAATCAGAAGACAACCAACCCCCGCCTCTCCAGGATTTCCTCGAGAAGCTCCATCACAGTAAAGTTTTCCCTTCATTCAGATACAGCCTTTTCTTCTTTATTTTCCTCTTTTTTGTAAAAAAGAATTCTTCCGCATTGAGGACAATGGTAAATTGATTGATTTAGTTTGATTTCCACATATAATTGTGGTGGTATATGAAGAAAACAACCTTGACATACAGAATTTTTAACCTCTGAAACGGCAATTCCTTTGTGTTTTTTCATTAATTCTTTATACTCATCGTAAATTTCCTTAGGTAATTTATCTATAAACCCTCTTCTCTCATCGATTAAAGTATCTATGCTTTGGTTAACTCTCTTTATTTCTTCCTCCACTTGTATCTTTTCTAATTCGAGTTCTTTTTTCTTTAAATCGGCATTTTTCTTCGAATCTTCAAGATTTCTCTTTGTTTCATCCAGTTCATACATTATTAATAAAAGATTTTCTTCTTCCTTTTTTAAAGCTTCCTCAAACGACTCAATTTCTTTAAGAAGGGCTTGATACTCTTTGTTGGTTTTTATTTGAGAGGTTTTTTCTTTTAACTTCTTAATCTTATCGTTTATTTCATCTATATCTCTTTCTTTATCTTTTTTTTGTTTCTCTAAGGTAGAAAGCTTCTTTCTTTCATTTTCAAATTGTTTATCTATCTCTTCTGCTAATTGGTCTAATTTTTTTATTTTTAAAGGTAAAGATTCAGTTTTTTGTTTTAAATTAATTATTTGCGAATCAATTTCCTGTAGTTGAATAAGAATATTTAGAACATCAATCACTATTAAAATTTCTCCTTTATGAGATGGGCCCACCAGGATTCGAACCTGGGACCAACCGGTTATGAGCCGGTAGCTCTGGCCAGCTGAGCTATGGGCCCTAAATGAGCAGTGTATTGAATACTATAACCTTATAAAGGCTTATTAGTCAAGATTCTTTTATGAAATCCCTAAGCCAATTAAGCCTTGAAAGCCTCTTAAGTTTTCTCATTGCCCTCAATTCAATTTGCCTTATTCTCTCTCTTGAGACAGAGTAAATCTTACTTACTTCATCAAGACTTCTTGGTTTGCCATCCTTTAGACCGTATCTTTGGATTATTATTTCTCGTTCTTTTTCGGTTAGAACATCAAACATCCTGTCTATTATTGACTCTAAGTCATGATGAAGAGTCTCTTTATATGGATTTGGCGAATTTATATCCTCTAAGAATTCTTTTAATAAAGAATCATCATCTCTTACGGACATATCAATTGATATTGGCTCTTTACAAAGAACAAAAAATTCATTGATTTTCTCTAAGGGAATATTTAGACTGGTTGATACATTTTGTAAATCAATCTCTCCTTCGGGAGTCATGCTTAATTCTCTGCAAAGTTTGTTTATTTTGCATACACTATCCATTACATGTACAGGGATTCTTATTGTTTTTGAGTAGTCTGAAATGGCTCTTGTAATTGACTGTCTTATCCACCAAGTAGAATATGTGCTAAATTTAAAGCCCTTTTTGTATTCAAATTTATCAACGGCTTTCATTAATCCAATGTTGCCTTCTTGAATTAGGTCTTCAAGATTAAGTCCTTTTCCGAGATATCTCTTTGCAATGCTTACAACCAGTTTTAGATTAGCCTCAATCAACTTATTCTTAGCCTCTGTATACTCATTGAACAGATTTTTGATATCCATGAATAATTCGTTGAACTCGTAGTTTGAAAGTCCTGTTATGGCCTCCATATTTGAGCCCCTTTGAATTTCCCTGCTAAATCTATCGAGTTCATCGACAAACATTGTTACAAGTTCATCTTTTAAAGGTATATCGAAAATTTTTTTTAATAAATCTCGAGGAGTTTTCTTTCTTCTCATTATTTTTTTGACATCTTCCGAAAGTTTGCAAATTTTTCCCTTATCTGTTCGATACTGCTTTCATCCTCGAGTATTTCTTGTGCTTTTCTTGGATTATTCGAAAAAACCTTACTTAGTTCATATATCTTTCTTTGAACAAAAGGTATATTGAGAAGTTTCCGAATTAATTCATTTTTTTTAAGGTCTATTGTTTTTGCGAGTTCTTCTTCCTCTTTCTTTGATAAAACCGGGAAAGAGCCAATACATTTAAAATAAAGCCTTACAGAATCCTTATCATTGAGTAAATTTTCTCCATCAATCTCATTTTCTCCGGCAGATAAATCTGAAAATTCGTCTCTTTCTTTCATTTTAGAGCCTGTATTTTTATTTTTTCTTTTATTAGCTCATTGAGCTTGTTTTCATCTCCTGTCTTAGAAACTTCCCTGATTTTTTTGTTAATTGACTTTATAGCTATCCTCTTTATGCAGTCATTAACATATTGAGACAGGAGATTTTCTTCAATTTCAAAGGACATTATAAGCTTTGAAATAAAAGCCTTTTCGTCCTCATCAATCATATTGAAAAATTTGTGAAAAGAATACTCTTTCGCATCATACAACTTATTGATTTTCATAATTAAATTTTTTACCATAGAATTTTCGAAATCACTAAAGCTTATATAACTGAACACCAAATTTATTTTCTCTGGAAATGAAATCAGTAGCCTAATTAAAATCTCCTCTTCACTTAAAATCGAGATATTCTTTGCTTCATAATCTTCTTTGTTACTATCAATAGATATAATCTTTTTAAGTTCATCTCTCAAAGTAACTTCACTTAACTCTGTCTTTTCTGAAAAATCCTTTAAAAGTTCATCTCTGTATATGGTGTCTTTAAGATTGGCTATTGCCTTTAAAAAATCGTGAGTTTTTTCGGTGAGAGTCTTCTTTTTCTTGATTTTAAGAAAAAAATCTACAGGAGTAAGTGGTTTAGCAAGATAGCTTTTAAATGAACTTGCACCCTCTTTTTGAAGAATACTGGCAGGGTCTTCATTTTCCTTAAGAATAACTATCTTTGCAATAAATCCCATTTGAAAGGCCGGTATTAGACTTCTTTCAACGGCAGTTATTCCAGCATCGTCACCATCAAAAACAAAAAGTATCTTATTTGTAATTCTCTTGATTTTTTTCAATTGCTCTAAAGTTAGAGCTGTTCCTAAAGGTGCTACAACGTTATTAAAACCAGATTGGTGGCATAATATTACATCCATATATCCTTCCACTATGATAACATAACCCTTTTCTTTAATGTGCCTTTTAGCATACCACAAGCCAAAGAGATTTTCTCCTTTTTTAAAAATCGGCGTATCTGGCGAATTTATATACTTGGGCAATTCACTTTTTGAATCTAACAGTCTTCCTCCAAAGCCAATTACCCTTCCTGCTAAGTCATGAATAGGGAAGATAATTCTTTCCCTAAAAAAATCGGCATTACTACCTGTTAAACCTGATTTTTTCATTGCATTTTCATCAAAATTTTTTGTTCTCAACAAATCAAATAGACCAGTTTTTTCAGCGGTTGCATATCCTATCTGAAATTTTTCGATAGTTCTATTGTCAATACCTCTACTCTTCAGATATTTCATTGCTCTGTCAGATTTTTTTAAATTTTCTACATAAAAATCTGTAGCTTGTTTGTAAATTTCATATAACCTTCCTTTTATTGTGGAAGAAAGCTTCTCTTTAGTTATCTCAACTTCAATACCCGCCCTATCAGCTAAAATAGATAAAGCCTCTTGGAAACTGATATTCTCGTGTTCCATTAAAAAAGTAACTATATCGCCACCTTTTCCACAGCCAAAACAATGGAAAATTTTTTTCGAGGGACTTACAAAAAAAGACGGTGTTTTTTCGGAATGAAAAGGGCAGAGACCTCTATAATTTTGCCCTGTTTTTTTTAGATTAACGTATTCAGAAACAAAATCAACAATATCTATTCTCTCTTTAATTTCCTCTAAGACTTTCTGATAATCCATTACAAAGGCTTACTGTCTTACAACACGCTTAAAACCTGAACATTCAAGTATTTTTATATCTTCTCCCTCTAAAACTTTATCAAGAAGCAGATTTAATCCAAGATTGTCACTGGCAATATGCCCAGCAATTATTATATTCATATGATTTTTCTCTGCTTCTTTTCTGTGGTCTTCACTTAAATGCATACATACGACTGTATTAATTCCGCTTAATGCCATACTATGAAAAATATCCTTTGCTCCCTCTGTTCCACCTGTCATATCAACAAATATTTTTCCTGCTTTTCTGTCTTTACTGCCTAAGAGAATTTTTGGGCCTGCATTGTTTTTCTCTCCTTCTTTGTATTCCGGTATCTCAAGAAGAATTTCGATAACATCATCAAGAGTATAGGGTTTCTTTTCGTCAAAAAGTCTCTGTAAGTAAGTTGCAACCATATTGTCAGAAGGAGTGTGTAAGCACATAAACGGTATATTAAGTAATCTTGCAGCATCAACTGCTCTTGTATGGTTAACAGGCATAAGCCTTCTTTCTACCTCTTTTATTCGCTTATCCATTAAGCTCTCTGCAACATTTATAGGAACTCCGAATCTTCCTAATATATCAGCCTGCATATACATTACAGCATATAACCTTGCATAAGCTGAACCTTCAGGATGATGGGATAAGACAAGGTCTATGGGCGTTCCGTTTTTTCTTAAAGAATCTGCTAATACAATTTCACCTACTTCCATGTCTATACCAGCTATTACTGTTCTAATTTCCTCCTCTCCTGTACCAAAAAGTATTCGCGAGTCGCTATATGGATTTTCAAGAGATTCTAAATCAAAGAATTCCTTCTTTTTTTCAGAAAGGGATTCATAATCTTTCTTTCTCTTTTCAAGCTCTCTTATAACTGCTTCTTTTCCACGGGGGTCATTTTCAATTCCTATTTTTATTGCCTTTTTATAAAAATCCTTGAGTTTCATCGGAGCCTCCAGTGTTCAAAATTTAAATGGAATGGACAGCAATAATCTTTAATAGCCATCCATTCCATTTGGATTGGATTACCTTGATAAAAGTTTCATTTTTTTCGCTAATTTCTTTTTAGCAGCGAGGACTTTCTTTTTTCTCTTTACGCTCGGCTTTTCATAATGTTCCCTCTTACGAAGTTCTGAAAGTATACCTGTCCTTGCGCACTGCTTTTTAAAACGTCTCAGGGCACTATCCAGGCTCTCGTTTTTCCCAACTTTAACTTCAGACACATGTCTCCCTCCCCTCA
>DDKK01000027.1:37479-80080 GCA_002339325.1 Nitrospiraceae bacterium UBA2600 | reverse complement strand
TGTCGGTGCAGGCGTTGTGACAGAGGTGTTGGAGTAAAATGGACCAAAAGATTAGAATAAAACTAAAAGCTTACGACCATAGAGTTCTTGACCAGTCGGTCAAGGAGATAGTTGACACTGTCAAAAGAACAGGCGCAAGAATTGCCGGTCCTGTTCCTTTGCCAACAAAAATAAGTAGATACACTGTTTTAAGGTCTACAAATCAGGATAAGAAGTCAAGGGAACAGTTTGAAATAAGAATTCACAAAAGACTTATTGATATACACGATCCCACCCCCGAAACAGTAGAGGCTCTTTCAAAATTAGAGCTTTCTGCAGGGGTAGATGTGGAGATAAAGCTATGAAGGCGATATTGGGCAAAAAAGTAGGAATGACACAAATATTTGACGAAGAAGGCCGAATGGTGCCTGTAACTGTAGTTGAAGCCGGCCCTTGTTGGGTTGTGCAGGTAAGAAGCAAGGAAAAGGATGGATATGAGGCCGTTCAGATAGGTTTTAAAGAAGCTAAAAAGGAAAAGAATATAAAGAAGCCAATTCTGGGAATTTTTAAGAAGGCAGGAATACAGCCTTGCAAGATATTAAAAGAGTTTAAGATGAGCGGCTACAATGTAGGTGACAGGATAACGGTTGAGATATTCTCAAAAGGCGAGGTGGTAAGCGTAGCTGGCATTTCAAAGGGAAAAGGCTTTCAGGGCGTAATGAAGAGACACAACTTCAGGGGCGGACCAGATACGCATGGTTCAATGTTTAACAGAGCTCCAGGCTCAATTGGTGCAAGCTCCTTTCCTTCAAGGGTGTGGAAAGGTAAAAGAATGGCCGGACATATGGGAAATGAAAGGGTTACTGTTAAGAATATAAAAGTCGTAGATGTAATCCCTGAACAGAACCTTATACTTCTTAAGGGTGCTGTTCCAGGTGGAGTTAACGGAATATTAGAGATATGGAAGGTAGAGGTATGATAGAGTTAGAGATAAGAGATATCAACAACAACATTGTTGGCAAAAAAGAAGTTCCAGAAATTGTCTTTAATAATCAGGCAGATGATTCAGTAGTGCATTCAGCTGTGGTGGCATACATGGCAAATCAGCGACAGGGTACCCATGCCACAAAGACAAGAGCGATGGTTTCTGGTGGCGGCAGAAAACCATGGAGACAGAAACATACAGGAAGGGCAAGGCATGGAAGCATCAGGTCTCCCCTTTGGAGAAAGGGAGGGATTGTATTTGGTCCACAACCAAGAGACTATTATATTCAGTTGCCCAAGAAGATGAGAGATGCCGCTTTATTTAAGGCTCTAACACTTAAGTATCAGGATAAAGAAATTTTACTCCTTGACAAAATAGAATTAATGAGGCCCAAGACAAAGGATATGATTGAGATAATCAAAAATCTTGAGCTTGCAGATAGCTCTGTGCTTTTTGTTCTTCCCGATAAAGACGAAAATATCCTTCTGTCCTCAAGAAATATTCCTTATGTGGGTGTTATACGGGCAGGAGATTTAAATGCCTATTATGTTTCGCTTTTTGACAGAGTGGTGTTTACCGTATCTGGCCTTGATAGACTTTTGCAGATTAAGGGGGTGGTAAGCTGATGAACGTATTCGAAATCATAAAAAGACCGATTTTTACTGAAAAGGCGATGAATCTTAAAGAGACCGAAAATAAGATTGTTGTAGAAGTTCATCCGAAGGCAAATAAGGTTCAAATTAAAAAGGCCTTTGAAGAATGCTTTAAAGTTAAGGTAGAGAGTGTGGCTGTGATAAACATTAAACCCCGCACAAAGAGAGTTGGGCTTTATTATACGACAACTAATAGGGCTAAAAAGGCGATAATTACCCTCAAAGAAGGGGAAAAATTAGATTTAATAGAGGGTGTATAAATGGGAATAAAAAGGTCTAAACCAACATCAGCAGGAAGAAGATTTGTCACTTACCCTGATTTTAGCGAAATAACAGCTGACAAACCCTATGAACCTTTAACTGTCTGTATAAAAAAGAGAAAAGGTAGAAACAATCAGGGAAGGGTTACTTCATGGTTAAAAGGCGGGGGTAACAGAAAGCTTTACAGAATAATTGATTTTAAGAGAAACAAATATAACATTCCCGCTAAGGTGGTCAGTATAGAGTATGACCCTAATCGTTCTGCAAGAATAGCTTTGCTCAAGTATGTAGATGGAGAATATAGATATATATTAGCCCCAGATGGCCTAAAAACTGGCGATACAGTAATGAGTGGAACGGGTATAGATATAAAGATTGGTAATGCTCTACCTCTAAAGGAAATCCCTCTTGGCACGATGATTCATAATATAGAGCTTTACCCAAAGGGAGGAGGAAAGCTTGTAAGAAGCGCAGGAGCAGCAGCACAGCTTATGGCTAAAGAAGGTAAATATGCACATGTTAAGTTGCCTTCAGGTGAGATGAGGCTTATAAGCGTAAACTGCATGGCAACAATAGGACAAGTTAGCAATCTTGACCATGAAAATATAATAATAGGTAAAGCTGGAAGGATGAGGCATATGGGCAGAAGACCCTCTGTGAGAGGAGTTGCCATGAATCCAATTGACCATCCACTTGGCGGAGGCGAAGGAAAGGCTTCTGGTGGAAGACCTGCTTGCAGCCCATGGGGTAAACCAGAGGGAGTAAAGACAAGAAAAAACAAAAGAACTGATAAGTTTATAGTAAAGCGCAGGAAGTAAGGGGGGTAGAAAGTGGCGAGATCATTAAAAAAAGGTCCCTTTGTTGATGAAAAACTTATGGAAAAGGTTAAAAAGGCTATAGAGAGTGGAGATAAAAAGCCGATTAAAACATGGTCAAGAAGGTCAACGATTGTGCCAGAATTCATCGGCCTAACCTTTGCAGTTCATAACGGAAGAAAATTCATACCTGTCTATGTTACGGAAAACATGATTGGACATAAATTAGGTGAATTTGCACCTACCAGAACTTTCAAGGGCCATGCAGGCTCAGAAGAGAAGAAAAAGGCTAAGGGGAAATAAAACATGGAAGCAAGGGCTATATTAAGATATGCTCGCATAACTCCAACAAAAGCAAGAAGGGTTATCAATTTAATTAGAGGAAAAAAAGCTGGCGAGGCTCTATTGACCCTCAAATATATGCCTCACAGAGGTGCCAGAATAATTGAAAAGCTTTTGAGGTCCGCGTTAGCGAATGCCGAACAGAAAAATCCAAGAGTTGACATTGACGCTTTAAAAATAGTAAAGGCCTATGTAGACCAGGGGCCAATGTTCAAAAGAATAGAGCACAGAGCAATGGGAAGGGCAAACATAATTAAGAAGAAAACCTCCCATATAACTATATACGTTGGCTCAGAAGAAAATTAAACTGGGGGTGATGAGTTGGGTCAAAAAACAAATCCAATAGGAAACAGAATAGGAATAATTAGGACATGGGAGAGCAGATGGTTCTCAAAGAAGGCCTATGCGGACCAATTAATTGAAGATTTGAATTTACGGAAGAGTTTGAAAGAAAAACTTTATCATGCAGGAATTGCAAGAATTGAGATAGAGAGAGTGGGAGAAAAAATCAAAGTAATTATCTTTGCAGCAAGGCCAGGAATAATAATTGGCAAAAAAGGTGCAGAAGTCGAAAAGCTTAAAAAGGAAGTTGAAGATATAACTGGTAAACAAGCAAATATTGAGATAAAAGAGGTAAGAAGACCTGAACTTGATGCTCAGCTTGTTGCTGAAAACATAGCTCTTCAGATAGAAAAAAGAGTTGCCTATCGTAGAGCAATGAAGAGAGCCGTTGCATCTTCCATAAGATTTGGTGCAAAGGGAATAAAAGTCTCTTGTGCAGGAAGGTTAGCAGGAGCAGAGATAGCAAGAACTGAGTGGTATAGGGAAGGACGAGTTCCTCTCAGCACCTTCAGGGCTGACATAGATTATGGTTTTGCAGAAGCAAAGACTACTTATGGAATTATTGGTGTTAAGGTATGGATATTCAAAGACGAAGTTCAGCCTGGTCGGTATATAAATTACAACTATTAATTGGGTGAGGTACGAATTATGTTAGCTCCTAAGAAAGTTAAATTTCGTAAAATGCAGAAAGGCAGAATGAAAGGCATAGCTTACAGAGGAAGTTCTGTCTCTTTTGGTGATTTTGGATTGAAGGCCTTAGAACCTGCATGGATTACATCAAGGCAGATAGAGGCTGCGAGAGTGGCAATAATGAGGCACGCTAAAAAAGGTTGTAAGCTCTGGATAAGAATTTTCCCAGACAAACCAATTACAAGAAAGCCAGCAGAGACAAGAATGGGAAAAGGAAAGGGTAATCCAGAGTTTTGGGTAGCGGTGGTTAAGCCAGGCAGAGTAATGTTTGAGATTTCAGGAGTTTCAGAAGAAGTGGCTAAAGAGGCTTTTGAACTTGCGGCTCATAAGCTTCCGATAAAGACAAAATTTGTTAAAAGGCAGGAGAGTTTTGTATGAAGGCTAAAGAATTAAGAAATCTTTCACCAGAGGAGTTAAAGAAAAAGGAGATGGAGCTCAGAAGAGAGCTGTTTAATTTGAGATTTCAGCTGGCAAAGGGTGAGCTTCAGAATGTAAGAAGGATAAGAACTGTAAAAAAAGATATTGCCAGAATACTTACCGTTGCAACAGAAATTGAAAAAAAGAAAAACTGAAAATAAAGAGTTTTAAGGAGTAGGGAAATGCCAAAAAAGATACTCAAAGGTACGGTTGTTAGTGATAAAATGGATAAAACTGTTGTGGTCTCTATCGAGAGAGTCTTTCAGCATCCTCTTTACAAGAAGACAATTAAAACAAGAAAAAAGTATAAGGCCCACGATGAAGAAAATAAATGCAAGGTGGGAGACTTTGTAGAAATAATTGAGAGCCGCCCAATAAGTAAAACAAAAAGATGGAAAGTTTTAAGAATTGTGAAGGAGGGTGAAGAGGGATGATTCAGCCAAGAAGCATTCTTGAAGTTGCTGATAACTCAGGAGCCAAAAAGGTTCAGTGCATAAGAGTTATGGGAGGTTCCAATAGAAAGTATGCAAGTTTAGGAGATATAATTATAGTTAGCGTAAAAGAGGCTCTGCCAGACAGCAATATAAAAAAGGGTTCTGTTGCTAAGGCGGTTATTGTGAGGCTTCGTAGGAGCATAAGAAGAGTTGATGGTTCTTATATAAGATTTGACCAGAACGCCGTCGTATTAGTTAATAACCAGCTTGAGCCAATAGGAACAAGAATATTCGGTCCTGTAGCAAGAGAGTTAAGATGGAAAGAGTTTACAAAAATAGTCTCTCTTGCTCCAGAAGTCATATAGATGGAGGAATAAGGTGAGTTTAGGTATTAAAAAAGGAGATACGGTTTTAGTTCTTTGGGGTAAAGATAAAGATAAAAAGGGAAGGGTTCTGGCTGTAATGCCCAAGAAAGAAAGAGTTATTGTTGAAGGGGTAAACATACTAAAAAAACATCAAAAGCCAACCAGAAAATATCCTCAAGGAGGAATAATAGAGAAAGAAGGGCCTATTCCAAGGGCAAAGGTGATGCTTGTTTGTCCAAAATGTGATAAACCTGCTCGCATCGGTGCACGAGTCTTAGAGGATGGCAAGAAGGTGAGAGTTTGTAAGAAGTGCAAGGAGGTTATTGACTAATGACTGCTGAAGCAACAAAGAAATACACACCACGTCTTAAGGAAAAATACTATAGTGACATAATTCCAGCTTTAATGAAGAGATTTAATTACAAGAATATAATGGAAGTTCCAAAGCTTGAGAAGATAGTTGTTCATGTTACTCTTGGAGAAGCAATTCAGAACATAAAACTACTTGATGCGGCAGAAAAACAACTTGCTTTGATAACAGGACAGAAACCTCTCATAACTAAGGCAAAAAAGCCTTTAGCAGCTTTCAAGTTGAAAAAGGGAATGCCTATAGGTGCAAAGGTAACATTGAGAAGAGAAAGAATGTATGAATTTCTTGATAGATTAATTTCCCTCGCTTTGCCAAGAATTAGAGATTTCAGGGGACTTTCAAAGAAGTCCTTTGATGGTAGAGGCAATTATGCCTTTGGTATAAAGGAACAATTCATATTTCCTGAAATTGACTACGACAAAGTTGAAATGATACACGGCTTGGACATAATCATATGCACAACTGCGAAAACAGATGAGGAAGCACTGGAATTATTGAAACAATTTGGAATGCCATACAGAAAATAAGGAGGGGTTGTGGCAAGGAAAAGTAAAATAGAAAGAGCAAAGTATCCACCTAAATTTAAAGTTCGTGTAAGGAATCGTTGCAGAGTTTGTGGCCGTTCGAGAGGTTATTTAAGACAGTTTGGCCTATGTAGAATTTGTTTCAGATTTTTAGCAAATGCCGGGAAAATCCCGGGAGTTGTAAAATCAAGCTGGTAGAGAGGTGAGGATATGTTAACTGACCCAATTGCAGACATGCTTACTCGAATCAGAAATGCCATTAAAGTAAAAGCAGACAAGGTGGATATACCTGCCTCAAGGATAAAGATAGAAATTGCAAAGATACTGAAAGAAGAGGGTTTTATAAAATCTTATAAAATCATCAAAGATAAAAAACAGGGCATAATTAGAGTGAATCTAAAATATACTCCCGAGGGAGATTCTGTTATCTCCAATTTACAAAGGGTGAGTAAGCCTGGCAGAAGGGTGTATGTTGGAAAGGCAGAAATACCAAGCATTATGGGAGGGCTCGGAGTAGCTATTCTGACCACATCAATGGGAATTATGACTGATAAAGAATGCCGACAGAGAGGCGTCGGTGGTGAATTATTATGTTATGTATGGTAAGAGGTGATAGAATGTCAAGAATCGGTAGGAAGCCTATTCTAATACCAGACGGTGTAGAGGTAAAAATAGAAAACAGTAGTGTTAGCGTTAAAGGGCCCAAGGGGCAACTCAGTTATAGCCTGCCAGAGGGTATAACTGCTACATTAGAAGGTAAAACTTTAGTAGTAACAAGAAATTCAGAGGTTTCAAAAACAAGAGCTCTTCATGGACTTGCAAGAAGCCTTATCTCAAATATGATAACGGGTGTGTCACAGGGATTTTCAAAAGCTCTTCAGATAGTTGGTGTAGGTTACAGAGCACAGCTTAGCGGAAACAAGCTCGTAATCAATATCGGTTACTCCCATCCTGTTGAATTCCCCTTGCCTGAAGGCATTAAAGCTACCGTTGATGACAAGCAGACAACAATCACTCTTTACGGTATTGATAAACAGTTGCTCGGGCAGATAGCGGCAAACTTAAGAGCCATAAGGCCTCCAGATGCGTATAAAGGAAAAGGAATTAGATATGCCGATGAAACATTGAAATTAAAACCTGGCAAAACAGGAAAGAAATAAGGAGGTTTAGCTTTGCGCGATAAAAGGGAACTCAAAGAAAGAAGACGCCAAAGAATAAGAAAAAAAATATCTGGAACTAATGAAAGACCCAGGTTGTCTGTGTTTAGAAGCTTAAACCACATATATGCCCAGATAGTTGATGATACAACAGGCAGAACTCTTGTATCAGCTTCAACCTTGGACAAAGAATTTAAGGAAGTGAAAGTTAACAAAAGCAATATAGAGTTTGCTAAGAAAGTCGGAGCTATGATAGCAGAGAAAGCTTTAAATATTGGAATTCAAAAGGTTGTCTTTGACAGGGCAGGCTATAGATATCATGGTTGCATCAAAGCTCTTGCAGATGCTGCGAGAGAAAAGGGATTACAGTTCTAAGGAGGAAGGATGAGGCAGGAAAGAATAAACGCCAGCGAATTAAATCTCAAAGACAAAGTTGTCTACATAAATAGAGTTGCCAAAGTTGTAAAGGGTGGTAGAAGATTCTCTTTCAGCGCACTCGTAGTGGTAGGAAACGAATCTGGCATTGTAGGTGTAGGCAAAGGCAAGGCAGCAGAAGTGCCTGATGCAATTAGAAAGGCTATAGATAAGGCTAAGAAAAATCTTGTAAGCTTTCCACTTAAAGAGACAACAATACCTCATAGAATAGAATATAAATATGGTGCTACAAAAATCGTAATAAATCCTGCTCCAAAAGGAACTGGAATAATCGCTGGAGGACCTGCAAGAGCTGTATTTGAAGTAGCAGGTGTTCAGGATATTGTAGCAAAGGTTCTTGGAAGTCATAATCCTTTTAATTCCGTTAAAGCAACCATTGGAGCATTAAGCAGATTAAAAGAACCTACCTCTGTTGCAAAACTCAGAACAAAGCCCTCAGAGATTGAGGCAACAGAAGAAAACCAGACAGTTGAGGAGGAGAAGGTTTCATGAAAATAAATGAATTAAAACCAGCAGAAGGAAGCAAAAGAAAACCAAAGAGAGTAGGTAGAGGTTTAGGTTCAGGACATGGAAGAACTTCTACAAAAGGTCATAAAGGACAGAAAGCACGCTCGGGCAGAGCAAAGGGACCAGGCTTTGAAGGCGGACAGATGCCTCTTCAGAGAAGGCTGCCAAAACGGGGTTTTTCAAATGCTCCATTCAAAAAAGAATATGCCGTAGTAAATTTGGCTGATTTAAATAAAATTAATGCTGAAATCATAACTCCCGAAGTTTTACTTGAAAAGGGTATTATTAAAAAACTCAAAGATGGATTGAAAGTTTTAGGCAATGGCGATATAGAAAAGTCAATTACAGTAAAAACTCATGCCATAAGTAAAACAGCCCGCCAGAAAATAGAGTCAAAGGGTGGTAAGGTAGAGGTCTTATAGTGGGACTTGTAACAGCCCTCAGAAATATTTTTAAAATTCCAGAACTCAGAGCAAGGGTTCTTTTCACCCTTGCAATGCTCGCTGTTTTTAGAATAGGCGCTCATATTCCAACTCCAGGTATTGACGGAGAGGCGCTTAGTAAGTTTCTCATGGAGCGTGGCGGAGCTGTCATGGGATTTTTCGACATATTCACAGGTGGAGCTCTCTCAAAGGTTACAATATTTGCTCTTGGCGTGATGCCTTACATAAGCGCATCCATAATATTTCAACTTTTAACTGTAGTAATTCCAGCTCTTCAGAAGCTTGCAAAAGAAGGAGAAGAAGGTAGAAAAAAAATTACCAGATACACCCGTTATGCCACAATAGTTATTGCTGCTATTCAGGGATTTGGAATAGCCGTTGGGCTTGAGACAATGGGAGGAGGACAGTTCATTCAAGAGCCTGGCTGGTCATTCAGGCTGGTAACCATGATTACTCTAACTGCTGGAACAGCTTTTCTCATGTGGCTTGGTGAGCAGATAACAGAGAGAGGTATTGGCAATGGAATTTCTCTTATAATCTTTGCAGGAATTGTGGCGAGGTTTCCTAATGCAATATTCTATACATACAATCTTGTTCGTACTGGCGAGCTTTCCATATTTTTTGTTATAGCCCTTGTGGTTGTAATGGTTGCTGTAGTGGCAGGAATTATATTTATTGAAAGAGGACAGAGAAGAATTCCTATTCAGTATGCCAAAAGAGTGGTGGGCAGAAAAATGTATGGCGGCTATACGACCTATCTTCCTTTGAAAATAAATTCTGCAGGAGTTATTCCTCCTATCTTTGCATCTTCTGTTTTAATGTTTCCTGCAACAATTGCTGGATTTATAGCAATACCATGGGTTCAGTCTCTTGCAAAACAGCTATCGCCAGGTAGCTTTCTTCATATTATTTTCTACGTAGGCTTGATAATATTTTTCACTTATTTCTACACGGCTGTCATATATAATCCTGTAGAAATTGCAGATAATTTGCAGAAAAATGGTGGCTTTATCACAGGAGTTAGGCCAGGCCAGAAAACTTCCGAATACATTTACAGAGTTTTGTCAAGGCTGACATTTATTGGAGCATTGTATCTGAGCGCCGTATGTGTCCTGCCGGAAATACTCATTGCAGAGTTTAACGTTCCCTTTTATTTTGGCGGAACTTCACTTTTAATAGCGGTAGGCGTTGCTCTTGACACGGTATCTCAGATTGAAACTCACATGATTAGCAGGTCCTACGATGGATTTTTCAAAAAATTCAGGATTAAGGGCAGGAAGGACTGATTAAATAGTGATTATTATCAAAAGCTCGGAGGAAATAAAAAAAATAAGGAAGTCCTGCCAGATAGTTGCTGAAGCTCTTGAGGCCTTAAAAACCTATATAAAAGAAGGGCTTACGACAAAAGATGTGGAGAGTTTCATTGAAAAAATTATAATTAAAAGGGGTGGAATACCTGCTTTCAAGGGATACAGAGGGTATCCATCAAGTGTATGTGTTTCTGTCAATGAACAAGTTGTTCATGGAATTCCCTCAGTAAGGCAGGTAATAAAGGAAGGGGATATAGTAAGTGTTGATGTAGGTGTTATCCTGGATGGATTTTACGGTGACGGTGCTTACACATATGCGGTAGGTAAGATATCTAATGAAGCGGAGAGACTCTTGAAGGTAACAGAGGAGTCTTTATACATAGGAATTGAACAAGCGGTTGTTGGCAAGAGAATAGGAGATATTTCAAAAGCCATTCAAAGCCATGTGGAACTTAATGGTTTTTCGGTGGTTAGAGCATTTGTTGGACATGGAATTGGCAGGTCTTTGCACGAGGATCCTCAAATTCCTAATTTTGGAACCGAGGGCACAGGCCCCAGATTAAAGGCTGGTATGACACTGGCAATTGAACCTATGGTGAATGCAGGAACGTTCGATGTGAGAGTTTTAGAAGATGGTTGGACTGTAGTTACAAAGGACGGTTCCCTTTCAGCTCACTTTGAGCATACCATTGCAATTACTGAAGATAGGCCAGAAATCTTGACTAAAATATAAAAATAATAATATATTAACAAGTTATGCCGAAAGAAGAAAATATTGAAATGCAGGGAACGATTGAAGAGGCCTTGCCTAATGCTATGTTTAGGGTAAGGCTTGACAATGGCCATTTGATTTTAGCATATGTTTCGGGGAAAATGAGGATGCATTTTATAAAAATATTACCAGGGGATAAAGTTCTCGTAGAGATATCTCCTTATGACCTTACAAAGGGAAGAATAATTTACCGATTTAAATAGGAGGTGTCATTTGAAAGTAAGAGCCTCAGTAAAGAAGGTTTGTTCTAAATGTAAGATAATTAAGAGAAAAGGTGTTTTGCGGATTATCTGTGAAAATCCCAAACACAAACAAAGACAGGGCTAAGAAAGGAGTAAGATATGGCAAGAATAGCCGGAGTAGATATTCCTAAAAACGAGAGGGTAGAAATAGGTTTAACAAGGATATTTGGTATCGGCAGAAGCCTGTCAAGCAGGATATTGAAAGAAACAGGAGTAGACCCTAACAAAAGGGTTAAAGACCTCAGTGACGAAGAGATAGTTAAAATAAGAGCAGAAATAGAGAAGAACTATAAAGTTGAGGGAGAATTAAGAAAAGAAATATCAATGAACATAAAAAGGCTCATTGACATTGGCTGTTATAGAGGACTAAGGCATGTAGCTAACTTGCCTGTAAGAGGACAGCGTACGAGAACCAACTCAAGAACGCGTAAAGGTCCAAGAAGAAAGATGATAAAGAAAAAATAAGAGAGGAGGGCATATAGATTAATGGCACAAAAAAGAAAAGGCATAAAAAAAGTAAAGAAAAACATTCCTCATGGTATTGCCCATGTGCAAACAACTTTCAACAATACAATAATAACAATTACAGACCCAAATGGAAATGTTGTCGCTTGGGCATCCTCGGGTAGTTGCGGATTTAAGGGGTCACGAAAAGGAACTCCCTATGCTGCTCAGATAGCAGCAGAGACTGTTGCAAAAAGGGTTATAGATATGGGAATGAAACAGATAGATGTAATGATTAAAGGCCCTGGAGCTGGAAGAGAGACGGCGATAAGGGCATTACAGGCAGCAGGTCTTGAGATTAATTTAATAAAAGATGTGACACCTGTTCCTCACAATGGGTGTAGACCCCCTAAGAGAAGGAGGGTTTAAATGGCAAGGTATACTGAGTCACTTTGCAGGCTTTGCAGAAGAGAGAGCATGAAACTTTTTCTTAAAGGCACAAGGTGTTATACAGAGAAATGTGCCTTCGAGAGAAGAAAATATCCACCAGGACAACATGGACATAATAAAGGCAAGCTTTCTGATTATGGTCTGCAACTTAGAGAAAAGCAGAAAGTAAAAAGAATGTATGGCGTAATGGAGAGACAGTTTAAGAACTACTTTGAAAAAGCTACAAAGATGAAAGGTGTAACAGGAGAAAATCTTTTAAAGCTTTTAGAGAGAAGAATTGACAATGTTATATATCGTATGGGCTTTGCAATAAATAGAAGGCAGGCAAGGCAGTTGGTAAAACACGGTTTTTTCTTGGTTAATGGCAGAAAAGTTGATATACCGTCTTATTTATTAAGAGCAGGAGATGAAATTGAATTAACTCAGGCTGGAAAAGAGCTTGAAGTAATAAAAGAAAATCTTGCATTGGCAGAACAGAGAGGTTTTCCTGCTTGGGTTGAAGTAAATATTGCAGAGATGAAGGGAAAATTTGTAAGAATTCCGGAAAGAGAAGAAATGCAGCTTCCAGTGCAGGAGCAACTAATTGTAGAGTTTTATTCCAAATAAATTTATAAAGCTATAAAAATTAGGAGGCTGTAAATGAGTTTATATAAAGACTTTCAGATGCCCAAGAAAGTTGAGTTTGAAAAAGAGAGTCTAACAGATAGTTATGGAAAATTGATTATTGAGCCCCTTGAGAGAGGATATGGAACAACATTAGGTAATTCTCTTAGAAGAGTTCTGCTTTCATCTCTTGATGGAGCAGCTGTTTACGCTATAAGAATAGACGGCGTTCTCCACGAGTTTAGCTCAATTAAAGGCGTCAAAGAGGATATACTTGACATTATTCTGAATGTAAAAAAGATAAGATTCAAGTATCATTCTCAAGAAGCTGACAAAAAAATAGCTTCAATAAAAGTTAAAGGTCCTGCTGATGTTACTGCCGAACTTATCAAGACTGACGGGACATATGAGGTATTGAATAAAGGCCAGTTTATATGTTCTATTGATAACGATGCCCAGTTAGAGATGTATCTGTATATTAAAAGAGGCAGAGGTTATGTGCCTTCTGAGATGGTAAAAGATGAAGACCTGCCTGTTGATGCTATGACAATAGATGCAGTATTCAGCCCCATCAAAAAAGTTAATTTCAAAGTAGAAAAAACAAGGGTAGCCGAACATACTGATTATGATAGACTTATACTTGAAGTATGGACAGATGGTAGTATTTCTCCGGAAGTTGCGGTAAGCGAAGCTTCAACGATACTTATAAAGCACTTTGAATATTTCATGCTCGTAAAGGATTCTCTTTCTCATACCAGAGAAACAGAAAGCAATACTACAGATATTGATAATGTTTTAAACATGCATTCGTTGAATGTGAATATTTTAAAGCCAATTGAAGACCTTGAGCTTTCAGTGAGGGCATATAACTGTCTGAAAAGTGCGGGGATTAACACAGTTGCTGAATTAATTCAGAAAACAGAGCCGGAACTGCTTAAAACGAAAAATTTTGGAAGACGCTCTCTTGATGAAATAAAAGAAGTATTGGCAAGACATGGATTGAAATTGGGAATGATATTAGAGCCAGAAGTAATTGAAAAACTACAAGAAAAAGCTCAGAGGGGGTAAGTATAATGAGGCATAGAGTTGATGGAAGACACTTTGGAAGAACGGCAAATCAAAGAAAAGCACTGCTTAGAGGTCTTGTAGCCTCTTTAATTAAATATGAAAGAATTGAAACTACCTTAGCGAAGGCAAAGGCAATAAAGGAAATTGCCGATAGGCTTGTTACATTTGGGAAAAAAGGTGATTTACACTCAAGAAGGCTTGCTTTATCCTATCTGCCCGACAGAGAGCTCGTAAGAAAACTTTTTTCAGAGATTGCCCCTCGTTTTGTCGATAGAAACGGCGGATATGTAAGGGTTGTGAGAACGGGAATGCGAATAAAAGATAGTGCACCTATGGCAATCATAGAGTTCGTGGATTATGTTAAGGAGGAAAAGGAAAAGCCTAAAGAAGAGAAAAAAACAGACTAATTAGCCGTAAGCTCTTTTAAAACAAAGAAAATTCTTCTTAAATTGACATAATTTCTTAAAATTTGCTATTTTTATATAATTCCTGGGTAGCTCAGCCGGCAGAGCGGGTGGCTGTTAACCACTTGGTCGGGGGTTCGAATCCCTCCCCAGGAGTCTAAATTAGATAAAAATCTTGCCTTCAGATGCTTAGCATCATGAGGATGAAATGAGAGGAGGATATAAATGCCAAGAGTAAAAGGTGGACCTAAGACAAGAAGGTATCATAAAAAAGTTCTTTCCATGGCAAAGGGTTATTACAGCGGCAGACGTCGTTCATACAAAGTTGCTGCAAAAGCTGTAGAGAAAGCGTTGGAACACTCTTACAAAGACAGAAGGCTTAAGAAAAGAGACTTCAGGTCGCTCTGGATAACCAGAATTAATGCGGCTGTCAGAATGTTCGGTCTTACATACAGTCAATTTATCGATGCCCTTAAGAAAGCGGAGATAGGTCTTAACAGAAAAGCTCTTGCCCACATAGCCTACAATGATATAAATGCATTCAAAGAAATCGTTGAAAAGGTAAAACCCTTTGTGAAAGCCGCATAAATGGAAGACCCTCTTAAACAAAGTTTTCTTAGTGAAATCGGGCAAGTATCTTCTCTACAGGAACTTTTAAATATTAAAGCCAGGTATATTGGCAAGAAAGGACTCCTGACAGAAAAAATAAAGGGACTGGGAAATCTCTCTAATGAAGACCGGAAGTTTTATGGAAAATACTATAATGAACTTAAAAATTTTATTGAAGAACAATTAAAAACAAAAGAGAGCGAATTAAAACAGAGGGAAATAGAACACTCTCTTAGAAAAGACATAATAGATATAACTCTTCCAGGTAAGGATTACTACTTTGGTGGCTGTCATCCTGTAAATAAGACTCTCATTGAGATAATAAAAATATTCCAAGAGCTTGGTTTCACTGTTGAAGAAGGTCCTGAAGTAGAGCTTGACTACTATAACTTTGAAGCTCTCAATATTCCCAAGAATCATCCTGCCAGGGACATGCAGGATACCTTTTATGTGAGCGAAGAAGTGGTGCTAAGAACTCATACTTCACCTGTGCAGGTGAGGGTTATGGAGAAGAAAAAACCGCCTTTAAGGTTCATATCGCCGGGCAAAGTGTATCGATGTGATTCTGACGTTACCCACACTCCTATGTTTCATCAAGTTGAGGGTTTAATGGTTGATGAAGACGTGTCTTTTTCGCATCTTAAAGGAGTATTGGTTTATTTCTTAGAGAGACTTTTTGGAGAAAATACACCTGTAAGGTTTCGTCCAAGTTTTTTTCCTTTTACTGAACCTTCAACAGAGATAGATATAGGATGTATAATCTGCGGAGCAAAAGGTTGTAGGGTTTGTAAAGGAACAGGATGGCTTGAAGTGCTCGGTGCAGGGATGGTTCACCCGAATGTTTTCAGATTTGCCGGTTATCCAGAGGGTAAATATACAGGATTTGCCTTTGGAATGGGTGTTGAGAGGCTCACTATGCTTAAATATGGCATTGATGATATAAGATTATTTTTTGAGAATGATATAAGATTTCTGAGGCAGTTCTAATGAAGATTCCCCTAAGCTGGCTAAAAGAATATCTTGAAGGCACTATGGACGAAGCAATTCTTCCAGAGGCTCTAACAATGGCAGGCCTTGAAGTTGGTTCAGTTGAAGAGATTGAGGGAGATAAGGTCTTTGACCTTGAGATAACGCCGAATAGAGCAGATTGTTTAAGCCTTCTTGGTATTGCAAGGGAGATTAAGGCTATTTTCAGGTTAAATCTGAAAAAGCCACAATTTGAGATAAAGCAAGCTCTGAGAGATGATAGGTTTACAATTTCAATAGCAGACCCTCACCTTTGTTATCGCTATGCAGGAAGGATAATCAGAAATGTTAAAGTAACTTCATCTCCTGAATGGCTCAAACTAAGATTAGAAAAAGCAGGAATTCGTTCTATAAACAATGTGGTAGATGTGACTAACTATGTTCTCCTTGAATACGGCCATCCTTTACATGCCTTTGATTTAGACCTTCTTGAGGATTACTGCATCAGGGTTGGGACGCCAAAGAGTATTTTAGGAACAAGCTCAGCAGAAATAGAGACACTCGATGGTGTAAAGAGAGTTGTCGGCTCAGAGGACCTTTTAATTTGGGATGGAAAGCGGCCTGTTGCTGTGGCAGGAGTAATGGGAGGGGCTAATACGGAGGTTACTGATAGAACAGTAAACATTCTTCTTGAAAGCGCTTATTTTAAACCTGAGTCAATAAGGAAAACGGCTAAGAGACTTGGCATTTCAACAGAGGCTTCATACAGATTTGAAAGAGGCACAGACATAGAAAATCTCATCAATGCCCTTGACAGAGCAGCCTATCTCATTCAGAAGTTAACAGGTGGAGAAATATATGAGACAATCGATGTATATCCGACAAAAATTCCCGTAAAAGAGATTTCATTCAAAACAGACAGGATAAGAAAATTCATCGGCCTTGAAATAGACGACAGAGAAATATTAGAGATTCTCAGCGAGCTTGATATTGAAGTTAAAAAGAAAGAAGATTTCTACATTGCAAAAGTGCCGACCCATAGGCAAGACCTTTCGATTGAGGAAGATATTGCCGAAGAAGTGGCAAGAATATACGGTTATGACCGTGTTCCAGCAGAAATGCCGAAGGCTTTTAAGCCAGTTAAGGAAAATTTAGAACTCTCAAAACGCAGAGAATTTATAAATCTAATAAGAGATGCCATGATTTCCCTTGGTTTCAGTGAAGCTGTTAATATGAGCTTTATGTCTGTTCAGGATTTAGACAATCTTGAAATTCCACAGGAAGACAGGCGAAGAAAGGTAATTTCCCTTTTAAATCCTTTGAGACAGGAAGAATCGGTGATGCGAACCATGCTTACTCCTTCAATAATCAGAAATATTGAGAGAAATACTTCAAGAGGTATAGAGACAATTAAATTATTTGAGATAGGAAGGGTTTTCTTCTCAGAGCATAGCGAGCCATTACCTCAAGAGCTAACTCATATTTGCTTTGCAACAAAAAAAGAAGATTTTAAGTCAATATTCAATGAAGACCCCTTTGATTTTTATTCTCTGAAGGGAATAGTCGAAGGTCTACTTAGAAGGCTTAGGCTGAAAGACATTCTTTTCAGAAGGTCTTCTGAACCCTTTTTACATACAGGCCAGTCTGCGGATATTTATATTAACGGAGAAAAGTTCGGTTTCATAGGTGTTTTATCTCCTAAAGTTATTTCAAAATTTGACTTCAAAACAAAGCCATATGTATGTATTGCCGAGTTAAATCTTGAAGCTTTATTTAGAGCCATTCAGAATATAGCTGCCGTTACATATAAACCTTTTTCAAACTATCCGCCTATAAAAAGAGATACGGCCTTATTAGTGCCAATTGATTTTGAAGCTCAAAAGATTTTTGATTTAATAAGCTCCTATGGAAATGAACTTGTTGAGGATGTTTATATTTTTGACGTATATAAAGGTAAAGGCATTCCTGAAGGAAAATTAAGCATTGCTTTCAGAATAACATATCGGGCATCTGAAAGAACTCTCACCTCTGAAGAAGTTGATACCCTTCATTCAAAACTAATTCAGAATATTATATCTGAGACAGGAGCAGAATTAAGATTTTAGCCTGTATCCTGCCTCCTCAAGAGCTTTTGATATTTCCGAAAGTGTAACCATGTTTTCATCAAAAACTATATGAGCTTTTCCGATTTCAACATCTGCATCTTCCACTCCTGCTTTTAAGAGTGCTTCGGTGACTCTTTTTACACAGTGCTGACAGGTCATTCCTTCAATAAAAATTGTCATTTCTTTCATCATAACCTCCAATTAAATTTTAATTGCAAATATCTTGATTATTAGATATGAAAAAACAAAATAGGCTAATAGTCCTGTAACTAAAGAAGGTATAACTCCTATTTTTGAACTCAGAGATATGACGGAAAAAATATATGCCAACCACGGAAATAGCATAATCAGCAGGCTTTTAGCATACAATACCACATTCTTCTGGCCTGATTCGACGTATATTATGATAAATGTTACAAGAGTTATTACGGGAAGATTGGCAAAAAAGGCTGCCATTAGTCCTTTTGAGTGCGACGCAAAATAACTTACAAGGCTTACAACTGTTCCACCAAGTACAAAATATAGTAAGTATTTGAATTCCATATTAAGTTAAAGATTATTTAGATTTTTTCTAATCTCTTCAATTAGGGAGAAGACAAGTTCGCTCTCTTTCACGGTTTTTATTACCTCACCTTTTGCAAAAACTATTCCCTGACCTTTTCCTCCCGCTATTCCAAAGTCTGCTTCCTTTGCTTCCCCTGGTCCGTTAACGCAACATCCCATAACAGCTACTTTCAAGGGAGATTTTATATTTTTTAGAGATTTCCTAACCTGTGTTACCATTCTCTTTATATTGACCTCACATCTTCCACAGGTGGGACAACTAATTATCTCAACTCCAACTTTTCTTGCTCCAACAGTTCTTAATATTTCATAGGCTACTTCAACCTCTTTTACAGGAGAGTCAGTAAGCGATACTCTAACGGTATCGCCAATTCCTTCAAGTAAGAGGATTCCTATTCCTATAGCTCCTTTGACAATTCCCTCTGGAGGCGGGCCTGCCTCAGTTATTCCTACATGAAGAGGATAATCGTATTTTTCACTGAAGACACGATAGGCCTCAATTGTTTTCAAAACATCGGATGCTTTAAGAGATACTTTGATATAGGAGAAGTCTAATTCTTCAAGAATATCAATATGTCTTGAAGCTGCCTCAACCATTGCCTCTGGAGAAGAGTGTCCGTATTTTTGCAGAATATCTTTTGGAAGAGACCCTGCGTTAACTCCGATTCTTATGGGAATTTTATTTTCTTTTGCTGCATTTACCACTTCTTTTATTTTCCATTGAGCTCCTATATTTCCCGGATTGATTCTTAGTCCACTGACGCCTTGCCTTATCGATTCAAGAGCAAGCTTATAATTAAAGTGTATATCTGCTATGATAGGGATTTTTACGCTTTTTTTTATCTTGCCTATTGCTTTGGCTGCTTCCATATCTGGCACTGCCACTCTCACTATTTCAGCTCCTGCTTTCTGTAGTTGTTTAATCTGAAGGATTGTTTTTTTTGTGTCTCGTGTATCAGTTTTTGTCATCGATTGAACAGAAATGGGAGCATCACCTCCAATAGGCACATTTCCAACATATATTTTTCTTGTTTTTCTCCTATTCACTCTTATTCCCTCTTAGTTCATTTATCACTGAGACATGTCTGTCATAATTTACGGAAAATTCGTGTGAACCGTCTCCTCTTGCAACAAAGTAAAGATAGGGAACTTTAGCAGGATTGAGAGCTGCTTTTATGGAGGTTAAGCTTGGCGAGGCAATAGGACCAGGTGGTAGCCCTTTGATTATGTAGGTATTATAAGGTGTTCTGTTCTGGAGGTCTTTCTTTGTCACTCCTTCTCTGTATCTTTTAATTCCGTAAATAGCAGTGGGGTCTGCCTGAAGGGGCATTCCAAGTTTCAGTCTGTTATGATATACGGCAGAGATAATAGGCTTTTCCTCCTCAAGTTTTGCCTCTTTCTCAATAATTGAAGCCAGAGTAACTACTTGATTTACTGTCCATCCGAGCTCTTTTGTTTTATTTATAAGAGCTTCATCGTATACACTCCAGAATTTCCTCACCATCATTGTCACTATTTCCTCTATTTCCATTCCCTTGGGAATACTGTATGTGGCAGGATACAAGTAGCCCTCAAGGGATGGAGCATCAATGTTTAGGGATTTTAGAAATTCCTTTTTTGTGCTTAATTCTAAAAATTTAGAGCTATAGTCAGGATTTAACTTTGAAAGCTTCTCGGCAATTTCAAATATGCTGTCTCCTTCAACAACTGTAAATGAGTAGTCTAAGATTTTTCCTTCCAGCAGCTTGTAAAGAAGGTCAACTAAGTTCATTTCAGGAGTTATCAAGTAATAACCTGCTCGTGCCTTTTTTTCGATACCGAGAGCTCTACCGGCAATTTTGAATACGGTTTCATTTCTAATAAAGCCCTTCTCTTTGAATATTGATGCAATTGTAGAGAAACTTGCACCTTTAGGTATATAGACCTCTGCGTTTTCTCTGATGTTAAAAGGCTTGAGCAACTCTAACATCAGATAGACTATTAAGAATAAAAGATAACAGACGAGCGTTAAAGCGAGGGCTTTGCGAATGTTCATTTTTTAATGATATCAGATATTTTGTGAATGAGGCAAATCTATCGCAGAAGCCTCATATATGGTCATAAAAATTAGTTTCATATCGATAAAAGCTATCCTTAGAAAAATTAAGATAGAAAAAAACAATTTTACTAAAAGGTTAAATTTATATAAAATTTTTAATAAAAAACTCTGGAGGGTCATATGGGTGAGTGGAAAAACTTTCTTGCTACTCGATGGGGTATAATTTTTGTTGGCATTTTAATAGGCATTCTTGCTTCAATCTTACAGAAGCTTGGCAATCCCCCAAATATGGGCATATGCGTTGCCTGTATGGAAAGAGATATTGCTGGAGCATTAGGATTTCACAGAGCTTCGGTTGTTCAGTATATGAGGCCTGAAATTCTCGGGTTTGTCCTCGGTGCTTTCCTTTCTGCCCTTGCCTTTAGGGAGTTTCGTCCAAGAGGTGGTTCTGCACCTTTTATAAGATTTATTCTTGGCGTTTTTGCCATGATAGGTGCATTGGTTTTTTTAGGATGCCCTTGGAGAACACTGCTGAGGCTTGCCGGTGGTGATGGAAATGCCATTTTTGGTCTTCTTGGACTTATCTTTGGTATTTGGATAGGAACAAGGTTTTTGAAGGCAGGATACTCTCTTGGAAGAACGCAAGTTTCAACTTCAAAGGCAGTGGGTCTTGGGTTTCCTCTTTTAATGCTTGGATTACTTATACTTCTTCTTATTGACCCTCAGCCAGAGGGAGAGTCAAGGGGTATGCTTCTTTTCTATAGCCTGAAAGGACCAGGGTCACAGCATGCACCCTTGTTAATATCTCTTGCCGTGGGCTTACTGATTGGAGTTATTGCCCAGAGAAGTAGATTTTGCACAATGGGTGCTTTCAGAGACCTCATCCTTTTCAGACAGGGACATCTGTTTTCTGGTATAGCGGCTTTATTTATTGCCGCATTTATTACAAATTTAATTCTCGGCCAGTTCAATCCAGGTTTTGAAAAACAGCCGATTGCTCATACAATGCAGCTTTGGAATTTTCTTGGAATGACCCTTGCTGGACTTGCCTTCACACTTGCCGGTGGCTGTCCTGGTAGACAACTTTTCATGTCTGGAGAAGGTGATGGAGATGCAGCAGTTTTTGCTACAGGAATGATTGTCGGTGCAGCCATAGCCCATAATTTCGGACTTGCCAGTTCTCCATCGGGAATAGGTCCCAATGGAGCTGTTGCAACAGTCATTGGTTTAATCGTATGCCTAATTATAGGTTTAACAATGAGAAGGAGGTAAAAAATGGCTGAAATTGTTGATGCAAGAGGACTTTCGTGCCCTGAACCTGTTCTTTTAACTCTTGAGGCAATTAAAAGACTTGGTAAGGGGGAAATAGAGATTCTTGTTGATACGGATACATCAAAAGAGAATGTCTCAAGGGCGGCCTCTTCAATGGGTTGGCAGATTGAAAATGTTATTGAGGAAGGCTCTGGATACAGGATAAGGATAAAGAGGGATTGAAATGGGGATACTTAAAAAGCTTTTTAAGGGAAAAGAGGAGAGTTCTCAAGTAGTATCTTGCAATGACAAGGCGATTTTACTCTTTGAAAACACTTCGGAGGTAATAAGGGCCGAGAATATTCTTAAAGAAAATGGTTACACCATAAGGGTAGTAGGTCCTCCGGCTCATGTGCGAAAGGGATGTGACCTTGCGATAGAAATTCCTCTGTTACATACAATGGGAATTTTGAAGGTTTTAAACTCTTATGGATTACCACCTCTTGATTGGTTACCCTCAGATAATGGAAAGCTAAAGCCTGTAGACCTTTTTCACATAAAGGATTTTGGGCGTTATTTAATGGTTAGGGCAGCTAATATGAAAATCACTGTTCACAAGGCCTCTTTAACAATCGTAAATGTTTCTGGTGGTGGCTGTCCTGATGTGCCATACCTGGCAGCAATGATGGTCGGTAAAAAACTAAATGAGGCCATAGAGCCAAGACTAATTGGACATACTTTATGTGGATATGCCCTTCAGTTAGCCTATGATAAAATAAAGGAACTATGCTTGCCATAATAGGCACAGTTCCTGATGAAGAATTTAAGCTTTATGCAGGCGAAGTAAGCTTAGAGGGAGAAAGTCTTGTCCTGAAAGATAGGAGAATTCCAATCCAAAGAGGAACTCCGGCTTTAATTGCCTCAGCTATCAAGATATTTGAGTTATTTGGAAAAACCCTTCCATTTGTTTATCTTGCAGGAGACACTGGTAGAGGAAATGGCAGTAAGAGGCTTTATGAATTTTTAGTAAATGACCTGAAAAATAGAACTTTTACAACTTTGACATTCCATTATCTCCTTCCTGATGCAGACTGGTGTAATAAAATTCTTTTTTCTATCGATGAAATGCCTCTTCGTCCTTTTCTAATTGCTGATGCAGGATTTATGTATGCTGCAAAGATGAGTGGAAACGCCACTTCTTTTGACCTCTTTACTCCAGACATAGGAGAACTTGCATTCTTAGCCGATGAAGAAGCTCCCCATCCTTTCTATACGAGGGGATTTCTTCTTCAAGAAGAGGACAAGGTAGAAGAACTTGTTCAAAGAGCCTATGCACATGGTAATGCATCAAAATATCTTCTCGTAAAGGGAAGAGCCGACTGTGTTGTTAAGGAAGGTAAGATTATTGAGACAATATCAGAACCTATGGTAGAAACCCTTGAGCCTATTGGCGGGACAGGAGACACTTTGACAGGCATACTGTCTGCTTTAATTGAATGTGGCTATGCTTTAGAGACTGCCTGCATTACTGCTTCCAGAATAAATAGATTGGCAGGAAAACGTGCTAATCCAGACCCATCCACTCAGATAGGAGATATAATTAAATATATTCCCGAGGCTTTTAAACTCATCTAATATTTGATATAATTGACTTAAAAATGAATAAGAGCTTCTACATTACCATATCGTTTATTCTAAGCATTGCTGCACTCCTTTGGTTTGTCTATCCTCCTTCTAAACCACCTATAAAAATAGGTCTCATGGTTTCACTTACAGGAAGTTCGCCAGAACTTGGTAGAGAAATAAGAGATGGTGCATTTATGGCTGTGGAGGAGATAAACAGAGAAGGGGGGGTTAGGGGCAGAAAATTAGAGCTGATAATAAAGGACAACAAAGAAAATGTTGAAATAGCAAAAATAAATTATCTCGAACTAATAGACGAAGGAGTTGTGGCAGTAATCGGGCCTTCAACAAGCACGAGAGCAAGAGAGTTATTGCCACTTATAAATGAAGAAAAAGTTTTAACCATCTCACCAACAGTTTCGGGCAATATATTTGCAAAAAGAGATGATTATTTTATAAGGCTTGAGCCAACTAATAATGAATTTGGTCGCTCACTTGGAAAATATGTGAAGGATAAAATAAAGCCTAAGAGAGTTTTGTTGATGGTAGATGAGAGAAATCCTATATACACTGCTGATTTTGCAGGAAGTTTTATTATGCAACTCAACAAAAGTTCTTCCATATTTAGCATTCCCATCGAAAAGAATATCTCAGATTTCAATGCGCTGATAGAAAAGGCTTTAAAATATAGACCAGATTTTATACTTATGGTAACAGACATCTTTAACGCCTCCATTATAACCCAGAAAATCAGGACACTCAATCCTAAAGTAAAGCTGGCCATATCGCCATGGGCAAGATTTTATGGCTTCATATCCTTTGCCGGGCATTTTGCTGAGGGAGTTTTAAGTGTTGGATATTATGACGAGTCTCCAAAGAATGAAAACTACATGATTTTTAAAGCAAAATTTATGCAGAAGTTTGGCTATCCGCCGGACTCATCAGTTATAAACAGCTATAATGCGGTGATGTTAATAAAAGAGGCGATTATGAGAGGAGGAGAGTCAGATAAAGTCAGAAAAAATATCATAAATGGCACCTTTAGACTGCCTCTCGGTGAGTTAAAAATAGACAGATATGGAGATGCAGAGATAAAGCCTTTTGTAGTAGAGATAAGAAAAGGAATGTTTGAGAGAATAGAATATGAAAGTAATATTTAATTTTAAAACATTTATTTTCATATTGCTTCTGCTTTTTGCAGTTTCTCTTATTATTTCAACAAACGCTTATATTTACATTTTTTCAAAAATTCTAATAACCAGAGATAAACAAAGTGAGTATGAGGCAATAATAGGAACTTTTCAGCAGTATTTTGAAGGAACTATAAAGGATAACGAAATTTTCTTAAACTCTGTAAGGAACATTATTGAGAGAGAGACAAATCCTAAGGAAAGAAAGGCTCAGCTACAGAGATTACTTGAGCTAAATCCCTCCGTTAAATACATAATCATTTTTAGTAAGGACGGTTTTATCAAAGAAATATATCCCGAAAGAAAGGATGCTGTAAATTTGTATCTTGGTAATTCTCCTCTTTTTTTAGATATCGGAAAAGCTTTATTCTCTGGTCCCCATGTTTTTCTCATTGACAGAAAATCCTATTATGCCCAGTCATTGAAGTTCAAAGACGATTACATTGCAATACTTGTAGATTTACCAGATTTTAACAGCTATCTTAAGGGGCTAAATAAAAAAGGCTACGTTTCCTTTGTCGTTGACAAAAAGGGTAAGATAATTTCTCATTACGAGGACAGTTTTGTAAATGAAGGAATGAATATTAAGATGTTAATTTCGGACTTATACGAGATAAGGGAGACGGACACTCCAAAAGAGTTTACGATAAAGGATAAAAAGTATCTCCTATACTCAAAGTATATTCCTCCTTTGGATAAGTATATTTTTATGGGAAATGAATACAGACGAGCCTTTGCAGAGTATAACATCTTCAAGGAGCAGATACTATGGCTTGTTTTATTTTTTATAATGATAGCCTTTGCCCTAAGTCTTGTCGTGTCAAATTTTATTCAGAAACCATTTTTTGAGCTGTTCAGGTTGATAGAGAACATAAAAAAACGAAATAAAAATCTATCCTTTACAGAAACACACTTTCTTGAATTCAATAACCTTGCCGAAAACATCTCAGAGATGGGAAAAGAAATAGTTGAGAGAGAGGAGAAGCTCGTAAAACTTTTTGAAACATCACGAGATGCCATAATAATCTCGGATATTAAAGGCCAGATTTTAGAGATAAATCCAGCAGGACTACAGATGTTTGGATATGAAAACAAAGAGCAGATAGAAAGTGCTTTAGCCTTTTATTCAAATCCATCTGACCGTAGTAGATTCATAGAACAAGTGATGCAGAAGGGATATATTGAAAATTACGAAATCAAAGCTAAGCGTAAAGACGGTAGCTATTTTTATGCATTACTATCCTCTTCCCTTGTAAGAGATGAGAGAAATGAGCCACTCTTCTTTATCTCTGTTGCAAAGGACATAACAGAAAAGCTAAAAATACAGCAACAGCTCTTTCAGGCTCAGAAAATGGAAAGCCTTGGAAAGCTTGTAGGAACCATTGCCCATGACCTCAACAATATGCTTACTGTAGTATCAAGCAATAATCAATTGATACAGATTTATGCTAAAGAAGATGAAAGAATAGGTAAGTATACGGAGGGTATTGCTGTTGCCGTAGGAAAAATAAGGGATTTTATAAAACAGCTTCTTGCCTTCTCAAAAAGACAGGTTTTTGAATTTAAAATTTATGACCTAAATGAGGTAATTCAGGAAGAGATAAAACTTCTCAAACCAACACTTAGAGAGGATGTATTCTTAAAAATAAAAACATACTCAGAACCCTTATATGTAAGCCTTGACGTTACCCAGTTTACTCAGATTTTGCTAAATCTTCTTGTTAATTCCTTAGAAGCAATGTCTAACGGAGGAGAAATATCCATATCGTTGGAAAGAAAAAGAATAGAGAAAATCGTTGCCGATAGTTATCCCAGAGTAAAGGAAGGCGTATTTGCCTGCGTAAGCTTTTCAGATACAGGCAAGGGAATTCCAGAGGATATAATCGATAAAATTTTTGAGCCTTTCTTCACAACTAAGGAAAGCGGCACAGGTCTTGGACTATCTACTGTTTACAGCATCGTAGAGCAGCACAAGGGATTTATAAATGTTTACAGTGAGTTAGGAAAGGGCACTACCTTCAGAATATACTTGCCTCTCACTGATAAAGAAAGGGAGACTTCAATAAAGATTGAAAATAAAATCACTGTGGAAAAGAGGAGAATCCTTCTTGTTGAGGATAATCCAGAAGTAAGAACTGCAATAGAAGAGTTGTTGAGAAAATACGGCTTTGAAGTTCATTCATTTGCAAGCGGAACAGAGCTTATTGAGAACTTTGATTATTACAGGGATAGATTTGACGTCTGCCTGTCCGACATAATAATGCCGAAGATGAATGGTCTTGAACTGTATAGAAAATTAAAACAGATAAAGCCTGACATTAAATTCCTCTTTATGACAGGTTATGCAGAGAATATTGAACAAATAAATGAGCTTACAAAAGAGGGATTAAAGGTCTTGTCAAAACCTTTCAGTATTGACGAGTTTGTTCAGAAAATAAGAGAAATCGGGCTATGATATCTTTCTAACTATCTCTTGCATTGCAGATGAGTCAAGTTCTAATGAGATGTCAAGAAAACAGAATTTATCAGTAAGGGAAGGATGCTTTCCAATCTTTACGAAGTCCTTTTTGGTTGTTATTACTAATTGAGCCTCAGAGGCAAGAGAATTAATTTTTCTAAGTAATTTTTCAGAATATATTTTGTGGTCTATGAATTTTTTGTATCCTACAACTTCTAATTTTAGGCTTTTTAAAGAGTTTAGAAAACCTTCAAAATTGCCTATGCCTGCAAAGGCATATACTTTTTGGCCTACTGGTGTTATTTTTTCCCCTTCAAAGCTAAATATTCCCTTAATTGAAAGGGGCGAAAAAAACAGATTTTTAACTCCTTTTTCTTGAATTTCTCCTTTAAGGGACTCATTCTCCTGCTTTGTAATAAACACCATGTCTGCTTCAATTATTTCCTCTAAAGGAGACCTAAGGGAGCCTAAAGGTAGCAACCGTTGATTGCCAAATCCTCTGTATCCGTCTATTAGTAGAATGTTTAAGTTTCTTTGTAGCTGCCAGTGTTGAAATCCATCGTCAAGAATAAAAATAACTCTATCTTTGTCTGTTAAAGATAGTTTCTCAATGGCATAAACTCCGCCGGCATATCTTTCAATAGCCTTTACAACAGTAAGTCCTTCCATAACCATCATAAGTGGCTCATCGCCTACATCTTCTGCATTCATGTATTCTTTCACAATTACCGGCCTCTTCAGTCTACCTCGGTATCCTCTCGTAAGAATTATAGGTCTATATCCTTTTTTTTCAAGCTCTTTGGCTAAAGCTACAGTGAATGGAGTTTTGCCTGTCCCTCCTACTGTGAGATTGCCAATACTGATAACGGGAAAGGGAAGTTTTTTCTGATTTTTAATAGCTTTTTTCTTTTTTAGTCCATAAAAAAACAGGTAGACTTTCTCTAAGATATTCATTCTCGCCAGAAAACGCCGTTTATCAGTTTTACGACAGGCTGGTTTTCATAAAATTCTATTATGTTTACACAGGCAAACTCTTGCTCAATTCTGAATATATTTTCAAGGGGAATACCAAGTATATTGCACAGTATGACTCTGTTTATTCCGCCATGGGCAGTGATGAAAACCTGACTGTTTTGGTGGCTTGATAGTATTTTACTTAAAGCCTTCGAGGCTCTTTCGCTTACCTGCAAAGTGCTCTCACCGCCAGGTGGTGAAAATCTTAAAGGGTCTGTCCGCCACCTTTCAAATTCTTCTGGATAAAGGGAGACAATATCATTAATACTTAAACCTTCCCACTTGCCAAAACTTCTCTCTTTAAGGCTTTGTAAAGGCTTGGACTTTGCCCTTAATGATAGCTCCTCTGCTATTATCTCTGCAGTTTTTACAGCCCTTTTAAGGGGAGAGGAATAGCAAAACTCGACTTCGAGGTCGTATCTCTTTGTATAGTTTTTGAGAAATTTAGCTGTTTTCTCTACCTGCATTTCTCCCTCTTTGCTCAAAGGAATGTCGATATGTCCCTTATAAACTTTTTTTGGCCCTTCTGTCTCACCGTGTCTTAAAAGATAGACAACAAGCGTAGGTGTCATCAATATTCAATCCCCCTTCTTGCCTGTATTCCTCTGTCAAAGTAGTGTTTTATCTTTCTCATCTCTGTAACAAGGTCTGCTTTCTCAATCAGCCACTCAGGTGCTCCTCTTCCTGTTATTATGAGTTCACTGGATTGAGGTTTAATTTCAATTAGCCTTTCTGCTTCTTCTTTTGTTATGAGACCTGTGCTTATTGCTACAGAGAATTCGTCAAGAATTATGAGGTCATATGGGTTTTTTTTGATTTTCTCTTCAATATCTTTAAGACAGTCTTTTACTTTTTGCCTTTGAAGTTCATCGGGCGAGTTAAAGACAAAGCCTGTGCTACAGCGGTATATTTCAACTAACTCTTGAAATTTGCTTAGAAATTCTACCTCGCCTGTTTGAGAACCTTTTATAAACTGCACAAATAGAACTTTTAATCCATTTCCCATCGCCCTTACTGTTAAGCCTACAGCAGCTGTTGTTTTACCCTTTCCATCTCCTGTATATATGTGAATTAGTCCTTCCATTAGATAGCCTCCAGGATTTTTACGAATCCCTTTTTTATTAAACTTACGGCAATTGTTGCCAGTAGAAGAGCCATAACTTTTGCAAAGGCTTTTATTCCATGAACTCCCATGATTTTAATTATCAGCTGAGCTTTCTCAAGCATCACCCAAGCAATAAGGAGGTTTAGTAACAGTGATAAAATAACCATTCCATATCCATAGGTGCCAGCGAGAATTAGCAGAGTTGTAAGCGTTGCTGGACCTGCAAGCAATGGTGTTCCAATAGGAACAACGCCGAGAGTTTCACTTATGGCAAATTCCTTTTCTTTAACCCTTAAAATTTCTGAAATAGACAAAATTAAAAGCAAAATACCTCCTGCAATCATAAAATCTTCAAGCTTAATAGCAAGAAGAGAAAATATAATGTTACCCAGAAAAAGAAAAGAGATTGCTACTAAAAACGCTGTTATAACAGACTGTCTTGCAATCTTTGATTTTTCCCTGTCCGAGAGGCTCTCAACGAGTGAAATGTAAAGCGGCAGAATTCCAGGAGCATCAATGGCTACAAAGAGGGGTATAAAAGTGAGAAGAAAAGTGTCGATTATGTTCATCTATTAAGCATAACAAAAATAACGAGAAATAAGGAATTTCCCTTTAGGCAGAAATTATCGCATTCTCTATGGCTGTTTTATCTGTAGTGGGTGGCTCACAGGAGTAGTTTTTGCAGAGAAAATAAGTAGTTTTTCCTTCTAAGGTTTTCAGCTTCTTTATTTCTTCAGAGATACTTTCATTGATAAAGTCTTTCAAAAGAGGCAAAAAAGAGGGCAAAAACTGCTTTTGTAATTTACGAAGGAACTCCTTATCATCTTCAGTAATGTTTTCTGTAACTACTGCAAGTTTCTCTGTTCCCTTGAATATTAAATCAAGGGGTAGGGCAGAAAAGATATAATTCGAAGGAACTTTATCGATTTCTGAAGAGAATACTTTTAGAGTATCTATGGCTAATTTTTCATATTGATTTTTTCCTATAAGCCTTGCAAGCCTTATTAAATTGTATATCATAACTGAATTACCCGAGGGAGTTACGCCATCATAAATTTCCTTAGTTCTCTCTATGACAACCTCAGCATAATCGGCAATGCTGTAAAATCCACCTCGTTTTTTATCACGGAAATTTTCAATAACGAACTCGCAGAGATTTATTGCCTTAAGAAGATAGAGACTTTCAAGGGTTGCAAAATAGAGTTCCATCAATGCCCATATTAGATAGGCATAATCTTCCAGATAGCCATAAATAGAAGCTTCTCCTTCAAAGTATCTGTGAAGAAGCCTTCCTTCCTTGTCAAACATTTTCGAGAGTATGAATTCTATTGCTTTCTGAGCGGTTTCAATATACTCTTTATTTTCAAAGCCAACACCTGCCCTGCAAAAGGCAACAATAGCAAGGGCGTTCCAGTCTGTAAGGATTTTTTCATCCCTGAGCGGTTTTGCTCTCTTTTGTCTTATAGTAAATAACTTTTTTCGAATACTCTCTATTCTTTCAGTTAATTCGTTAATCTCAGTTTTAAGAGCCTCTGCTAATTCTTCCAGTGAGTTGTTTAAATAGAGAATATTTTTGCCCTTTCTTTTTCCTGTAGCTTCTTCGCAGTAATTTCCTTCAGTAGTAATTGGATAAAGCCTTTTGAAAAGTTCAAACTCAGCTTTACTGAGTGTATTTTCTATTTGATTATAAGTCCACAGATAAAACTCTCCTTCTTTTCCCTCACTGTCTGCATCTTCTGCAGAGTAAAAAGCTCCTTCGGGAGAATACATATCTCTCTTTAGATAGGTGGCAATCTCTTCTGTAACTCTTTTAAAGAACTCATCTCTGGTAATCTGATAGGCCTCTGTATAGGCAAGCATTAAGAGAGCATTATCATAGAGCATTTTTTCAAAATGAGGAATTATCCATTGTCGGTCTGTCGAGTATCTGTGGAAGCCAAAGCCAATATGGTCGTATATTCCACCCATTCTCATTTTTTTAAGAGTTTCAAGGCTAATCTGCAGAGCAATTTTATCTTTGTATCTGTAAAAATACCTGTGAAGAAAGAGCATATTAAGGGGTAGCGGAAACTTGGGAGCTTTGCCAAATCCTCCAAATTGTATGTCATAGACAATTCTCAGTCCTTCGAAGGCCTTGTGGATTGTCATTTCTGAAAGCTCTGTCTCAGCTTCTGATTTATTTAGAAATTTCTTCAGTGCCTCCGTTACTCCATGAGATACTTCAGTTATCTTTTCTCTATTTTTATTCCAGAGTTCTGAAATTCTTAAAAGAATGTTTTTGAAGCCGAGTTTTCCATACATATCATCTTTTGGTATATAGGTATCAACGAAAAACGGTTTTTTATCGGCTGTCATAAATACTGACAGTGGCCATCCGCCTCTGTCTTGAAAGAGATAGCAGCTTTTCATGTAAATACTGTCAATATCTGGTCTTTCCTCTCTGTCAACTTTTATGGAGATAAAAAAACGATTTAGTATTTCAGCAATCTCCTCGTCTTCAAAGGATTCTTTTTCCATGACATGACACCAGTGGCAGGTAGAGTATCCGATGGAGAGAAAAATTGGTTTGTCCTCTAATCTTGCCCTTTCAAAAGCTTCTTCACACCAGGGATACCAGTCAACGGGATTGAAAGCGTGTTGGCGCAAATAAGGGCTTTTTTCATTGATAAGCCTATTTGGAGACATTTATCTTATAGAGTTTTCATGTAAGCAATTAAGTCTGCCAACTGTTCATCGGTGAGGTCATTGAAAGAAGGCATATATTTGTAAGGTTTCTTTATTTGTAAGATAATGTTTTCTGTATTTACTGGTTTTTTGCTTACAGGAAGGTTTTTCTCTGCAAATATCCCTTTAAGTCCTGGTGCAGCTCTTTTGAAATCTTTTTTATCAGTGTAATGGCAGGAGGAGCATAATTCGGTGAAAAGTTTTTTACCTCGTTCTACACTACCTTCTTTGCTTTTTGCAACAAGCTGTAACTGTTGTGTCTGTTTTGTCTCATTTCTATCTCCCATTCCTGTAACGAGGCTGTAGCCCGTTGAAAAAGCTAATAAATTAAAAGTAAGAAGCACAACGAGGATACCGAGCAGTTTCGCATACGAATAGAACTGTCGGTAAAATTTTATAAAGACTATCTTAAGGGAGAACAAAAGAAAAATTGCTACTGCTGAAAAGGCATGTAGAGTTGTTCTCGCCGTAAGTTCAGCTTTTGTCTGAGAGAGTATGTATATGCAGGCGACAGCACCGATTAAAAACAATAAAAAGAAAACTCTTCCATTAATTCGGTGAATTTTTTTAAGTGTTTCCATATTTTTCCTCCTTTCTTGTCTACCAAATATCTCAAACATAGTATAGCTTCCCACAAAAGACAGGACAATTAGAAGGGCAGATAAGATTAGCTTTAGAAGCATAGCTAAATTATACCATACGGCTAAGCTTATTTCTATATTTTATAGGAAATTTAATGGTAATTAGTTTCTATGGCCTCTTAATTATGGGTAAGTTTTTATTCACGAAATTTTCACAACTTTTATAGAAGGTTGGAATAAAATAATTTCATGAAAATGATGAATCGTGATAAGAACATACACAAAGCAGAAAAAGGAGGTGAGAGGTTTTTATCAAAAGAGGATTCCTTTGGAGTCCTCAAAATCTTTAAGGAGGTTTTTAACATGAAAAAGCTTTTCATCAGAGACCAGAGAGGTTTCACACTTATCGAGCTCTTAATCGTTATTGCCATTATTGCTATTCTTGCATCTCTTGCTATTCCCCAGTACATGAGCTATCAGAGAAAGGCAAGAATATCTTCTTATGCTGAACCAATTGCAAGAGCATGTATGATGGATTTAGCAGCCTATTGTGCTGAGAATCCAACTGTTCAGCCTGGACAGACCGATCTTAGAAATTGTAATAACCCTCCGAATACTCCTGGTGGTCAAGTTACTTTGGTAAACGCTAACCTTCAATGTGATGCTACTGGAAATGGCCAGCCTGCAGCAAACGCAGAGTCAGTTGCTCAACTTGCTAGTGTTAACGATTACGAAGCAAGATGTAACTTTGAAAACCAGAGTCTCAGGTGTACAATACGTAACCGTTAATTTCATATCTCTCTTCCCCTGCCTCATTGGCAGGGGTTTTTTTATCTTTGATAAACCTGCAATGATGAAAGCTTTTTTAGGAATACGCACCAGATTTTATAAAATCTTACCAAACTCTGATAATTAAACACTTAAGATATGCTGTCTCCGGCATGGTAAGGAGAATAGGATGGTCTTTGCTTTGTGTGCCTTTGTGAAGAAGTATTCCTTTTTTGTTTAATGAGCTCATAGCCTCTTTGATTATTTCCATAAAGTCAGTCTCTGAGATATGTTGAGAACAGGAAGATGTGGCCAGAATTCCTTTAGGTTTTAAAAGCTTAAGGGCGAGTTTATTCAGAGTTAAGTAGCCTTCAATGGCGTCTTTTTTTTCGTCTTTTGATTTTACAAAGGCCGGTGGGTCTACTACAATAAAATCGTATTTCTTACCTTTTTTCGCTTCCCACTTTAGAAAATCGAAGGCATCTGCTTTTATGAATTTAGACTTTTCACTAACGCTGTTTAGCTTTGCATTCTCCGTAGCTATTTCAACTGCCCGTTCCGATATATCTACTGCTTTTATGTTTGCTCCTTTTCTGGCTAAATGGATACTCCATGCTCCTATATAACAGAATAAATCAAGTCCTTCGCCGGAACTAATGAGATTTTTTAAAAATAGCCTGTTTTCTCTCTGGTCAAGAAAGAAGCCCGTTTTTTGCCCCTCTAAAGGGTCGAAGTAAAAACACAAATCATCCTCTACTGTTGTAAGAAATCTATCAACATCTCCCTTTACGACCTCCTTTTCAACTTTTAATCCCTCTTTTATTCTTGCAGGAGAGTCGTTCTTGAGTATGATTATTTGAGGATTGAGCAATTCATCAAGTATTTCTAAAATCAGTTTTTTCAGCCTCTCCATTCCTGCGGTCAATATCTGAACTACAAGCGATTTATCATATCTGTCAACTATAAGGCCTGGTAGAAAATCGGATTCACTAAAGATTAGTCGGTAACTGTCCTTTAAGCATAGAAACTCTTCCCTGTATTTCAAAGAGTTTTGAATCCTCTTTGTCAGAAATTCTTTGTTTATTTCTTCATCATTAAAACTTAAAAGCCTTATTGATATTACAGAATTTTTGTTTATGTATCCTGTGCCGATAATCTTATTTGTTTTCTCCTCGTATATTTTTACTATTCTACCAGGCTCAATATCTGATATATTTGATAGGATTTCATTTCGATAAATCCAGAGACTACCCTTTCTTTTAAGAGGTTTTACAAGAATTTTATCCATAAAGCATAGTTTGAAAAGCCTTCTAACAAAAAGTCAATACTTGTCTAAGTCTCTTAGGTTTGACTTATTCTTTCTTAAAGTTTTAGAATTTTTGTATGCGGACTGCAAAGAAAGGAAAGATAGAGATTAACTCTGAGAGATGTAAAGGCTGTAAGTATTGCCTTCTGACCTGTCCTAAGGGATGTATAGATATATCATCGAATTTTAACTCCTCAGGATATTTTCCTGCCTATTTTGCTAATCCCGATGACTGTATGGGCTGTGCAATGTGTGCTGTCGTCTGCCCAGATATTGCAATTGAAGTGTTTGTAGAAGAATAAACGTTTTTTTGTGTTAAAATATCTCCATCTTCAAGAAGGGGTGGGGGCGACTTTTGAATATCGGGGTAATTTTCTGCAGTTGTTCAGGCCAGATAGATGAAAAGATTTCCTTTAATGATTTAAGAGATTTAATTTCAAAAGAAGTCGAATGGATTGAAAGATTTGACCTTGCCTGTTCAGAAGACTCTCAGAGGGTATTATCGGAGAGGCTCTCTGAGAAGAACCCCGAGGGTTTAATTATTCTCGCCTGTTCAATTCATAACAAAGGTTCTCTGTTTGAAGAGATTGCTAAAAGGGCAGGTATTAATCCTTACATGGTCAACATTGTAAACTTGAGAGAACAGGTGGCATGGGTGACGAAAGACAAAGAAGCGGCTATCCACAAAGCCTATGCCCTTTTCAAAGGAGCATTGGATAGACTCAAAAAGCAGACTCCCCTCGCATATTCGGAATTTCCCGTCTGCCAAGATGTTCTTGTGGTAGGAGGAGGCATTTCGGGAATAAATGCGGCATTATTGCTTTCGAAGACGGGAAGAAAAGTGTTCTTGATTGAGAGAGAGGATTTTCTTGGAGGTAAGATTTCAAGATTTGAAAAACTTTTTCCTGACCTAAGCTGCGCTCCTTGCTATGTCCATCCGATGATTGAGGAGATTTTAAATGGTTCTGTTGAGTTAAGACTGAATGCTGAAATAAGAGAGATAAAAGGCTATTTTGGAAATATTTATGCAGAATTTTTGACAAAACCAACCTATGTAAATCCAAAAAAATGCATAGGCTGTTCAGCCTGCGAGGACATATGCACTGAAGGAGCTATAAGGGTAGACCCAATAAAATTACCTCCTGTGGCAAGAATAAACTTGGAAAACTGCCTTAATTTTAAAGGAGATACTTGTAGTCTATGTAAGGTAGAATGCCCCGTTGAAGGCGCAATTGATTTTAGTGAATCAGAGAAGGTTGAAAAAATAAAGGTAGGCTCAGTTATATGGGCTACTGGGTTTAATCTTATTGACTGCAGTATCTTCTCAAATCTTGGCTACGGAAAGGCTGATTACATATACAATGCCATTGAGTTTGAGGAAATTCTAAATGTAGAAGGACCAAGCAAGGGAGAGATTCTTACGAAAAACGGAAAAGACCCTGAAAGTATAGCCATAATTCATTGCGTTGGAAGCCTTGATGAGAGATACAAGCCCTACTGCAGCAAAGTCTGCTGTCAGTATGCCTTTAAATTCAATAGAATTCTGAGGCAAAGATATGGAGAACTTAAAATCACACATTTCGTGAAGGAGATAGTCCTTCCTGGTAGAAGAGCCTATGAGCTTTATCAAAGCTCAATAAAAGACCCTCTTGTTGAGATTGTAAGATATGAAAACATAGATGAGCTTTCAGTAAGGTCTGACGAGTCCATTCTCATAGATTTTAAGGATAGGAGATATGAAGTTGACGTGGTGGTTTTATGCCCAGCGATTATAAGTGGAGACAGTATTTCTGAAATTTCGGGTATAGTTCCGGTTGGTTCCATAAAAGAAGCGATGAGTGTAGAGGAGGCCGTAACAGATGCGTTTTCAGCAGTGGGAAAAATTCTTTCAGAACTCGGAGATGGGAGAATTATTAAATCACCAGTCATAGCTAAAATAGATTATAATAGATGCAAAAAATGTGGCATTTGCATTATCCAGTGTCCATATAAGGCTATTGAACTGGAGATGAATTCTCCAACTTTAATCGAGGCTCTGTGTGAGGGATGTGGAATATGTGTGGTTAGCTGTCCTGCCAAGGCCATAGACTTAGCAGGATTTACAACTGAACAGATAGAGGCTGAAATAGAAGGAATTTTATATGCTTTAAGGAGGAGAGAGGGTGGCTTTAATAGTATTTGATGCGAGGGGCTTAAAATGTCCCCAGCCTACCATACAGATGACAATTAAGGCTTTAAAAATGAAAAAGGGAGATATTCTTGAAGTTGTTGCTGACTGTCCTACCTTTGAAAATGATGTTAAAAACTGGTGCCGAAGAAACAATAAGGTTCTTCTTTGGATTAGGGACGAGGGCGGAGGAGTTAAAAGATGTCAAGTGCAGTTTTAAGGATTTCGTTAGTTATACTGATTCTATTTCCAACCTTTCTTTATGCCCAACAGGAAGATGTTATTGTGCTGGGTATGTCTGCTGCTTTTAAAGGTCCTACAGGTGGATTAGGTATAGAGCTTTACAGAGGAGCAATGGCCTATTTTTCTTACATCAACGAAAAAGGTGGCATAAACGGCAGAAAAATAGTAATAAAGGCCTATGACGATGGTTACAATCCCATACCTACCATTAAAAATACAGTAAAACTTATAGAAGAAGATAAGGTTTTTGCTCTTTTCAATTATGTGGGAACTCCAACAGTAACGAGAATTCTTCCAATTTTAAAGAGTAACAGCGACAGAAACATCTACCTATTCTTTCCTTTCACTGGTGCCATGCCTCACAGAACTCCTCCTTATGATGAGTTTGTCTTTAATCTTAGAGCGTCCTATGAGCAGGAAACAGGCGGACTTGTTGAGAATTTTATCAAAATTGGAAGAAAAAGAATTGGAATATTCTATCAAGCTGACGCCTATGGCAGGAGTGGTTGGAATGGAGTGAGGAAAACTCTTGCTAAATACGGTGGGAAAATTGTTGCTGAGGCAACTTACAAAAGAGGAGCAAAGTATTCTGACAGCTTTACAAAACAGGTTGAAATTCTCAGAAATGCAGGAGTTGATGCCATAATCTCTGTAGGAGCATATGCGGCCTGTGCTGGTTTTATAAGAGATGCAAGGAATATGAAATGGGATGTGCCCATTGCAAATGTATCTTTTGTAGGTAGTGAGTTCATGATAAATCTTCTTCTTGAGGAAGAGCGAAAAACTGGAGTTTCCTACACTAAAAATCTGATTAACTCTCAGGTAGTTCCAAGTTACGAAGATACGGGTCTTCCTGCAGTTAGACTTTACAGGGAGCTGATGGATAGATATAACCCCTTGCCCCCACCAGATTTAATGGAAAAAGATTATAAAATTCTCAAATACAGTTTTGTTAGTTTTGAGGGTTTCCTGAATGCAAAGTTGATGGTAGAGATATTGAAAAAATTGGGCAAAGAACCTAAAAGAGAGGAGATTAAGAAAGCTGCTGAGTCCATAAAAAATTTAGATGTTGGAATAGACGAGAAAATAAGCTTTTCACCTAAAAAACATCAAGCCCTTGACAAGGTCTACTACACTACTGTAAAGGATGGCAAATTTGTTCCTATAAGAGATTGGAGTGACTGGAAAAAATGAGAATGTCAAGGCTATTTCAGAGAACTCTTCTGGGGATTATTTTTCTTTTTGCCATAATATTCTTTGCAATCAGCATTTTTTCTGGTTGGCACTTATATGAAAATCTCACAGAAGAATATAAGTCAAAAGGCACAGCCATAGCAAGCAGCATAGCTTCATCATCGGTTGAGACAATTCTTAATCTTGACTCTGCCACTGTTCAGGCAATGATAGACCAGTATCTTGACATTGAGGGAGTATCCTATGTTTTTGTTATAGATTCCTCAGGTGAGATAATATCACATACCTTTGTGCCATCTATTCCCTCAGAGATAGTTGAGCTTTCGAAATCTCACAGAGGAGGTATTCGAGATGTAAGAATTGAAGGGATGGGAGAGTTTCTTGATGTAGTAGCACCAATAACAGAAGGTGCTATAGGATTTGTGCATGTTGGTATGAACAAAAATATTATTGACAGAAAAATGTGGACGGTTATTGGAAAACAACTTGGTTTGCTTCTGTTTATTTTTCTCTTTAGCGTGGTGCTTGCCTATTTTATGGTTAATAGGATATCCCAGCCTCTCAATGAACTTACGGAGTATGCAAAAAAGCTTCTCAAGCATGACTTCAGTGCAAAGGTCGATATAAAGTCAAGTGATGAGATTGGTCTGCTTGCTAACACCATGCAGTCAATGGCAGATAACATAAATGAGATATTTGACAGATACGAGTATGCTCTTAAAGATGCGGTAGTAGAGCTTCAGGATACTCTTGCCTATCTTACAACTATTATTGATAATATGGCAGATGGTTTGATAGTTGTTGACAGAGATGGAGTAATAAATCACATAAATCCTGCAGCTTCAGATATGTTTGGATTGGCTGAACATGAAATGATAGGTAAGAATATTGAAATTTTAGGAAAAAAACTGGTTGAACTGGTCAACAACTCTTTAAAAACAGAGGATATACTTTCAACTGAAATAACTCTCACAAGAAATAGGTTTGGTAAAGCTGTGGCAAAGAGTATTAAAAAGGAATATTTTTCAGAAGACTCTGAAGCAAGGGGTATCTTAGGTTCGGTTATTCTCATAAGAGATATAACTCAGGAAAAACAGGTTGACAAAGTTAAGACAGAATTTATAACAATCGTAAGTCATGAACTACGGACGCCATTGACTTCCATACTCGGTTTTGTCGAAATGATTGAGCGAAAATTTAAAGACACTCTCATACCTCAGATAGATACAAAAGATACGAAAATAAATAAGGTTTTGAATAAAATCAACAGAGATTTTGACATTATTCGTTCTGAAGGTGAAAGAATAACCTCGCTAATAAATGATATTCTTGACATCTCAAAGCTTGAGTCTGGTTCTGTAAAGTGGAACTTTGAAGAGATATCAATAGAGGAGGTAATATTTGATGCTTACAGAGCACTTTCTGCCCTTTTTGAACAGAAGGGTTTGCCTTTCCAGCACAGTATTCAACCTGATTTGCCTAAGATATACGCTGACAGAGAGAGGCTCATTCAAGTAATGATAAATCTTTTCTCAAACGCCCTTAAGTTTACCGAAAGGGGTTACATTGCCTGTAGGGCAGAGCTCAGGAATGGAGAGATACTTGTGAGCGTTGAAGACACGGGAGTAGGAATTCCAGAGTCCGATGTGGATAAAGTCTTTGAGAAGTTTAAACAGGTAGGGGATATAATGAGAGAAAAACCTAAAGGAACAGGGCTTGGTCTTCCTATCTCAAAGCAGATTATTGAAGCTCACGGAGGGAAAATCTGGGTTGAAAGTCAAATTGGCAGGGGTAGTATTTTTTACTTTACCGTTCCTATAAAAAGATTAGATAAAAAATAGCATTAGACCATAAGGGAAGATATGTTCTCTATGATAAACTTCTGCATTATCTCTGAAGCTTTCTTTATCTCAATTGGGCTTAAAAGCCTACGTCTGCTTTTTACAAAGTTGCTTATTGCCCTTATCTCCATTGTGGGAATATTGAAGTATTGAGCAGCTTTGGCAATTGCAAAACCTTCCATATTTTCACATACAGCATTAAATTTTCTCTCCAGAAAATTTGCTCTTTTTAGATTGCCCGTGCATGATGAGACCGTAAGAAACGTTCCTTTTTTTAGCTTTCTAAGGCTTTGAGGTATTTCCAGATTTATCTCCTCAATACTTAAAAAAAGAAAGGAATTAGGATGGTCATTGCAAGTTCTTAGAAGTCCCTCATCAGCGTTTATTTCTTTTTGAGCTACTACAATTTCTCCTATATTCAAGCCTGAATTTGGATATGCACCGGCAATACCTGAAATTAGAGCTTTTTTTATTGGTAAATTTTGAAAGGCAATGGTTGAGGAAATTGCAGCGTTTACTTTGCCGATACCTGTTATACAAAGGACAATCTCATATTTTCCCAACTTTCCTATTGTGTATAGTAGGTTTCCGATTGAATTTTCAGACTTTTTCTTTAATTCTTTTTTTATCAGTTCAGACTCTACTTTTGTGGCAAAAAAAAAGCTAACAATCCTTGAGCCTCCTTGTATTAAAGTTTTCTATATTAGCAGATTGTATTTGTTAACATCAATTTTTATCTGAGCAAGCTCTTTTTTGTCATACTGACAGAAAAGTTCTGAAAAAATAGAGTTGTTAGTCATAAGGGGGTCTAAATCGTCTGGTATAACTCCTTTTTTTACTAACACCTGCCAGTAGTATGTGCCTTTGATAGGCGAAAATTCAGTCAGATGAACTCGAACTTTTAATTTTTTGATAAATTCGATGCCTCTTCTTACTTCATCCAAACTCTGTTCTGGAAGTCCATACATTATATAGATACCTATCTCCTGAGAGGAGAAGCCAGCTTTTTTAAGATAGAACACGGCTCTCTCAATGTCATCATTTGTTACCTTACCACTACTTTCAATCTGTCTTTTAATGTCCACAGTTTCGAGGCTGAGCCTAAGTGTTTTAAATCCTGTCTGTCGCATAAGCAGTGCAAGTTCTTCGTCGATAAATCTTGCGTGAAGTCCATTGGGTGTGTGAAAACGTATGGATAATCTTTCCTTTATTAGCTCTCTTAGAATTGGTTTAATATGTATATCAGCATTGAAAAGAAGAGCATCGTCATAGAATGCAAAGTCTCTTACGCCGAGTTTATAGAGTCCTTTAATCTCTTCTATTACCTCTTCTTTATGCCTTTGCTTGAAAGTCTGGTTGAGAAGAGAGGATGCGCAGTAATAACAGCGGAAAGGACATCCTGTTGAAGTCAACAGTGGTGCATAAGGCATATCTTTATAGAAACCCATCTGCCACCAGTAAAAGCGTTTATCCCTCTGTTCTTTAAGGTTTATTCCAAATTTTTCAATAATCCCTTTAATTCTATCGTCAATCTCTCCTGTATATATGTAGTCGGCATCAATATTTCTTTCAGCATGTTCTTTGTAGAGGGTTGCATATATACCTCCGACAATGATAGGCGTATCCTTAAAAATATCTCTTAATATATTGATGCAATGTTTTATTCCGTGCCACCAGTATGACATGATGGAAGTAATGAGTATTAAGTCAACTTTGCCAATTTTTTTTAGGAGTTCAGTAAAGAGGTTTTCTGATATGCCGTATCTTTTGTATTTCCTTGGAATTGCCTTAAGTTTCTCAGGCTTTTCAACGGTAGTTGTTTCGTATTTTCCAGTGCCGTATTTTTTTGGATTGAAAGAATTACTGCAGTCAATTAGAATTAGATTAAAATTAAATCTACTGAAAAACTCTGCCACTTTAAGTAGTCCAAGGGGTCTTGCCCAGAAGTTATAAGCTGCGAAGTCGTATATCCAAGGGTTTACAAGAAGAAATCTAAAACTCATCCAATTTTTCTGAAGACTACTATAAATCCAGTGTGAGCAACCATTCTAAGCGAAGGCCTAAGGCTCAGTCCTTCTTTTTCCCAATTTCTTTCAAGGAGTTCAAATATTCCAATCTTGTAAAGGGTTTTACTGTAATGCTTCTCAACTTCTTCCATAAGACTATAAATCTGTAAGACTGTTGTCAGATAACAGCCAAGAATTCCTCCTTGTTTAAGATTTTTTACTACTCCATCAAGAAATAGCCATGGTTCTGTTAAGTCTAAAATTGCCCTGTCAAAGTCTGTATCATCGATACCGGCAGAGATATCTCTGTTTTGTAATGACAGAGACTCTAACATTTGGGGCGGTATAAAACTCTCTATGTTTTCTTTTGCTCTCTTGTAGAAGTCCTCTCTCTTTTCGTAGGAAATAATCTTTCCATAGGGATATACAGCTCTGAGTAGATGCATAGTTAATGCACCGGAACCTGTGCCTGCTTCAAATACTTTTGCTCCGGGAAATATGTCAAGAAGCGTAATTATTCTTGAAATGTCTTTTGGATATATTATCTGAGCGCCTCTTTGCATTTTTAAAATATACTCTTCAAGGGTTGGCCGGAAAACTATGAGTTTTTCTCCCATTGAAGAAGTGACCGTAGAGCCGTCGGGCTTGCCAATTATATCATTGAGTTTTATATTGCCTTTATGGAAAGAAAAGACTGCGTCTTTTTTTAATTTAAGGAGATATTTTCTACCTTTTGTATCAATAAGAAGGGCAAATTCATTTTCACTGAATAATGACACTTAACCTCCAATAAAAAAGCGGGCGACGGGATTCGAACCCGCGACCTTCAGCTTGGG
>DDKK01000027.1:0-37167 GCA_002339325.1 Nitrospiraceae bacterium UBA2600 | reverse complement strand
GACCTTCAGCTTGGGAAGCTGACACTCTCCCGCTGAGTTACGCCCGCAATTTTATTTTTTATATCATTCAGATAAAAAATAAGTCAACCTTTGCGGCTGCTTTCTGATATAATTAATTTTAAGAACAAGGAGGAGACCTTTAATGAAAAGGAAGTTGGCCATCTTTTTTTATTTTTTAATTATCTTACCCGTTTTAGTTCATGCTGAACCTCGATATTCAATCTCCCTTGAAAATTCCCCTTTCATAGGAAGCGAAAAAGCACCTGTTACAATTATCGAATTCATAGACTATCAGTGACCCCATTGCGTTGAGGTCGGTCCGACCATTGAGGGCTTGGTGAAGGAGCTTGAAGGTAAGGTGAAATTAGTTGTCAAATTTTTTCCGTATCGCTACAGAGACCATGCGAGAATCGCCGCCGAGGCTGCTGTGGAAGCCTGGAGACAGGGCAAGTTTGCAGAAATGCATGAATTACTAATTAAAAAGTCACCAAAACTTGACAGAGAATCTCTCATAGCCTATGCAAAAGAGTTAAATCTCAATGTGGAAAAGTTTATAAAAGCAATAGACAATATGGAAGGAGCGGATATTATTGAGAGAGACTTGAAGCTGGCTAAAGAATTAGACCTTTACGTAACACCTGCTTTTTTTATAAACGGAATTAAAGTGCTTGGCGTAAGAGATGCCGATTATTTCAAAAATATTATTTTCAGGGAGCTTGAAAATGCAAAGCAGAGGTAGTATAAGAGTCTTTTTAATTGCCTCTCTTGTATTTGCCTGTTTTTTATGCTTAAATGCATATGCTTCAGAGAGAAAGAAGAGTATTGAACCTCTTCCACAACCACCTTCACCGAAATACAATACCACTACGCCTGAAAAAGTTGAGCTTGGCAAAAAGCTCTTCTTTGACAGACGTCTTTCAGGAGACGGAACAACAAGTTGTGCCAGCTGTCATGACCCTGAGAAAACCTTCACCGATGCCTCCGAGATATCTCTGAGCTATCCAACCACAAGAAACTTTAGAAACGCTCCTACTCTCATAAACATAGCCTATGCAAAGAGCTTTTTCTGGGACGGTAGAGCCAAAACACTCGAACAGCAGGCTGAATTTCCCATAATGTCTCCTTTTGAAATGAATCAAAATCTTGATTTCGTTGAGGAAGAGATAAGAATAGTGCCTGAATACAGAGAGGCTTTTCGTAGAGTATTCGGACAAGAAGTGAATATAAAGTTAATAGCAAAAGCACTGGCCGCTTTTCAAAGAACTCTCGTATCTCAGAATGCTCCCATAGACAGATATCTGAGAGGCGACAAGAATGCTCTATCTGATGAAGCAAAGAAAGGACTTGAGATATTCACAGGAAAGGGTAAATGTATAAAATGTCATCACGGTGCCTATTTAAGTGACCAAAAGTTTCATGCCCTCATGGTTCCTGAAAATCCAAAATATGCAAACGAAGAAAAGTTCATCGTTACCAGAAGATATGTAGCCAAGATAAATAAATATCCTGACTATATGAACATAAAGGAAGACCTCGGTAGATACTTTAAAACCAAGAAAAAAGCTGACTATAAAGCCTTTAAAACTCCCACTTTAAGAGAGGTTGCTAAAACTGCTCCATATATGCACAATGGCATATTTAAAAATTTAGATGAAGTAATAGAGTTTTTCAACAAAGGGGGAGGAGAGGGCAATAGAGAATTAAAACCTCTTGGTCTTAATGACGAAGAGAAGAGAGTTTTAAAGATATTCTTGACAGAAGCTTTAAGTGGTGACGATTTGAAAATTAAGCCACCTGAAATTCCATAAAATGAGGAGGTATCATGACTTTTGACGAAATAATAAAGGAAAAGCCTCATCTACAAAGCCCTCTTGAGTTATACAGTAAAATAAGAACTTTTACCGAATGGTGCAAACACGAAAAACAACGAGTAAAGCTTGAGAGTACTACAGATTTAATCGATATTGTTCTGAGAGGTTTTTCTTCAACATTTAATATTCCTTACGAGTCTGTGTCTTTCATAAAAGAGGAGATACTAAGAGAGGGTAAAAATCCAAAAGAAGAGCCTTCAAGTCTATGGAGTCTTTCCATACAAAGCGAAGAACTCTCAAAGGAAGAGCTTAACAGGCTCCTATTCATACTCAGTAAGCCTTTTTTTGTTTTTTTAAGAAAAGAAGGTCAGCAAGCATCATTTATGGAAACGGGAAAATGTCCTGTCTGCGGCAGCGATTCATCACTTGCAATGATAACGGATAACAATGAAAGAATAATGATTTGCCCCCTATGTGAACACGGTGGAAGTTTTTATCGTATAGGCTGTCCTTACTGTTTTAACAAAGACTCAAGTAAAATGGAGATAATTCTCGATGATGAAGAAATTAGGGCTGATTACTGCTTAGAGTGCAATACCTATATAAAAACATTCAGAGAAAAAGATTACATAAAATACAGAGACCCTTTCCTCATAGACCTTATAAGTCTTCCTCTTGATATAGTCGCTCAGAAAAAGGGTTACATAAGAAGGTCACCGAACATAATAGGATTGAGGAACATAGAATAATGGCTGAAAAAAAGGTCTTTCATGAACTGCTATCTCTTCGAGAGGCAAAGAAAAGATTAATTGATAAATTTATCGAGCAAGTAGAGCTTCCCATTGCCTCTGAAGTAGTCTTTGTCAAGGATGCTCTGGATAGAATAACAGCAGAGCCTGTTTTTGCAAAATTTTCCTCGCCATACTTTCACTCTTCTGCTATGGATGGATATGCGGTAAGAGCAAAGGATACTTTTTTGGCCACAGAAAGAGAGCCTGTTAAGCTAAAAATTGGTCAGGATGCTTACTGGATTGAGACAGGAGACCCTCTTAAAGAAGGATTTGATGCAGTAATACCTGTTGAAGAGGTAAGCATAAAAGACGGCTATATAGAGATTTATTCGTCAGTGCCTCCTTACAATGATGTAAGGCCAATAGGCGAGGATATCGTGGCAACGGAGCTTATAATACCCGAAAGCCACAGGGTTCGAGCTATTGATATTGGCGCAATGCTTGCCAGTGGAATAACACATATTAAAGTCAGAAGAAAGCCTGTTGTTGGTATCATACCTACTGGTTCGGAGCTTATCAGTGCCGATGAACTGTCTCATAAACTGCCCGAGCCTCCTCAGCTAATTGAATACAACTCGGCAGTTTTAAGTGGATTTGTTAAGCAAGCAGGAGCAGAACCAAAGGTATATCCGATTGTAAAAGATAATTACGATGAAATTAAAGAAGCAGTTTTGACTGCTTTGAGAGAGTGTAATATGGTTTTACTCAATGCAGGCTCAGGGTATGGAAAAGAAGATTTTACTTATAAAGTAATGAGCGAAATAGGAGAGGTAATAATAAACGGCGTTGCCATAAAGCCAGGAAAACCATTCATTGCAGCATTTATAGATAATAAGCCAGTCTTAGGAATACCGGGATATCCAGTGTCTGCGATTATATGTTATGAATTGTTTGTAAAGCCTCTTTTAGACCTATATCTTGGCACGTCTATGGAGGAAAAAGAGGAATTAACCGCTATAATTTCAAGACAAATCTCTTCAAATATAGGAGTAGATGAGTTTGTGAGGGTTAAGGTGGGACGAGTAGGAGAAAAGTATGTTGTCACACCTATGGGACGTGGAGCGGGGCTGCTTATGTCAGTAGTTAGAGCTGATGGCTTCATGGTGATACCACAAGGTTCAGAGGGGTATTCGCAGGGAAGTGAGGTTAAGGTTAATCTATGGAGAAGTAAAAAAGAAATAGACAACACAATAGTTTGTATAGGCAGTCATGACAATACTCTTGACATAATATATAACTTTCTGCGGAAAAGATATCCCCATATAACACTTTCCTCTGCCCATGTAGGTTCTATGGCCGGTCTCATCGCCATAAAGAAAAGAGAAGCTCACGTTGCGGGAACTCATTTGCTCGATGAAGAGACAGGTCAATACAATGTTCCATTTATCAAAAAGTTAATGGCCGACAGGGAGATTTTTCTTATAAATCTGGTCTATCGAATTCAAGGATTTATAGTAAAGAAGGGAAATCCGAAAAATATAAATAGATTTGAAGACCTCACTCGTCAGGATGTTGTGTTTATCAACAGACAGGCAGGTTCAGGCACCAGACTTCTTCTTGACAAACACTTAAGGGAGCTTAATATTCCTCCTTCAGCTATAAGAGGATATGAAACGGATGAATACACTCACATGGGCGTTGCTGCCGCAGTTTTAACGGGAAGGGCAGATGTGGGTTTAGGAATTCTTTCAGCTGCTCAAGCTTTAGGGCTTGATTTCATTCCCTTAGCAGAGGAGAGGTATGACCTTGTTATTCCTGCTGAATTCATGGATTTAGAGATAATTAAAGCATTGCTTGATACGATTACTAATGATAAGGAATTTAGAGAGACCGTTTTAAAACTCGGTGGTTACGACATCAGGGACATGGGAAAGATACTATACAAAAGCTATTAACTTTCCTGTTTTTTCACTTCTTCTAAGGCTTTTTCAAGTTCTTCCTTGTCTATTCCCAGTATTCTTTTTGCACCAATGTATCTTTGCAGATAATAGGGAGCTTCTAAACTGTCAATGGTTACTTTTTTTGCCCTTGTGGATGCATGGATGAATAAATTGTCTCCAAGATATATTCCCACATGGGATGGAAATTTTGCATATGTTCTGAAAAAGACTAAATCGCCCGGTTGAAGTTCGTCTTTTGCTATGGGAACGCCCACTGTAAACTGTTCTCTTGCACTTCTCGGTAAAGTTATTCCCACCATAGAGTAAACTTTTTTAACAAAGAAAGAACAATCAAGGCCTGTAAAGTTATTTCCCCCAAATCTATATGGAAGATGTAGCATTTTTTTAGCGAAAAGGAGAAGCCTGTCTGTAAGGCTCATTTGTGATAAATCTTCTGATGCTTTAATCTCCTCTATTTCCTCAACCTTTGAGTCGATATCTAATTTTGAGGCAGCAAGGGTTGGCACTTTTTCATCCGGCCTGACTGATAAGTTTTCAGAAGACTTAGGTTGAGCTTTTACTAAGAGTTTCTGGCCATTACTCAGCTTGTTAGTGGTTAGGTTGTTCATTCTTTTTAATTCGTCAACGGTCAAGTTATATTTTTTGGCTATTCTGTAAAGATTTTCTCCCTTTTTTACAGTATGATATGTTGGCTCTGTTTCTTTATTTTTTGAGCCTGATGCTTTGACTGTTTTTTTATTATTTTTTTCGGGTATTTCTATCTTCATACCTACTTGAAGGTTGTTACTTTTCAGATTATTATTCTTTTTTATATCCTCTACGGACACATTAAACTTTTTCGCTATTCTCCATATATTGTCACCCTTCTTGACCGTATATGTATCGGCAAATACAAGACAAGGGATGATTAATATCGCAACAATTAAAAGATGAACGTAATGTTTCATACTTCACCTCCTCTAAGCAACATTGATTTTTTCAAACTGAGAAATTTCGGGCAGTTCTTTTAAGCTTGATATTCCGAAGAGCCTTAAAAATTCTCTCGTAGTTCCGTAAAGAAAAGGTCTGCCCGGCACTTCCTTTTTTCCTACAATTTTTATCAGTCTCTTTTCAAGGAGACTTTTAATAGCATGGTCTGAGTTGACTCCTCTTATTTTTTCAATTTCTGCCTTAGTAATTGGCTGTTTATAAGCGATTACAGAAAGAGTTTCAATTGCTTGTTCAGAGAGCCTGTTGTTGGAATTAAATTTTTTAAATATCGTTATCCATTCTCCGTATTCAGGATTAGTTACCATCTGATAAGATTCTTCTAATTGCACTATTATTATACCAGATTTTTTATTTTTTCTCTCATCAGCGAGTTCAGATATTACTGCTTTTACCTCACTTTCTTCGATACTAAGAAGATTACTCAAAAATTTTACTGAAAGAGGTTTTTCAGATACGAACAAGAGGGCTTCTACGATTCCTCTTATCTGCTCTTTGTTGGCAAATAAATTCATCGATTGCCAATTATACACTACAAAAAGAAAAAAAATCAAACTTTTTTGTTTGAGTGAAAATTTGCTCTTAATGCATAATAGAGCATGTATCTTCGTGAATTTGACCCTTGGAAAAGCGAACTATGCACCTGTCCATCCAAATACTCACTTAACCCGTATACCGGTTGTTCTCATGGCTGTGTTTACTGTTACGCTTCATCCTATATTAAAAATTTCTTCAAATGTCGCACAAAACCTGGCCTTATTGAAAAATTGAAAAGGGAAATAAAAAGAATACACCAAGATTCTCTAATTTCTCTTAGCAACACCTCAGACCCTTATCCACCTATGGAAGCTAATCTTGGCATTACAAGACAATGTCTTGAAATCTTTGGAAAACATTATATGAGAGTGTTAATAATAACCAAAAGCAGTCTGGTTTGTAGAGATAGGGATATACTAAAAAATATAAAATCTGCTGTAACTATAACAGTAACAACCTTGAAATTTGCAGACAAACTTGAACCATTCGCTCCTCCGCCTTTGGAGCGGTTTAAGTCTTTGGAAGAACTTAGCAAAGCAGGAATTCCAACAGGTCTAAGACTTGACCCTATAATTCCCTTGCTAAATGAGGAGGAGATTGAATCAATACTGAAAATGGCAAAAGACTGCGGAATAGGCCATGTAACTTTTAGCAGTTTTAAACCAAGACTGGATAGTTGGCAGAGGTTGAAGAGAGTTTTTCCAGATTTGTCAAGAAAAATTGAACCTATGTATTTCAAAGAGGGCACAAAAAAATCTAATGCTTGGTATTTAAAAGATGAAGTGAGAAAGTCAATAATTTTAAGCGCAAGGCAGATATGCGACAGCCTTTCTCTTACTTTTTCCTCCTGCAGAGAAGGTTTCTATGAGCTAAATTCTGCTTCAAGCTGTGACGGAAGTCATTTAATCTGAATTAAAATTTCTCTCAAGAATAGGTATCCACTGATTTTTAAAGATTGAAAACTCTCCTTTTTCTATAGCGTGTCTCATATTTTCAAAAAAACGGCAGTAAAAATACAGATTATGAATCGTATTGAGCCTCATTGATAGAATTTCCCTGCACATATAAAGATGGCGTAGGAATGCTCTTGAGTAATTTCTACAGGTATAACAGTCGCATAATGGGTCTAATGGCGAGGAGTCTTCTTTAAACTCACTTCTTTTTATGCTAATCCTTCCCTCTGAAGTAAAGAGCGTGCCGTTTCTGGCATTTCTTGTGGGCATAACACAGTCAAACATATCTATGCCGTGCTCTACGGCATAGATAACATCGAGGAGGTCTCCGACTCCCATCAGATATCTTGGTTTGTCTTCAGGCATGGCTGGTGCTGTATTTTTAACGGTCTCATACATTTCTTTTTTAGGTTCTCCCACGCTGACACCACCTATTGCATAGCCATCAAAATCCATTTTGACCAGTTCCTCTAAAGCCTTCAGTCTCAGGTCAGGGTAAAAGCCGCCTTGAATTATTCCAAAAAGAGAATTTTTTCTTTTTCTTTTTTCAAAGTAGTCTCTGCATCTTTTTGCCCATTCATTGGTGAGAAGTAGAGATTTTTCCACGTACTCTCTTTCAGCCCCATAGGGAACACACTCATCAAGAACCATGAGTATGTCTGAATTGAGACTTAACTGTATTTCTATTGCTCCTTCCGGTGTTATAAAGTGAGATGAACCGTCTATGTGGGAGCGAAATTCTACACCCTCTGAGGTTATTTTTCTCAGTGATGCAAGACTGTATATCTGAAAACCACCGCTGTCTGTAAGAATTGGTTTTTGCCAGTTTATAAAGTCATGTATACCACCTAACTTTTTTATCACTTCGTGTCCTGGTCTAAGGTAAAGATGATAGGTATTTGAAAGGATTATTTCATAGCCGATTTCAGATATTTCTTCAGGAGTCATGGCTTTCACAGTTCCGTTTGTGCCTACAGGCATGAAAGCAGGCGTATGAATTAATCCTCTCGAAGTCTCAATTATCCCTGTTCTTGCGAGGCCGTCATTTTTAACCACTTTAAATTTCATTTAGATATTTTATCAGTTTCGGCTATGAGTTTTTAATTTTCCGATAGCAGATTTTTTGGCAATTGACACCTCTATATGAAAATTTATAAAATTAACTAATCCCTGGGGGAGGTCCTTGTAGGACCTGAGAGTTCCCGTTGAGGGAAGACCCCTTGAACCTGATCCGGATAATACCGGCGTAGGGAACGGGAGAGACTGAAAAAATCTCAGCCTCTATCCTCAGGGATAGAGGCTTTTTGTTTTGGAGGGACTATGAGGGTTAAGGTCAATGGCACTGAGATGGAGATAAAGGCAGAAACATTGATGGAACTACTTGAGGAACTCTCTATAAATCCGCAGAGAGTTGCTGTTGAAGTAAACCTTGAGATTGTAAGAAAAGACAGATTTAGTGAATATAAAATCAAAGAAGGCGATTCAATAGAAATCGTCAATTTTGTTGGAGGAGGATAAAATGAATGACCCATTAATAATCAGAGGCATTGAGTTTAAGTCAAGGCTTTGGGTTGGAACAGGTAAATATAGAGATTTTGAAGAGACTGCAAGAGCAATTGAAGCCTCTGGAGCAGATGTGGTTACTGTGGCAGTAAGAAGGGTAAACATTATTGACCGGACAAAGGAGAATCTCCTTGACTACATTGACCCTAAGAAATATAAAATTCTTCCCAATACTGCAGGATGTTACACCGTTGAAGATGCCCTTCGTTATGCAAGGCTCGCAAGAGAAGCAGGTGTTTCAGACATGATAAAGCTTGAAGTAATCGGCGATGAAAAAACTCTTTTCCCCGACGTATGCGGACTTCTTAAAGCAACGGAGATTTTAGCAAAAGAGGGATTTATAGTATTTCCCTACACAAATGATGACCCAATCACAGCAAAGAGACTTGTAGATGCTGGAGCTGCGGCAGTAATGCCTCTGGGAGCACCCATTGGCTCGGGTCTTGGAATAAGAAATCCCTACAACATAAAGATAATTCTTGAAACAGTAAACATTCCTGTTATTGTGGACGCAGGAGTGGGCACAGCATCAGATGTTTCAATTGCCATGGAGCTCGGATGCGATGCAGTGCTTGTTAATACAGCAATTGCAGGCGCAAAAGACCCAATTATGATGGCCGAGGCATTAAAGCATGCCTGTATTGCAGGAAGACTTGCCTACAGGGCGGGAAGAATCCCTAAAAAACTTTATGCCTCTGCAAGTTCGCCTATTGAGGGAATGTTAACATGAACTTTAAGCTTTATCTTATTGGAAACAGTAAGCTTTTCTCCGATGAAGAATCCTTCACTATGGCAGTTGATAGGGCACTTAAGGCTGGAGTTAAAGCGTTTCAACTAAGAGAGAAGGACTTAACAGCAAAGCAGTATTACGGTCTTGCAAAAAAAATGAGAGAGATTACAAAGAGAAACGATGCTTTGCTTTTTATAAACGATAGGATTGACATAGCATTAGCTGTTGATGCAGACGGAGTTCATCTTCCTCAGAGTGGTTTTCCAGCCCATGTGGTAAGAAAGGTCTGGAAAGAAAGGTTTCTCATTGGCGTATCAACGCATTCTATTGATGAGGCAAGAGAGGCATCAGAGTGGGCTGATTTTATCACCTTTAGTCCAATTTTCTATACAGCTTCTAAGGCTCAGTATGGAGAACCACAGGGAGTTGAAAGTTTAAGGGAAGTTAAACAATCGGTTAAATGTAAGGTTTTTGCGCTCGGAGGTATCAACTTGGACAATGTGCATGATGTAATACCATACTGTGACGGTGTTGCTATGATAAGTGGAATACTTGCCCAGAAGGATATTGAGGGAACTGTGAAGAGATTTAGCGAAATCTTAGGGGGTATTTGAAAGATAAATTACTGTATTGAGCGATTTAGATATCTTTGGGAAACATTTCTTAACGAAGCGAAGTGTAGACAGCCGCAACTGTTTGAGCCTGAAAGGCGAGTTTTGCGGCTGTAGCGTAGCGAGTTTAGAAATGTCCAAAGATATCTCATGAGCGAAAACAGTAATTTCATTTATAATCTAAAATCACAGGAGAATAGATATGACAAGGATTGAAATGGCTAAAAAAGGTTTAATAACTGATGAAGTAAAAGAGGTGGCTCAGGAGGAAGGAATTTCTGCGGAAGACCTTGCCAAGAATATAGCAGAGGGAAGGGCAGTTATAACAAGAAATATATTAAGAAACATAAAGCCCCTTGGCATTGGAAAATCTCTTAGAACGAAGATAAATGCTAACATTGGCACATCAAGGGATAAGACTGACATAGAGGAAGAGCTTGAAAAGCTTCATATTGCAGTTAAATACGGTGCTGACGCTGTCATGGACCTTTCAACGGGCGGACCTTTACGAGAGATGAGAAATGCCATTATAAAGCATTCTCCTGTAAGTATTGGAACAGTGCCTATTTACGAGGTTGCTGTGAGGGCAAAGGAGAAATACGGAAGCCTTGTAAAAATGACTGTAGAGGATATTTTCGAGATCATTGAAGAGCATGCTAAGGATGGAGTTGATTTTATAACTGTCCACTGTGGTGTGACAATGAAAATAGTTGAAATGCTTAAAAATAATGATAGAGTATTACCAATTGTTAGCAGAGGCGGTTCTCTTCTGGCCGATTGGATTTGCTATCACGGAAAGGAAAACCCCCTTTATGAGTATTTTGACAGACTTATTGAAATAGCCAAGAAATACGACTTGACTTTGAGTCTTGGCGATGGATTAAGACCAGGCTGTCTTATGGATGCTACCGACAGATATCAGCTCCTTGAGCTTATAACAATTGGCAAGCTAAAAGAAATAGCTGTATCAGAGGGAGTTCAATGCATAATCGAAGGTCCTGGCCATCTCCCCCTTAATCATGTGGAGACCAACATAAAGCTTCAGAAAAGCATCTGCAAAGAAGCGCCTTTTTATGTTTTAGGTCCTCTTGTAACTGACTGTGCAATGGGTTATGACCACATAGCTGCAGCTATAGGTGGCACTCTTGCAGGAATGTATGGGGCAGATTTCCTTTGCTATGTAACACCTTCAGAACACATAAGGTTGCCTAACAAGGAAGATGTGAAGGAGGGCGTAATAGCCTCTCGCATTGCTGCTCATGCCGCAGACCTTGCAAAGGGATATGCAAAAGCATGGGAGAGAGACAGAAAAATGGCACAAGCAAGAAGAGAATTTGACTGGCAAAGTCAGATTGAACTTTCCTTTGACCCAGAGAAAGTTCTTTCTATGCGCTCTGAAAGGCCACCTATTGAGGATGAAAAGGTTTGCAGCATGTGTGGAGAATTCTGTGCTATAAAAGTTTCCCGAAGGGCTGTGGAGGAAAGTATTTGACAGATTATGTTTTTTTTGATATGCTTTTCTTTAAATGAAAAAAATACTTGTTGCTTTAGTTTTACTTTTCAGTATTTTTTCCAATGCCAATGCTTTCGACAGAAAGGGTTTTTCTCCGACCGCTCCTTTTTCGGTGTTTTCAACGTTTTCAGCAGACTCGCTGAATCAGAATAAGGTTGCCCTTGACATGAACTTTGAGTTTACAAACGACCCTCAAATACAGAGGACTAATCTGAATATTTCATATGGTCTTACCAATAATGTAGAAGTATCTCTTAATTTACCTTACAATCTTGTCTACCATAATTCAATAAATACAAGTGGTGCTGAAGATTTAAACTTTGGTATCAAACACAGATTTATTGAAGAGACAACCTTTACGCCTGCTGTTGCCTATCTATTATTTGTCTCTGGCGATTTTGGCTCAAAAGATTTTTCCACAGAAGGAGGAATTGGCGGAGGATTGATAGTTACTAAAAAGGTAGGACCTGTAAGGGCTCATGGAAATCTTCTGTATTTTCGACCTGAGAAATATGGGATGAAAGAGACCTGGAACATAAACTTAGGCTCAGAGCTTAATGTTAGTTATAACTCAACATTACTCTTTGAAATAATAGGACGAAAGGCCATAGATAAAGGAAAAATAGACCTCATTGAATGGAGGCTTGGTTACAGGGTAAAAGTTAACGATTTCTCATACACAACTGTAGGAGCTGGTTTCGATATTAGGAATCGAACTCCAGACCTCCGACTAATGTTCGGTATAACCTTTGTTCTTCCCAAAGAAAAGCAGAGATACAAAAAAATTGTAGACACAAATGATTAATGTTATAATAATCCTATGTTTGACCTTGGAATTCAAGAGTTAATCGTAATATTCATTGTGGCTTTACTTGTTTTTGGGCCCAAAAGACTACCTGAACTTGGCTATACTCTTGGAAAAACAATGAATGAGATAAAGAAAGCTTTTCAAAGTGCTAAGTCTGAGATGGAGAAGGAGATAGATGAAGTTAAGGAAAAGGTTGATGAGGCAAAAAAGGATATAAAAAACCCTCTTGAACTAAAAAACGAACTTTTCAAGGATATGCCTTCTCTTGAAGATTTAAGGATAGATAAACACATTGAGAAGGTTGCTAAAAGAGAGATAGAGAAAAAGGAGTAGGGATGAATGGAAGAACAAAAAATGTCATTGGTGGAACATCTCTCAGAACTGAGAAAGAGAATAGTAATCTGCCTTGTTGCTCTTGTTGTTGCTTTTATAATAACCTTCAGTCAGTCAGAGGCCATCTTTGAGCTTTTGCTATTTCCGCTAAATTATTCTCCTCAGTTTTCATTAAAAGAAGGTTTAGTTTTTGTCCCCGAACAGAAACTGCAGAATACAAAGCTTATATTTTTAGGTCCTGCCGAAGCCTTCTGGATGAACATGAAGATAGCCCTCGTAAGTGGCTTTATTCTCACCATACCCGTTATATTCTATGAAATATGGAAATTCATCTCTCCAGGCCTTTATTCACATGAGAAGAAATATGTTCTTCCCTTTGTTCTTGCTGCAACCGGTCTTTTTCTCGTGGGAGTAACCTTCTGTTATTTAATCGTCTTACCTTTTGCTATGAGTTTTCTTCTAAACTACAAAGTCGGAGATTTTCTGATGCCGATGCTTTCTGTGGGATTGTATATTGATTTTTTGTTGAAGTTTTTACTGGCCTTTGGTTTTGTCTTTGAATTGCCCGTTTTAATTGTCATAACCACAAGAATGGGATTGATTACGCCCCAAACTCTTAAAAAATACAGAAGGCTTGCCATATTGCTTGCCTTTATTGTGGCAGCAATTATAACTCCTACACCGGATGCTTTTAATCAGACCCTTATGGCAGTACCGATGATAATTCTATATGAGATAGGAATATGGGTTTCAATTATACTAAACAGAAAAAGAGAAGAGGGCAATGGAGGGAAGGAGTAAATCTCTATCAGCTATAGCCAATGATATAGCAGAAGGCTTTACTTCTGTCAATCCAATTTTCTGCAAGAAATTTCGGGATATAGAGCTAAGGGAACTTCTTGATATTTTGATAAAGAAAGACAGACAAATCAGGGCTGAACCTTTTCCTTTTAATGATGCTTTGAAAATTCGTAAGAGAAATATGAAGCTTCAGAGAATCTCTCAGGCAATGGTAATAATAAAGAATTTCCTCGAAGGTAGAATATGAAAATAGCCCTTGTAGGTTTCTCTAACTCTGGCAAAACAACAATTTTCAATGCAATGACACATCAAAAAATAGAGACCGCTTCCTGCATGACCTCTGCTGATGTAGTCCATAAGGGCATACTTAAAGTTGAAGACCCGAGACTTAGAAAGTTAAGCGAGATTGTTAACCCTAAAAAAACTACCTTTGCTACTGTTGAATGTGTTGATACAGCAGGATTTATTAAGAATAATTTTTCTCACAACTCAAGATTAATCAGAGAGATATACGATGCCGATGCTTTGATTTACGTATTAAGAGGTTTTGATGACCTCTCTGTTCCATACCAGTTCGACCTTATCAATCCCCTCAGAGACCTAACGGAGCTGGAATATGAATTTTTAATGATTGACTTAGACCTTGTAACTAAGAGAATTGAGCGAATGGAAGAACAGCGAAAAAAAGGCCAGAAAATAAATCAAAAGGAGCGAGATGTTCTTGAGTTTTTTAAGAATCATTTAGAAGAAGGAAAGGCCTTAAAAGAACTGGCACTTGCTGAAGAACAGTTGGCAGAGATAAGGCATCTCAACTTCATAAGTTTAAAACCCTCCTTTGCAGTAATTAACGTCGATGAAAAAACATTCAACGAACAAAAACTCTCCGATTCCAGCTATACAATTATATGCGGAACTCTTGAAAATGAAATAGCCCAGTTGCCTGAAGAGGAAATCAACAGTTTTCTTGAAGCCATGGGCATTGATGAGCCAGTAAGTAAAAAGGTTATAAGAAAGGCCTATGAAGTTCTGAATTACATATCTTTTTTCACAGCAGGACCGCAGGAAGTAAGGGCTTGGAGTATAAAAAGAGGAACAAAGGCTCTGTATGCCGCTGGTAAGATTCATTCGGACATTCAAAGGGGCTTTATAAGAGCAGAAGTAATATCTTATGATGATTTTATCCTTCTAAATGGCGATATTAATCTTGCCAGACAGAAGGGAGTTTTAAGGCTTGAAGGCAAAGAATACGAGGTGAAAGACGGTGATATAATAACATTTAGATTTAAAGTATGAGGAGGGGGGACATGAATTTTTTAAGAGAATTGGACAGAAAAATTAAGCTCCGCTGGAAGATGATTTTGCCTCTTGCTATTGCAATTACTTTTGGTATCATCGCTACGGTTTTGGTCACAGGATACGGAGTTTACTGGATTGTGAAAGATACGGTGGCTTATTTTGGTTCAAAGGAGATTCCAGAACAGATTAAAAAGGAAGTCACAAACCTTCAGCTTGCCTTTGCCATCCTGGGTTTTCTCGGTATCATCGCTTCCTCTGCTATTGTTTATGTAACCTACATGATTACCCACAGACCTTTAAATCTTCTTGATAGAACTCTTCAAAGAATTGCCGAAGGAGATTTAACAGTCACCATAGAATTTAAAGACAGAGTTGATGTAATCGGCAGGCTTGCCCAGAGTGCCAACAAGGTTCTTCACGCTTTTATTAATCTTACGGATAAATCTCTTGATTATTCTCAAAGGCTTGCTATGTCTGTGGACAAATGTAATCACATAATAAATGACACCATTGAGGCATCTAAAAAGCAATCTCAGCAGGCTAATCAGATAGCAACTGCTGCTGAAGAGATGACTCAGACAATAACAGATATCGCCAACAATGCTTCTAAAGCTTCTGAAACAGCCTCAGAGGCCATGGAGATGGCAAAGAAAGGACAGGATACTGCTCAGATAGCTGTAAGGAAAGTTAACACTGTCTATGAAACAACTAATGAATTAGGTCAGATGATTACAAAATTAAATAACAGTGCCTCGGAAATTGGAGAAATAGTAACGGTAATTAAAGATATCGCAGACCAGACAAATCTGCTTGCCCTTAATGCTGCAATTGAGGCAGCAAGGGCAGGAGAGCAGGGCAGAGGATTTGCAGTAGTAGCTGACGAAGTGCGTAAACTTGCTGAAAGAACTATTAAAGCCACTGAGGAAATAGCAAATAAGATAGGATTAATACAGAGAGACACTTCCGAGACAGCTCAGTCAATGAACAGAGAACTCAAGGAAGTTAAAGAAGTTACAGAGGCTGTAAACATTATAGGAGATTCCCTTGGAGAGATTGTCTCTTCCGTAATAAAAGTGAAAGACCAGATAACGCAGATTGCCACAGCAGTGGAAGAGCAATCTGCAGCCAGTGAGGAAGTGGCAAGAAATATTGAAGAAAGCGCAAGGATAGCCTCAGAGATAGAAAAGTTGGCCGAAATTATAGTTAAGGATGCCTATGAAATTCTTCATATCTCCTCAGACCTCAGGCATACTGCCTCTGTTGTAAAGACCAAGAAGACGCAGGAGATGATTTTTGACATATTCAAAGGAGACCATGAACGAATGATGGTTAGAATTCATGCTCATCTAAGAGGTATAGACAGATTAGACCCTGAAAGACTTGCCGATTATAAGTCTTGCGGTTTTGGAAAATGGTATCATAGCGAAGAAGGTCAAAAGTTCAAAGATATCGCTGGTTTCAGAGAAATAGAGGATATACACAGAGCCTGTCATTTAATTGGCAAAGACATAGTTATTGCTCACAATGCAGGTGAACATGAGAGGGTAAGAAAGCTTATGGATGAGATGGCAAAGAACAGTGAAAAGCTCATGAGACTGTTAGACCAGATTAAAAGTGGTTACCTTGCAAGAATCAGGTAAAGAATGCTATTATTAACCATTAAGCTTGGAGAGGTGGCCGAGTCGGTCGAAGGCAGCCGCCTGCTAAGCGGTTGTAGGGCCAAAAGCTCTACCCAGGGTTCGAATCCCTGCCTCTCCGTTTCTTTCTACAATGGATTCATATTCATTTATCGCTAAGTTTTCCTATCCTGGATTATTTATACTTCTTATTCTGGGAGGAATTGGTGTTCCATTTTTTCCTGAAGACTTAATTCTCATTGCCTGTGGGATGCTGATATCTTTTGATATAATTCAACCTGTTCCAGCAGTAATTACTTCCTATGTGGGTTTGTTGGTCTCTGATTTTTTGCTTTACTATAGCGGCAGAAAGTTTGGCAGAAGAATTGTTTTGAATAAAAGATTTAGTAAAATTCTCTCTCCTTCCAGATTTTACTTTCTTGAGCAGAAGTTTATTCGTCATAGCACTTTAATTATGTTATTGGCAAGGTTGTTAATTGGCTTCAGGGCGCAAGCTTTCATTCTCGCAGGCATTACAAGAGTATCAGTAAGGAAATTTCTTCTAATTGATGCCTTTGGTTCTGCTGTAGTGCTTTCAATAATGGTCTCCGCAGGCTTCATAGGTGGAAAATTTCTTGAAAATATTAAGAAGGGAATGATTTTCATGGAATACCTTGTAGGACTTGTGATATTAGCATTAATTGTTGCCCTGATTGTTTACTACTCATACCGTTTTATAAACAAAAACAAGATTGAAAAATAGAAAATTTCTTTAAATTGAAAGTATTTATAGGCCTATTTATTATTTTTATTAATCTATAAAAAAAACTTGAGAATTTGTTAAGATTTTGTTAAAATAGTTAAAAATTTTTACTTGAGAGGTGTCTCATGGAAAAGGTTGAGATAAGATGGCATGGTAGAGGTGGACAGGGAACGGTTACAGCAGCTAAAGTATTCGCCGATGCTTGCCTAAGCGGTGGTAGATATGTTCAGGCTTTCCCAGAATACGGACCTGAAAGAGCAGGTGCACCCCTCAGAGCATACAACAGGATAAGCTCTAACGAACTACGAATGCACTGCCCTGTCACAAATCCAGATGTGGTCGTAATAGTAGACCCCACGTTAATAGAAAGTATTGATGTGACTGAAGGTGCGAAAGACGATACTAAATTCATAATAAATTCCTCTAAAGACCCTGCAGAATTAAGAAAAAAGCTTAATTTAAAGCCTTCACAAAAGCTTTATGTCGTTGATGCTACCAAGATTGCCATTGATTGTTTTGGAAGACCGATGCCTAATTCCCCTATGGTTGGAGCTTTAAACAGAGTAACAGGACTTGTAAGCCTTGAGACTGTTCTGGAGGATGTAAGGAAAAGCTTTGGCAAAAAGTTTTCTCAAAAAATAATAGACGGTAACCTCCTTGCTGTAAAGAGAGGTTACGAGGAGGTGAGAGAAGGATGATTGGATGGAAAGATATACCGCCAGGAATGGTAATTTTAGAGGCAGGAAGTGCTATGAAAATTAAAACAGGCTCTTGGAGAGCGGCATATAGGCCAAAGTGGATTGAGGAAAACTGTATACACTGTCTTCTTTGCTGGTTGTATTGTCCTGACAATTCGGTAAAAGTTAAAGATGGTAAAAGAGGAGAATTCGACTACGACTACTGTAAGGGCTGTGGTATATGTGCTGTTGAGTGTCCTGGGAAAAAGGGTAATAAAGCAATTGTAATGGAAGAGGAGGTCAAATAATGACAAAGGTTGTAGCAGTCACAGGAAATGAAGCAGTAGCAAACGCCTTTCGTCAGATAGAGCCCGATGTATGTGCAGCCTATCCCATTACCCCTCAAACAGAGCTTATGCAGAGATTTGCTTCTTTTGTATCAAACGGGCAAGTTAAAACAGAATTAATCTTGGTTGAAAGTGAGCATTCTGCCTTAAGTGCCTGTGTAGGAGCGGCTGCAGCAGGAGGAAGAGTAGCAACAGCGACCTCTTCCCAAGGACTTGCTTTAATGTGGGAGATTTTATTCATTGCTGCAGGTTTCAGGTTGCCCATTGTAATGCCTGTCGTAAACAGAGCCCTTTCTGCTCCGATTAATATACACTGTGACCACTCCGATGCAATGGGAGCAAGAGACAGTGGCTGGATTCAACTTTGGAGTGAAAATGCGCAGGAAGCATATGACAATACAATTCAGGCTTTCCGAATTGCTGAGGATATGGATATCAGGCTTCCAGTGATGGTTTGCTATGACGGTTTTATAATAAGCCACTCCATAGAAAGAATTGAGTATCTCGACGACGAAACAGTTAAGAGTTTTGTTGGAGACTACAAGCCTCTGTTTCCTTTGCTTGATGTAGATAATCCCAAAAGCTTTGGTCCACTTATTCTCACAGACCTTTATCACGAAGTGAGAAAAGCCCATTCAGAAACATATAAAAAAGTTCCTCAAGTTGTCTTAAGGGTAGCTGAAGAGTTCGAGAAGATATCTGGTAGAAAATATGGGTTTTTTGAAGCATACAGGCTTGAAGATGCGGAGATAGGAATTGTTATTTTAAATTCGGCGGCAGGAACAACAAAAGATGTTATAGATGAATACAGGCAGAGGGGAGTGAAAGTAGGACTATTAAAGCCAAGACTTTTTAGACCATTTCCATATGAGGAAATCGGTAATGCTCTAAAACATCTTAAAGCACTTTGCGTTCTTGACAGAGCCGATGCCTTTGGTGGCTCTTACGGTCCTCTTTACCTTGACATTGCAGCAAGTCTATGTAACTATTCGCAAAAACCTTTACTTATAAACAGGATATATGGGCTTGGCGGAAGAGATTATATGCCAGAACAAGCAGCTAAAGTGATAGAAGAGCTGATGGAAATTGCTAAAACTGGCAAGGTAGGTAGCTTAAAAGAATACATAGGAGTGAGGGAGTAAAATGGCTACACCACTTAATTTGAAAGAGTTATCAAAACAGGAGATAAGATTTACCGCAGGTCATCGTCTTTGCGCAGGCTGTGCAGCTCCTACGGTTGTAAAAATGATTCTGCTTGCTGCCTGTGATTACCCTGTTGTTGCCGCTTCTTCTACAGGATGTCTTGAGGTTTCTTCATGTATATCAACATACACAGCCTGGAAAATTCCTTGGATTCACAATGCCTTTGAAAATGCCGCCGCTACTCTTTCTGGCGTTGAAACAATGTATAGGGCTTTGAAGAAGCAGGGTAAAATTGACAGGGATATTAAATTTATTGCCATCTGCGGTGATGGTGGCACTTATGATATAGGTTTTCAGAGTCTATCTGGCGCAATGGAGCGGGGTCATGATATGCTTTATGTCTGCTATGACAACGGGGCATATATGAACACGGGTATTCAACGTTCTGGAGCTACTCCAACCTTTGCAGATACAACAACATGCCCGGCAGGAGCAGTAATACCAGGGAAACCCCAACAGAGAAAAGACCTAACAAGAATAATGGCTGCTCACGGAATACCTTATGTTGCACAAGCATCTCCCAGCCACTGGCCAGATTTAATGAAAAAAGTAAGAAAAGCAATAGAAACACCGGGAGCTAAGTTTATAAACATCTTCACACCCTGTAACAGAGGCTGGAGAAGCAGGACAGATGACGCAATTTTACTTAGCAGACTGGCGGTGGAGACATGTTTCTGGCCTCTCTATGAAGTTGAAAACGGTGTTACAAGAGTTACAGTCAAACCAAAAGAGAAAAAACCGATAGTTGAATTTTTAAAGGCTCAGGGAAGATTTAAGCATATCTTTGAGCCCGGCAGAGAGCAGATGATTGAAGCTATTCAACAAGCCATAGATAAAAACTGGGAACGTCTTCTTAAGGAGGAGGAAATATCTGCCTCTGGTGAAAAAGCAGAATAATTAATTTAAAACTGGGTATGCTAATGGAAGGCTAAGTTTTTAGATTAGCACACCCAGTTATTCGATTTTTTTTAATTTTCTCTTTTAACATTACTTAAAAATTTGTTATTGTATTTAACTATACCTAATTTTTTGGGAGAAGATGGGGTCTGAAATTTTATTAAGAGATAAATATTTACCAGTGCTTTTAGTCATAGCGATATCCATCGCGATTGGCGTTGCCATGCTTTTAGTTAGTAAGTTTTTCAGACCTAAAAGACCTTATACATTAAAGCTAACTGCTTACGAATGCGGTATACCATCTACAGGAGATACATGGGAGAGGTTTAATGTTAAATTTTACATTGTTGCTATAGCGTTTGTCATTTTTGATGTGGAGACAGTATTCCTATATCCCTGGGCGCTCGTATACAAAAAAATAGGCTTCTATGCTTTATTGGAGATGTATCTGTTTATCTTTATTCTCCTAATTGGTTATTTTTACGCACTTGGTAAAAATATCTTTAACTGGAGGAAAGACTGATTTGTCAGGTTTAATAAAGATTTTTGACAATCACACAGAAGCGGTGGAAGTAGAAAAGGGAGTTACGGTAGTTCCAGCAGCAAATACGATTATCACAACCATTGATAAAATTGCAAGCTGGGGAAGGCGCTCTTCTCTTTGGCCTCTTACTTTTGGTCTTGCCTGTTGTGCCATTGAAATGATGGCTGCAGGAGCATCACACTATGACCTTGACAGATTTGGGGTTATATTTAGAGCCTCGCCAAGACAGGCCGATGTGATGATTGTGGCAGGAACTGTTAGCAAAAAGATGGCACCTGTTGTAGTTAACCTATATCATCAAATGCCTGAGCCGAGATATGTTATAGCCATGGGAAGTTGTGCCTGTAGTGGTGGCATATTTAACACTTACAGCACTGTGCAGGGAGTAGATGAGATACTACCTGTAGACGTTTATATTCCCGGCTGTCCTCCAAGACCAGAGGCGTTAATTGAAGGAATATTAAATCTGCAGGAAAAAATAAAAAATGAATCCTATTACAGAGAGAGATGTCTTTCTGGTGTATGCCTAATTGAGAATTCTAAATTTGGAGCGAAAGATGAATCCCACCGAAATAGTGAAGAGATTAAAAGATAGCTTTCCAGAAGAGATTCTTTGGTATAGATGTTTTAGAAATGAGTGTGACGTTACAGTTAAGAAAGAAAAAAATAGAGAAATACTACTTTATTTAAAAAACACACCTTCACTTGAATTTGACTATCTCATAGACCTGACTGCCGTTGATTATCTTGGTTTTAGAGAACCTCGTTTTGATGTGGTCTATCATTTGATGTCCATAAAACATAGGCATCGAATAAGGATAAAGGCTGAAGTACCCGAGCAGGGTTGCTGTATTTCATCGGTTGCAGATATCTGGAAGACGGCAGATTGGTTTGAGAGAGAATGTTTTGATATGTTCGGAATAATTTTTAAAGGTCATCCTGACCTGAGAAGAATTCTCTTACCAGAAGACTGGAATGGATTTCCACTCAGAAAGGACTATCCTGTTCATAGCGACTTAGGTGATAAAGAATGGAAAACTTATAGAGAATTAAAGGAAGCAGCAAGAGGTTGGAAAGATAATGAATCTTGAAAACACAAAAGAGCTAATCATAAACATGGGGCCTCAGCATCCCGCTACGCATGGGGTGCTCAGATTAGTTCTTGAAGTAGAGGGAGAAGTAATAAAAAGGTGCATCCCCTACATTGGTTATCTACACAGAGGAGTTGAGAAGTTATCAGAAGACCTCACGTATGTTCAATCCCTTCCCCTTACAGACAGGCTTGATTATCTTTCAAGTATGGTTAACAATGTTGGTTTTTGTATTGCCGTAGAAAAACTCATGGGCATTGAAGTGCCTCTTAGAGCAAAATTTATAAGAACAATTCTTTCTGAGATGGCAAGAATATGCAGCCATCTTGTATGGATTGCCACTCATGCCCTTGACATAGGAGCTATGACTGTTTTTCTTTATGCTATGAGAGATAGGGAAAAACTGCTTGAGCTTTTTGAAATGGTTACTGGAGCAAGACTAACCGTTAGCTATCCAAGAGTTGGTGGAGTAAGGTGTGACATAAACGAGGAGTTTATTAATGAACTTTCTGATTTCATTAACAAATTTCCTGAAAGAGTCGAAGAGTATGAAACTTTAATAGATAAAAACAGAGTATGGCTTAAGAGAACAAAAGGTGTAGGAGTTATTACTGCAGAAGAAGCAATAAATTGGGGATTAACAGGACCTACTCTCAGAGGGTCAGGTGTTTACTACGATGTGCGAAAATTTTTCCCCTATGATGCCTATGACATGGTTGATTTTGAAGTGCCCATTGGAAAAAATGGAGATATCTATGACAGGTATAAATGCAGGATGCTCGAATTCAGACAGTCTGCAAGAATAATAAAACAGTGTATAGAGAAGCTCCCAGAAGGAGCAATTCTTGCAGAGGAATCTCCGAAAATAAGAATGCCTTCTTCGCCGCTTAAAATAGACAAAAACGATATACAATTTGAGATATATGTTGAAGATAGGAACATAGAGGATTTTATAAAGAAGTTTACCGATGTTTATGCCTCTGTGGAAGCACCAAGAGGAGAACTCGGTTTTTATATTGTCTGTGATGACTCTGCTAAGCCTTATAGAATGAGAGTAAGGGCTCCATCCTTTGTGCATGCTGGCGTTTTACCAAAACTATGCGAAGGAGCATTAATTGCTGATGTAATAGCAAACATTGGCTCTATAGACATTGTTCTGGGAGAGTGTGACAGATAATGGATACTTTGTATTTAATTGCTGTAACAATCATAAAAACAGCAATTTACTTTGGGCTGCTCATGCTTCATGTAGCCTATGCTACCTATGCAGAGAGAAAAGTAATAGGTCATATTCAGCTAAGACTTGGTCCTATGGTGGTGGGACCTCATGGAATTTTACAGCCTATTGCTGACATTATAAAGCTTATATTTAAAGAGGATATTATTCCTTCTGCTGTAGACAGACGTATATTTACCATTGCTCCTCTCATTAGCCTTACTGCTGCATTGAGCACCTTTGCTGTTATTCCTGTTTCAGAAGGATGGGTTATTTCAGACATTAATGTGGGAATTCTCTATGTTTTAGGAATTGCTGGTATAGGAATTTACGGAATAATTTTTGCAGGTTGGTCATCAAATTCAAAATACGCTTTTCTTGGAGGCTTAAGGTCTGCTGCTCAGATGATAAGCTATGAGGTAGCTCTTGCTATGAGTCTTGTGGGTGTTATTCTCATGGCAGAGTCTTTCAATCTTACGGAAATCGTCAACAAACAGGCTCAATATCCTATGGGAATGTTCTTACTTCCTCAGATAATTGGATATTTTGTTTTCGTAGTTGCTATGCTTGCAGAGACTAATCGAGTCCCTTTTGACCTGCCTGAGGCAGAGACTGAGCTTGTGGCTGGCTATTTTGTAGAATACTCGGGAATAAGGTTTTCGCTGTTCTATCTTGCCGAATATCTTGCCATGTTCTGCATGTCTGCATTGGCCACAATTTGTTTTTGGGGGGGATGGACAGTGCCCCCATTTTTGGTTGAAATATTTCCTTTTATTGGAATAATTCCCGGAGTTGTCTGGTTTCTTCTAAAGGTATACTTCCATATGTTTCTGTTTTTCTGGCTCAGGGGAACGCTTCCTCGCTATAGATATGACCAGCTCATGTCAATTGGATGGAAAGTGCTAATTCCCCTCGCTCTAATAAACATAGTTATAACTTCTATAATTAAATATTACAGCTGAGGTAAGAATGAGAGTTGGAGAGATACTGAATAAGGTTTTTTTAATAGAGATTTTCAAAGGCTTAGCTCTTACATTAAGGATGCTTTTCAGCAAGACAGTAACAATTCAGTATCCCTCTCAGAAAAGAAAGGTCCATGAGGGCTTTCGTGGTAGACACGCTCTTGTGAGAGACCCCTTTTCAGGTAATGACAAATGCATTGGTTGTATGAGATGCACTACTGTGTGCCCTTCGAAATGCATTCATATAAAAAGAGAGAAAACAGAAAATAAAATGGTCGTTATAGACTATATCATAGATGCTTCAAGATGTATTTACTGTGCCTATTGCGTAGAGGCTTGTCCTGTTTGTGCTCTTGTGCTGACAGAAGACTATGAGTATTCATCCTACAGAAGAGAAGGTCTTGTGTTCAACAAAGAGAAGCTTCTCAAGAATTGGGATGACTTTGCCAAAAGATGGCATAAAGATTTTTATTTCAATAAATTCTGGCAACCACCTGGTATAGACCCTTCAAGATGGCCTAAGACAAAGAGAGAACAAGCTCCTATACCGCTTAGAAGAGTTGTAGAGATAAAGAGGGAGGTTACTGATGAATCAGACGGCAGTTGACCAGGCTTTTTTCATATACTTTTATCTGAGCCTTTCTATTTTAAGCATTGCTGTTATAGTCTCAAAGAATATAATTCACAGTGCCTTTTTTCTTTTAATTTTCCTTCTCCATGTGGCAGCAGTCTTTCTGTTTTTAAATTCTGAATTTCTGATGGTAATACAGATTATTGTCTATGTGGGAGGAGTTCTTGCTTTATTTGTATTTGCCATAATGGTTATGAACATTAAAGAAGAGTTAAAACATAGAAGATTTGTCAGATTTGCTGGTGCTGGAATACTGGTAAGTCTACTGTTTTTCGCAGTTTTTTATGGCTTTGTAAAAAATGTAAAAGTATCTTCTAATCCTCCGCCTCCTAATGATGTCAATCTTTTGGGAAGTCTGCTTTACTCCTACTATCTGCTACCTTTTGAGATTCTCTCAGTGGTGCTTCTTATAGCTCTTGTGGCGGGAATAATTATTGCAAGAAAGTCTCCGAGGGAGGAGAAATGATAAACGAATATCTGCTTTTAAGCGCCACTTTATTTACTATAGGTTTTATCGGTTTTCTCATAAGAAGAGATTTGATAGTCATGCTCATGTGCCTTGAAATAATGTTTAATGCCGTAAATATAAGTTTTGCCGCTTTCAGTTATTATGGCGGAAATTTTATCGGTCAGGTTTTTGTGCTTTTTTCAATAGCCCTTGCTGCCTCAGAGGCTGCTGTTGGACTTGCCATTGTTCTTGCTCTTGTAAGGGCTACGGGAGTAAACCATTCCGATGAAATAATAAGGTTGAGAGGTTAGAATGGAAAGTCTTTATGTATTAATTCCCCTGTTTCCGCTTTTAGGTTTTTTTGTGAATATAATTTTTGGAAGACTGAGTAGTACAAAATTTGTAAATATAGTTGCAATTTCATCTATAGTTGCATCTTTTATAATATCTCTTGTCGCTGTTTCTGAGGTTTTGTCAGGCAAGACAATTCAGTATAATCTTTATACATGGATTTTTTCTGCAGATTTTACTGTAACTTTTGGTTATCTCATTGACCAACTAACGGCAGTAATGCTTGTTGTTGTGACTACTGTAAGCCTTCTTGTGCATATCTACTCCATAGGTTACATGCACGGCGATGATGGCTATGCAAGATATTTTGCTTACTTGAATTTATTTGTTTTCTCCATGCTGATGCTTGTAATGGGCAATAATTTGCTTCAGCTTTACTTTGGATGGGAAGCAGTAGGCTTATGTTCATATTTTCTAATAGGCTTCTGGTATAAGAAAAAATCGGCCTCTGATGCAGGGAAGAAAGCTTTTATAGTAAACAGAATAGGCGATTTTGGTTTTGCTATAGGTATTTTTCTTCTTTTTGTAAGCGTGCACACCATAAACTATATTGATATATTTCCTAAATTACCGGAATTACAAGGTCAGACGCTGAATATTCTTGGCATGAATATAGACTTGATAACTTTGATTGCCCTTCTTCTGTTTTGCGGTGCCATAGGCAAATCTGCTCAGTTACCTCTGCATGTATGGCTTCCCGATGCCATGGAAGGACCTACGCCTGTGAGTGCACTCATTCATGCTGCAACAATGGTAACAGCAGGAGTATTTATGGTGGCAAGGCTTAATCCTCTTTTTGGCCTCTCAGAGACTGCCCTTGCTGTAGTGGCCTTCACAGGAGCAATTACAAGTTTCATGGCTGCCACAATTGGCATTGTGCAGAGAGATATAAAGAGAATTATCGCTTACTCTACCATTAGCCAGCTTGGATACATGTTTTTAGCTTGTGGTCTTGCTGCCTATGGAGCAGGCATTTTTCATCTCTACACCCATGCCTTTTTTAAAGCATTGCTTTTTCTCTGCGCCGGTAGTGTTATGCATGCAATGGCAGGAGAGCTTGATATCTTTAAGATGGGTGGGCTTAGAAAAAAGATGCCCATAACATACTTAACCTTTTTAATAGCCGCTTTAGCCATTTCAGGAATACCAGGACTGTCAGGCTTTTTCAGCAAGGACGAGATACTTTGGTTTGCCTATTCTTCTCCGAAAGGTTATGGTAAAATTCTTTGGATTCTTGCCACAATAACAGCAGCTTTAACAGCTTTCTATACTTTCCGCATACTCTTTGTTGCTTTTCATGGAAAGTTTAGGGGAGATGAAGAGACTTTGAAGCACGTCCATGAATCACCAAGAGTAATGACCTATCCTTTAATCATTCTTGCAATCTGTTCTGTATTAGCTGGGTATCTGTCTATAAGTAGTTTCTTGGAGCCACTTCTTGGAGAGGGAATTTCAGCTATGCCAAAGGAGAATCAAAAAGTTGTTGTATACGGCTCTGTTTTAGCAGGAGTTTCGGGAATTTTCTTTGCTTGGTATATATATGTTATCAAACCAAAGATTGCTGATGTTTTTTACACTAAATTTCAAGCAGCTTACAGATTGCTTTGGAATAAGTATTACTTTGACGAAATTTATAATTTTCTCTTTGTGAAGCCTACGTTATGGATTTCATCAAATGTGGTTGAAAAATTGACGGACAAAAAATTAATTGAAGGCATTGTAAATGGTATTCCAGCCCTATGCAATAAAGCTGGTAAGGAGTTAAGCAAGCTTCAGACAGGATACTTACAGCATTATGCGATTTTGATGGTCATAGGTATATGTATAATTCTGTTCATAATCTTTAGTGTGTGAGGTAAACAATGCAGACTGAACTTGAAAATTTACAAGCAAGCACAGAACTCTTAAAAAGAAGGTTACTATTAACTCTTTTAATATTTTTACTTTCAGGGGTTGTTATCGTTTCCTTGGGAGTATTTTTTGATAAAATCAGCTATCCCGTGCTTTCAACTCTAATTTTCTTCCCTGTAGTTGGGTCAGGAATAATTCTTTTAATTAAAAGAGAGCAAGAGGAGCTTATAAAAATTGCTTCGTTAATTATAGCCGTTATAGAATTCATGCTGAGTTTACCTCTCTATTTGTCTTTTGATAGAAACTCGACAGCGATGCAGTTCCGAGAAGAGTATATGTGGATTCCTCAATGGGGAATAAAATACTCCTTAGGTATCGACGGTATAAGTGTGCTTTTTGTCTTACTCAGCAGTCTCCTTACTATTCTGTGTGTGCTTGTGTCTTGGAATGAGATAAACAAAAAAGTTAAGGAGTTCTATATATCTCTTCTGATTACTCATTCAGCCATGATTGGTGTTTTCATGAGTCTTGATGCTTTTCTTTTTTATATCTTTTGGGAAGCCATGCTGATTCCAATGTATCTTATTGTGGGTGTATGGGGTGGTCCGAACAGACTTTATGCGGCAATAAAGTTTTTTCTCTACACATTTATCGGAAGCCTCTTTATGCTTATCGGAATAATTGTCCTTTATATCTATACAGGAACTTCGGACATATTGAAGCTTTCTCAGTTTGCCTATCCCTATAAAATGCAACTCTGGCTTTTCTGGGCCTTTCTTGCTGCTTTTGCTGTAAAAGTGCCCATGTGGCCTGTTCACACATGGCTGCCAGATGCTCATACAGAGGCTCCTACTGCAGGAAGTGTAATTCTGGCGGGTATACTAATAAAAATGGGTGCCTATGGTATTTTAAGATTCAATATACCTATGTTTCCTGAGGCAACTGTTGCTATGACTCCTGTGATGCTAATACTTTCTGTTATAGCAATTGTATATGGAGCTCTAATATGTTTAGTCCAAAAAGACCTAAAACGCCTTATAGCTTATAGCTCTGTAAGCCATATGGGCTTTGTCACACTCGGAATTTTTGCCCTTAATCATCAGGGTGTGCAGGGTGGGATTCTTCAGATGATAAACCATGGAATAGTAACAGGTGCTCTATTTTTATGTGTTGGAATTGTTTATCAAAGGACTCACACAAGAGAAATTGCCAAATACGGAGGACTTGCCACAGTAATGCCACTTTATTCAGCATTTTTTATGATATTCACCCTTGCCTCAATAGGACTTCCAGGAACAAATGGCTTTATAGGAGAATTTTTAATTCTGCTTGGAGCTTTTAAATCTTGGAAAATAATGAGTGTCCTTGCCGCAACGGCTCTTATAACAGGAGCAGCCTATATGCTGTGGCTATTTCAAAGAGTGTTTTTTGAAAAAACAAACAGATATATTTCAGAGCATATTAATGAAGATGGAGATTTGAATACACGGGAGATAATCATACTTTTGCCACTAATTTTAGCTGTGTTCTGGATTGGTTTCTTTCCCAATGCTTTGCTTGGCTTTATGGATTTATCCGTTAAGGAGCTTCTCAATCAATTCAATTCTGTTATAGGAGTCATGAAATGACCATTCCCCAGATTCCTTTGGATTTTAATTCTATCATTCCTGAAATCATTTTAACTTCTCTTGCTTCATTATTACTCTTGCTTGGTTTACTGAGAATTAACAGGTCAGTTCTGGTATGGAGTGCTGTTGTATTAATACTATCACTAATTCCTACTATACCTATTTTTGAAGGAAAAGCCTTTGGTGAGTTCTTTTTAAATGACTCTCTTGCCGTTTATATAAAGATAATTTTACTCTTAGGCACTATCCTGTCTCTTCTTCTTATTTCTTCCTCTTTAAGCAAAGGGTATATTTTGATAAAAGAGTCAATAGCATTGGTTGTCTTTGCCTCTACAGGCATGATGCTTCTCGTATCTTGTCGGGAGTTGATTAGTTTCTTTGTGTCCCTTGAGCTAATGTCTTTAAGCCTCTATGCTCTTGTAGCCATTAGAAAGTATGATATTAGAGCAAACGAAGCAGCGATAAAATATTTTATGCTTGGAGGTCTCTCGACGGTAATAACTCTTTTTGGTATAGCTCTTATTTACGGTGCAACAAAATCAACGGATTTTATTCATATAATAAAGGCTGTCAATACCTCTTCAGAACTTCTAATTGGTGGACTTAGTCTTTTTATAGTAGGTTTTTGTTTTAAGATAGCCCTTGTGCCCTTTCATATGTGGGCTCCAGATGTTTATGAAGGAGCACCAACGTCTGTTACTGCTTTCATATCTACTGTGCCCAAAGTTGCGATTTTAGGTGCTTTTGCAAGAATATTAATAGAAATCTTTCCTGCTTACCATCTTCAATGGAGTAGTTTTTTAATACTGTTTTCAATCCTCTCTATGGCTATAGGAAATATTCTCGCTTTATCTCAGAAAAATATTAAAAGAATGCTTGCCTATTCAGGAATAGCTCACGGAGGATATGTGATTTTAGGCTTAATTGCCGGAACTCAGGCAGGTTTAAACGCTGTTGTCACCTATATGCTTGTGTATACATTCATGAACATAGGTGCTTTCGCAGTGGTCATTGCCTTAAACGAAGAAAGCATTGAAAATTATAAAGGCATACATAAATATCATCCGCTCATAGCTTTTGTCATGCTAATTTTCATGTTTTCTCTAACTGGTGTTCCGCCTACAGTAGGATTTATTGTTAAATTTAACGTATTCCTTCAGGCTATAAAAGCTGGTTTAGTGTGGCTTGTCATAATTGCTGTTTTATTTACTGTGGTTTCTGCTTATTACTATCTAAGAGTAGTAATGTTTATGTATATGAAAGAACCTTTAAAAAGGCCAGCCGCATCGCTCTCAAGAGATGTTGAAATAGTCCTTGCCCTCTGTGCAATTGGTTCTACAATACTCGGTATTCTGCCTCTTTTTTTAATTTAAATTTTATTATTGACAGAAGGAACTTTATTTTATTATTTTAGTAAGTGCTTACATGCTAAAAGTGTTGGGGGCAATGTGAAACGTCTTAAATTTATTGTAATTTTTTCTGTTTTTTGCTTCATGTTTTTTTCGTGTTCAAAAGCAGCTCCTCAGAAAAAACAGCCTTCTGTTCCCGTAGTAGTTGCGCCTGTCACAAAGAAGGATATGCCTATTCAGATTTCTGCAATTGGTAGCGTTGAGGCCTACTCTTCGGTTACTGTCAAATCAAGAATAGATGGACAGCTTCTTCAGGCAAACTTCAAAGAGGGTGAAGAGGTAAAGAAAGGTCAGCTTTTATTTGTCATTGACCCCCGTCCTTTCGAGGAAGCAGTAAGGCAGGCAGAGGCAAATTTATTAAGAGACAAGGCACAGCTTGATTTTGCAAAAGCAGACTTGGAGAGATACGAAGAGTTATACAGGGAACAACTTGTCTCAAGGCAGCAGTATGAGAAAATTCGAACCAGCTATGAGACGCTTAAATCGACTGTGAAAGCAGACGAGGCAGTCCTCAATAATGCAAGATTAAATTTAAATTACTGCTATATCCACTCTCCTATTGACGGCAAGATAGGCTCTTTACTTGTTCATCCAGGCAATATGATAAAAGCCAATGATACCCAGATTGCTACGATAAATCAGATCATGCCTATTTATGTTCGTTTCTCTGTTCCTGAAGCAGAACTCGTTAGAATAAAAAAAGCTATGAAAGAGGGAGTTCTTAAAACGGAAGCCATTTTAAAAGCAACTGACTCTAATTACACTGCTTCAGGCAAAGTCGTATTTATTGATAATGCCGTTGATACAGCCACGGGCACAATTAAGCTTAAATCTGAATTTCCCAACAAAGACAAAATGCTGTGGCCTGGACAGTTTGTAAATGTAGTTCTTACGGTTGGTGTAAAAAAGGATGCCCTTGTTATACCCTACAGGGCTTTGCAGACAGGACAGCAGGGACAGTTTGTTTTCGTAATAAAGGAAGACAAAACTGCTCAGATACGAGAAGTTGTGGCAGGACAGAGACTGGGCGATGAAGTAGTTGTTGAAAAAGGATTAGAGGTTGGTGAAACCGTTGTTATAGATGGTCAACTTAGACTTACTCCAGGGGCAAAGGTGGAGATAAAGAATAAATGAATCTCTCCGAAGTTTTTATCCGCCGGCCTGTAATGACTACTCTTGTTATGTTCAGCATAGTTCTTTTTGGAGTTGTCGGTTATCGTTATTTACCAATAGCAGAGTTGCCAAATGTTGATTTTCCAACAATACTCGTATCTGCCTCTCTGCCTGGTGCTTCTCCTGAAACAATGGCCTCGGCAGTAGCAACTCCACTTGAAAGAGAATTCTCTACTATTCAAGGACTAAAGGCTATGAACTCTGTAAATGCAAGAGGTATCACTCAGATAACTCTTGAGTTTGATTTAAGTAGAGATATAGATTCTGCTGCCCAAGATGTTCAGACTGCCATAGCAACAGCGCTTAGGAATTTGCCTTCCAATATGCCTTCACCGCCCACATACAGAAAGGTCAATCCTGCTGATATGCCCATTCTTTACTTTGCCATAACATCACCGACAATGCCTCTTTACAGGCTTAATGAGTATGGGGACACTCTTTTGGCACAGAACATTTCAATGGTTCAGGGAGTTTCACAAGTTCAAATATTTGGCGCTCAGAAATATGCTGTAAGAGTGAGAATTGACCCTCAGCTTATAGCTGCCAGAGGGATAGGAATAGACGAAGTAGAAGGAGCAATTAAAAGAGGAAATGTTGAACTTCCAACGGGAACTCTCTACGGGCACTTTCAAGCTTTTACCATAGAGGCAACAGGTCAACTTTACACAGCAGAGAATTTCAATAATCTAATCATAAAAGAACGTCAAGGAGCAACTGTTAGAGTTAGAGATGTGGGCACAGCTATAGATAGTGTGGAAAATGATAAGCTTGCAGCCTGGTTTGGAAGCGAAGGGAAGCTTCAAAGAGCAATGGTTCTTGCTATTTACAGACAGCCCGGCACAAACACCGTAGAAGTTGCTGACAATGTTAAAAAAAGAGTTGAACAACTGAGTAGGCAGTTACCTCAAGGTGTTACTCTGAATTTTCTGTATGACCGTTCAGTTTCGATAAGGGAGTCTGTAAGAGATGTTCAGTTTACCCTGCTTTTTACTGTTTTTCTTGTTTTAATGGTAATTTTTATTTTTCTCAGGCGTCTTTCTGCAACGATAATTCCTTCTGCTGCTTTGCCTATATCAATAATTGGAACTTTTGCCGTTATGTATCTGCTCAACTACAGCCTTGATAATCTGTCTTTAATGGCTTTAACTCTATCAATTGGCTTTCTTGTAGACGATGCAATAGTTATGCTTGAAAACATAGTAAGGCATTTAGAAAGAGGTAAAAATCCCTATGAGGCAGCTTTGGACGGTTCTAAGGAGATTGGCTTTACAATTATTTCTATGACTTTGTCTCTCGTTGCTGTTTTCATCCCCGTTCTGTTTATGGGAGGAATTATAGGAAGGTTATTTAAAGAATTTGCCGTAACAATATCGGTTGCAATTTTAATCTCAGGAGTTGTCTCGCTTACTCTTACTCCAATGATGTGCAGCAGATTTCTTAGATTAGAAAATCAAGCTCACGGAAGAATTTACAACTTTTTAGAGAGAGGTTTTCAATGGAGTCTCGATTTATACAAAAAAACATTAAAATGGTCTCTTAAAAATCACCGAATGGTGATGATAGTGTCAGGATTTGTGTTACTATTTACATTTTTTCTCTTCGTCAAGATACCAAAAGGATTTCTTCCCAGTGAAGACAAAGGGCAGATTTTTGTAATGACAGAGGGAGCTGAAGATATATCCTTTGATGAGATGGTGAGGCATCAGCTAATGCTTGCAAATATCGTATTAAAGGAGCCCTACGTAAGAGCTTTTATGACATCTGTTGGACCAGGTCCTGGCTCTCCTGCTTCAAATGCAGGTAGAATGTTCTTAAATCTCCAGCCTGCCTCTGAAAGACAACACGTAGACAAGCTTATTGAGCAGCTAAGGCCAAAGTTGATGAGCGTTCCTGGAATAAAGGCATATCCTCAAAATCCTCCAACTATTCGTATAGGAGGCACTTTAACAAAGAGTCTTTACCAGTTGACCATCTCAAGTTCAGACATGAATGAACTTTACCATTATGCTCAGGTTTTAGAAAATAAGATGAGAGAAATGCCCCTACTTCAAGATGTTTCAAGCAACCTACAACTGAAAAATCCACAGTTGAATATAAAAATTGACAGAGAAAGGGCGGAGTCAAAAGGGGTGACGGCAGAACAGATAGAGAATGCCCTCTGGAATGCCTACGGTAATAAATGGATTTCAACAATTTATGCCCCCAATAATCAATATCAGGTTATCCTTGAAGTTAAACCAGAGTTTCAAAGAGAGCCATCGGCACTTTCTATGTTGTATATCCGTTCATCTCGAGGAGAACTCGTTCCTCTCAATGCTGTCTCAACGATATCTCAAGGAATAGGTCCTCTTACGGTAAATCATACAGGGCAGCTTCCTTCTGTTACCATATCTTTTAACTTAAAACCTGGCGTATCGCTTGGAGACGCAATTGCAGAGGTTGAAAGACTGGCAAAGTCAACTTTACCTCAAACAATGTCTATCGCATTTCAGGGTGCTGCTCAGGCTTTTCAGGAGTCTTTCCATGGACTGTGGTTTCTTCTTCTCGTAGCTGTCTTGGTTGTTTATATCGTGCTTGGTATTCTCTATGAAAGCTTTATTCATCCACTTACCATACTTACGGCTTTACCTTTTGCTGGATTTGGAGCTTTGATAACTCTCATGATTTTTAGAATGGAACTGAATGTTTATTCCTTTGTGGGAATAATACTCCTTATCGGCCTTGTAAAGAAAAATGGAATAATGATGATAGATTTTGCCCTTGATGCTCAGCGAAAAGAGGGTAAGCCTCCGCAAGAGGCTATTTTCAATGCTTGCATAATAAGATTTCGTCCCATAATGATGACAACAATGGCAGCACTCTTCGGGGCTGTTCCAATAGCTTTGGGATTTGGAGCAGGTGGTGAAGTCCGTCAACCACTTGGACTCGCAGTTGTTGGAGGATTGCTTTTTTCTCAGATGCTTACACTTTTTGTAACACCTGTTTTTTATCTGTATATGGAAAAATTACAGCTGAAATTGTCTGCTTTTAGAGGTAAATCAAAAGTTTGACAACACAAGCTTTTTTATGATATACAATAAAATGATTTGGGGAGTCGTCTAACGGCAGGACGGCAGACTCTGGATCTGCTTGTAGGGGTTCGAATCCTCTCTCCCCAGTTAAACTTGGTCCCATCGTCTAGCCAGGTCTAGGACGTAGCCCTCTCAAGGCTAAAACACGGGTTCGAATCCCGTTGGGACCGTTTTTATATATTTCGAATATGCGAAAGTTAAAATATTTAATAGAATCCTTTCTTTTCATTCTGATAATCTTTGAGGGAGTTTTATCAGCGGAGACATTCACAATCTCTTCTAATACAACTGTAATAGGAACAGTCAGGTATCATAACGTAAATAAAGGAGAATCTCTAATTGAGATTGCAAGACACTACAACTTGGGTTACAATGAGATAGTTGCGGCAAATCCAGATTTAGACCCTTTCATTCCACCTGAAAACAGTAGAATAGTCATTCCAACACAGTGGATTCTTCCAGAAAAACCTGCAAATTTTCAGGGAATTGTAATAAATCTATCGGAAATGAGACTTTACTATTTTTACAAAAGCTCACAACTTGTTACTTTTCCGATTGGAATTGGAGACGATGGACTTGAAACACCTGTCGGAAAATTCAAAATAAGCCATAAGATTGTCAATCCTCCTTGGTATGTGCCAGAGTCAATAAGAAAAGAAAGACCCGAGTTGCCTGCTGTAGTGCCTCCCGGTCCAGAAAATCCACTGGGCAGTCATGCTATGAGACTTTCTGGCCTGAGTTATCTCATACACGGCACAAACAGACCTTGGGCAATAGGCAGAAAGGTTACCCATGGATGTATCAGGCTGTATCCCGAAGACATTCCAAAACTTTATGAAATTGTCCCTGTAGGCACAGAGGTAATAATAACAAGACAGCCTGTAAAAGTGGGCAAAATAGGTGAAGAAATTTTCGTTGAAGTTCATATGGATGACCAGTTAGAGAATTTTGACTATCTCCAAAATGCAATGGAACTTTTAGGGAAAAAAGGCTATCTTAAATACATAGATACTTTCAAGCTTTACAACGTAATAAAGAGAAAGAGTGGGATTCCAACTTCTGTTACAACGAAAGAGAAAGAACCGACAGTAATTCCTTCGGACATATGGTTGTAGTATCGTTAGTCTCCTTACGTTCACTTGCTAAAAATTTATATTTCAGGCTAAAATTAAATTTAACGTCAAAAAAAGCTTTGGAGGAGAAGAAATGAAAGAGAAGATTCATCCTGAATACAAAGAAGCCAAAGTAGTTTGTGCTTGTGGAGAGACCTTTACAACCCGCTCAACAAAACCTCTCATAAAAGTAGACATATGTTCAAAATGTCACCCTTTTTACACAGGAAAGCAGAAGATTGTTGACACCGAGGGTAGAGTTGAGAAGTTCATGAAAAAATACAGTAAAAAATAGCCTGAGAAGATTACTTTAAGGGGTTAGAGTTTTTCCTTTCTTCTAACCCCTTTTTATTTGGAGAAGAAATGGAGAAGAAAACAGTAGGCGGACAGGCTGTAATTGAAGGTGTAATGATGAAGTCCTCTCTGGGATGGGCTGTAGCTGTTAGAAATCCTAAGGGAGAGATTATTTTAAAAGCGGAGGAGTTTAAAGGGCAAAACAGGCTTAATAAAATTCCTGTAATAAGAGGTTTTTTCATACTTCTTGAGACTTTATGGCTTGGTATGAAAGCTATAGATTTTAGCAGTAAAATTGTCTTTGAAGAGGAGAAATCAAGTCCTTTGAGTCTTTTGCTTTCCCTTGGTCTTGCTTTTTTAATTGGAACTTTTCTATTCATTCTTGTGCCTCTTTACATTACAAAAGTTTCAGCTTCTTTTATTGCCTTAATCTCCGATAGCTCTCTTGTTTTTAATATTGTTGATGGAGTATTGAGGGTTTTGATATTTATAGGTTACGTATTTGCCATAAGTTTATGGCCACAGATGGGAAGAATTTTTGCCTATCATGGTGCCGAACATAAGACTATTAACGCCTATGAATCTGGTGAAGCTTTAATTCCCGAGAGGATTGCCAACTATTCAAGATTACATGTAAGATGCGGTACGAGTTTCATTTTTATTGTCCTTACCGTAAGCATTCTCGTTTTTTCTCTAATTCCATCTTCATGGAGCTTTACTCTAAAAGCTATTTCACGAATAGTTCTTCTTCCTCTTATTGCAGGTTTTTCCTATGAGATTCTCAAACTATCTGACCGATGGAAGAACAATATTTTAGGACGATTTATTATATTGCCGGGATTACTCTTCCAAAAAATAACAACCAAAGAACCAGATATTAAACAGATTGAAGTTGCCTGTGAAGCTTTGAGAACTGTTTTAAATTTTTCAAAAAGGGAGGAGAAAATAAATGATTGAGAAACTCAATGAAATTGAGAACAAATACGAGAAGATAACCAGCGCCCTTTCTGACCCTAAGGTGCTTTCAAATAAAGAAGAGTTTATGAAATACTCTAAGGAACAGTCAGAACTTGAACCAATAGTAACGAAATTCAGAGACTACAAAAAGATTCTTGCCCAGATTGAAGAAGTAGAGGAGATTTTAAAGAGCGGTGATGGAGAATTGAGAGAGCTTGCTGAAGAGGAACTCCAATCGCTAAAAAAAATAAAGCCTCAACTGGAACAGGAGCTAAAACTCCTGCTCATACC
>DDKK01000045.1 GCA_002339325.1 Nitrospiraceae bacterium UBA2600 | reverse complement strand
CTCACCGAAAGCTGCCATTAGATTAAAGAGGGAATCAGCAGCTTCCTTGGAAATTCCATTTTTTAGAGCTCCGTTTATAAACTCTTCCTTTAGGCTGGCCATAAGTTCGGGAATTTTTTTCCCCATGGCTTTTCTCAATACATCTGCCTGTCCCATTGTGAAACCGGCGATTTTATTTGCAATCCTCATAACTTGCTCTTGATAGAGAATAACTCCGTAGGTCTCATCAAGAATCTCCTTTAGTTGAGGAAGCACATACTCAACAGGGACTATTCCTTTTTTGCGTTTTATAAAATCATCTACCATGCCACTTCCTAATGGGCCTGGTCTGTAAAGAGCCACAAGGGCAATGAGGTCTTCAAATCTCTCTGGTTGCATCTTCTGAAGAAGTTCCCGCATACCTCTACTTTCAAGCTGAAAAACACCTATTGTCTGACCAGATGATAGAAGTTCATAAGTTTCTTTGTCATCAAGGGGAATGTTCTCTAAATCTATATTTTTACCCTGCAAAGAGGCGTATTTAACCGTATCATCAATGACAGTGAGAGTTTTCAATCCAAGGAAATCAAACTTCAAAAGTCCAACATCTTCTAAGGCTTTCATGTCAAACTGACTTATTATGTTTTCATCTCCTGGATTTTTATAAAGCGGCATTATGTCTTCTAATGGCTCTGGAGATATGACAACTCCTGCGGCATGTTGAGAGGCATGCCTTGCGAGCCCCTCCAGCCTAATGGCAATGTCGATTAGTTCTTTTACTGTCTCGTCTTTACTGTAAAGGGTCTTTAGTCTTGGTTCAAGTGTCATTGCCTGTTCAAGCGATGAACAGGCAAAAGGTATCATCTTGGCAATTTTATCTACCTCTGCATAGGGAATGTTAAGGGCTCTGCCGACATCTCTTACAACTGCCCTTGACTGCATTGTTCCAAAGGTTATTATATGAGCTACTCTTTCTTTTCCGTATTTTTCAGAAACATACTTTATAACTTCTTCTCTTCGGTCTTTACAGAAATCTACATCTATATCTGGCATGCTTATTCTCTCGGGATTTAAAAATCTTTCAAAAAGAAGGCCGTATTTTATTGGGTCAATATCGGTAATTTTAAGGGCATAGGCCACAAGACTTCCTGCTGCAGAGCCTCTACCAGGACCTACAGGAATTTTTTGGCTTCTTGCATAATTTATGAAATCCCACACTATTAGAAAATATGATGAAAAACCCATTTCTGTTATTACCTTAAGTTCATTTTCAAGTCTTTCCTTATATTCCTCAGGAGGCTCTCCCTTGAATCTTTCCCTTAGGCCTTTGTAAGCGAGTTCTTTGAGATACTGTTCTTCAACAATTCCCTCTGGCAGGGAATATCTTGGTAGGCGATATCCATCGAGAGTAAGATTGAAGTTACATTTTTCAGCAATAAAAAGAGTGTTTTCCAATGCTTCTGGTATTTCTGAAAAAGCCGAATACATCTCTTCCGGTGATTTAAAGTAAAAATCCTCAGTCTGAAATTTAAGCCTTTTTTCATCTTTAATAGTTTTTCCCGTTTGTATGCATAGAAGTATTTCGTGGGCTCTTGCATCAGATTTATGAAGATAATGGCAGTCATTGGTTGCAACGATAGGAATCTGATATTTCTTTGAAATTTCAATCAATCCTTTATTTGCAACTTTTTGTTCAGGTAAATTGTTTGATTGAAGTTCAAGATAAAAGTTGTCCTCGAACAGCTCTTTTAAACCCTTTGCCGTAGCTTCGGCACGTTCAAAATTTTCGTGAACTATGTTGTAAGGTATCTCTCCCATTATACATCCTGAAAGAGCAATAAGTCCCCTGTAGTGTTGGCTTAGAAGCTCCATATCAATGCGTGGTTTATAGTAAAATCCCTCTAAATATGAGCGTGTCACAAGTCTGGTTAGATTTCTGTAGCCTTCTTCATCTTTTACAAGAAGTGTAAGGTGAAAGGAAGCTTCTTCAGGCATGCCAGGGTCTTTATTAATTTTTGCCTTGTCAAAACGGCTTTGGGGAGCAACATAGACCTCGCAGCCGATTATTGGCTTTATTCCAGCTTTTTTGGCCTTTTTGAAAAACTCTACGGCACCAAAAAGATTTCCGTGGTCAGTTATTGCTACCGCAGGCATGCCATAGGCTTTAGCCTGCTGAATTAACTCACCAATTCTGATTGCTCCATCTAATAGACTGTATTCTGTGTGCAGATGCAGATGGACAAACTCGGAGTTGCTCATATTATGAATGTTAAAATTTTGTCTCTTAACAAGTCAATTTTAAAAAAGATAGAAAAGATACACGGCAGAAATCATCTGAATAAATTTATACAGATTATTGCCCATATCCTCTGGGGGTGAATCAAGGTAAAGCTCCTCTTCCCTCACTTCTATTCCCAATCTTTTTGCTGCGAATACTACTCTATCTCTCTGTCCTCGTTCGTGAGGTCTAAAACTTCTTAGAATTAAGCCGTCATCGGTTATAAAATAATCGCCACTGTCTTTTTTTCTCACAATTACTTTTAGCATTTTTGACTCTCTTCCAATAATGGGAATTTCAATCACCATTGCCCCTTCACCAGAGATGGAATATCTTAAGTATGAGATAATAGCCTCTGTCAGGGAGTTCATTATTTCTTCTGCCTCTTCAGGCTCTATGGGTTCTGTTGTTGCTAATACTGTTCCGAACAGAAATTCTTTTATAAAACTCTCCACCTCTTCTGCAACTGATTTATCCTCTGGATACTCGCTCCACATTATTCGACAGCTTCGCATTTCAGGACTGTATAAAATTTCCCCTAAAAAAGTATCATCTCCTAATTGAACATCAAAGGGAAGAGAAAAAGTGCTTTTATCTCTGGTGGTTCTCCTTTTATCCCTGTAAAAGGTTATTCTTGTTTTGCCTACCTTGGGCAGAGATATGGTTTTAGTAATCAAATTCATAGGTTGAGTATAACACAAATATTCTGTTGAGCTACAACCCTTTTAAATGTTATCATAAAACCTATGGCTATAATTAAACCCTTCAGAGGTATTCTCTACAATCCACAGAAGGTAAATCCTCATGATGTAATGTGTCCGCCCTACGACATAATTTCAGAAGAACTCAGAGAAAGGCTATATGAAAAAAGTCCTTACAATGTAGTTCGAATAGATTACGGAAAAAACTCAAAAGAAGAGGATAAATACACTCTGGCACGCAAATATCTTGAAAGCTGGCTAAAAGAGGGGATTCTTATTCAAGATAAACACCCCTGTTTTTATGGTTATGAAATCGAGTATTCGTATAAAAACAAGGCTAAAAAATTAAGGGGAGTAATTGGATTAATTAAGCTTGAGGAACTTGGTAAAGGAGTGTATCCTCATGAGCAGACCTATGCAAAACCAAAAGCAGACAGATTGAACCTTATGAAATCATGCATGGCCAACACATCAATTATATTTTCCATATATCGCTCAAAAAAAAGAATAACCTCTCAGATTATTGAAAATCAAAGTTCACCGTTTATTCAAGCAAGAGACTTAAATGGAAATATTCATAAACTCTACAGGATTTGCAGTGATACTGATATTAATGCAATAGTTGAGGACTTTAGGGAAAAGCCGATTTTTATTGCCGATGGACATCACAGGTATGAGGTGGCTCTTGAATTTAAAAGAGAGATGTCCGCTCTTTATCCCAATCAGAAGGATGCTGCATGGAACTATGTTTTAATGTTTCTATCTAATATTGAAGATGATGGATATCTTATTCTACCTACACACAGAATGGTGAGCACTTCCATGCCAATAAGAGAAGCTCTCAAAGCAAATGAGAACCTCTTTGACATTACTGAGGTTAGCCCTTCTGAAGACCTTCTTGATATTATCGAACAAATGGGGCCTTGTCATTTTGGTTTATACATCAACTCAAAAGCTTACATTCTTAGATACAAAGGCCCTGTGCCAGAGCATTTACCCGAAGAACTAAGAAAACTTGACGTTACAATTCTTGAAGAGGTAATTTTGCAGAGAATCTTTCCAAAAAGAGAAGTCTGCTACGACATTGATATAGAAAGAGGTCTAAGAATGATAAGGGAAGGAAAATGTGATGCCCTTTTCCTCCTCAGAGCAACAGATGTGGAGGACATAGAGAGAGTTGCCCTTGCAGGACTTAGAATGCCTCCAAAATCAACATACTTCTATCCTAAACTCCTCACAGGCATGATTATAAATAGCTTCAGAGAAAACCTTTAAAGGAGGTTATTATGTCAGTAAAGGTTGCCATTAACGGTTTTGGTAGAATTGGAAGACTTTTTTTCCGTTCCTGCTATGGCATCCCAGAAATTGAAATCGTTGCAATCAACGACCTCACCGATGCATATACACTTTCCCATCTTCTAAAATACGATTCTGTTCATGGAAGATTTCCTGCAAATGTAAAAGCCTCAGATAACGCTATTTATGTGGATGAAAGAAAAATTCAGGTATTTGCTGAGACTGCTCCTGAAAGGCTTCCATGGGAAGACCTAAAAATTGACATTGTCGTCGAATCTACAGGAAGATTTACAGATAGAGCAGGAGCATCAAAACATCTTGAAGCTGGTGCCAAATGGGTTATTATTACAGCGCCAGCAAAAGAGGAAGACATAACCGTTGTAATGGGTGTCAATCACCATCTAATTGACCCTTCAAAACATAAGCTTATTTCAAATGCTTCCTGCACGACCAATTGTCTTGCACCGGTAGCAAAGGTTATACATGAAAATTTCGGAATTGAGAGAGGTTTTGCAACCACTGTTCACTCCTATACCAATGACCAGAGAATTTTAGACCTACCGCACAAAGACCTTAGACGAGCGAGGGCAGCGGCATTATCTATGATTCCAACAACAACAGGTGCAGCAAAAGCCGTAGGAAAAGTTCTTCCCGAGCTTAAAGGCAAGCTTGACGGACTTGCCATTAGAGTGCCAACTCCTAATGTTTCCCTTGTAGACCTTGTTGTTCAATTAAGCAGGGAAACCACGGAAAAAGAGATAAATGATGTCCTTATAAAAGCCTCTCAAGAGGAGCTAAAGGGAATTCTTCTTGTTACTGACGAGCCCCTTGTATCGATAGATTTCAACGGTTCAGATTTTTCTTCAATTGTTGATGCCCTTGTCACTAAAGTAATTGAAGGAAAACTTGCAAAAGTTCTTGCCTGGTATGACAATGAGTATGGCTACAGTTGTAGGGTAAGAGACCTTATCCTTTATATTAGCAGCAAAATCTAAAGAAGGAGGGAAACATGGCACCTTTTAATAACTCCTTTGATAAGATGACAATAGAAGACCTGCCTCTTAAAGGAAAAAGAGTTTTTATCAGAGCGGATTTTAATGTTCCCCTTGATGCAAATTTAATGATAACTGATGACAGACGAATTCGTTCTACTCTTCCAACAATAAATTACGCCATTGATGAAGGAGCTAAAGTAATTCTTGCCTCCCATCTTGGAAGACCTAAAGGTAAGGTAGACCCTAAGTTTTCTCTCGCACCCGTTGCAAGAAGACTTCAGAGGCTTCTTAACAAAGAAGTGTTCTTTGCGCCTGATTGCATTGGTGCGCAGGTAGAGCAGATGGTATCTAAGATGAAGGAAGGAGATGTTCTATTGCTTGAAAATCTCAGATTTCACATTGAAGAAGAGAAGAATGATGAGAAATTTGCAAAGGAACTGTCTTCCTTGGCAGATTATTATGTAAACGATGCTTTTGGAGCATCTCACAGGGCACATGCATCAATTGTAGGAATTCCCAAGTTTTTGCCCTCTGCAGCAGGCTTTCTCCTTAAAAAAGAGATTGAATATCTAAAGGGTGCTGTAGAGTCTCCTATAAGACCTTTTGTCGTAATACTGGGAGGAGCAAAGGTTGGCGGTAAAATAGGAGTCCTTGAAAATCTTGCAGACAAGGCAGACAAGGTAATTGTAGGTGGAGGAATGGCCTTTACATTTATAAAAGCCATGGGATATGAGGTTGGAGACTCTCTTGTAGAGAACGATATGTTAGATTTTGCCATAAGAATTATGGATAAACTTCGCAAAAATAGGGTTAAATTTTATCTGCCCGTAGATGTAGTAATTGCTCAAAGCATGGAAAGCGGTGCTGAGGCAAAGATAATTCCTGTTCAGGAAATTCCTCCTGGATGGAGGGGTCTCGATATAGGTCCTGCGTCGGTAAAGCTTTTTACAGAAGCTCTTCATGATGCAAAAACTATCTTATGGAACGGACCAATGGGTGTTTTTGAGATAGATGCTTTCTCAAGGGGAACTCTTGCCCTTGCTCATGCTGTTGCCGACTCTTATGCCTTTACAATTGTTGGAGGAGGAGATACGGATTATGCTGTTCACAAAGCAGGCGTGAGTGATTCCATATCTTTTATATCAACCGGTGGTGGTGCAGCCCTTCAGCTACTTGAAGGAAAGGAACTGCCCGGCCTTGCTATACTTCCTGCCAAGAAAAGAGACTAAATTAAGATAATAAAACAGGGAGTATCTTAACGTTCAAGATATTCCCTGTTCCTGAATTGCCTTAGCATATTACTGTGATGTTGATTGCCTTGCATTTTTATTTTGTGACACACTTCACATTTTAACTCAGAAGAGATTGGAAGTGGCGTTTTCTGATACTGCATTGGTTGAATATTATCTCTGTTTTTGCCGTATTCATTGAAAGATGGATATGTTGCATGAGGCGAGCCGTGGCAGGCAAGGCATGGAATTTTTCCTGTGTTGTCTTTTCTTGCTCTGAAGAGAGTTGAAAAATCCGTCGTCCATTTATTAAAGGAACTTGCGTTTCGTTCTGGCTTCTGAAATCCTTCATGACAGGCAAGACAATCGGGCTGTTGAACCCATGGCTTTCTTGGATAGATGGATTCAACAGGAGTTTCAGGCTTTAAATTCTTTAAAAGTAACTTGGCTGTTCTTGTTCCCTCCTGTGAGAGCAGCACTGAAGAGGCATGTTCGTCAAGTCTTCCGTGACACTGGGTGCAACCTATTCCTATTTTTGCGTGAATGTCTCTGTTGCATCTTGTATTTCCTCTTGCATCATTGGGATGACAGAAATTACATGCCCTTTCATCTTTCCAAGGAATATAATTTGCATGCCAGCCATGCATTGAAGCGGAAAAACTGTTGTGTCCCTTTATTCCTTCAGCCTTTACGATAAAGTCTTCATGACATTTCTGACACATCATTGGTTTTCCTTTTAGTGCATTTTCAAGAAGTTTTGTTCCGTGATTTCTATCATGAACCTTTAGTATATTTATGGCTGTCTCATCCGATATTCCCGAAATTCCCTTCCAGCGAGGCTTTCCTCCGTGACACTCAAAGCATCTTAGTTCTGTAGATACGGGAGCAACAAATTTTGTAGTTTGTAAAATCTTACCAGTAGCCTTTTCTATTGCCTTTGCCTCAAATATGGGATAAGGATTAAAAACTCCGTCGTTTCTGTAAGGCAATACAGGCACGCCGTCGACATAAAATATATTTTTGTCTTTGTCATAGTCAAAAACTCCATTTGTTCCTTTTCCTGCAACTCCTATATTTTCTGGTATTTTCTTGCCTTTTAGGGATTCGGCATACTTCCAGAAATCTGTATGTTTTGAAGGCGTTTCGTAACCCTTTTGAGCTTCATAATGAATTTCAATCCCTTCAGTGACAATCTCAGGTTTTTTACCCCTCTTTATGAGAACTGCTTGAAAGTAACTTCCAGGGTATAGAAAAGAAAACCATCTGTCAATATCGGTGATACATTTTTCTCCAAGACTGCTCCATGCAAGTAGCACATATTGGTCTTTCTGAGGGTCAAAGGACGGTATCTGAACTTCCTCTTCCTTTGGTTTAAACTCTGCGGTATGGAGTTGTTCTTTACCTCTGAGGCTTGCAATAAAAGCAGCCAGAGCTTCTATTTCTTTTTCATTTCCTATAAATTTCGGCATGTAGTCAAGAATTTTCCCTTGACCGTAAAGCTGGGAGATTATGCCAAGCTGAGTAAGACCTCTGGTTTTCTCAACTACATCATTTTTAACGCCTTTTATGGTATGACAACTAAGACATTGATTGTTAAAAATCTCTCGTCCTGCAACTAATTTGTTTTCTTCGGTTATTTCTTTAACAGTAACCCATTTGGCATGCCTAAGAAATCCTTCTCTGTTTAGTCTTTGCTCATCGGCTACTAATATTGAAGGCGAATACATGTATCCATAGATAACATAAGGTTTTCTTGCATACTCTCTCATGTATTCAAATCCACCAATCCAGCTGAGCCCAATTAGAAGAAGCACAAATACAGCAATGCGTTGCAGAATCTGAGATGTTTTGATTACTAAAATTAGAGCTAAAAGATAGAGAGAAATAGAGGCAACTATGAATACATTTACGGCATTTACTGTCTGCTTATTCAGCACAAAGTTTGTAATTCTTGCATTTTCGGGGATTGAATAGAAATACCATACTCCTGCAATCAAAAGAAAAGGAATGGGGATATAGAGCCACTTTGCGCAATATCTAAGAAGGGTTGACCTTAGTTGAGGTTCTCTTTCAAATACGGCGGTGACAAAGCCAAAAAGGCCTGCAAACATTATACAAATGGCCGTTCTAAATAAAAGACTTGGAATATTGGTGGGATTAAAAAATCCCTGCCAGAAGTTTTCTGTTTTAAGCCATTCACCAGGAGTAAGCATAAAGGTTATAATTCCATTTATTATGAATAGGCTTAACCATGCAGATGCGGCATATATAAACGCTACCGTTAGCCTGTTTTTATCTGAAAGAGAGTCGAACTTATAATGGTATACAAGGAGGGATATAATCTCGACAATGAAAAAGACCCACTCGATTGCCCAAGCAAAAACAAAAGTGTGTATCAATACAGAAGTAGCCCAGGGGCTTGAAAGAGCTATTATAAACCATATTCCTACACCCGTTACTCCACCGAATACCATTGTAAGAAGAAGGAAAAACCAGATATGCCTGCGAACATACTGCTTTAAGGCTATGTTGCCTTCTCTTACACTCTTAAGGTCTGTAAGCCAGAGGAAAATACCTCCCCCAACGGCAAAATGAGAGATAAACACGTGGAGAACAGCAATTACAGCTATCAGTGTGCCAGAGTTAAGATAGTATAGCTCCCAGACAGGATAGTTCATCTTTTAACTCCTCCGGGAAAGGCTATCTTAAGCATATAGAATATTACGAAAACTCCAATGAGAAGTATTAATACAAAAATAGCAAAAACATCCCACTGAGGCTCAACTTTAAGTTGAGCGATGCTGAAATTCTCACCGATATGGAATACTCTAAGGTTATATCTGTTTATAACCATAAAAATTAGCGTCGCAAAGAGCATGACTATTGTGCTCCTAAGTTGACCTTTAAGGGAGAGAAAAACTGCTACAAAGGCAGTAACTATGCCTAACAGTAACGATGTAGTGGCAATTATGTCCTGTCCCATAAATTTTTGCATGACCTGTTGAGGAAGACTTAAAAGAAACCAGAAACCCACGCCTATTTGTATCATTGTTGCATAGGCAAATATTTTCAGTCCTTCTTTGACATTGTCTTCAGAGTTTGCCTTTCTACTAAAATAAAGGCTGTAAGAGATTCCTCCAATCGCTACAGAGGCTACGAGAAAATGGAAAAATCTCGGATATATGCTGGGAACGCTCCAAAGAAGAATTGTTCCATCTCTGTTAGAAAAATAGGTTGTCCATTTTTCTGGCATTTCCATCATTGACAAATTATTTACAAGCATGAAAGCGATATAGAGAATTATAAAAATCATCAAAACAAGGGCATACTTTGAATTTTTTGAGACTTCAAACTTTTTGTAGTTATAGTAGGAGCTGTAATAGGCAATTATAAGAAGCGGAATTATTAAAATCCAGAAAGTTCCCATAAGAATAGAACTGGTATAGAAGAGATGTCCGAATACTACTTGTAAAAACAAAAGAGCAGGTATAGCCATGTTTATGCCAAGGGCAAATAGTATCGGTATTTTACCTGCCACAGGCTTATTGATATCAAAAAAGTTACTTTTTCTGTTCCACTTATACAAAAGAATAAGGCCAGCACCAAGAATCATGTTGATAATGACTATGTGTATAAGAAAAAACAACTGTTCAAGGACAATAAATATTTCCGCAGGCACCGGAATTGGTTCAGTAGAGGGAATTAAAGTATTTGGATTCATGTTGACTACATTATACAAAAAATTTTCCCAGATTTCAATCCCAGTGTATATGAAAATTTAAAGACATTTTTGTAAAATTAAATTAAAAACTTATTAAGAATGAAATGGCTTAAAATCATAATTCTTTCACTGCTCATAACTATATCCTGCTTTTTCTGTGCTAAGCAGAAGAATATCGTAATTTTATCAAGTTATGACGCCGAAGATTTATGTGGAAAGCCCCAACTTGAAGGAGTAGTAGATTCACTTAAAAGTAATCTTAAGGATATCAATATTGCTACCCTATATCTTGATTCGAGAAGATTATCTCAGGAAAATCTTAATGAAAAATGTGAAGAATTTAGAAAAACTGTGGAAAATAAAAAAGCCTCTCTGATAATAACAATAGATGATGCAGCTTTTAACTGCGCGGCAAAACACTATATGGGTAAATCAATTCCTGTTATATTCTCAGGTATTAATGTAACACCAGAGATTTATAATCAAAAGTTTAATTTTTTGAATGACAGAAGGCCAATAAAGAACTTCACTGGTGTTTATGAAAAGTTGTTCGTTTCCAATCAACTTGAACTTCTTGAGGTTTTAATTGGAAGAGTAGATAAAATCGCCGTTTTATACTCTACTGATTTCATGGGGGAAACTCTAAAAAATCAGGTGATCCATGAATTGAAAGACACTAAATCAGAAGGAAAGTTACTATTTTTCCCTGTTAGCTCGTTGGAAGATTTAATAAAAGCTTCTGATGAGATTAACAGAAGAAGAGAGATTACCGCCTACTTTCCTTTTGTAATGTCAATAAAAAATGGAAGTATTCGCACACTAAAAGATGTCTCTCCAATAATCACACAAAAGATAAAAAAACCAGACTTAGTTGTAAATAGAGAGTTTATGGAACTTGGATTTTTAGGAGGTGTCTCTGTAGATTTTTATCAGATGGGGTATAGAGCTGGCGAGCTGGCTTCTCATGTTTTAAAGGGAGTTAAAATATCAACCCTTCAAGTAGAAGAAGCGCGTGAATATGTTAAAATTATCAATCTCAAACGGGCAAAGGAGTTGAAATTAAAAATACCTATGAAAAAACTAACTATTTTTAACGAGATTTTGTTGTGAATACTCTGTTTGTCGATGAATTTTCAAATCTCTTGAGAGTATCTTTTCTTCTTTTCCATGCGATTATTTTCTATTACCTTGCTTTCTGGCGAATAAAATTAAGCTCTCAGATGAACAGAGACATAGTCTCCCAATTTTTCACTATTATCTTCTTGCATCTTACTCTCAATATTTTTATTGTCTTCAGAAGTTTTATCGGAAACATGTATCTGTGCATAATTACTTTGAATAGTTTAGCCATTGGAACTGTTCTGTTCTACGGATACAAAAAGTTTCTCAAACTAAAAGTATACTATCTCTTAGTTCCTTTAGTCTTTTCTGTCCTCTGCCTGCTCACTAAAAACAAAGTTTTTCCATTTTTCAGTCTTTTATTGATATCCCTTTCTTATTTTCATCTTGTCCTTCTTGAAAAATACTCATCTGAAAAGCTTTCGAATGTTGTTCCAGGGCTCATTAGGAATGGTCTTTTTCTGCCCTTTGTTTTCTTTGGCGCATACAATTTAGCCATTTCTTTCTATATCCTAACAGAAAGTTTGATTTTCAATTTAATATCCACATTTTTTGTATTTGCCAGCCTATTCATGAGATTTAAGGTTCTCTATGAAAAGAGATTGAGAAATTTTGTTTTCTACAGTTTAAGTTTTACAATTCTATTTTATCTCCTTCTTTACATAGGTAATGAATACATAAAAAGTTTAAGAACCACTGATGAATTTCAAAAAAACCTTACTCTTCAAAGGCTTGTTCTCGAGATAAAAGACCGAATTAGTCTATACAGCAATTTTATACGGGTTGTTGCCCTTTCAAATGACCTTATTGAGAGCATTGACAAAGGGCAAACAGAACTGAATAACTATCTTTCCTACTTAAATCAATCTCTGAATACGGCACTTGTATTTTTTATCAACAAGAATGGACAAGTAACAGGCTGTTCAAAGGAATACAGAGAAGTGATGCTTCATAGAGATGTATCGATGCGACAGTATTTTCAAGAATCAATAGAAGGCAAGCTTTCCATATTTTTAGGAAGGGGATTATATACAAAAAGAGATGATGTTAGGGTTTCTTACCCTGTGTATAAGAATGGAGTAATAATCGGTGTTATAGTTTTTCAGTTTGATATAAGTGAGCATTTTAAAAAGCAAGTTGAAATAGAAGATGCTTTTGTAATGCATTACACAGGAGCAATCTTGATAGGAAAAGATGAACTGAAAGGTAAGATAATTTTTAATCCTCCGGAGAAGGAGATTCAGAGGTTATATGAGCATAGGTTTTTTGGCAATGACAGAGTTTTATCGGCTGGTGCAAAGCAGGTAGATGAGGATGTAATTGAATATGATTCGAAACTTTTAAAAATTGTGAAAGAGAGTATTACCTCTGAGTGGTATCTGGCAAGCTTCATTTACCTTGACAAGTATGAAAATTACAAAAGTATACTTCTCCTTGGATTAATTCTGCTCGCTTTAGTGGGACATTCAATATTCATAAAGAACGTAGAGAATCTGAGAAATCTCTTTCTTTCATTGGCCGAAGAGGTTGAAAGTAAAAAAATATCATTAAATGCCATGGATACAGCTGTTATATACACTGATGATAGAGAGAAAATAACATATTTAAATGAAGAAGCTTTAAGGCTTCTTCAGATGCCTGAGGAACAAGTTCAAGATAAAAAATTAAGTGATTTGTTTGTTATTGAGGACTTTGAAATACCTGAATACAAAATGTTTAAAGCCGGCGATAGAAAAATACCGGTCATATACTCTGAAAATACGGTTATTGTAGAAAATATGACATTAGGAAAGGTGATAACAATGAAAGATGCTACCGAAATAATCAGAAGTCATGAACTTGCAAAGAAGTTTGAAAGGACAAACTTGATTGCAAGGATATCCTCTGGAATTGTTCATGATTTCAATAACTATCTTTTTGCAGTAACAGGTAACCTGTCAGTTCTTAAAGAATCTGAAAACACACCAAGTAGACTTGCACTTATTGAGAGAATGATTGAGGCAACAAAAATTATGAGCAACATCATAGAAGAGTTAAAAGACTTAAGGCCCGATTTTGTTACAAAAAAAGAAAGAGTAAATATTGTAGAAATAGCCCATAATTGCCTTGATTTTCTTCTTAACGGCGGCAAGATAAAATCAAAGCTTACTACAGAAGGGCATATTTATGATATTTTTGCAAATCCTGGGCAGATATACAGAATTTTTCAAAACCTGATTGTCAATGCCAAACAGGCAATGAAGGATGGAGGTTTAATTGAAATTCATATATCAAATATAAGAAATGAAGGGCAAATCATGGGAATAAATAGAGGTGATTATGTTCTAATTAAAGTCTCCGATACAGGTCCGGGAATTCCAGAAGAACACATAGATAAAATATTTGACCCTTTCTTCTCTCTCAAAAAGGAAGGCAAAGGGCTTGGCTTAAGCATAGTTAAAAATCTCATAGAAAAACTCGAAGGCAAAATTGAGGTAGAGAGCAGATTAGGTGAGGGCACGGTCTTCAGAATTTATCTGCCTGGTTTAAAGTAAACTCAATTCGTTGAGAATGTTTCTTAGTTCGTCAAGCGTATAGGGTTTGTTTAATACTCCCTTGAACCCGAGATTTTTATAATCCCTTATTGAAGGGTCTTCAGAGTAGCCACTTGATATCACCGCATTTACTTGAGGGTCTATGTTTTTTAGCTCTTTAATTATCATACTTCCGTGCATCTCAGGCAAGACAAGGTCAACAAATACTACATCAAAAGGCTGTCCTGTGTTTTTAGCATCAACATATTTTTTAATTCCATCAGTTCCGCTATCTGCGAGGTCTACTTGAAATTCCAAAAACTCCAGCATGGCCTTTATGGTTTCGCTTACAAGTCCATTGTCCTCTATGACAAGTGCTTTCTTTTTCATAATTGTTTTATTATATCATAGTAGTGTATTAAAAGACTTTAATTTTTCTGTAATGGAGGTTTGCTATGAAAAAAGTTCTCGTAGTTTATCACTCAAGAACGGGGAACACCGAAAAAATGGCTAAAATCATTGCCGAGGGACTTAAAGGAAAAGCTCTTAATGTTGACTTGAAAAAAGTAGAGGAGGTAAACATTGATTCTCTTCCTCAGTATGACGGTTACATAATAGGAACACCAAACTACTTTGGAACAATGTCAGCAGAGATAAAGAAATTTATCGACGAAAGCGTTAAATACTACAGAAAAATTGAAGGCAAACTTGTAGCGGCCTTTTGTTCAACGGGCATGATTGGTGGAGGAGGGGAGACGGCTTGTCTTGATATACTAAAGGCCTTCTTAATTCACGGCTGTATTTGTCTTGGCTTTACAAGGCTCGGTCACTATGGCCCTGTATCCATAGGTAAACCTGACGACAGAGTAGTTAAAGAGATTGAACAGATGGTCAACAAATATGCTGAGATAATAAATCGTATCTAAATCATGTTTGACAGAAAAAAACAGCTAAAATGGGCATCTCTTAAGGTAGGGATTGTAATAACCCTCACTATTGGTATTATATTTTTTGTTATTCTTTTTTCAGGAGGGATACAGTCTCTTCTTAAAGAAAGAGTTTCTTTTAACATCTACATATCCGATGTAAAAGGGCTTAGAAAAGGCGCAACTGTAAGGATTGCTGGAGTAGATGTTGGTGAGGTTAATCAAATAAATCTAAGCATGAGTCACGGAACAATTGTGAAAGTTTCGGTAGATAAAGATGTTCTGCCATATCTCAAAGCAGACGCAAAAGCAACTGTTCAAACCATAGGACTTCTCGGTGATAAATACATAGAGATATTCACAGGTGACTCAACACAACCATTAGACCTCTCAAAGGGAATAGTTGGCTATCCCCAGATTGAAGCAAGAGAGATAATGGTAAATGCCTCCTCAACACTAAATAAAATCGAAAGTTTTATCTCCAAGTTAGACCTCTTAATAGGCAAGATTGACAAATCGGAAGGCACTATTCCAAAACTACTATCTGACCCAACTTTATATAACAATCTTAACACTTCTGTATTGGAACTAAGGGAGACAATAAGAGAAATAAGATACGGAAGCATTGGAATGCTGGCAAGGGACAAAGACCTATATGAAAAGGTTAACAGAAGCGTTAAAAATATTGAAGAAATTTCAAATAAGATTACCTCATCTGAAGGAACTCTTGGTAAGCTTGTTAACGACTCCACTCTTTATGATAAACTGCTGTCTTCGTCGGAAAGGCTTAATGGGTTACTGACAGAAGTCGAAAAATCTGAAGGAACTCTTAATCTTCTGATAAAGGATAAGAAAACAGCGGAAGATTTAAAGCAAACCATCAATGAACTCAAAGAACTTATAGAAGAGGTAAAGAAAAATCCTAAAAAATTTTTCAAATTCAGCGTGTTTTAGTTATAATCTCTTATGGCTACACTTGAGATAAGAAAATATCCCGATGAAATCCTGAAAAAGAAAGCCGAAAAAATTGAAACTCTCGATGGCAATCTTCAGCGATTAATCGAAGATATGATAGAAACGATGTATAAAGCAAACGGAATAGGACTTGCTGCACCTCAGGTAGGAATTTCAAAGAGACTTATCATAGTTGATACTTCTCCAAGACAAGAAAATCAAAGCTTAATAGTTTTAATTAATCCCGAGATTATTCAATCGGAGGGAGAAATTCTCTCAGAAGAAGGATGCTTAAGTCTGCCTGGTTTTTTAACAAGATTAAAAAGAAAAGAAAGGGTATTGGTGCGAGGCACTGACAGAAAGGGCAAAGAAATAGAAATTGAAGCAGAGGGACTTCTTGCAAGGGCACTACAACACGAAATAGACCATCTTGATGGGACACTTTTAATCGACCGAATAAGCCCACTTAAAAGGGAACTTTTCAGAAGAAAGTATTTAAAATCAAAAAAATAGTCCATTTGAGATGTTATCAAAAGGGAGAGGGATAATATTTTTGGGAACACCAAAGTTTGCTGTGCCCACGCTTCAAGCTTTAATCGAAAGCGGTGAAAATATCCTGCTTGTTATAACTCAGCCTGACAAACCAAAGGGACGAGGTAAAGCAATTCAACCAACGGAGATAAAACAGTTTGCCCTTGAAAAAGGGTTAACCGTTGTCCAACCAGACAAAATAAAAGATGAGACTCTAATAAAAGAGCTTAAAGAGCTAAATCCCGAGTTTGCCGTTGTTGTTGCCTATGGTAAGATTCTTCCAAGAGAATTGTTAGACATACCCTCAAGAGGATGTATTAATCTTCACGCTTCTTTACTGCCTAAATACAGAGGGGCAGCACCTATCCAGTGGGCATTAATAAGAGGAGAAAAGACAACAGGCGTTACTACTATGTTGATAGACGAGGGGCTCGATACAGGACCGATTCTTATGCAAAGAGAAATTAATATAGACAAAGAGGACAATAGTCTTACTCTTTCTGAAAAACTCTCGCAAATTGGAGCAAAGCTTGTCATTGAAACTATCAACAATTTAAGAAAAGGCTTGATTACTCCAACACCGCAACAGGGGCAATCAAGTTATGCACCACAGCTAAAAAAAGAAGATGGTAGAATTGATTGGCAAAAAAAAGCAGAGGAGATTTTTAATTTAATCAGGGGAACATATCCGTGGCCATGTGCCTACTGTTTTCTAAAAAATGAGAGGATTAAAATAATAAAATCAGAAGTTCTTCCGGGTCATGCAATTCCTGGCTTAATAGTAAAGGCAAAAAATGAACTAATCGTTGGCACAGCAGAGGGTTTGTTGAAGATTATTCAACTTCAACCAGAAGGAAAAAAAGTAATGAATGCAAAAGAGTTTATTGCTGGAAGAAAGATAAATGAAGGTATGGACTCATTTTCTTAGAGGAGTTGTACTTAAACTGCTATATCCATTTCTAATGTTTTTAGGTGCTTTTATGAAATCAAAGAAATCTTACTTTCAGTCTTACATAATAAAATTGAACAACTCTCTCGTAATGCGAAATACAACAAATCCCTCTAAAATTCTAATACTCCTACCTCACTGCATACAGAACTCTGAATGTGACATAAGGCTTACCTTTGATGTTTTCAAATGTAAGAGATGCGGAAAGTGTAAAATCAAAGATTTACTTGAAATTGCTGAGAAAAATGGAGTTTTCATATCAATAGCAACAGGAGGAACTATTGCAAGAAAGGTAGTAAAAGATATCAGACCCGATGCTATTGTGGCTGTAGCCTGTGAAAGGGACCTTTCAAGCGGTGTTGTTGATACCTATCCTATCCCTGTGATAGGAATTTTAAATGAAAGACCTCACGGTCCTTGCTTTAATACGACAGTAAATTTAAAAAAGGTAGAGGATGCAGTCGAATGTTTATTAAAAAACAAAACCCAAGACAAGTAGCAGTAAAAGTACTAACAGAGGTGCTTGAAAACAAAAAAGCCTTGAAATTTGCTCTCACCGAAGAGACTCTATCCCAGTTTGACAAAGTTAATAGGGCCTTTCTTCTTGAGATAATCTACGGAGTTTTGAGAAATCTTTTTGCCATAGATTGGGTTTTAGAAGAGTTTTATAAAAACAAGGAAAGCTTATCTTCAAATACCATCAACAATCTAAGATGCTCCTTTTATCAGTTGATGTTTATGAACATCCCTGCCTATGCTGTAACAAATGAGGCAGTAAATACAGAAAAGGCTTTTTTGGGAAAGCCAGCGGTTGTAAATGCAATAATACGAGCTTTTTTAAGAAAATACGAAACTGAAGATTTGCCATCATTTTTCCACAACAGCAAAGTATTCAGTGACTATGAATTGAGGGCAAAAAAGATACCTCCAAATCTATCAATTGCCTTCTCCCACCCTGAATGGCTTATAAAAAGGTGGTCAAACAGATTTTCACAAGAAGAGTTGGTAGAACTTCTAA
>DDKK01000025.1 GCA_002339325.1 Nitrospiraceae bacterium UBA2600 | reverse complement strand
TACTTGGTTACTCAAAGGACGAGTTAATTGGAAAAAATTGGTTTGATTTGATGATTCCTGAAAAAGAGAGACAAAAGGTTAAAATAGTTTTTGAAAGTATAATATCTGGTGAAAGAGAGATGGTTGAATATTTTGAAAATAAGATTTTGACAAAAGATGGCAGAGAGAGGCTATTTGCTTGGCATAATACAGTATTAAGAGGTATAGATGGAAAAATACTGGCAACTGTAAGTGCAGGAGAAGACATAACAGACAAGAAGGTATACGATGAGAATCGGGAAAAGCTGATTAAGGAACTCCAGAAAGCCCTTGAAAACATTAAAACTCTGAAGGGTTTAATACCTATTTGTGCATGGTGTAAAAAAATTAGAACCGACGAAGGCTACTGGATGAAGCTTGAGACTTATTTAAAAGAGCATACAGAGGCGGACTTTACTCACGGCATGTGTCCTGAATGTTATGAGAAGATGAAAGACAGTATAGAAAAGGAACATAAAGAACAGGATATGTAGGTTTTAACGGCATATTTATGTCGGCATATATTGAATTGAAATTATTAAAAGTTTCAGGTTTTTCGTAAAATAAAAATAATTTGCTGGAGGGAGTATGAAAACAAAAAAATCGCAAAAACTCTATAAAAAAGCAATGACCTTACTGCCTGGTGGTGTAAACAGCCCCGTAAGAGCTTTTAAGGCAGTAGGTGGCAATCCTCTATTCATCTCTAAAGCAAAGGGTTCAAAGATTTACGATGTAGATGGAAATGAATACATAGACTATGTTCTCTCCTGGGGACCTTTAATACTTGGTCATGCCCATTCTTCCGTGGTTAAAGCGCTCAAGAAAGCTGCTGAAAGGGGGACAAGCTATGGTGCTCCGACAAAGCTTGAAATAGAGCTGGCAGAGCTTGTGAAAAATGCTTTTCCTTCAATAGAAAAGCTCCGTATGGTTAACTCAGGCACAGAGGCTACAATGTCTGCCATAAGACTTGCAAGAGGTTTTACAGGACGCTCAAAGGTGGTAAAGTTTGAGGGTTGCTATCACGGACACGTAGATGGGTTGTTGGTTTCAGCTGGCTCTGGAGGAGCTACTTTTGGCATTCCCGATAGTCTCGGTGTGCCTTCTTCCTATGCATCTGAGACAATCGTGCTTCCCTTCAATGATGTAGAGGCTTTGAGAAATGCTCTCAAGGATAACTGGAAAGATATAGCCTGTGTGATACTTGAACCAGTTGTTGGTAATATGGGATGTATTCTTCCCCACAAGGAATTTTTAGCTGCTTTAAGAGAGGAAACGGAAAAATATGGAGTAGTTCTGATTTTTGATGAGGTGATGACAGGATTTAGAGTTTCCTTTGGTGGAGCTCAGGAATACTACGGTATAAAGCCAGACCTTACCTGTCTCGGCAAGGTAATCGGTGGCGGCCTTCCAGTGGGAGCATACGGTGGTAAGAAAGAGATAATGCAGATGGTTGCACCTGAGGGAGGAGTTTATCAGGCTGGAACTCTGGCGGGAAATCCTTTAGCAATGACTGCTGGAATAGAAACATTAAAGGTTCTTAAAAAATCATCTACTTATAAAAAGCTTGAAGATAAAATGATTCACCTTGAAGAGGGACTTAAGGATGCAGCCAAGAAGGCAGGAGCAAAAGTTAGATTTTACAGGGCAGGGACAATGTTTTGCAGTTATTTCACAGAGACAGAGGTGATTGATGCAAAAACGGCAAAGACTTCAGATTTGGAAAAGTTTAAGAGATTTTTTTGGGGTATGCTAAATCGAGGAATTTATATTGCTCCTTCCCAGTTTGAAGCCGGTTTTATCTCTCTTAGTCACAGTGAGAAGGATATTGAAAAAACAGTAAAATCTGCATATAAAACATTTAAGGAGCTATGAGCTTTTTAGACCCTTTGCAGCAAGAAGAAAGAGCAGAAACTTACAGGCTTTTCGGATATTTGTTAATGGATATTCCAGAGCCAGAGCTTATAAGAGAATTTGAGATATATGCCGATATTCCTATTGATGAAAGCTATGAAGAGATATGCGAGGATTTTATAAGAATTTTTAGTGAGGGAGACCTGCCAAACTTTGAAGGTTACTATCGGGAAATGCTTTACAGAGACATACCTATTGATTTGAGTCTCGATGATGTTCAACACTTTTACTGGACAGCGGGAGTAGCAATAGATGAAGAATTTGACCTTCCGGCAGACCACGTATCAATGGAGCTTCTTTTTATGAGTTATCTAATTGAACAAAATCTTGTAGATTTACAAATCGAATTTTTAAAAAGGCTTTGTCGTTGGATTCCCCTTTTTTGCGATGCTCTTTATAAGAAAGCAAAGACAGATTTTTACAAAGAAGTTGCAACTTCTCTCAAAGAGTTTGTATTATCAGAGTGTGAAGGTAGAGGGTGAGCGAGGAGAGAGCTAAAAAATCAATTTTTAAGGTTATTCTTGAAGCTTCAGCACTGGGCATAAACTTTGTTCTTTGCGTGATAATAGGCGTTGTGTTAGGATATCTTATCGATAAATTTTTAAGCACTTTTCCAGTTTTTTCATTAATTTTTTTATTGGCAGGCTTTGTAGCAGGCATTCGAGAAATTCAGAGATTTGTAAGGAAGGTGAACAGAGAAGATGGACAGGGAAGTAATCAAGAGACTGAATAGGCAGACGCTTATTTTGGTGCCAGTGCTCTCACTGGCAAGTTATCTTGTATGGGAGAATGAAATAGTTGCGCTAAATGTAATTCTTGGAGGATTTATTAGCTGGCTTAGCTTGAGAGAACTTGCATGGGCTGTAAAGAAATTCTTTGGTAAACCAATGTTTCAGCTTACTGTTATCGGTCTTAGCTACTTAAAGCTTGGTGCCATATTTCTCTTTTTGTGGTTTATCGCCATAAAAGGATGGTTTAACATCAAGGGTTTGCTGATAGGTTTTATAGCTATCCTAATTATTTCGACAAAGGAAGCTTATATCTACATAAAAAGGCAGAAAACAGAAGCGCTCTCTACAGAAAATCAGAATGAAGAAAAATAGAGTTAATCCCCATAATTATAGAAGGAGAAGTTTTTGAGCTGGCAGATATATCTTCTCTTAGGACTTGCTCTTTTGGTTATAATGGCCTTTAAGATTACAAAAGTTTTGGCCATAATAATTATACTTTCTGTTTTGATTGTTATTGTAGTAGCCTACTTCTCAAAGAAAGGAGGCAAAAAGTGTTGAGGCTTGACTTTTCTAATGTTTTACAGGAGGAGATAGGAGAAAGGGGGCTTAAGATTTCAGAAATTGAAGAATGCACAAAACGTGCTGTTTTGCTGCTTTCTGAAAAAAAATATGATGAACTCGATTTCATAAATCTTCCATATCAACAGATTGAAAAGGTTAAGCAGATAGGTGAAAGGGTCAAAGAATATGAATACTTTTTAGTGCTGGGGATTGGTGGAAGTGCTCTTGGTCCGAGAGTAATTATGGAGTCTCTCAGTCCCTTCCATAATCTTAAAAAGACACCGAAGGTTTTTATATATGATAATGTAGACCCGCTTACATTAAAGCAGATTGTTGAAATAGTAGATTTAAAAAAGACGTTGATAAATGTAATCTCTAAGTCTGGCAGCACCTCTGAAACTCTTGCTTCATTTTTAATACTTTGGAGAATGGTAAGAGACAGAAAGCTTAGAGTAAATGAGCATTTC